>JBAPRL010000074.1:0-115538 GCA_049281095.1 Candidatus Acidiferrales bacterium
ATACACCGGTGGACCGGCTAGTGTCCTTCGTGCGATAGACAATGCTGAAATGTCTCTTGCGATAAAGAAAGTCGTGCGCAGGCTCGAACTTTCCGGATTGCACGGGTTTGATTTCATCTTGGACGAACAGACCGGCAACGCCCATCTCATTGAGATGAATCCGCGGGCCACCCAAGTGGGACACTTGACGCTTGGCCCAGGACGCGACCTGCCCGCGGCATTGTACGCCGCCGCTTCCGGAATGCCCCTTCGAACCGCTCCCAAGATCACGGAGAATGACACGATCGCGCTCTTCCCGCAGGAGTGGATCAGGAACCGTGCGAGCGCGTTCCTCGAGTCCGGCTACCACGATGTTCCATGGGAACAGCCCGAATTGGTGCGCGCTTGCGTGCTCAGTTGTCCCGAACCGAGGGTTCGGCCTTCTCAGCATGAAGAGTGGATTCGGGAGCTCACCGCGGTGCGCGTCCCTCGACCCTAGTGATTTGAACTATGGCTTCCCAAGGACAACCCGACGCCAGAATCAAAGGGCACATGACAACAAGCTCTCCTAAAGCTCGCAACGTCGCCAACGCGAATGTCCGTAGTTTTACGGGCCATGCGGGCCAATCTGTTTACGCCCAACATGTCGCTCGTCAAGCCACAAACGCAACCAAGCCGCTACGGGTGATGAAATTTGGCGGCACTTCAGTGGGCGACGCATCCTGCATCGCAAGAGTCATCGAGATTGTTCGCGCCGCTTCGCGCGAGAGCCATGTCATCGTCGTCGTGTCCGCGATGAGCGGCGTGACAGACAAATTGATTGAGGCCGCGGAACAGTCCACATCCGGGAATTTCCAGCATGCAGCGGCGATCTTGGAAAGCCTTCGGAAACGGCATACTGCCGCAGCGAGCGCTTTGATCCGTTCTCAAGTAACGCGGAACCAACTGCGGCGGAGAATGCGGAAGTTATGCCACCAGGGTAGCCGGCTCTGCCAGGAAGCGGCTCTGCGGTGCGGACTGACACCGCGGTCGCGTGACGAAATGGCAAGCCTGGGCGAGCGCCTTTCAGTTTTTCTGGTCGCGGCCGCACTCGCGGAGCGAGGGATCACAAGCGAGGCAATCGAGGCTACTGAGCTGATCGTGACCAATTCGAACCATGGCGCGGCGGACCCTCGGATGCATTTGACACGCCAGCTCTGCGACGCGCGCCTGGGCCCGCTCGTGCGTCAAGGAATTGTGCCGGTTGTGACTGGCTTCATTGGCGCCACACCGGAGGGGGTGCTCACCACTCTTGGGCGCGGCGGCTCCGATTATTCGGCGACCATCCTCGCCGCAGTGATCGACGCCGACGAAGTAGCCATCTGGAAGGATGTCGACGGACTGCTAACCGCCGATCCGCACCTGGTGCCCGAAGCCGGCACGATCCCCGAGATCTCCTATGAGGAAGCGGGCGACCTGGCTGAATTTGGCGCCAAGGTGTTGCACCGAAAGACCCTTCGCCCCATGATCGGGCGCGGCATCTCCGTGCGGATTTGCAACACTTTCGCGCCGGAACGCCCGGGAACGATCATCAGGGACGATGATTGCTCGAACGGCAAAGGAATTAAGGCGCTCGTTGCTGTCAGTGATGCAGCTTTGATCTCCATTCACCGGGCGGGGATAGCCGCGGAATTGCGTGACTTCAGTGCGTCGGGCTGGACCAATGCAGCGATTCGAAAATGCGTGCCCGTGGCTTCGCACCCGCCGCGTCAAGACGAGGTATGTCTCGCCGTTTCCGCTGATTTTGCTGAGGGCGTGGTCGAGGCGGTGCGAAATGAGTTCTCGCCAGGTTCGCTCGAAAGAAAGGCCATGCGGATAACCGTTCGTCACGGCGTCGCGATTGTCACACTAGCGGGGCACTACACGAACACCGCATTGGAACTGAGCAGACGCACCTCCGACCTGTTCTCCCGGCAAAAGGTGAGCGTCCTCGCCGCCGGCGAGCGCTCGCCAGGGTACGGCTTCTCGTTCGTGGTGGCGCAGAGCGACCTGCAGGCGGCGCTCGCGAGCGCCCACCGGGAGTTTTGTCTACACGGCCTCAATTCCCGAGGCTCCGCGGGAAGAATCCATTGAGCACTTCTGCACAGTTCGACCGTTCGCGCCGCCACGAAAGAACGCGCCGACGGCGCCCCTACAAGCCTCGCATTGAGGTCGGCATTCTCGGCGCAACAGGAGCAGTCGGCCAGCAATTCGCCAGCTTGCTCGCCGCTCACCCGTGGTTTCGCGCAACCTGGTTGGCGGCAAGCGGCCGCTCCGTCGGCAAACGTTACAGTGAACTCGCCTGGCGCCTCCCTGTTGCATGCCCGTCATATATAGCGGAAATTCCTGTCGAAACGGTGAAAGCCGGTCGTGGCCCAAAACTGATCTTCTCGGCATTGGATCCGTCTGTCGCGGGTGAAGTCGAAGAGGAGTTCGCGGCGGCTGGCCATTGGGTTGTCAGCAACGCACGAAACCATCGTATGGATTCCCTGGTTCCACTTCTGGTGCCGGAGGTCAACCCCGGCCACCTCGGACTGATTTCCCAACAGCAGAAATCCCGTGATTGGAGCGGGGCGATCGCGACCAATCCGAATTGCTCAACCGTGTTCCTCGCCATGACGCTTGCTGCGCTTCGTCCCTTGCGGCCCCGGCGCGTTTTGGTGACCACACTGCAGGCGCTCTCCGGCGCAGGCTATCCGGGCGTCTCATCGCTGGACGCAACCGCAAACATTGTTCCGTTCATCGGGGGAGAAGAAGAAAAAATCGAATGCGAAACGCGGAAGATCCTCGGATCACTTGCAAATAATTCCGTCACGCCGGCCCCATTCGTGATCAGTGCACAAGCCACGCGCGTGCCCGTGGTCTACGGTCACACCGAAACGATTTCCGTGGAATGCGAAGAGGCGGCTTCACCGGAGGACATTCTGGCAGCTTTCCGGGCATTCTCCGGAGAGCCGCAAAGGCTGCACTTGCCCAGCGCTCCCGCTCAGCCGATTATCTGCCATGACGACTTTGACCGGCCGCAGCCCCGACTGGATGTTGAAAAGTTTGGAGGGATGGCGGTCCAAGTGGGCCGAGTGCGTTCGTGTCCAGTGCTTGGCAACAAATTCGTGCTGCTGGGCCACAATACGATTCGCGGCGCCGCCGGCGGAACCCTGTTGATCGCCGAACTGATGCACGCGCTTGGCATGCTTGGCTGAAGCAGCCAGACAGTGGATTGGTCCGACGAGAATTGATTTCGCTATCCGCACGGAATCAAATTGGCACGATCACGCGCCGCGATATTCCAAGGGACGAACCCCAACCTCTGCTCGGCTCCCTGCATAAGCCTACTCGCCCTCTGGGCCTGCCAATTTCGCCGGAGAATGGTTAGCCGAGCAGTCTTAGCGAAACTATAAAAAGAATTTTCGCTTTTATCTTCCCGAGGCACCATTCCCTCCCTCCCGGTTTGTCCTTGTCGGCTCGTCCGTCTGCCTCTCCTCCATATCTTACTGTGATCAAAGGGCTTCCCGCCACGATCCGCAGCTTCATCTACTGGGCCTTTCCCTTCCATTGGCCCGGCAAATGCTCTGATCCTAATGCCGCGAGTCCGCGAAAGGATGATTCCCGGTCGTTTTGCACCAAGTGGATATGAATCGTGAGAGGAACTCGGTCCGCAAGCGATGAATAGACTGGCTGTGCCTACTATACCCGACCACATCCTTTTCGGACGCTCCGCGGCCATGGAAGAAGTTCGGCAAGCGGTCGAAAAAGTGAGCGGCGCATCGGTTCCCGTCCTGCTGCAAGGTGAGCGCGGGACGGGCAAAGAAGTGATCGGTCGGGAAATTCACCGGCGCTCTCCCTGGCGTACGGGCCCATTCACACGCATGGACTCGAGCGTAGCCGCGTCGCCCGCGAAAAATCAGGAAAGCCATCCCAGCGCCGCCCACCTGTCGCTCGGCTGGGCGCTTCCAGCGCGGGCGCTGAGTGCTTCCCCCGGTACGCTGTTTATCGAGGAAGTCGCAGAACTTGATACGACTCTGCAGGCCGGGCTCCTCGAGTTGTTTCAAGACCGCGACATCCGTCAGTTCAACGACAGACAGTACAGCGTCGCAGTTCCTCGCATCATTTGCGCCACGCGGCGGAATCTCGAAAACGATGTTGCCGCGGGAAATTTTCGCCTGGACCTCTTTTACCGCATCAACATCGTGACCATACAGCTTCCGCCCTTGCGTGACCGCAAAGAAGACATCCCCGATTTGATTAGCCATTTTCTCGAGCTCTCCTGCCTTCACCGGAATCGCGACTGCCGGCACATCACGGGCGACCTCCTCCAGACCCTCTGCGAATACGATTGGCCCGGCAACATTCGCGAACTGGAAAACTGCGTGAACACCTACGTGACTCTAGACGGCAACGCCGCCATGGTCGAGGCCCTTCTCGCAAAACGCTCCCCGATGGGACGATGGCGGAACGCAGAGCGATCGAAACATTCAATGCCATTGAGCGCCTATAAGCGGCTGATCGTGGAGGAAGCCGAAAGAGACATGATTCTCAGAGTTCTCAGCGAAAACCGATGGAACCGCAAGGAGACCGCCAAAGCGCTCCAGATCAGCTATCAAACATTGCTGCACAAGCTCAAACAAACAGGTCTCAATAAAAGACGCCAGCCGCAACGCGGTGTCATCGGAAAACAGATCCCCGAAGGCGGTCTATTATGAACCCTCGCATCCATTTCCACTTCCACGCGTCCACTGAGACGCAGGAGTCATCTCGATGAAAAATCGCATCGCAATCGCTTTGTTGCTTTTGAGTCTGCCGTTGACGGCCCGTGCCCAACAGAAGGGCGGCGCGCAAGAGCCAGACCCGGCCACGCCTGCCAAATCCTCAAGTAATCTGACCGCCACCGTCGCGCTTGACTATCGCATCGGTGTCAGTGACGTTATCGCCGTCAGCGTTTGGAAGGTTGCGGATCTGAGCCGGACTGTGCCCGTCCGCCCCGACGGCAAGATTTCCCTCCCCCTCATCGGAGACATCGACGCGGCAGGAAAAACCACGGGCGAACTGCACGACCTCGTTGTTGCCCGCCTGAAACCCTACGTCCCCGATCCCGATGTGACCGTGATCGTCGAGCAAATTAACAGTCAAAAGTATTTCGTGATCGGCCAAGTAACCCATCCAGGCTCCTATCCTCTTAGCGCGCCGACCACGGTCGTCGAAGCCTTGGCTGCAGCTGGCGGCTTTGTTGACTGGGCCAAGACCGGAGACATTATGGTCGTTCGCCACACTGCCGATAATCAAACCGAGCGAATCCGTTTCAATTACAAGGACTGGTTGAAGAAAAAATCCAAGGGGAGCGCGCCCGAACTTAAGAATGGCGACGTCATCGTCGTCCAATGATGCTCGGGTGAAACAAAACTTGCGGCTACGAATTCCATTCGCGTGCTTGGCCCTGTTCCCTCTTTTCGCAGGCATCAGTGGCCGTGCGCTCGCGCAGGATACGAAAACCCAAACTGTGCAAGCCGTTCAGCCCGGCGTCCTGTGGCTGCTTGATCTCGGCCTGGGCCAGGGTTACGACGACAACGCAATCGGTACCGGCCAGGGCGGATACTTTGCGGAGTTCGATCCCACGCTGGACCTTCGCCAGTACCACGAGCATGGGTTTTGGTCGTTCGATTTTCAGCCGACGATCCGGCGCTTCTACAATTTTTCGGCTGGCGACCGTATCGACGAACAAGCGTCTACGAAGGACTCGTGGCAGATGTCTCGCCGCTGGACATGGGACCTGAGCGGAAACTACCTTCATACGAACGACCCGTTCGCTGTCAGCGAGAGCGCTTCCGGCGCGCAACCCGTCGGCGGCGTAGGTGTCGTCGCTCCCAATAACTCTTTCATCGGCCCCGAATCCCCGTTTACGGTCTTTGACGGTTCCTCCACGCTCCATTACCAAGTGGGAAGGCGCACCGAGCTGACTTTCGGCGGCGATTATTTCACCAACCGTGAAAACGCTCCTGGTCTGCCCAATACCGCGAGTCACGCCTTTCGAGCTGGCTATACCAAGATGGTGCGTCGCGGTCAAACCGTTGGCCTGCTTTATTCGGCCCAGTTCTTTAACGTGAACAACCCCGAACAGCAAGTCACCACCAATTCTCTGCTCTTGTCTTACGATTTCGAATGGAAGACCGGACGCCAAATCGCTCTTTTCGCCGGACCTCAATACTCACTCTTGAATGCCAATTCTATAACCGCCACCGCCCTGTCTCCGGCGCTAGCTGCAGTCAATCAAGATCTCCTCGGATACGCCGCCGGAGCCACGCTGTCCTTGCTTGTCACCAAACAGAACTATTTCCAGTTGATGGCCTCCCGCCGCGTCGCTGACGGCGCCGGAGTCTCTGGTGCGGTGATTCAGGACGAAGCCCAATTGGGACTTTCGCGGCGCTTCAGTAAGCGTCTGTCCGCTTCCGTCGGAGGTTTTTATTCCGAGTACCAGCCGCTGGGCGATCTGCCTGTTGTTGCGCCCAATACTTGGGGCGCATTCAACCGCGCAGAGTTTGCCATCGCACCCCGCAGCAGCTTTTCGGTCGAATACGATTACTTCCACCAGACGCAGATTTCTACGTCTCTGGCTCCGCTGTTCTCGCACAATCGCGTCTTAATTGAATACCACTACTCCTTTGGCGCTCTGCCAGGATCGAGGTGAATTCCATTGCCGAATAAGACTCCTGAATTCTCAGAAACTCTTGACCGCGTGATTGGCATCGCTATTCGCCGGCGCTGGTGGTTCTTGATTGCTGCCTGTGCCGTTGCCATAGGAGCTGCGCTCGGATCCTTTCTGATTCCGAATCGCTACAGATCGGAAGCCACCATCTTGGTCCAACAGCAGCAGGTTCCCGAACGCTACGTCGTTCCCAATAGCACAACCGACCTGGACCAGGCGCTTCAGGCAATGACTCACGTTGTGCTCTCGCGTCCGCGGCTTCTCAAGATCATCGCGGACTTCAATTTGTATCCCAGGCAAAGCAAGCGCCTCAGCTCGGAACAACTGGTCGAGCTAATGCGAACCGATATCACCATCGATTCGCTCGAGAATCCGGACGACGCACAAAAGAGCGCGGATGCCTTCAAGATCACGTTTATCGGCGCCGACCCGGAAATCGTCCAACAAGTCACCGGCCGCCTCACATCCCTGTTCATCAACGAAGATCTAAAGTCACAGGAGCAGCGGGATGTCACGACGACGAGCTTTCTGGAGAATCAGCTTGTCTCCGCGCAAGCGGACCTGAGCGTGAAGGAGAAGCGGCTCCGCGATTTCAAGATGGCGAATCTCGGCGAACTGCCCGAGCAACAGCAGGGCAATCTTCAGATTCTCGATGGCTTGCAGATGCAGCTACAGAACACGAGTGCCGCATTGGCCAGGGCTAACGAGCAGCGTACTTACCTGCAGTCCTTGCTGGCGCAGTATCAGAATCTCACCATCGCGACCGGATCCGTCTCTCCGGCCGCACCCAATGCCAGTCCCATCGAAACGGCGCGCGCGGAACTAAACCGTCTCCAGAACGAGCGCACAACGCTTCTTGGGACCTTTTCGCCGCAATATCCGGATGTGAAACAGGTCGATCGCGAGATCGCGGGGACGCAGGCATTGCTTGCCCGGCTCCAAAAGGCCAAAGCAGACCAAGCCTCGGGCGGCGCTTCTTCGCCTGCTTCCTCAGACTCCGCAACAACAGACACAACCATGGCCCAGCTCAACAGCCAGTTGAAGGCAAACCAGTTGGAGATTGCCAACGACACCGAGCAGATAAAACAGGTACAACGGCAAATCTCCCAATATCAGTACCGACTGAATCTCACTCCGGTGCGCGAGCAACAATTGACCGACCTCCTCAGTCAGTACGACTTGGCCAAGAAGAACTACGATGACCTTTACACCAAGAGAACCCAGTCGGCGCTGGCCACCGACCTTCAGAAGGACCAGCAAGGCGAACAGTTCAAGCTCATCGATCCGCCAAATCTTCCGAGCGAGCCGTTCAGTCCCAATCGCCTCAAGATCGCACTGGGCGGCTTCGCCGGCGGGATCGCTATCGGCATCGGTCTCGTTTTCTTTATCGAAGCTCGGGACTCTTCCTTTCGCTCGGAGAAGGAACTCCGTGCGCGCTTCGACCTTCCGATCGTCATGGGGGTCCCATTATTGGTCAGCGCCAACGAACGGCGAATCCATGCTGTTAGGTCTATGCTGCAGTGGTGCGTTGGAACGGTGATGGTTTTGGCAGTGCTGGCGGCCGAGTATTACGTCTATAGGCGAGGATAGAGGATCCGGAATGTACAAAGCCTATTTCCATTTGAAGCTGAGTCCCTTCGAGGTCAGCCCGGACCCGTACTTTATGTACGCGACGCCATACCATCACGAGGCGTTTGCGAGCCTCTGTTACGGCATCCGCTCTCGCAAGGGCTTTATGGTCATGACCGGCGAAGTCGGAACCGGCAAGACCCTGGTGTTGCGCTGCCTGACTGATTACTTGGACGAGAATCAGATCCGGTACGCGTACATCTTCAACCCGCTACTTTCGTCTGACGAATTCCTTCGCTATACACTGGCTGATTTGAATCTTCGCGTTCCCACAACGGGGAAGAACGACATCCTCCTTCAGTTTTACGCTTTCTTGGCGCAGCGCCAGAGGTCTGATCAAACCACGGTGCTCATCGTCGACGAGGCCCACCTCTTGAGCCAGGAAGTCCTCGAAGAAGTCCGCCTGCTGGGCAATCTCGAAAGCCAGCGCAGCAAGCTTTTGCAAATCGCGTTGGTGGGCCAGCCTGAGCTCGACAGCCGGCTGGACTCTCCCAATTTGCGTCAGCTCAAGCAAAGGATCGCCCTTCGTTGCCAGTTGCAGCCTCTGACCCTGGAGCAAACCGGAGAATACATAAAGTGGCGCTTGGCGCGCGCGGGCGCGGTTCATGACCCTGCGGCTCCCGAGTTCCCCCCCGAGGCAATCATGGAGGTCTTCGAGTACTCGCAAGGCTACCCGCGCTTGATCAACACGATCTGCGAAAACGCACTCATCTTTGCGTGCGGCGCCGAAACGCGCATCATGAGCCGCGAGCTCGTCGTTGCGGCCTGCAAAGACTTGCACATGGAAAAACGCCAGGCCCCTGCCGCCGCTGACGGCGGGCCGCCGCAATCCGGTAATCCGCCCTCTGGCGCTTCTGCGCCGGAATCGCAAAAGATGTCAGTTGAGTTGGTTCAAACAGCTGTTTCCAGCGGCGCCCATAAGGGCTCTGTCGGGGAGGTGCACTCGTGAGCCGCGTGTTCGATGCCTTGAAGAGGGTGGGTGGAGAAGCAGTTCCGTCGCTCTCCGCCTCTCCCGGTGTATTTCTGGAGGCCCTTGACAAAGGACTCCACATCGAGTCGATTCCGACCGCAAAGATTCATCTAGGGTCAGAATCACGCCTCGTTCTCCACACCGATCCGCAAAGCCCTAGCGCCGAACGGTACCGGTTGCTGCGAATTCGGCTAGAAGCGGTGCGTAAGGGGGCCGAGATAAAAACTCTGCTGATCACAAGCCCCGGCCCGCGCGAAGGCAAGTCGACGTTGACGCTCAACTTGGCCGCCGCTCTCGCCGAGAAGGAGAATCACTCCGTCCTCGTACTCGAAGGCGACCTCCGGTGCCCCACTCTTGCTCAATCGCTCGGACTGAAATTATCGACCGGGCTGACGCAGTGCACGCACGACGATGTGGGATTGCAGTCGGCGATCTGGAAAATCGAGCCGCTCGGCTTCTACCTGCTTCCGGCGGGAAAGCCCACCAACAATCCAGCCGAAATCCTGAACTCCGCATGGTTTGCCGAAACGAAGGAAAGGCTCGCGTCTATGTTCGATTGGATCCTCATCGATTCGCCACCCGCCATCCCGATCGTCGACACGGTATCCTTGAAGGACCATGCCGACGCCACTTTGTTGGTCGTGCGTGCAGGTCGCACTCAGCAGAGCGCGATGGATGAAACTGTGCGAATCCTGGGCGCCGATAAAATCCTGGCAATACTTCTGAACGGCGTAGAAAAGTTCGACCGCGGCTACTACGAGTATTACGAGCGCTACGCTGCGGAGAAGTAGACAAAGATAATCAAGAATACTGCTTTCATCAACCAGGCAACGGTCTGCGAATGATCCTTCGCGACATACCAATGGGATGGAAGTTCGATCTGTGCCCGCACCATGCGTTTTACGTGGCGAAGGGCTGATCCGGAGGAAGCAGGCCGCGCGAAACCCGCTGCGCGCGGACCACGGCGTGGCGCTGCTCGAAATGCTTTTGCGCGCGGCGCCCCCATCCCCGGACAAAATAATAATTCAGTGCGCCGGCGGTGCCCGCGCTGACCAGCGGTATGAGCCGCGCCGTCCATTTTTCCGCGATTTCCTCACCCACTCTGACGGCAACGCGGTCCATGATGAACGGCACGATGCGAGCGATCCCCTGTTTTTCCAAGATTTCGCGGCCGAGGTCTAGGCCTGCGGCGCTGGCCGCGGCAATCCACAATTCGACGGCCTCTTCCTCTGTTGTGTACTCGAAGCCGTAGAGCAAGCTGAGTTTCTGCAACAATCGAAGAGTGATGGTCGAAAGGATTCCCAGATCCGGCACCGCGGTGAGCAATCCGCCGAAGCCAAGACCTATTCCTTCAAGCGCCGCCGCTTTGGACGAGGCGCGAATCACGCTGTCCGCGTGCGGCTTCAGGTTGTCAGTGCCGAGGTAAAACACATCCTCCCACTTCTGAATCGGCAGATGATGCGCGCGTTGCACATGGCGGAGATAGGCGACGGGGTCAATGCGGATGTGGCGATACGCCTGATTGGCGCTGGCTCGAATGGAACCGCGGAGCGCCTCGGAAGACCAGATCGGGAAGAGTTTTCGCTTCATGTTGTCTTAGATGCCAGAGTACTTCCAAAAGACGGTTCGCGTCGTCAAAAATATTGCTGGAATGATTGTCTTCATTTGGCGCAAAGAGCCGTGGATGTGTCACGTTCTCGCATGCGAACCATAGATCGCCAGCTTCGATTTGGGCATGCGCGCCACGTCGTCCGCGCCAATTCCGAAATTGTCTTCGATCAGTTGCGACGGATTGCTTGCGAGCCACGTGGAAAGCGAGATTTCCTGATATTCCGCAGCCGGAAAAGTAATCAGAATGCGCGTTGGCTCGTCGCCGACCTGCTCGATGTAGTGGCCGAATCCCTGTTTGATGAACGCGACTTGGCCGGGGCCGAATTCTTCGACGCGGGAACGTCCGTGCGCGCCAAAAATCCCCACGCGCGCGCGCCCTTTGATGTAGTACTGCCATTCGTCGGCGTTCGGATGCCAGTGCAGCTCGCGCAACGCTCCCGGCTTCAAGTCCATGACGACGCCGACAATCGTTTTCGACATTGGAAAATTGCGCGAATCGACGATGCGTTCTTCGCCGCCCGGCCAGACGGATGGCTCGCGCTCGAGCAGTTTGAACTTGTGCGCGCCCTGGCTCGGGATGGGATCGCCATTCCGAAACGGCTGTTGCTCGCGCGGAGGCACGCGGCCCGGCGTAATGTAAACCTCGCCTTTCGGCAGCCCTGCGATTGTCTGCGGCGTCAGGCCGCTATTCCGCGCCAAAATTTCCGGCCGCGTTTGCGCGAACCAGTCCGTGATGCTGAACGTGCCGAATTCCGAAAAATGCCCATCGTCGAAGACCAGAATAAAGTGCGTGTCGCCGGGACCGAGGCCTTGCAGCGCGTGCGGATGGCCTTTCGGGAAATACCAGATGTCGCCAGGGCCAAAATCGTCTTCGGCAGCTTCGCCGTTGGGGCCAAGAACGGTCGTGCGGACATTTCCCGTGATCACGTAAGCCCATTCGGCCGCGATTGCGTGCCAGTGCAGCTCGCGAATCGCGCCGGGTTTCAGGACCATCGAAACTGCCGCGACGCTGGTGGACACCGGAAATTCCGTCACGGTGACTTCTTTCGCCGTGCCTCCTTCGCCTGCAAATCCGGTCGAGCCATCCAGATCGTATTTGAAATTCTCCAGCGGCGGCTCTTTATGGCCTTCGGCGCGGACTTCGGGCTTCTCCTTCTCTTCCTGTGCCGCACCAAAGCGACTCCCGCCAGCCAAGGAAGCGAGCGACAAGCCCGCGGTGGTGAACGGAACAGCGCCCAGCAAGCTGCGGCGCGTGAGCCTTGCGCTTTCTAGTGTTGCCTCCGATTTCGACTCTCCCGAATTTTTGTCCACAGTGCCTCCTTTTTCCGCGCGCCACTGCGCAACAGAGAATATTCCTGCGCGCGGGACAGCGCAAACAAAGAATGGCGGTCATCGGTTCTCGAATAGCTGCGCTGGCTCGCAAAGGCGCGCAACCTGCGTGCAAATCAGTGCTACTGTTGACTGCTGCGCCCGGACTCTCAGAGGCGCGCAGCAAAGAAAAATGTCCAGCGCGAATCGCATTCAGCGCGTCGCCTTTCAAGGCGAAAGCGGAGCCTTCAGCGAAGAGGCGGCCATTCACCTCCTCGGCGAGGAGATCGATACCGTGCCGCGCCCGACTTTTGAGGCGCTATTTTCCTCCGTTAAAGACGGCATCGCCGATTATGCCCTCGCGCCCATCGAGAACTCGCTCGCAGGGTCTGTTCATAAATCTTACGATTTGCTGCTCGAAAGCCACCTGCAGGTGGTGCGCGAAGTCATTCTGCCGATTGCGCACAATTTAATCGGCACGCCGGAAGCTGTCCTCGACCAAATCACTTCCGTGGAGTCGCATCCTGTCGCTCTGGCGCAATGTGAGCATTTCTTTCGTGCGCGCCCGCAGATTCACCGCATAGCCTCGCTCGACACCGCCGGAAGCGTTCGCGAAGTCATTCTGGCGGGCGATCCTTCGCGCGCGGCCATCGCCGGAAAGCGCGCCGCGGGAATCTATGGCGGAAGCATCCTGCTCGAACACCTAGAGGACCACCGGGAGAATTTCACGCGCTTCCTGCTGCTTGCCGCTTCGCCGGAACCGAGCGAGAACGCCGACAAGCTTTCGCTCGTCGTGCATCTCGAGCACAAACCCGGCGCGCTGCAACGCGCACTGGATGTCTTTGCGAAGCGCCATATCAGCCTGCTCAAAATCGAGAGCCGGCCCATCGCCGGACATCCGTGGGAGTATCGCTTCTACCTCGACCTGCAAACTTCCTTGAACGACGCCGAAGCCGTGCGCGCCCTGGAAGAATTGCGCGCCTGCTCTAGCGACGTCCGCATCCTCGGCTGCTACCCCGCGCACAAATCGACGAAGGGCAATTCTACCCCTTGACGAAAATGAGGATTAAGACCCCCGCCACAATAAGCGTCAACAACAGGACGATTCGCGGCCAGCGCGGCACATCGTCCCATGCTTTTTGTATGTCGGGCCTAGAGTGAGGCTCTGGAGGAATGATTTCGCCTGTAAACATCCGATTTGGAAGCTCCTCTCTCCTTTTCTAACAGTCGAGTTGTCCCTAAGTCAAGTTGACGCCGCAATTCACTTCGCCTATACTAACTTCCGGTGTGAGTTGGCCGGTGGTTCTCCTGCCCTTCTTGAAAATTCCCGGAAGCGAAAGGCAGTTCGAGCGCCGCCTTCGCGCTCACTGAAGCTTGGCTGCGGCAGACAAGCCCTGTTTACTGCCGCGCCCGTTCGCCAAACGACATTTACACACGCATGGATGACCGATGACTGAAGCAACTTGCCGCCGCGAACTCGACCTGGAGATTCCTGCGGAAAATGTCCAGAAGACCACCGAGAAAATCGCCAAGGACCTTGCGCGCGTGGCGCGCGTTCCCGGCTTCCGGCCCGGCAAGGCGCCGGTCACGCTGATTCGCCGGCGCTTCGCGGAAGAGATCAAAGGCGAGGTTCTGGAATCGCTGGTGCCGGAATACATCCAGCAGGCGCTTGCCGAGAAAAAACTCCACCCCATTACGCGTCCTCAAATTGACAAAGTCGATTTCATCGAAGCCGGCCCGCTGAAGTTCCGCGCCAGCTTCGAAGTGCTGCCGGAGTTCGAGCTTGGCGATTACAAGAATCTCACCGTTGAAGTGGAAGCCATCGAAGTTGGCGATACGGAAATCAACAAAACGCTCGAAGAGATGCGCCAGCGTTCCGCCACTTATGCTCCCGTGGAGGGCCGCGCCGCACAGGACGGCGATTTCGTCCAAGTGAAACTGATGGGCACGCCCTCCGGCGGCGGCGACCCGATTCGCACCGACAATGTGACTTGCCACATCGGCGCCGAGGAAACGCTTCCGGCGTTCAGCGAAAACCTGCGCGGAGCCTCACCGGGCGAAACACGCCGCTTTGAAACGAAGTATCCGGACGATTATCCCGATCCGAAACTCGCGGGCAAAAGTTACAACTTCGCGATCGAAGTCCGCGACATCAAAGAGAAGAAATTGCCCGAACTGAATGACGAATTTGTGAAAGACCTCGGCGAAGGCGCAGTCGGCGCGAAAACCCTTGCGGAGCTCCGCGAAAAGATCCGCGAACGGCTCAATGCCGCGCGCGAAGAGCAGCAGCAGGCGCAGGCGCGCGAAAAAATTCTCGAAGAGTTGGTCAAGCGCCACGATTTCCCCGTGCCCGAAGCCCTCATCGAGCATCAAATGGATGTGCGCCTGGAACGCGTGGTGCGTTCGCTCGCCTCGCAGGGCGTCGACCCTCGCGCGGTGAACGTAGACTGGGTTTCCATCCGCCAGCGGCAGCATGAGCGCTCCGAACGCGACGTCAAGGCCGAAATTCTGCTGGACCGCGTCGCGGACGCGGAAAAAATCGAGGCCACCGACGAAGACGTCGAAAAAGAGCTCGCCTTGCTCGCGGAGCGTAGTGGCGAATCCGCAGCAGCGCTGCGCGCGCGCTTGACAAAGGAAGATGCCCTCGATAGGATGAAATCGAAGTTGCGTAGCGACAAAGCAATTGATTGGCTTTACCGCACCGCTCAGATTCAAACCATCGCCAAACGTGAAAAATAATACCTGCTTCGGGCTCTGTAGCGCCGGATGGCTCCCATGAGAGATAAGGACGCACCTATTCCGTGTTCCACGACGCTCGTGCCCATGGTGGTGGAGCAGACCAACCGCGGCGAACGTGCCTATGACATCTATTCGCGGCTGCTGAAGGACCACATCATCTTTATCGGCACGCCAATCGACGACCACGTGGCGAATCTGGTCACCGCGCAGCTCCTGTTTTTGGCCGCCGAAGACCCGGAGCACGACATTTCGCTGTACATCAATTCGCCGGGCGGCGTGATTACCGCGGGGATGGCCATTTATGACACCATGCAGTTCGTCCGGCCGGACGTTGTCACCTATTGCGTCGGTCAAGCGGCATCCATTGCCGCTGTTCTGCTCATGGCCGGAACTCCCAAGAAGCGCTACACATTGCCGAATTCGCGCATCCTGATTCATCAGCCCTGGCTGAGCGGCCTTTCCGGCCAAGCGACGGATATCGACATTCACGCCAAGGAAATCCTGCGCACGCGCGAATCTTTGAACAAGCTCATTGCCCATCACACCGGCCAGTCGGTGGAAAAAATTGAACGGGATGTCGAGCGTGATTTTATAATGCACGCGGAACAGGCCAAGGAATACGGCATCGTCGACGAGATCATCTCCAAGAGCCGTTAGTCCCGTTCCAAAAGGTTAGTAGCTAAGCCGATGAACCTGTGCCCAACGCCGATGCCTTGTCGTAGAATAGCGAGTGGAGTTCATGGCGCACCGGAACGGAGGCGGAGAAACCGGTGAAACGATTCAGCCCAGACGAAACGTTGCACTGCTCCTTCTGCCATAAGACGCAGGAGCAGGTAGAGAAATTGATCAGCTCGCCTTCCGAATATCCGCGTTCCTATATTTGCAACGAGTGCGTCAGCGTTTGCCAGCAGATTCTGGATGAGGAAAAGCGCGAGCAAACCAGTCCGGTTAGCCGGCGCTTGCCGCGGCCTCCGGAGATCAAGTCGTTTCTCGACGGCTACGTCATCGGGCAGGACAAAACGAAAAAGAAGTTGGCTGTTGCGGTCTACAATCATTACAAGCGCATCTTCTTGAACCGTACGCCGAGCGATGTCGAGCTCACCAAATCCAATATCCTGCTGATCGGGCCCACGGGCACCGGAAAAACCCTCTTGGCGCAGACGCTTTCGCGCATGCTGGAAGTTCCCTTCGCGATTGTGGACGCCACAACGCTCACAGAGGCGGGTTACGTCGGCGAAGACGTGGAAAACATAATCCTGAAGCTTCTGCAAGCGGCCGATGGCGACGTGCAGAAGGCGCAGCAAGGCATCATCTATATCGACGAAATCGACAAAATTTCCAAGAAGGACGAAAACCCGTCCATCACGCGCGATGTTTCCGGCGAAGGCGTGCAGCAAGCGCTCTTGAAAATCCTGGAAGGCACCACGGCGAATGTCCCGCCGCAGGGCGGCCGCAAGCATCCGCACCAGGAATTCACGCCCGTGGACACCACCAACATCTTGTTCATTTGTGGCGGCGCGTTCGTGGGATTGGAAAAACTGATCGAGCGCCGGGTGGGACAGAAGTCCCTTGGCTTCCATGCCGACGCGCCACCGTCGACGCCGTCACGGCGCAATATAGAAGTTCTGGAGCAGGCCCAGCCGACCGACCTGATTCATTACGGCCTGATCCCTGAATTTGTCGGGCGATTGCCGGTCGTGGGCGTGCTGGGCGATCTGGATCGTTCCGCGCTGATTCGCATTCTGCAAGAGCCGAAGAACGCGCTGATTCGCCAGTACCAGAAGCTCTTCGAATTTGAAAATGTCCGCCTGAAGTTCACGGACGACGCCTTGGAAACCGTGGCGGAGCTGGCCCTGCAGCGCAAAGTGGGCGCGCGCGGCCTGCGCATGATTTTGGAAGACCTGATGCTTGACCTGATGTACCACCTCCCCTCTCAGCGCAAGATGCGCGACTTCATCGTCACCGCGGAAATGGTCAAGAGCCGGGAAATCAACTGGAGTCTGCTCGAAAAAGCAGGCTAACTGCGGCGGGGAGAGTCCACCAATTTATGTTTAACCGGGAAAAGTCTGAACTGAAGCGCGTGCCGATGATGCCGGTGCGGGAAATCGTCATCTTCCCGCAAATGATGAATCCGTTCATCGTCGGCCGTGAAGCTTCCGTGCGCGCGCTCGAAGACGCGCTCGCCGGCGAGAAGAAAATTTTCCTCGCGACGCAGCACGACGCTTCCGTGGACGACCCGCGCCCGGACGAAATCTATCAGGTCGGAACGCTCGCCAACATCGTTCAGAGCGTCAAGCTGCCGGATGGCAATATAAAAGTTCTGGTGGAAGGTTCCGAGCGCGCCAAGATCGTTCAGATCACCAATGACGAAGGCTTCTTTCGCGCCACGGTTCGCGTGATTCCGGTAAAAACCGAACCCAGTCCGCAACTCGAACAGGCCGCCAGCCGCGTCACCGGACTTTTTGAACAGTACGTCAAGCTTTCGCAATCGCTGAACTACGACACCATGATTGCCGCCGTTCGCGTCGACGACCCGGCAAAACTCGCAGATGCTATCGCATCGAATTTGCAGATTCCGGTCGAGGAAAAACAGGAGCTCCTCGAAATCTTCGACCCGCTCGAACGCTTGAACCGCATCGCTGAGATCCTCGAGGCCGAAACCGAAAAGCTCAACGTCGATCGCAGCATCAATACCCGCGTGAAGCGGCAAATGGAGCGCGCCCAAAAAGAGTATTACCTCAACGAAAAGCTGAAGGCCATTCAAAAAGAACTCGGCCGCGGCGAAGCGGGCGAGCTCGATCAGCTCAAAAAGAAAATCGAAACTTCGGGCATGCCCAAGGAAGTCCAGGAGAAGGCTCTGCAGGAGCTCAAGCGCCTGGAAATGATGCCGCCGATGTCCGCGGAGTCCACCGTCTCGCGCAATTATCTCGACTGGATGCTCGCCGTCCCGTGGAAAAAGCGCTCGCGTGAAATTCGCGACATCAAGCGTGCCGAGCAAATCCTGAACGAAGATCATTACGGCCTGGAGAAAATCAAGGAGCGCATCTTGGAATTCCTGGCCGTCCGGCAGCTCGTGAAGAATCCGAAAGGCTCGATTCTCTGCTTCGTCGGGCCCCCAGGCGTTGGAAAAACTTCGCTGGCGATGTCCATCGGCAAGGCCACCGGCCGCAAATTCGTTCGCGTGTCGCTTGGCGGCGTGCGTGATGAAGCGGAAATTCGCGGCCACCGGCGCACCTACATCGGCGCCCTTCCCGGCCAGATCATTCAAATGATGCGCAAAGCGGCGACCGTGAATCCGGTTTTCGTTCTCGATGAAGTGGACAAGATGTCCACCGATTTTCGCGGCGACCCTTCCGCGGCGTTGATGGAAGTGCTTGATCCGGAATTGAACCACGCGTTCACCGATCATTACCTCGACGTGGAGTACGATCTTTCGAAAGTGATGTTCGTTTGCACCGCGAACGTTCTGCACACCATTCCCCAGCCTTTGCAAGACCGCATGGAAGTCTTGCGCCTGCCGGGGTACACCGAGCAGGAAAAGCTGGAAATTGCCAAGCGCTTCCTGGTTCCGAAGCAGCGCGAAGCCAACGGCATCACCGAGGAGAATCTCAGTTTTACCGACGATGCGATTCTGCATCTGATCCGTCATTACACGCATGAGGCCGGCGTGCGCAACTTGGAGCGCGAACTTGCTAATATTTGCCGCAAGGTCGCGCGCAAGCTTGTCACCGAGAAAACTCTTGCCAAGGCCGAGATCATTCCATCCAACATCTCCGATTACCTCGGCGTTCTCAAGTTCCGGGACGTTTGGGCGGAGAAGAAAAATGAAGTTGGCCTCGCCGTGGGCTTGGCATGGACCGAAGTCGGCGGCCAGGTGCTCAGCACCGAAGCGACGCTGATGCAGGGCAAAGGCCGGTTAACGCTGACGGGCAAGCTCGGAGACGTGATGCAGGAGTCGGCGCAAGCCGCGATGAGTTACGTGCGCTCACGCAGCCATTTGTTTGGGCTGTCCAAGGATTTCTATCGTCACCTCGATATTCACGTGCACGTTCCCGAGGGCGCCATTCCCAAGGACGGCCCTTCGGCGGGCATCACCCTGTGCACATCCATCGCCAGCGCGCTGACGCGCATTCCCGTTCGTTGTGATCTGGCCATGACCGGCGAAATTACCTTGCGCGGCAAGGTGCTGCCCATCGGTGGCGTCAAGGAGAAATTGCTCGCCGCGCACCGCCTGGGTTTGCGCACTGTCATCCTGCCGCGCGACAACGAAAAAGATCTCGCGGATGTGCCGCCGGAGATTCAGGCGCAGATGTCCGTGAAGTTTGTCGACACCATGGACGAAGTCTTACTCTTGGCGCTCGAGCGCCCCTTGGAAGCATCTGCTATCCCGGCGCCCGAGGTCGCGCCGAGTTACGACGCGAACGCGCCGCAGGACAATGAGTTCACCAATTAGCGCCGCTGTCACAAAGTAGAAGCGAGAGTTTTAGCCGGAGGGGGGAAAGTCCGGCTGGTTCTAGAAACATCACCCGCCCGAGGAACCACCCGAACGCATCCGCGCCGGAGAAACCTCAGGTTAGAAAATTTACGGTTTAGGAAATCCAAAAAATAAATTCGAAGGAAAGAATTCAATGAGCGTAAGTCTTGCAGAACTGAAGGACCGCAACATCACCGACTTGGCGAAAATCGCCAAGGAACTGAACATCCCCGGCGCCGGCGGCATGCGCAAGCAGGAGTTGATCTTCCAGATCCTCCGCGCGCAGACCGAAAAGAACGGCCTAATCTTCTCCGAAGGCGTGCTCGAATGCCTCCCCGATGGCTTCGGTTTCCTGCGCGCGCCGGAATACAACTACCTTCCCGGCCCTGACGACATCTACGTCTCGCCGTCGCAGATTCGCAAGTTCGATCTGCGCACCGGCGACACCGTCTCCGGCCAGGTCCGTCCGCCCAAGGACGGCGAGCGCTACTTCGCGCTGATTAAAGTCGAAGCCGTCAATTTCGAAGACCCGGAAGTCGCGCGCAACAAAATATTCTTCGACAACCTCACGCCGCTCTATCCGCAGGAGCGCATTCGCCTGGAAACCACCAAAGAAAATCTCACTGGCCGCGTTCTCGACATGCTCTGTCCCATCGGCAAGGGCCAGCGCGGACTGATCGTCGCGCCGCCGCGCACCGGCAAGACCATGATGCTGCAATCGGTCGCCAACTCCGTCACCACAAACCATCCGGAGGTCGCGCTCATCGTGCTGCTCATCGACGAGCGCCCCGAGGAAGTCACTGACATGCAGCGCACCGTCAAGGGCGAAGTCATCAGCTCGACCTTCGACGAGCCGCCCCAGCGCCATATTCAAGTCGCGGAAATGGTCCTCGAGAAAGCCAAGCGCCTCGTCGAGCACAAACGCGATGTCGTGATTCTTCTCGATTCGCTCACGCGTCTCGGCCGCGCATACAACGCCGTCACGCCGCCCTCCGGAAAAGTCCTCTCTGGCGGTATCGACGCCAATGCGTTGCAGCGCCCGCGCCGCTTTTTTGCCGCCGCGCGCAATATCGAAGAAGGCGGCTCGCTCACCATCATCGCTACCGCGCTCATCGACACCGGCAGCCGCATGGACGACGTCATCTTCGAGGAGTTCAAGGGCACCGGCAACATGGAAATCAATCTCGACCGCCGGCTGGTCGACAAGCGCGTTTTCCCGACCATCGACATCAATCGCTCCGGCACGCGAAAAGACGAGCTGCTGCTGCCTGCCGACGAACTGAATCGCGTGTGGGTGCTGCGAAAAGTACTGAGCCCGCTTTCTACCGTGGAAGCGATGGAATTGCTGCTGGGCCGCCTCGTGAAATCGAAGAACAACGCCGAATTCCTCGGCTCCATGTCCAGCCCGAACTAAACCGTTTTCAACAGCCGCTCAACTTGCCTGTTCGCGCCGCGCAGCCGGGATTTCGCCCGCCAGCATGGCGATCAGCCGCGCCACTTCCGCCAAATCCGACCAGGATTTGGCGTCCTGAGCGCAGCGAAGGACCCAATCTATACGGATTTTGTGCTTGGCTCGCGTGTTTGTTCTCGCGCCAGCATGGCGATCAGGCGGGCCACCTCGTCCGGCTCCATCGCTGTGCTGTCGACCAGCACCGCGCCTTCCGCGCGCACCAGCGGCGAATGCTCGCGTCCCGCATCGCGCCGGTCGCGCTCGCGGATTTCTTCGAGCGTCCGCGCCAAATCAATCGCATCGCCCTTCTGCTGATGTTCCCGCCAGCGCCGTCGCGCGCGAACTTCATCGGAAGCTGTAAGGAATATTTTCAACTCCGCATCGGGAAAAACCACACTTCCGATGTCGCGCCCTTCCATAACGACTCCGCCGCTCGCGCCTGCGCGGCGCTGCTCCGCAACGAGCACATGACGCACGCCTTCGATGATGGCGATTTTGGATGCAGCCTGCGAAACTTCCGGCGTGCGAATCGCCGCGGTCACGTCCTCTCCATCGAGCAGGACGCGCTGTGTGCCACCGTTTTCAGCGGTTCCGGCGCGGAGATCGATTCGCGCCGAACCGGCCAGCGCAACCAGCTTTTCCGTGGCATCCATCGCAATTGTTGCGCGCAGGGCCTTCAGCGCGACGGCGCGGTACATCGCGCCCGTGTCGATATACGTGTAGCCAAGCAGTTCCGCCACGCGGCGCGCCGCCGTGCTCTTCCCTGAGCCCACCGGCCCATCAATGGCAATAACCAGCTTCACGGATGGTCTCATCGCTTATTTGGTCACCAGCGCAAGAGCTAAGAGCGTGAGGATGGTTGCGCAGAACCACGCGATCGCGCGGATGCCATAATGTTTGTAGGAATTTCCTATTTCCGGTTGACTCGGAAACAGTCGCCCATGCTTTCTGTATGCAAGAAGTAGTCCTAGGCCAAAATAGGATACGTTCTCCTTCAGGGGCACGCGTAGGTTGATGTCGTCGGCCATTTTTATCGCCACCCAGCACGCACGCCACCCAAAATAGACAAAACCAGCGAGCGGAATGAATGCCAAGAACAAAAACCAGGCGCTAATCAACGGTTGTGCCACCACCCCAAGAATCGCACACGTTCAAATCCGCTTGAACGCGCGCTCGATTTCCCGCACCGAATACCGCAGCACCACCGGCCGCCCGTGCGGGCAGCTCATCGGATAATCCGCCTTGGCCAGTTCCGCGAGCAGCCATTCCATTTTCGTTTGATCGAGAGGCATGTTCACTTTGATGGCTGCCTGGCACGCCGTCGAAGCGGCGATGCGCGCTTGCAGCGATTCCAGCGAGATGGCCTGCGATTCGCGCGCCACGCCGTCCAGAATCTCTTCCAGCAGTTTTTCCGCGTTGCCACTGGCAATTCCCGCCGGCGCAGCCGCAATCGCAACCGCCCGCGGACCCATCAGTTCCGCTTCAAATCCATTCGCGCGCAGCTCCTCAGCAATTTGCTCGAAGATCACGATCTGATGCGGCGCAAGCTCCGCCACAATCGGCATCAGCAGCCGCTGGCCTCCCACGGCTCCGGCGCGCCGCGCCGCCAGATGCTTTTCGAACAGCACGCGCTCGTGCGCCACGTGCTGATCGACGATCCACAGGCCCTCGCTGTTGACCGCAACGATGTAGCTCGCGTTGATTTGCCCCAGCGGCTTCAAGTCTCCCATGTCGCGCGGCCCCGGCAGCGCGCCCGCAGTTTCCTCTTCCCCGCTCACCGTCTGCGACGACTGGCCGCAACCGACACCCGACTCAGGCACCGCTCGCGGCAACACAATCGTTTCGCCGCTCTCGAAATTCAATCGCTGCGGAATCGGCCGGTCCGGCGCCCCGCTCAGCACGAACTCGTCGTCAACGGTCGCCGCGGCTCTCGCCGGTGCCGCCGAGAATCCCGCCCCTGCCGGCGCGAAAGTTTCTGCGCCGCCATTCCCGCCGTGCGTCGCTGGCGCAGCACTCGTCGCCGAATTCTGCGCCGCGCCGGCGCTCGCGCTCGCAGCAAGCGCAGTTTCCGTTTTGCTCCCCGACGACGGAAAGCTCGGCACCGGCCGCGCGTTCGACAGCGCCATGCGAATCGAATCGCGCACAAAATCGTGCACCACCTGCGAATGCCGGAAGCGCACTTCGATTTTCGCGGGATGCACGTTCACGTCAACCTCTTCGTATGGCAATTCCAGGAACAGCAGCACCGCGGGAAAAACCCCCGGCGGGACGATGTTGCGATACGCCTCATTGATCGCGTGCAGCACTAACCGGTCGCGAATCAGCCGCCGGTTCACGAAAATGTAAATCGCGTTGCGGTTCGTGCGCTGAATTTCCGGTCGTGACACAAATCCGGAAATACGAATCCGCGCCGCTTCCTCGCCCGGCTCCATCTCCGGCTCGGTGATCGCCGCGCGAATCGGCGCTTCCGTGGCCGGCATCTCCACCATTTCCATCGCGGCCTGCCGGCCAAACACTTGATAGACGCGCTCCGCCATCGTCTCCACGGGAGTCGCGTTCAGGATTTCCTGCGTGGGCGTTTTCAGCAGAAATTGTTTGTCCGGATGCGCCAGCGCGTAGTGCGTCACCAGCGACGCGATGTGCCCCAGCTCGGTGGTTTCCGATTTCAGGAATTTTCGCCGCGCCGGAACGCAATAGAAAAGATCCGCAACGCTGATCGCCGTCCCCGCCGGCGCGCCCGCGGGCTTCACGCTAAGGAGCTTCCCGCCGGCAAATTCGATGCGCGTTCCCTGCTCTTCCTCCGCCGCGCGCGTTTCCAACGTCAAACGCGAAACCGCCGCAATCGACGGCAGCGCTTCGCCGCGAAACCCCAGCGTCGAAATCGACAGCAAATCATCTGCGTTTCGCAGCTTCGAAGTCGCGTGCCGCTCGAACGCCAGCAGCGCGTCGTCGTGCGGCATTCCGCTGCCGTCGTCGGTGATGCGAATCAGCCGCTTGCCGCCCGATTCCACTTCCACGCGCACGCTCTTCGCGCCCGCATCGAGCGAATTCTCGACGAGCTCCTTCACCACCGACGCGGGCCGCTCCACCACTTCGCCCGCCGCGATCTTATTCGCGACATTCTCCGGCAGTATCCGTATCCGCGACATTTCCTAGATTCAGGGCTCTGAGCGAGTCTTGAGCGGAAGAATCCGCCCGACCGCCCAAAGCGCAACAATGAATGCAATTACAGAAGATACGATGCAAACGATCGTGGCGACTGCCATCTTCCAATGCAGGAACGCCCACCACGAAACTGAGAATGCTCCTACCACTGGAAGGGCGACGACCGCGGTTGCGAAGTATCTGCGTTCCACCTCTTTCTCTGGAATTCCAGGAGATGAGAACCATCCTATCAGGTCAAACCAAGGCATTGCGGGCTTGCTTCCCCAAAAAGCTCGTAAGCCAGGTTTCCAACTTTTCATGCGCCGCCTGCCGTTGGCTTTTCCTTGGGCTTTAGCATAATTCCCAACTGATCGAGCTGCTCCGTTTCCACTTCGCTCGGCGACTCGGCCATCAAATCCTGCGCCGCGGTGGTCTTCGGGAACGCAATCACTTCGCGCAGCGATTTTTCTCCCGCGAGCAGCGCCACCATGCGGTCGATGCCCAGCGCGATCCCGCCATGCGGAGGCGTGCCGTAGGTCAGCGCGTCGAGAAAAAATCCAAATCGCCGCCGCGCCGTTTCGTCCGACAAACCTAGGGCCGTGAACAAACGCGCCTGCACATCCTGCCGGTGAATTCGAATGCTGCCCGAGCCCAGTTCGACGCCGTTCAGCACCAGATCGTAACCCTTCGAACGAATTTCGCCGCGCTTGCTCTCGTCCTCCAGTTTGTCCAAATCCTCCTCGATAATTCCCGTGAACGGATGCTGCGCGCTCACCCAGCGCTTGTCCGTTTCGCTCCATTCAAAGAGCGGGAAACCGGTGATCCACGCAAACTCCCAGCGATCTTTGTTGACCACAGCGAGTTGCTCAGCGAGCCGCAACCGCACTTGCCCTGCGACCATGGCCGCCGCATCCGCGCCAGGAATCTGTTCTTTCGCTGCGACCGCGACGATCAAATCGTTGCGTTTCGCGCCGACGCCCTTCGCCAATTGCGTCAGCGCCTCCGCGCCGATTGTTTTTTCCAGCGACGACGCGACGCCCTCGGGCGTCACTTTGATGGTGTAAATCGCCTTTGCTCCCAGGCCCTTCGCCAGTTCGCCCAAATCGTCGAGCTGCTTGCGCGACCACGCCGCCGCGCCCTGCGCGAGCAGCGCGTACACATTGCCTTCGATCCCGAAGGTGGCGCGCGCCGGCTCGAAGAACTTCGTCACATCCTGCAACTCCATGCCGAAGCGCAAATCCGGTTTGTCCGAGCCGTAGCGGCGCAGCGCGTCCTTGTACAGCATGTGGCGAAACGGCCGCCGCACCGTCGCGCCGATCACCGCCATCGCGCGCTCCATCACGCGCTCGATCACTTCGAAAACGTCCTGCTGCCGCGGAAAGGCCATCTCCAAATCGAGCTGCGTAAACTCCGGCTGGCGGTCCGCGCGCAAATCCTCGTCGCGGAAGCAGCGCACGATTTGGAAATAGCGGTCCATGCCGCTGATCATCAGAATTTGTTTGAAGATTTGCGGCGACTGCGGCAGCGCGTAGAACTGCCCGTGATGCACGCGGCTCGGCACCAGATAATCGCGCGCTCCTTCGGGAGTCGAACGCGTCAGCATCGGCGTTTCAATTTCGTAGAAACCCAGCTCGTCGAGCGCTTTGCGGATTTCAAACACCACGCGATGGCGCAGCGCGATATTCTTGTGCGGTTTGCGCCGCCGCAAATCCAAATAGCGGTAACGCAGCCGCGTCTCTTCGCTCGCCGTCGTGTCGTCTTCGAGTTGAAACGGCGGTGTCTTCGCGTTGTTCAAAATCCGCACTCTCGTGGCCATCACTTCCACGTCGCCCGTGGCGATTTCCGGATTCGGTTTCTGCCGCCGGAACACGCGCCCTTCCACGGCCACCACGTATTCCGGACGCACTTCGTCAGCCTTCGCGTGCGCCTCGGGATACTGGTCGCGATTGCAAACCACTTGGCAAAGGCCGGCGCGGTCGCGCAGGTCGAGAAAAATCAAATTGCCCAAGTCGCGCCGCCGATGCACCCAGCCCATCAAAATCACGTTGCGCCCGGCGTCCGCCACGCGCAAGTCGCCGCAATATCCCGTCCGCTTCAAATCACCTAACGAATCGAACAATTCATCCCCCTGAACAGAAATAAAAAACCATCTCGCCGTGCTCGCTCAAGAACTTCCAACGCCGGAGACTTCCGCTGCGACTTCGTAGTGCCGAACAACTCGATCAAAGTCGAGAAGTATGGCCGCTGCCGCCGGCTCGACGACCGCCGTGCTCGCATTCGGACCTGCAAACACGCGGATCGCGTCCATCGACGCCCACCTCGTCAGCACCAGAAACTCGACACCGTCCGCCCGGCCCTCTTTCAAAAGTGACGCGCCGAGAAAGCCGTCAACGGTACGCAGCCCCGGAAACACCCTGCGCGTCAGATGCTCGATGTAGGCGCGTTCGTTCGACGCCGCCACGCGGCCGCGCCACACTCGCACAATCATGCCTCGACCTCTCCCACGTCGTTATCAAATCTACAGTCCAACAGCATCGCCTCGCAAACCCTCGCACACGGCCGTTAAAGAACGCTCCCTTTCCCGCTTACCCTGACGCAGGAAGGGCGCTTTATCCGCGCGATGGAGTCAGCGCCGGACATAATCCAGCAGCGCCTCTTCCCTCATTTGTTTCTGCTCGCCGTCGGCGAGCCGCTTGACGGTCAACTGCTTGGACGCAATTTCGTCTTCGCCGATGATCAACACAAATCGCGCGCCGATTTTATCCGCGCGCTCGAATGCTTTGCGAAATTTCATCTCTTCCGGCGGCAATTCCACCACGCACTTCGCATCGCGCAGCACACGTGCGAGGCGCACCGCCTCGGGATACGCATTCTGCCCCATCCACGCAATGAAAACATCCACGGCCATCGTCGCGCCGATTTTTTTCGCTTCCACGATTGCGTCGATGAAGCGGTCTTCGCCCAGCGCGAAGCCGATGCCCTTGATTCCCTTCGGCCCGCCGAGCATCTCGACCAGCCCATCGTAGCGGCCGCCGCCGCACAGCGCATTCTGCGCGCCCAGCACCGGACTGGTAATCTCGAACGTCGTCCGCATGTAATAATCCAGCCCGCGCACCAGGCGCGGCGATTCCGTGAACGGCACTTTGCGCAACATCAGTTCCGTTTTCAGCTTGGCGTAGTGCAACTGGCAATCCCCGCACAAATGCTCCGTGATTTTCGGCAGCTTCTCGATGATCGGCTGCTCCTCCGGCAATTTCGAATCCATCACGCGCAGCGGATTCGTCTCGACGCGCCTCTGGCTGTCCGCGCCGAGCTTGCTGAAAATCTCCGGCTTGCGCAATTCTGCGCGCAGCAGCTCGACGTATTGCGGGCGACAATTTGCGCATCCAATCGAGTTGACCAGCAGCGTCCATTTTTCGATTTGGCAGCGCTCGAGCAGCACCGTCAACATTTCGATCAATTCCGCGTCAATCGCCGGCGCGTCCGACGTGCCTAGCACTTCCGCGCCGATTTGATAGAACTGCCGGTAACGTCCCTTCTGCGGCCGCTCCCGCCGGAACATTGGCCCGATGTAGTAAAGTTTTACATTGCCCGGCAGCGTGTGCATCCCATGCTCGATGTACGCCCGGCACACCGACGCCGTCGCCTCCGGCCGCAATGTGACGATGTCGCCGAATCTCAAAGATCGTGCGTAATGCACTATCGACAGAGCGGACGCGTTGAACGCGCTTACACCCGGGCCTGCGGGCGGAATCGGCGAGCTAATACCGATCAACCCTACTTCAATCCGCTCAATCGCTTGCTTGTTCTCTGGCGTTTCCGGCATTTCTCCTATAGACATAAGCTCATGGCATCGATCAATAAGAACGTCGACTTGCATAAGAAATAGCGTTAATGCGTCTTTATCCTCATGAGAAGGCGGGCCTTGAACGATTCGGTCGCGCGTGAACTCGACGTCCCAATGTCCGTGGTCCACAAAGGTGTACATCTCTTTGTTCACTACCTCAGTGTCCACGCCAATCGACCTTGCAAACAGTTCGGTCTCCTCGAAAATCGGCAAACGAATTTCGCCAAAGTTGTACGACTCCATCACGCTCCGCGCCGTCTTCTCGAACCAATTCCACAGCGCCGAATCCGGCGGCAGAATATCCCGCGTCCCTTTTATGGCGCGAAACTTGCGCCGCTCGCCTTCCGGTTTTGCCGCTTCGCTCACTTCTTTGCCTCTGCGATATAGGAATCTTTGTAGCTCACGTAACGGCTCGCGTAATCATCGACCGACCTCTGATCCGCATCCGTCAGCGTCCGCCGCAGCTTTCCTGGATGGCCCATGAACAAACTCCCCGGCGGCACAATCGCGCCTTCGGTGACTAGCGTGCCCGCAGCGACAATCGACCCCGCGCCAATCTTCGCGCCATTCAAAATGATCGAGCCCATGCCAATGAGGCACCGTGACTCAATGGTGCAGCCGTGCAAAATCACGCCGTGGCCGATGGTGACATTGTCGCCCAAAATCAGCGGATGCTCGTCCCGCATCACGTGCAGCACCGAACCATCCTGAATATTCGTGCGCGCGCCGATGCGAATGTAATGCACGTCGCCGCGGATCACCACGCCGGGCCAGACGCTCGAATCCTCGCCGATTTGTATGTCCCCGATCAGCGTCGCGGCCTCGTCAATATAGGCCGACGCGGCCACCTGCGGCGTGCGTCCGCGGTATGCGCGAATCAAATTGTGCTCCTAGTATCAGTTGCAGGCATTTCCGGGCGAACAGCGAAAGTAACACACGCATTTAAGGCTGACAAGGCAGCCACGGCGCGGAATCGTCAGAGGATTTGGACGTTGGGGGCAGCCGCGGCGCGATGCGATTCGGCCAGGCGCGCGGCCACGGCTCGCGCCACGGCAAACACGCTTTTCGCTCCCGGCGAGTCTTCGCCCTGCGCGGCCACGGGCTTGCCGGTATCTCCGCCAATGCGAATCTGCGGATCGATTTCGATTTCGCCGAGAAGCGGCACGCCGAAAGTCTTGGCCATGCTCGCGCCTTCTCCGTGACCAAACACATCGATGCGCTCATCGCAATGCGGGCAGGAAAAGTAACTCATGTTCTCGACGATGCCGAGAATCCCCACGTTCACTTGGCGGAACATTTCGATGGCCTTGCGGACGTCGGCAAGCGCGACGATCGAAGGCGTGGTGACAATCACCGCGCCCGAAATCGCCACGGACTGCACCAGCGAAAGCTGCACGTCGCCTGTGCCGGGCGGCAAATCGATGATCAGGTAGTCCAATTCGCCCCATTGCACGCTGCGCAAAAATTGCTGCATCACGCCGTGGAGCATTGGCCCGCGCCAAATCAGCGGACGGTCGCCCGGATTGAGCAGCCCCATGGAAATGATTTTCAGGCCATACGCCTCGACGGGGACGATGACGTTTTCGGCGAGCGCGCGCGGCTGCTCGGTCGTGCCCAGCATCAGCGGGACGTTCGGGCCGTAAACATCCGCGTCGATCAAGCCAACTGTCGCGCCCATTTTTTGCAGCGCGATCGCCAGATTCACGGCCACGGTCGTTTTGCCCACGCCGCCTTTGCCGCTTGCCACCGCCACCAAATGCTTCACGCCGGCGATCGGCTCCTTATCCTGCAATCGCCGCCCTCCCGGCGTGGCCGCCTCGAATTTCAGATCGAACCTTTCCACTCCCTGAAGACGGCCAATCGCGGCGCGAATATCGCGTTCCAGCACTTGGCGATACGACTCTTCCGGACGCAGTAGGGACATGACCAGCGCAATCGCGCCATCGCGCACCACCAGGCTGCGCACCAGGTTCAACGACAGAATGCTGCGATGATGCTCCGGGTCTTCCACCGTGCGCAGCGCTTCGTAGACCACGCCCTCCGTCAAAGAATTGTCAGCCAACGTAACTCCTCTCGCGCGTGCAAATCGCGCATACAATCATAGGATGCTCGTGTTGCCAGAGCAACTCGCACTATTTCGGGCGGGTGATATTGTTTGATTTCAGAGGAAGGTCACTTTCATGGCCCAAGTGAAAAAACGGAAGGCACTTCGACGCCTCGAAGGCGTCATGGAGCGCGCACGCACGATCGTGCAACAACTCGCTGACGGAACTGAGGATCCCTTCATCTGCTATGGCCGCCTCCATAAAATATACTGTGCCTATAACACTGTTCACGACCAATTCAGGCAGTTCTTCAGCATCCCGGGTGTCGACCCATGCGGGCACTTCAATGTGGATGATGAATTCCGAAGGACTGTGCGAAAACTAGCGCAAGAATGGCTCGCCAAGGATGTAGCGTCGGCGACGCCTGCCGCGCTGAGCCGAGTGCGGAGGGTAGGATAGCTACGAGCCGCGTTTGGGAGGCTTCGCCCCCTGCGCCGCGTGGCCGCCGTGTCCGGCAACGGCGCCAGGATCGGGCGTAGGTTTCAGGCCATAACGCGCGCGCGAGGCTGCCGGCGCTTTGCCCAAGTCCGGCGGCGGCGAGGACATCATTTGCATGCTGCGCTCGTTGGCCCACGCAAAATCGACCAGCGCTTCGAACTGTGCAACGAACTCATTTCGCCATTGCTGCGACGCAAATACCAAAGCAGTGTTGACCTGCTGCCACGCGCTCAGCGAAAAATTCGTCGAACCTTCCCAGCACCAAAGCGAGCCGCCATTCGCCGCGGGATCAGAAACCATTCCTTTCGTGTGGCAGATGAATTTGGAACCTGCGGGTGAAGTGCCGATGGTGACTTCCACGCCCGCGCTCACCAACTGCTGCACCAGCGGCTTTTCGACTGCCTCGACAGCCTGCGAGTGGTCGAGATAGAGATGCAGCGGAATCCCTGCTTTATGCGCTGCGATCAGGTCCTGAATCATGCCGCTCAGCGTAAAGGCGTAAGCCGTGATCCACGTCTCGCCCGGATCGAGCAAATGCTTCAGGAAATCGGCCTCGGCTTGCGCGCCGTCCTGCGGCAACAAATAGCAGGTGACCGTCGTGGTGATGACGAATGACATTTCCGCCCTCCTTCTTGCTCACGCTTCCTCTCACGCAACTCGCGCAAGAATCATAGGCCGCCGGTGTTGCTGGAGCAACTCACACATAGCGCCCGCTTTGCGCCGAATGCGGCGAACAGGATAGAATGGAAGCTGCAGCGTCGCTGGATGGCTGACCAGCGGCTCCCGTAGAAGAGTTCTTGCCGATTCTGAGTCCCCAAGAGCTTAAGAATGAACGAAAGAATAGCCCAAAGAGAGGCTTACGACGCTTGCGCATGAGCAAGCATCCAATGGAAAAGCATGGATGCCGATAAGTTAGTAGAAGGATTTATAGCGGTCTTTGTTGGAACGAAGCACGAGCGCGACATCAAGAAGATCGAGCCGCTCGTCGCCGAGATCAATGCTCTCGAACCTGAGATGCAGAAGCTCGCCGATGAAGACTTCCTCACCAAGACGGCCGAACTCAAAATGCAGGTCACCTCGAAGCTCGAGGGTCTCGAGCTGAGAGACGTAGAGTACCGCCCGAAACTGCAAGAGACGCTCGCGCAGGTGCTCGTGCCCGCGTTTGCGCTGGTGCGCGAAGCGGGCCGCCGCAAGCTCGGCATGCGCCACTTCGACGTGCAGCTCATCGGCGGCATGGTGCTCAACGACGGCAAAATCGCGGAGATGAAAACCGGTGAAGGCAAGACCCTTGTCGCCACCTTGCCTGCCTATCTCAACGCGCTCACCGGGCGCGGTGTGCACATCGTCACGGTGAACGATTACCTGGCGCGGCGCGACGCGGAATGGATGGGCCCGATTTACAAAACGCTGGGCCTCACCGTCGGCGTGATTGTGCATGACCTCGACGACGTGCAACGCCGCGCGGCCTACGCAGCGGACATCACCTACGGCACCAACAACGAATTCGGCTTCGACTATCTGCGCGACAACATGAAGTACGACCTGAAAGATTGCGTGCAGCGCGGCCACAACTTCGGCATCGTCGACGAAGTGGACTCGATCCTGATCGACGAGGCGCGCACGCCGCTGATTATTTCCGGGCCCGCCGAGGAATCGACCGACAAGTATTACCGCATCGACAAAATTATCCCGAAGCTGATTCGCGATATCGACTTCACCCTCGATGAAAAACACAAGACCGCGACGCTGACCGAAGAAGGCGTCGCGAAATGCGAGCGCTTGCTCGCGCTCTCCAATATGTACGATCCGCAAAACCTGGAAACCATTCACCATGTGTATCAAGGGCTGCGCGCGCACAGCCTTTTCACGCGCGACGTGGACTACGTCGTGAAGGAAGGCGAAGTGGTCATCGTCGACGAATTCACGGGCCGCCAGATGCCCGGCCGCCGATGGTCCGACGGTTTGCACCAAGCCATCGAAGCCAAGGAAGGCGTGAAAATCGAGCGCGAAAATCAGACGCTGGCTACCGTAACCTTCCAGAATTATTTCCGCATGTACAAAAAGCTCTCCGGCATGACCGGCACGGCGGAAACGGAAGCGAAGGAATTCGGCAAGATTTACGGCCTCGACGTGGTGGTGATTCCCACCAACCGCACCTTGATTCGCATTGAGAATCCCGACGTGGTGTATCGCACGGAGGCGGAAAAATTCGAAGCGGTGGTGAACGGGATTATTCAGGAAGACGGCACCCATGTGGCTGGAATCAAGCAATTGCACGAGAGCGGCCAGCCAGTTCTGATCGGCAGTATTTCCATCGAGAAGTCCGAAAAAATCGCCGAACTGCTCAAGAAGCACGGCATTCCGCATCAGGTGCTGAACGCCAAGCAGCATGAGCGCGAAGCAAAAATCGTGGCGCAGGCGGGACGCAAAGGCGCGGTCACCGTTTCGACCAATATGGCCGGACGCGGAACGGACATTTTGCTTGGCGGCAATCCCGAAGCGATGACCCGCGACTACTGCCTGAAAAACAAACTCGCGCTTCCCTACGCGCCCGCAGGCGCCGTCATTGGCAACGGCAACGAGCATCCTTCGGCCACGGAGACCGCCGACGAAGCTTCGAAAGATCCCGCTGTGGGTGGCAACGGCGCGGGCAACGTCGCCATGGTGCTTTTCCAGCAGGAAGGCAAGATTTTTCAGGTGCCGCTGGAGCAATGGAAGCCGCTCTACGACCAATTTGCCGAGCAATGCAAAGCGGAGCACGATGAAGTCGTGGCTATGGGCGGCTTGCACATCCTCGGCACCGAGCGCCACGAGGCGCGCCGCATTGATAATCAGTTGCGTGGCCGCGCGGGACGCCAAGGCGATCCCGGCTCGTCGCGATTTTTCCTATCGCTCGAAGACGATCTGCTGCGCATCTTCGGCGGCGAGCGCGTTCAGAAATTCATGTACATGCTGGGCATGAAGGAAGGCATCCCCATCGAATCGCGCTTGATCTCCAAGCGCATCGAGAACGCGCAGAAATCCGTCGAAGGGCAGAACTTCGAAGCCCGCAAGCACCTGCTGGAATACGACGACGTGATGAACAAGCAGCGCGAAACGATTTACTCGATTCGCCGCGCGGTCCTGGAAGGAAGAGACCAGAAGGACGACATTCTCGCGCTCACCGAAGACTTGATGACCGATTTGGTGGATACATACTGCCCGCGCGAACAGCATCCGGATCAGTGGAATGTGACGCAGCTCTCCGGCGAAGTGCTCAATCAGTTCGGCCTGGACATCAAGGCCGCGGGAATTGATCCGCTGCAGATGAATCACGATCAATTGCTCGACACGCTGATCGAAAAGGCCAAAGCGCGCTACGAAGACAAAGAAAAACTCTTCGGAGCGCAGATGATGCGCTGGCTCGAACGCCACATCATGCTCGATATCGTCGACGCGCAGTGGAAAGACCACCTGCTCACGCTCGACCATTTGAAGGAAGGAATCGGCCTGCGCGGCTACGGCCAGAGAGATCCGCTCGTCGAATTCAAGACGGAAGGCTTCAAGCTCTTCGAAGATATGATGGGGCGCATCGACACGGAATCGGTGCGCTTCCTCTACCTCATGCAGCCCGCGCGTCCCGAAGAAGAAGCCAAGCAGATCGAACGGCGCCAGCGGCGCGCGCAGCAGGAATTGCAGCTTCAGACCGGCAGGGAAAAAGCGGAAGCGCCGAAGCAAGTCCGCACCGGCGCGAAAATCGGCCGCAACGACCTTTGCCCCTGCGGCTCCGGCAAAAAGTACAAGAAGTGCTGCGGCCGCAACACGTGAGCCTCAGCTGATGCAAGCGCGGCCGCTGCTGGCCGGCAAAACCCCTTTGTGAAACGTCATTGCAAGCCACAATTCAGGGCTGCTTCGGCGGGGCGATTTTCTCCTGCGTGCTGACGTGGAATTTTTGATAATCGTAATAACGATCGATCTCATCGTCGCGAAATGTTTTCAGCATGAGCAGCTTCGCCCCCACGTGGATTTCATCATAGGAAGGCAGCCAGACTTGATTGTTCACCAAAGACTGCTCGAATTGAAACGCTGAGCCTTTTTGCAAAGACGCCAGCATTCCTCCGCCGATCTTGACGGAATTATCGAAGCGCGCCTCGAGCCGCGCGATATCCTGGGCCCGAGCATCCACCCAAACGGTTCCCACAAGGTCATAGACGAGTTTTTCCACCAGGTTCTTCGGCTTGTAATTCGGGTTGGGGCCGAAATCGAAGACGACAACGTCCTGGCCGCGAAAGCGCTCCCAACGCGGATTGGTGAGACGTGAAATGCGCAAAAAATCGGAGATGGTGACTGCATTATTGTCTTTCTTCGGCGGCTCCGCGGCTTCTTTGTCGTATCGCTCCGCCTCTTTTTTGAGGCGGTCGTCTTCCTTCTGTTGCTCGGCGCTGCTCAGGGGCTTGCCGTCGACTTCGATCTTGCGCGCGACTTCGTGCCCCTGGATGTAGGAAATCTGGTACAGAGTTGTGGTGCGCTTGGTCACTTCGCCTTTTCCGTCGGTCTTGTCATCTTCTTCCAGCTTCATGCAGCCGTAGTCTTTCTGAATTTCGTCGATGTTCCTTTGGTTTTTGTCAATTGCGGTAAGGAGCTGGGCGATATCCGGCAACGGTTTGGTCGAGAGATTCGGAAAAGAGAACGAAGTGACGTTGACGCTGGCATTGAGCGCGATGTGATCGACCGCGACCTGAAATGTCCACCCGCCCTGCTCGATGGTCAGTTGGAACGGCTCCATCACGCCCTGCACCGGGCGATAATCGGCGTAGGCGATTTCCTCCGCGCCGCCGAGGGAGCCCGCGCTTGCGACCTTCGAAAGCGCGCCTGTGGATTTCTCTGCGGCGGGCGGTGCTTCCGCTGCTTCGATGATTTCCTTCACAATGAAATGAGTTCCGCGATCGAAGTAAACGCGCCGCGTCTCGCCCGGCGGAATGGTCATCTCCACGACGTCGGCGAGCCGGCCTTCGACGGTATCGGCGCCGATGAGGCGAACGCGGATTTTTAGTTTCTTGTAATTGGCGAGGGCGAAATTCAAATATCGCCCCGTGGCCTCGGCGCGTTTCGCTTCGGCGCCGAAAAGAGTGTACAGATTGCCGCTGCCTTCTTCACCCCAGCAAGAACTTATGTTGCACGCTTCCGCGATTTGCTGCGTTCCGAATACGAATTCGCGATAAAACTGGTCTGGCATAGCCGTAATCAGAGTGAACTCGCCGGCGCCCGTTCCGCTTGCATCCTTGACGGTTCCTTCCCACGCGGCGGAATGGATTCTGCCAATCACCTTCACGCCGCCGGAGGCGCGCAACGATTGGTCGATGATTTTGTCGGCAGACTGCGCGAGGCACGGACGCGTCGCCGGGACCAGGACCGCAATCCCAATAAAACTCCGGGACGCTAAGCGCGCAATACGCCGCGCCAAGACACGGATCATCTTGACGACGAGCGATGCCGGACGAGCTTGCCGCGTGTTCACCTTTTGCCTCGTCATCGCCCTTTTGGTTTCCCAGAGGAACGGTACCATGCTTTCCTTTGGGAAAGCAACAGGTCACCTCCGTGAAAAAGCCTGTTCCATTTTGCTGATCGACAGCCAGGAGCCTCTCGAATGGTTCGCACCAGGGCAATCACCATCCTCGGTTGACCACCATTGCGCTAAACTCTAGTGCGGTATATCGCCGTACCGATTTCTGATGCGTTCGAGTGACAACCCCTTTTCGCCGATAGAGACCGAAAAACAATTGCTGCGATTTCTGTGCGCGAGCGGCGAGGATGTCCCTGCTCGCCGGAGAATCTTTCACCAACTGAGCGAATATTCGTGGCGCGACAGAGATCACCGAATCCTGTTTGAAAGCATCGGCGAGCTGCTGTCGAGCGCGCCGCGGCAAATACTCGCTCATCTGCCCGCCGCGCTCACGCGCCGCGGCTTTCCGGACATATCCTGCGACTCTCTCGCCGCGCCTGGACAGTTGGATGAGGCCACGGCTCTCGCGCTTGCCGAAGAACTGCTCCGCGCATCACAGTAAGGGCATGACGGAACGAACATCTCGGGCGCTTCGCGTACTTTCACTCATCGACGTAATCGGCATTCCGATATACGTGCTGCTGTTCATCTGGAAACTGGAATTCACCGAGCGCGGAGCGTGGATTATTTTTCCGGTGTGGATCACAGCGAGTTTCCTGCTGCATCGCGACACGCCGAAGACGCTGGGCTGGCGCGCCGATAATTTGTGGCCGGCAACGAAATGGGCGTTCATTGCTTTCGTCATCATGGCCGCGATGCTCATTATCACCGGGCTCGTTCTCGGCCAGCCGCGGCATATTCCGCCGAACCTGCGTTCACCGGCCAGATTCTGGAGCTATTTTGCATTTTGCCTGTTGCAGCAGGTTGCGCTCAATTCCCTGCTCACCAACCGCCTGTTGTCGCTGCTGCGTCGCGACTGGGTCGCGGCGCTCGTGGCGGGAACGATTTTTGCGGCGTGCCACTGGCCGAATCCGGTGCTCGTGCCACTGACCTTTGCCGGCGGCGCGGTGATGGCCTGGCTCTTCGCGCGACACAGAAACATTCTGCCGCTGGTGGTGATGCAGGCCGTGCTGGGCTCAATTGCGTGGTGGAGTTTTCCGGTGGCGTGGCACCACGACCTACGCGTCGGCCCCGGCTACTATACGCACTGGAGATGATTAGTTTTGACCCGGCACCAGTTGAACAGAACAATTGAGCGAGCCCCCTTCGTAAATAACACCGTTCTCATCGCTGAAAAATGATAAGCGGCATGGATCGGCCAAATTGCGCACCGATAGCTGGAAGCTTTGTCCATCAGCGGCAGCCACCAAACTTAGCTCCCAACCTGGAACCACTTCGGGGCCAACCGACAAGTGCAATGGCTGCCAGTTCTTTTGCAGCTCCGGCGCACTGTAGAGCTCTTTCCATGCTACGAACGAGCCATGGCGAGAGTTGTATTCGATCTCGGCCGTGACCACTGTCTTCAGCACGCCAACACCGCTGACGTTGCTATCGTGGCTGGTTTCCACTGCCTGCAGCCGCGCAATACCGGGGCCGGGCGGTGTTGTCCTTTGCTGCTGCGCCATGACCAGCGCCGCACAAGCCAAGGCACTCGATACTACGATCCCGACTGCCATTGCGCGCATCCTGTTCATCGTTCCTCCTCGCTGCGTGAGAATCTGGGCCGACTACAAATTCCACGAATCGAACTTGGCGATGGTTGCTGCGCGCGGCTCGCGGCGCGACGCAACAGCCGCTTTGCGCGGGTTCGTCCAATGGCCAGGAATTTGGTGGCTGCATTTCGGGCAGGCGCCATTTTTCAAGCGATTCTGCAACACGTCATGCCAGGAGCGCTGGATGAGAAGTGAATGGCAATTCGGGCAGTGCGTGTTGCCGCCGTCGCTGAAAATATTTCCTTCGTAGACGTAGTGCAGCCCGACTTCACGCGCGACGGCTCGCGCGCGATGCAACGTTTCCGGCGGCGTGCGCGGCTTGTCCTGCAATTTGAAATCGGGATGAAACGCGGTGAAGTGCAACGGGACATCTGCGCCCAAATGCTCCAGAACCCAATCGGCGAGTTTGCGCGTTTCATTTTCGTCGTCGTTCAGGGTGGGAATCATCAGATTGGTAATTTCGAACCAGACATTCGTTTCTTTTTTCAGGCGCTCCAGAGTTTCGAGCACCGGTTCGAGATGGGTGAGCGTGATTTTGCCGTAGAAATTCTCAGTGAACGCTTTCAAGTCGATATTGGCGGCGTCGATGTGATCGTAAACCTCGTGAAAAGCTTCCTGGGTGATATAGCCATTCGAGACCATCACGGTGTCGATGCCGCGCGCGTGCGCGATTTTGCAAATGTCGATGACGTATTCGGCCCAAATGGTCGGCTCGTTGTAGGTAAATGCGATGGAGGGACAGCCGTAATGAATCGCCAAGTCGACGACCTGTTCGGGTTCCACGTGCGTGGAATGGACCTGATCGCTGCGCGATTTGGAAATGTCCCAGTTCTGACAGAAAAAACAGCCCATGTTGCAGCCGGCCGTGCCCATGGAGAAAATCTTGGTGCCGGGAAGGAAATGATTGAGCGGTTTTTTTTCGACTGGGTCGATTTGGATGGCTGCGGGCGAGGCGTAACCCAGGCTGTAGAGTTTGCCGCCGCGATTCACACGGATGAAGCAGAAACCGGCCTGGCCTTCGCCGATGTGGCAGTGGCGCGGGCAGAGGTAGCAGTGCACTTTGCCGTTGGCGTCGGTATCCCACCAGCGCGCCTCGTGGAGCGATTCGGTTTTCTGAAGAATTTGCAGTTCGGCCACGACTTTTTGGTCCGTCCTTAGCGAATTATACTCCTCAGACTGGCGGCGCGGCAGCCAACCGGGGGGTTGGTGCGCGAAAGCGGTGGCCGATGGCGGAAGTGTCCGAAATTGCAAATTCGGGCGCGAAGATCGACAAAATAAGCGATTAGAAAGGGCTTCGGTCGTTTGTTTTGTGTGAGTTGCATGGAGTTCTAATTCTTCATAGGTTAAGCGATTAGAATTCACAAAGCGCATAAAAAGCGAAAGGCCGCGTCGCCGCGGCCCGCCTTTCTCTTCCCCTATTTTCCCCGCCCGGCTGGAAATTCCAGTCGAAGCCCTAATGTACCATATAGTAACCAAAAAGTCGAGGGGAAAATGGTTCTAATGGCCGACGGTGCGGCCGACGAACGAGGGGGGATCGGGCATTCGCGGAGGATTCTAGAAAGGCCGGACGAGGGAAGTCAATGCAGACGGATTGCATCGAAAGACTTTGGCGCGCATCCTATTACGGTGTCCAGCGAAGACGGCAGAAGAATTCGATTTGCATGCTTCATTTGCATGCTTGCGAGGAGGAGAAGATGGCGATACGGGATGGGATTTTGCCGGAGTTCGATCATGAAGTAGCGAGCACACGGAAGGTGCTGGAGCGCGTGCCGGAGGGAAAGCCGGATTACAAACCGCATGAGAAATCGATGGCGATGGACCGGCTGGCGGGACATCTGGCAGAACTGCCGGGATGGGCGAAGGAAACGATTCTGCAGGATTCAATTGTAGTGGGTGGGCAAGCCGCCGGGCAGCCCGGACCGCTGAAAATGACCTCGCGGAAACAATTGTTGGAGGAATTCGACAAGAGAGTGGCGGCGGGGCGCGCGGCGATTGCCGGCGCGAGCGACGAAGACTTCATGAAGCCGTGGTCGCTGATCGCAGGAGGCAAAACGATCTTCACGCTGCCGAAGATTGCGGTGCTGCGGGGATTCGTGATGAACCACATGATTCATCATCGCGCACAACTTGGGGTTTACTTGCGGCTGAACAACGTGCCGGTGCCTTCGATTTACGGGCCGTCGGCGGACGAGCAGGTGTTTTAGTTCATGGCTCACGAAGTGACGACGTCGTACGTGAAGGATTCGAGGGAAATGTTCCGCTACTACAAGAAGCTAGCAGAGCGGGCGATGGGGCAATGTCCGGATGAAGGGCTTTTCACCGCGCTCGATGCGGAATCGAACTCCATTGCCACTATTGTGAAACACATGGCGGGCAACATGCGCTCGCGATGGCGGGATTTCTTGACCACGGACGGGGAGAAGCCGGATCGGAATCGCGACACGGAATTCGAAAGTCCGCCCGCGACGCGCAAGGAGTTGATGGAGGTGTGGGAGGGCGGATGGAAGTACGTGTTCGACGCGGTAGGCTCGCTGACGGATGGGGATTTAACGAAAACGGTAACGATCCGGACTTCGCCGCATTCGGTGATGCAAGCGATTAACCGGCAAGTGGCGCACTACGCGCATCACGCCGGGCAGATTGTGTTTCTCGCCAAACACTTCGCCGTGAAGGCCACGGGAAAATGGGAATCGCTTAGCGTGCCACGGGGCCAATCGAAACAATTCGCCACGGACGTTGCCGCAGGACGGAAAACGGAGCGGTGGGTTCTCAACAAATGAGGAGCGCCGAGTTGCTTCGCCTTCGGCGGACGAACAGGTGTTCTCGCGCAAGACGAATCCAGATCTAACCACGTTACTGTTGCAAATTCTGCAGAGAGTAGGGCACGTCATGGCCAAAATGAGAGCAGCACAGATTTCCAAAGTCGGCGGGGATTTCGAAATTGTGGAAAAGGAAATTCCTCAACCGGGCCCGGGCCAAGTGCGAATCAAAGTGCAGGCCTGCGGCGTTTGCCACAGCGACCATTACGTAAAGGATGGGCTCTTCCCTGGAATTGAGTACCCACGCGTGCCGGGCCATGAAGTGGCCGGCGTCGTCGACGAGGTGGGAGCCGGCGTGACGATTTGGAAAAAGGGCCAGCGCGTGGGCGTTGGCTGGTACGGCGGCGTAGATGGCACGTGCGCGGCCTGCCGGCGAGGCGATTTTGTAAATTGCCCGAACCAAAAAATCACAGGCATCACCTACGACGGCGGCTACCAGGAATATATGTTGGCGGCGGCGGACGCCGTGGCGGCCATACCGGACGGCCTCGATCCCGCGGAGGCTGGGCCGCTGCTTTGCGCGGGAATTACGACGTTCAATTCGTTGCGGCACAGCGGCGCTGTGCCTGGCGATCTGGTGGCGATTCAGGGCGTGGGCGGGCTGGGCCACCTGGGAATTCAATTCGCAAGCAAATTCGGGTACAGAGTGGCGGCGGTTGGCCGCGGGCCGGAGAACGCGTCGTTGGCGAAAAAGCTGGGAGCAATCGTTTACATCGACAGCAGGGCTACGAACGCCGCAGAGGAGTTGCAGAAACTGGGCGGCGCGAAGGTGATCCTGGCGACGGCGCCGAACTCAAAGTCGATGTCGGAGCTGTTTGACGGGCTGGGCGCGAACGGGAAAATGATGGTGGTGGGAGCGGCGCCGGAGCCGATCGAGGTTGCGCCGATACAGCTCATTCGAGGGCGAAGGAGCCTGCAAGGATGGGCGTCGGGCACAGCCGCTGACTCCGAGGACACGCTGCGCTTCGCCGAATTGACAGGCGTGCGCCCGATGATAGAAAAGTATCCGCTCGGCAAAGTAGCGGAAGCGTACGCGCGCATGATGAGCGGGAATGCGCAGTTCCGCGTTGTGCTGACAATGTAAATCGAGGGATGCCATGGTGCCACGCCTGATTTTCGCGGCTGCGCGCTGGCGCGCTTACAACCAGAATGGCTGCGAAATAATCTAATAGAGAGTACAGTAAGAGTGGCCTGCCAGTCGTCCTTGGCTGCCGCGCCGCGGGCCATTTTGATGGAGGGACCTGCCATGACCAGTTCCAACCTCAGAAAACTATTGGTAGCGGCAATCGCTGCATTTGCTTTGGTGTTTTTCATGCCGAATCCGGCGTTCGCGCAACGCGGAGGAGGGCATGGAGGCGGTGGCGGATCCCACGGCGGCGGAGGCGGGGGTTTTGGTGGAGGCGGCGGATTTGGAGGCGGCCGCTCTTACGGCGGTGGAGCGTATCGCGGCGGCGGTGGATTCGGCGGCGGCCGTTCTTACGGCGGTGGAGCGTATCGTGGCGGCGGTGGATTCGGAGGCGGCGCGCGGTCTTATGGCGGCGGAGCATATCGCGGCGGAGGCGGATACTCGTCGCGCGGCTATGGGGCATACAGGGGTGGTTCTGGATTTGAAGGCAGATCAGCGGGCCGGGCTTCCAGTGCGCGCGATGCTATCGCCGACGGCCGATGGCATTCCTTTGGAAACGGCGGACGCGCAGCGGGTGCGGCCGGCTCGACGGGTGCTCGGAATTCCGCGATTGCCGATGGCCGGTGGCGTTCATTCGGAGCGGGTCACAGTGCGGTCGCTGGAAACACGCGCGCGGTTTCCGCGGGGCGGGCGACGTCGGGCCTGGGAACCTCTCGCGTAGGCGGCTCCGCATTTGCAGGGTCAACATTCGGGCGAAGCGGGGCGTTTGGCGGCGATCGATTTGGAGTGAATCGGTTTGGTTTTGGGTTTGATCGGTTCGGCTTTGGAGGGTTCGGATTCGGCCCGCGTTTCGGCTTCGGTTTCGGCTTGGGATTTGACTGGGGCTGGGGCTGCGGCGGTTGGGGATGGCCGTATTGGGGATTTGGGTGGGGATGCCCGGGCTACTGGGGACTGGGCTGGGATTATCCAGGCTGGGGTTATTATCCCTACGGGGACGGGTACGGTCCGTATGGGTCTGACGACTCTTGGATCTGGGATAACAGTACCGCAGGGAATTACAGCGACTACACAGGCGATACCGGCAACGATTACGACAGTTCGCTTAATTCCGGCGCTCCCAGCGACACCGAGCAGGGCGCGCAAGGCTCAGCGCAGCCAAATGCGGCCACCGCGATTGACCCCGAATCCACGCCGACTGTGGTCTACCTGAAGGACGGTACGACGTTCCAGGTGACCAGCTATTGGTCTTCCGGCAACACGCTGCATTACGTGACCAGCGAAGGCCGCGAGAGCAGCGTCGATGTGGATCAGATCGACTTACAGCGGACGGACGATGAAAACGCCAAGCACGGCATACGATTCCCGCTGACGCCGAAACTGAATACTCCGACCTCGAATCCGCCGGCGGTGACGCCGTCTCCTGCTCCTCGGTCCATGCCGACAACGCAGGCCGCCTCGCAACCGTCGAAAAGCGCCTGAGCGCGCGGCGCGTCAGCGATGGCCGACATGGCGCGGATGGGAGTGCGTTGCGCTTCCCATCCAACCAGCACGTCACAATCGCCTCCCCGAAACGTAGTATCCTCTAGCGAAGCCGACGGCTTGGCATGCCGTTGACGCCGTTGTGACCCTCATTCAATCGCATTAAGCCTTTGTGTAGGATGCACGCCGCCGAGGACGGCCATGAAAGAGACGAAGAAGAAGTGGCTGATTCGGCTGGGCGTGGGCGCCCTGAATGTGTGCATTTTGGGGGGCGTAGCGTGGTTGGTGTTCGCGAGGGAGATCCGAGTATTCCCTGCTCTCGTCCTCTGGGTCGCATTCTCTTTGTACTGGGGCATCGCGGGACGAAACTCTGCGCCGACCAAGAGTTCCGAGTCCAAGAGGTCGACGGTTTTCCATCAGATCGTGCTCAACGTGGCGATGATCCTGCTTTTCTTGCCAGTGCCGGGGCTGAAGGGCTGGTTTCTGCCGCAGCGGCTTCATTTTCTCGTTGCCGTTGGGGTGATCGTCCAAACAGGATCTCTTCTGCTAGCGGTTTGGGCGCGGCGGCATCTGGGGCGCAACTGGAGCGCAGAAGTCAGGATCGGAGAGGGCCACGAGTTGGTCCGCAGCGGCCCGTATCGAGTACTGCGGCATCCCATTTACACGGCGATGTTGGGGATGTTCCTGGGAACAGCGATAGCATCGAGCCAGTATCACGCGCTGCTTGGATTGGCAATCTTGGTGGTAGCCTATCTGCGGAAAACTCGACTGGAAGAAAACATCTTGCGCCGGACGTTTGGCGGTGAGTGGGACGCGTACCGGCGTACGACGTGGGCACTGGTTCCGCTGGTGTTCTAGTTGCGAGGAAGGTCATGCCTGATTCCAAGAGCAAACCGCGGCCACCGGAGCGCGACTACTCGCATCGGTTGCTGATTGATAAGCTCGGCGTGAAGCCCGGGCAGCGCGTCGCCGTGCTCGGCGTGGAATCCGCTGAATTCCTGAAGGACCTGACTTCGCGAGTGCCGGAATATTCGCGCGGGAAACGCATCGCCGATGCCGACCTGGTTTTCTTTTCCGCAGAAGCTCGCGGCGACCTCTCCCGCCTGGAATCGCTCGCGCGCTCGATCCGGAAAAACGGGGCCGTCTGGGTGGTTTATCCCAAGGGGCAAACGCACATCCGAGAAATCGATGTGATTCTCGCTGGCAAAGCTGCTGGTCTGACGGACAACAAGGTATGCAGTTTTTCGGCGACGCATACGGCTCTGCGGTTCGTGATTCCGGTGGCCAAGCGCTAAGAAATTCTGCCCAGAAGGCAACGGCGGACAACCGGCAGCGCGTGCATCAGTAATGGGAGGAGCGCTTTTGTTCGCGGCGGCGTTCAGCGACCCAGGCGAGGAAACGGCGCATGCGCGCGCGTTCGTTCCACATGAGGCGCAGGAATTTGCGAGCGTTTAGGTCAGACGCGGCGGGACCGAAGAACGTCTCCATGCGCCAACGCAAGTAGGGGCTCTGCCAGGGTTTCAGGCGGTAGCCTTTTGCGACAACCCAGTAATAATGGAGCGCGTTCAGCATGTCGTCCGCGCGATTTGTACTGCTTCAGGCACGGGCGAAATTCTAGCAGAGAAAAAAGCGGGCCGATAAAGGCAATGGGCCCGCAAACGTCAACAAAACCCAGGCCGCGATGGCAGAAAAATCAGATCCTTCGCTTCGCTCAGGATGAGCGCGGCAGGCGCGCTCACTTTGCGGCGACGATGGCGCTGACGGTGATCATGTCACCATTGAGAGTGCCGGTGACCTTCACGTTCGCGCCGGCAAAGGCGCGAGGCGATTTCTGATCGCTCAACTGATAGATCTTGCCCTTTGAATCGACAAGAATGAATTTGCTGCCGCTGTCGACGCACTTGAGCGTGCAATCCTTGGCCGAGCCCTCCATCATGTGCTGCGCGCCGCACATGCTGTCGCTGATGGCGCCGGTGAAAGTCTGCTGCTTCGCGGCCGCCAGAGAAAGGCCGGCCAGCATTAGGAACGCACTGCACAGGAGTCCTAGTTTCTTCATGGTCCTCTCCTCAAAACTCTGAGAATAAACTGCACGGGACGAATAATTGATGCGCAAGACTGGTCTGGGGGTTCACTTTAAGCCGACGCGTTGCGACATCGCCGTGTTCCGCATGGATTACGCGGCAGAGAGCGCATTTGGATTTTCGAAACGTGGGTCGCAACGGCGCTCATTTCTTGCCGCGCGCGCGTAATTCGGCGGCGGCAGCGTCGAAAAATTGCTGGACGATTTTCTTGGCAGCGGCTTCGATCATGCGGCTCCCGACGGATGCTATCACGCCGCCGACTTGCGCTTCACCGGAATATTGGACTTCGGTTTGCGCAGGCGCGTGGCCACTTTTCTCGCGCAGGGTGAGAGTTCCCTCCCCTTTCATGAAGCCGGGCGCGCCGCGGCCTTCCACGCTCATCTTAAACGATTCGGGGGAATGCTGATCGGCGAGTTGCACAGCGCCCTCGAATTTTCCGGTGAAGGCGGCGATGCCCATTTTCATGGAGACTTTGTAACGGCTGGGGCCGTCGGGCGTGAGTTCCTGCGCGCCGGGCAAGCATTTCGCAAGGAAGGCTGGGTCGGTGAGCGACTGCCAGACTTGCTCGCGCGAGGCGGGAAGAAGAGCGGCACCCTGAAGCTTCACTTGCGCTTGCCCTTAGATTTTGCGGCAGGGGACTTTGCAGCCGAAGATTTTATCGCCGGGGACTTTGCGTCTGCATGGCGGCTGGCGCGCGCAAGGGCTGCGGAAATCGCGCGGTGCGCAAACACGGCGGCCATGGCGCGGCGATACTCCGACGAAGCGAAAATGTCGGATAGCGGGTCGATGCCTTGCGCGGCCTTGGCGCAGGCAGCGGCGATAGTGTCGTCGTCCGCCTTCTTGCCGCGGAGGGCTTTCTCGACGGCGGAAGCTCGGTAGGCTTTGGAACCGACGCCGGTCATGCCAAGCGAGATGTCTTGGATCTTGCCGTCTTTGGAAACGATGAGACGCGCGGCCGCGCCGACCGTCGCGAATCCGGAAGCGGGCTGATGGAATTTGCGATAAGCGCTGCCCTCACCCGAACGGCGAATGGGAACGCGTACTTCGGTGAGGATTTCGCCGGGGCGCACTTGCGTGGAGAGCAGGTCGACGAAGAATTCAGCGGCGAAAATGGTGCGCTTGCCGGAGCCGGATTGAACGACCAGCTCCGCGTCGAGGGCAAGAATCGCGGCGGGATAGTCGGCGGCGGGGTCGGCGTGCGCGAGGCTTCCGCCGATGGTGCCGCGATTTCTGACTTGGATGTCGCCAATTTCGGCAGCGGTTTCGGGCAGGAGCGGGCACTTCTCGCGGAGAAGCTCCGAAGCAGCGACCTGCGCGTGCGTGGTGAGCGCGCCGATGGCGATCTGGTCGCCGTCCTCGCGAATGTAATCGAGGCCGCGAAGATGACCGATGTCGATGACGTAGCGAGGCGAAGCGAGGCGCAGTTTCATCAGGGGAAGCAGGCTGTGGCCGCCGGCGAGGATTTTGGCTTCGTCGCCGTGGCGGCCGAGAAGGCGCAGGGCGTCGTCAAGGGTTTTGGGCGCCTGATATTCGAATGATGCGGGAATCATGAGGCCCTCCGGGATTTCGTTTTCGCGCCGCCGGAACTTTTTTGCAGGATACGCCAGATGTTTTCGCGCTTGATGGGCAGGTCGACGTGAGTGATGCCGAGGGGCGCGAGAGCGTCCACCACGGCGTTGACGAGACATGGCGTGGCACCGATGGTTCCGGCTTCGCCGACGCCTTTGACGCCCATAGGATTAACGGGAGTAGGCGTGACGGTGCGCGAGGTTTCGATGCGAGGAAGGTCCGCGGCGCGCGGGAGGGCGTAGTCGGTGAGCTCGCCGCTGATGAGCTGGCCGTCGGCGTCGTAGACGGCCTCTTCAAAAAAGACCTGACCAATCGATTGGACAATGCCGCCGTGCACTTGGCCATCGACCAGAAGCGGATTGATGACGTTGCCGCAATCATCGACGGCGACGTATTTCAGCAATTTCACTTCGCCGGTATCGCGGTCGATTTCAACCATGCAAATGTGCGTACCGAAGGGAAAAGTGAAATTCGAGGGCTCGAAGAAGGTGGTGGCGTCGAGGCCGGGTTCGACCCCAGGCGGAAGCGTTTTGGCGACGTAGGCGGCGGTGACGACGTCGTTGAAGGTGGCGGATTTTTTGGCGCTGGCGGAGCAAATCTTGCGATCCGCGAATGCGAGAGTGGCCGGGTCGACTTCCAGAATGTGGCCGGCGATTTTGGCGAGCTTGTCGCGAAGCTTTTCTAATGATTTGTACATCGCAGTGCCGCCGACGGCAGTGGCGCGACTGCCGAAGGTGCCGATGCCGTAAGGGACCTGACTGGTGTCGCCGTGCACGATGAGCACATCGTCCGGCGTGAGGCCAAGCATGTCGGCGGCGATTTGCGCGAAGCTGGTTTCCTGGCCCTGGCCGTGCGGCGATGAGCCGGTCAGGACTTTCACTTTCCCTGTTGGCTCGATGCGAACGGTGCCGCTTTCCCAGCCTCCGGCGGGCATGGCGCTCGACGGACCCATGGCGCAAATCTCGACGTAACTGGAAACGCCAATGCCGATGAGCTTGCCCTGCTTGCGCGCGGCGGCCTGAGCGGCGCGTAGTTTCGAGTATCCGGATTTTTTCTCGGCGGAGTGAAGGCAGTTCTGGTAAGCGGCGGTGTCGTAGATCAGGCCGGTGGGCGTGGCGTAGGGAAAATCCTTGGGCTTGGGAAAATTCTTCAGGCGAATCTCGAGAGGATCTTTTTTCAACTCGGCGGCGACCACGTCCATGATGCGCTCGATGAAATAAGTGGCTTCGGGACGGCCGGCGCCGCGGTAGGCGTCCGTGGCCATCTTGTTGGTGAGCGCGCCGACGATCTCGATGCGGATGGCAGGGATTTTGTAGCTGCCGCAGAGCATCAGGGCGGTCAGCGTGGGAATCAGCGGCGTGAGCAACTGGTAGTAGGCGCCCAGGTCGGCGATGAGCTTGAAGCGCGCGCCGAGGATCGTGCCATCACGCTTGACGGCGAGCTCGGCATAGTTGATGAAATCGCGGCCGTGGATGGTGGCTTGAAAATTTTCGCGGCGTGACTCGATCCATTTCACCGGCTTGCCGATTTTGATGGCGAGATAGGCGCAGAGCGCTTCCTCGCCATAGACGTTCAATTTGCTGCCGAAGCCGCCGCCGACTTCCGGGGTGATGAGGTGAACCGAGGTTTCCGAGATTCCCAGCATGGCGCCGATCTGCGTGCGCGCGAGATGCGGAATTTGGGTGGAAGTCCACACTTTCAGTTTCGGCTCACCGGGATCGTATTCCGCGACAACGCCGCGGCATTCCATGGGCACGGGGATCACGCGGTGATTGGCCATGCGTTGCTTCACAACTTTGTCGGCGTTCTTGAATGCGCCGGCGACGTCGCCGCCTTCGAGCTCCCAGCGGTACGCGACGTTGTCCGCAAAATTGTCGTAGAGTTTCGGCGCACCCTTGGCGATGGCCTTCTCCGGATCGGTGATCGCGGGGAGAGGTTCGTAATCGACTTCGACTAAATCGAGGGCGTCGCGAGCGGCGTATTTGTCCGAGGCGGCAATTACGGCAACGGGGTCGCCGACGAAGCGTACTTTGTCGGTGGCCAAGGGCAAACGCACGGCGGGCTTCATGTCCGGGATTTGCGCGGCGCAGGGAACGGGGCCGATCAGGCCGCGAAGGTCGTCGCCGGTGAAAACGGCGACAACGCCGGGCGCCGATTTCGCCTTGGATGCGTCAATGGAGCGGATTTTCGCGTGGGCGTAAGGGCTGCGGACAACCACCATGTGAAGCATGCCGGGAAGGTGAATATCGTCGACGTAGTGGGCGAGGCCTTGAATCAGGCGCGGGTCTTCTTTGCGCTTCATGGGCCTGCCGACGTATTTCGCTGCTGTCGCCATAGATTTCCTCCGCGAGTATTGCTGCGAGTTATCGAGCCTTGGCGGCCGCCATTTTCTTCGAGGCGTAATGTACCGCGTCCACGATGTGCTGATAGCCGGTGCACCGGCACAAATTTCCGCTGATCGCTTTACGAATTTCCGATTCGCTAGGATCGGGATTTTCGCTGAGAAAGGCCGCGGCGGTAAGAATCATTCCGGGCGTGCAGAAGCCACATTGCAGGCCGTGTTTCTCCCAGAAGCCTTCCTGAACGGGATGCAACGAGCAGCCTGCCGCGGCAGCGGCGGAGCCATTGGTCTTGCAGGTGGCAGCAAGCCCTTCAATGGTGGTGATTTCCGCGCCGTCCGCCTGCACGGCCAGGATGGTGCAGGACTTTACGGCCTTGCCATCGAGAAGAACGGTGCAGGCACCGCAGATGCTGGTTTCACAACCTATATGAGTGCCGGTAAGACCTAGCGTATCGCGAAGATAGTGAACAAGAAGGAGGCGCGGCTCAACCGCGCTTTCGTGCTCTTTCCCGTTGACGCGAAGTCGAACTTCGGTGGCTATGCTGGCCATAGGCGCCTCCCGGATGGAATCAGCGATTCTCCGCAACACAAGCGTGGGAGTGGAAAGTTACTCCCGGGAAGCGGAAATATCAAGCCAAGGCACAGGGTCAGAGCATCTCAATAGCGTCCCCCAAAGCGAAGGAGGGTTATCGACAAGATGGAAAAGACACTAACGATTCTCGGCATCGCGGGCAGCCTGCGACGCGCGTCGTACAACCGCGGCGTATTGCGAGCGGCACAGGAACTCGTTCTGGAAGGAGCGAAGATCGAAATTTTCGAGCTGGAGGGCATTCTGCCGTTCAATCAAGACGAGGAAAAGAATCCGCCGCGAGAGGTCACGGAACTGAAGGAGCGGATACGCGCGGCAGACGCCATTTTGTTTTGCACGCCGGAATACAACTATTCCGTTCCGGGCGTGCTGAAAAACGCCATCGATTGGGCGTCGCGCCCCTATGGCGATAATGCGTGGAATGACAAGCCGGTAGCAGTGATGGGCGCGTCAGTGAGCAATTTGGGAACGGCGCGGGCGCAGTATCACTTGCGGCAGTCGTTTACCTTCCTGAATATGCATCCGGTGAACGGGCCGGAAGTGATGATCGGGAATGCCGCAGAGCGATTCGACGAGCAAGGGAACTTGAAGGATGCGAAGGCAAAGGAAATGATCCAGAAGTTGCTGCAAAATTTGGTCCATTGGACGCGGCAGCTTGAAGCGGGAAAGAGTGCGCGGAGCAAGGCGACGGGCGGCTAAACGGCGAGCGCGCGAATTCTCGGTAAGAGTCGCTTCCGGGCAGCGCTAAGGGCGCTCCACAGCTTGCCGGCGCGCGCGCAGGCGCAGAACCTTGCGCTGATTGGCTTCGAGGACTTCGAACTGTAAACCGTCGTAGCTGATTTTTTCGCCGGGCTCGGGCACGTGGCCGGCGACGTGATTGAGCAGACCGGCAAGGGTTGCAGAGGATGATTCGGCTTGATCGTCTTGCAATTCCACGCCGAAGAGATCCTTCAGCTTCTCGATTCCGGTGCTGCCGCGAAGAACCATGCTGCCATCGCTCTCGCGCACCACGTCGGGCGCAGGATGGCGGTCCTCCTCGCCGATCTCGCCGACAATTTCCTCGACCAAATCCTCCGCAGTGACGACGCCGGCCATGGAGCCGTATTCGTCGATGACGATGGCCATTTGCTGGCTTTTGCGCTGCATTTCGCGGAGGAGGCTCGAGCCCATTTTGGCCTCGGGAACAAACAACGCAGGGCGCACGAGGTTGCGCACGGTTTTCTTCGCCGCTTCGCTTTCGGGAATTTGCAGGATGTCGCGGGCGATGACGATGCCGATGATTTCGTCGAGGGTATTTTCGTACACAGGCAGGCGCGAAAGCTTGGTGGCAACGAGGACGCGGCGCAGCTCCTCGATGGTGGCGTTCGCGGAAATGGAAACGACGTCGGGACGCGGCGTCATGACTTCACGAACGCGCTTGTCGCTGAATTCGACGACCTGCTCGATCAGGCGGGCTTCGTCCTGCTCGATAATTCCCTCTTCGGTGGCGGCATCGACGATGGCTTCCATGGCTTGCTGGTCGTCGGAGGGAGCGTCGCCGGGCTCGTCGGAGATATGCAAAATCGAGATGGCGAACTCGAGTACGGCCTGCACCGGCCAAATGAGCCAGGCGAAGGCACGCACCACGGGCAAAATCGGAATGAGCCACTTGCCGCTGGTGCGTGCGAGCAGAAGCGCTGGCAGGAACTGCATCCCGACAATTACCTCGAGGCCCAGGAAGAAAATCATTTCGGCGACGATTCGCCAAGTTTCCCCGGCGAAAAGAATCACAGCACGCGCGGTGAGCACGGAAACGACAACGAGCCAAAGGCGCGCGAGGAGACTGAACGTCCCGGCGGCGCGAACGCGGTTGATGCGAACGCGCGGCTCGATTTCGGCGGCAAATATGTCCAGGTTGAGGTGGGCCGGCCCGGCGACCACGCGGCCGAGTTGGCGGTAAATGCGGTCCAGATAAGCGAAGACTGTCAACCCGGCGGCGAGTATGAGAATCCCGATTGTGTAAGTAAGAGCGCTACTCAATTGTGATCCTCAACTCGCGACGGAGGCGTGTTTCGAGGCGCTCCATCGCGCCATTGTCGGATTCGTGATCGTATCCCATTAAGTGCAAAAGGCCATGCAGGGCCAGGATCTGCATTTCTTGATCGAAGCTGCGGCCAGCGGCGCGCGCGTTGCGGCGAGCAACGGCGGGAGCGATGGCGACGTCGCCGAGATAAATCTCTTCGGTGGCGCGAACAGATTTTTGCGAGCGCGGCATTCTGCCGTTGCCATTTTGCGCGTGAGCGAACGCAGGAAACGACAAGACGTCGGTCGGGCGATTCTTGCCACGATACGCACGGTTCCAGGCGGCGATCTGCGCGTCGGTGACCAAGCAAATCGTGGCGGCGCCATCCGGCAGGCGGAGCATCGCCGCGGCACGATGAAGAAATTCGTCGAGTGCACGGAGCTTCACGCGTACACGTTTCTGACGATTGAGGACCATAGCTTGAAAATTACTCCGCGGAAGCGCGGCGGTCGTTTTCACGTGAACGATCGGGCTCACGAGAATGATTGCCGGCGGAATTGCGCGCGGCTGCGGTGGCGTCATGTTCGTCGTAGGCCTTGATAATACGCTGCACTAGGTTGTGGCGCACGACATCGCGCTCGTCAAAGTGAACGATGGCGATGCCATCGATTTTGCCAACAATTTCGATGGCTTCAATCAGGCCGGAGCGACGGCTGCTGGGCAGATCGATTTGGGTCACGTCGCCGGTGATGACGGCTTTGGAATTGAAGCCCAGGCGCGTGAGGAACATCTTCATCTGTTCGCTGGTGGTGTTCTGTGCTTCGTCGAGGATGACGAACGAATCGTTCAAGGTACGTCCGCGCATGAAGGCCAGGGGCGCAACCTCGATAATGTCTTTCTCCAAGAAGCGTTCGAGCTTGTCGGCTTCGAGCATGTCGTGCAACGCGTCGTAGAGCGGACGCATGTAGGGATCGACTTTTTCCTGAATTGTGCCGGGAAGAAAGCCGAGGCGCTCGCCCGCTTCCACGGCGGGGCGAACCAGAATGATGCGGTTGACTTGCTTGGTGAGAAGCGCAGAGACGGCCATGGCGACGGCGAGATACGTTTTCCCTGTCCCGCCGGGGCCAATCGCAAAGACCATGTCGTACTTCTCGAGGGACTCCATATAGTGGCGCTGGTTGGTGCTCTTGGCGGTGATGGGTTTCTTGCCGTAGGACTTGGGACGCGCGTGCTCGATGGCGCCGCGGAGAGAGAAATTCGGCTCGTCATTGGCCATACGCAGCATAGATTTCACTTGGCTGCTTTCGAGCTTTCGGCCTTCGCGAAAAAGCTCGTTGTATTCGCTCAGAAATTTGGCGGCGCGAGTGACCTGCGCGCGATCGCCGTCAATGTGCAGGTCGCTATCATGGAGTTGCGTGGTGACGCCGAGGCTTGATTCCAGAAGCTTGAGGTTTTCGTCGTAGGCGCCGAAGAGTTCGGCAATGCCACCCGAAATCCTTACGGTTTGTCTCATCTAGATTTGGAAAGGAACGACGCGATACCCTCACAAAAACAATACTCTATAAGTCGGCCGCGGTCAAGTAGGCCAAGCCTAAGTCTTGCTGTATGAGCGTGTTAGAGACAGATCCCATCGCACGCGCAATGCGGGCTATGGTTTCGCCGCTGGAAACGCCACTTGGGGAACCGCTCTGGATTCGGGCGTGGCCGCGAAGTAGGCGTCGTTTCGCTGGAATCCGGCCCAGCGCGCGAAGGTGCTGTTCGGAAATGTTCCGATATATGTATTGTAGTCCTGAATGGCGTCGTCGTAGCGCTTGCGCTCGACAGCGATGCGATTTTCGGTTCCAGCCAGTTCGTCCTGGAGTTGCAAGAAGCTCTCGTTGGATTTGAGCTGCGGATAGTTCTCGGTGAGCGCCAACACTTTGACCAAGGCGCCATCGAGCTGGCCGTTCGCAGCGATCTTGTCCTTTGGGGTTTGAGCATTCATCAAGTTCGCGCGCGCGTTGGCGACGGCGGTGAAGACGGTGACTTCCTGCGCGGCTATGCCTTTGACGGTGGCGACGAGATTGGGGATAAGGTCGGCGCGGCGCTCGAGAACAACGTCCACTTGCGCCCAGTCGGACTTGACGGTCTCATTCTTGCGCACCATCTGGTTGCGAGCGCTGACGTACATCCCGCCGAAAATCAGGACGATGAGAACAACTACGACAAGCGCTATCCAGCCCTTTTTCACGTCGCTCCTCCGCGAAATTTATTGCCCGCAAAAATCATTTACGACGAGACAGCCAGGCGCCGGTCGGTTTCGTTGGTCATGCGCTCCACGAGCTCCACATATCCGCGCAATGTTTCTTGCGCGTCCACGTCGGAAGCCTTGCGCTTACCTTCGTGCACGTCGAGAATGGCGAAAAACGCGTCCGGACTGGCTTTGGCGATTTCCGCGGCACGCCGCACGACGTGGCGCTTGGACGTTGTCAGCGGCTCGCCAAACGCCAGCAAAGCATGGCGGAACAAAGTGATGAACGCGGAGATCGCAGCGTCCATTAAGCTGACCAGAACTCGATCCTTCGGCGGAACGGCGAGGATTCCCTGGCGAAGACGCACGAGGTTTGTTCGCAGTTCGCGCTCCACTTGCAATTTGTGCAGCTTGGTGGGGACATCGAGCGAGGGGAAAAAATCGTCGCCAAAGATCATGCGGTGGTTGGCCTTCATGTCGAGCAGCTCGATGGCGAAAATATCCGCTGAGGCACGCAACTCTTCTTCCGTGAAGACCTGCGGGACAGCGAAACCTTTGCGCTTCCACCATGACAATGCTTCGTGCAAGTTTTCGAGGTCGGCCGTGCCGGTGCGATGGAGAATGCACAGAACGTTCAAGTCGGAATGGTTTTTTCGGTATTCGCCGGTGACGGCAGAACCGTAAAGAACAATGGCCTGGAGATTGTTCGTGGCGGCGCGGGCCAGCCGTTGCGCGAGTTCCTTAAGCAAGTCTTCCATTACGTCGCCGCCATCATTGAGATTGGACTACGAGCGCTGCGGAATCGCGCACTCTTCACCAGCTCCCGCTTGCTCCGCCGCCGCCAAAAGAGCCGCCGCCAAAGCCGCCGAATCCCCCGCCGCCGCCGAAGCCACCACCACCCCACGAGCCGCCGCCACCACCAAAGCCGCTGCCACCTAGAAACCAAGGGGCTGCTGCCCACATAACGCCGTGGCCGCGACCGTATCTGCGCCCTGCGCGCATTCGGAGCAAAAGTCCGAGCAGCGGGAAGAACAACAATACCAAAACGGAGAGCAGCGGTACCGCGACATTTCGCGGAGTGAGCGGTGGCGGGGGAGTTTCCGCTCCCATGGGAGCCTGTCCATCCTGGGAAAGAGCTTCCAGAGTCACGCCGCGATCCTTAGCGATGACGGTGGCAATGTTCTCAGTCAGAAGCAAGATAGCCCCGCCGTAATTGCCGATGTGGAGCTGCGGAACCGCTTCGCGGCCAAAGTCTCCGACAAGGCCGTCCGGGAGGATCGGCTCCAGACCGTAACCGACTTCCACGCGATATTGGCGCTGGCGCGGCGCGACGAGAATCAGGACGCCACGGTCCTTCTGCTTGGGGCCAATTCCCCAGCGAGTAGCGAGATCGATCGAGTATTCCTCGATGGACTCGCCGTCGAGCGATCTGACGGTGACAATGGCAATCTGCGCCTGGGCCTTCTTATCGAGTTCCTGGCAGAGCGTCTCCAGGGACTCCTTCGTATCCGGCGAGATGACGTGAGCGAAGTCGTTGACGTAGCCTTGGGCGCGAAGGTCTTTGGGCTTCTGCGCGGCTGCGGTCCTGGCCAAAAGCATAGCCAGCATGGCTAGCCAAAAAGAGGCGAATCGACGTCGCCGTCGGAGCTGCTGGGTTATTCTCCGAGGTATCAGTATCATCCGCCCTCGCTCTAATGACTGTACACCGAGCGCGCGCAAAAATTCACGAAAATGCAATGGACAGGGCCGCCATATTAGGCTGGAAAGAGACTAACGTCAAAGACGTATTGGCCAAAGAGGCTCCGCGCAGGAAATTGACAACGGAGGATGCGTCCGATACTCTTGCTGCTTGGACTACATCGAGAAGGAGCGACTGAATGCCGCAAGGCACGCCGGTAAAACAAAAAAAGAGGTCTAAATCGGTCTTCAAGAACATCCGCAAGAGCGCGAGCCGGACGGTGGCGAATCGCGGCAATCGCACGCGCGTGCGCACGGCTGTGCGCCAGTTTCGCGCGCTGCTGACTGGGGGCGACGCCTCGAAGGCTGAAAAGGCGCTGCCGCACACATTTTCCGAGCTCGACCGCGCGGTGAGGAACCACTCCCTGCCCCGCAACACGGCGAACCGGTACAAGTCGCGGCTCGCGATTGCGTTGAACGGAGTGCGGCAGGGGAAAAAGAGCTAAGCCGCGGCGCCGGCTCCTGACGAAGTGAGGCGCGCCAGAACGAACTCCAGGGTCGCGCGCGGATTGGGCGCTCCGGACTTCAGTACGCTGTCGGCCTCTGCCAGAATCGCAATTCCAGCCAGCAATTGCTCGCGGGGAATCTTGCGCGCCTGCTGCAAAGCGATCGCCGCTGCTTCCGAGCGCATACCCAAGTCTTGCGCTGCCGAATACTGATTCGTCCCCGGAGGCAATTCGCGGGCTTCCACCAATTTCCGGTACATCCAGGAAAGCGCGCCGACGATTCCAGCGGGCTGTTCGCCTTCACGAAGCAAAGAATCGAGAAACTCCATAGACGCGCGGCGGTCACGCGCCGCAAATGCCTCGGCCAGCTTCCATACTGTGTATTTTCTTGCGGAGACGACGAGCGCATCCACGTCCGCTGCGGTAATTTGCCGGCCTGCGGCATACAACAAGAGCTTTTCGAGTTCGAGACGGATTTTTGCTGGCTCGCCATTGGCGGCATCAGCCAGTTCAGCGGCGCCCTCAGGGGTGATGTTCGCTCCAAGCTCGCGGGCCATGTGCAGCGCCAAGGCGGTAGGGTTCACGTCCGCGGAGAGCTCGACAATGAGGGCGCTGGCTGCGAGCGTTTTGAAGAGCCTCTTGCGGCGGTCGAGCTGTTCGGCTTCAAATACGACAATCGAAAAGGGAGCGGGGTCTTCGAGATAGGCAGAGAGCGCATTCGCGGTTCGTTCCAGGGCATCATCGCCGCCGCGCTCGAGCGCCTCAGTGTCCTGCAAGATCAGCACCTGCCGAGGCGAAAGCATCGGCGCCATTTGAGCGCGTTGCAACAGTTCCTGCAGCCCGCCGCCTGTTGCTGAAATCTTGGAGACAGCCCAATCACGAGCGCTTTCCGCAATAAACTTTCCCACCAACGCGTTGCGACACTGGTCGCGTAGATACGGGTCAGGGCCGTGCAAAACAATCGCGGGAATCGACTGCCCCTTCTCGATACGCTGAAGCAGATTTTGAACGGTTGCTTGCGGCATCAGAAACCCTCGAGCACGCGCGAAACCAAGTCCGAAGCAAAATCGCGCGACATGCGCCCCAGCGCGGGATCCTCTTCCTGAAAAAACTGGTTCACGTCGCCGGACACCTGATATTCGTTTCGGAACACGAAATTATCGTCGCGATAGACGACCTTTTTCGACGTTTCGTCGACGAGAGCCACCTTCAATTTGAGCGTGACCAGCATCGTGGTGACATGACCCGAAGTGGCGTCGAAAAGCAAGGGAACAGCCTCGATATCGGTGATGTCTCCGTGCAAAACAGCATCCGCGCCGCCTTCGCTGGGCACGATGTGATACTTCGTGCGCGCGATAAATTCGTGCATCACGGAATTGGTGACGCGCTGCTCGATGCGATATGCCGTTGTGTGATTCACGAATATGGGCACGGCCAGGGTATGCCAGCTCGAGGGCAGCGCGGTCGTGCGTCCAGCAACATGATAACCGCAGCCGGCGACAACGGCGAGCATGACCAACACCGCCGTGGGAACCCGGAGCAGCGCGAGCGCGCAAAAAACGTCAGACCTTGGGCGCAAGAAGCTCCTCCGCAATCCGCATGGCGTTCGCGGCAGCCAGCCGAAGGTTGTCCGCCGCTCCCCAGAGCCAGACGCCGGAACCCACGCCGGCGTCGTGTTCGGCATGGGCAATGTGAATCTTTGCTTCGCCGGCGACGCTGACATTGGTCGGCTTCGCATCGCTCTTCCCTACCAGATGCATCCCCGCCGCAAAAAGCGCGGCGTCAACGGCGGCGAGATCAACGGACAAGGGCAGGTCGGCGTAAGCGGCAAAGGCATAGCCATAAAAAACGGGCGCCTGAATGAGCTGCACGGCAGGCAACGGAAGGCGTGCACACAAATACGCGGCGATGCGCTTGCAGATTTCGCCGCGCATGTCGGAAATGGCCGGGCGGCTGGCATCACCATAGCTAGCGAGGAGATTGAATGCGACCTGCGCGTCAAAAACGACTTGCGGGATTGAGCGCAGGAGAAGCAAATCGGCGGCCTGCTTTTCCAGCTCGTCGATTCCTGGCTGTCCATGCTCGGACGCGGGCGGGAAAAACAGAATCACCAAACGTGACGGCGAGAATTCGGAAAGAGCCGCGGCAAGCCTGCACGCAATCATCACCGGCGGAGCAGGCGAAGAATAAATCCCACGATGGTACGGCCGTCCCGCCTTAGCTTCGGGAGGAGCGAGCAGAGTATCCAAGCCGGGAATCCACGGGGCTGCGCCGGCGTCTTCGAGAGCGCCGGTCAAGTCGATAATTGTGGCGCCAGCGGCTTCGGCGAGTTTCCAGTTATTCTTTGCCTCCTGCGCGCTGCCGCAGAAGAACACGAAACGCACGCCATCGAAACTTTCGCGATCCATCGGCTTCAAAAACGTGGGCTCCCCCGCCGCTTCGGAAAGCGTGCCGGCGGGAAGGCTGGTATCAAGGAGGGCGATGTCGGCAACGGGAAGGTTTTCCTCTTCGATGAACTGCTTCAATTCCTTACCGAGCAGCGAAGACGCGCCGACTATGGCGATGCGAGGAATGGAGTATTCGCGAGGCATTTCAAGCAGGGCGCGCCGACGCCCTGAGGCGCATTTTTCGGAGCACTTCCAAGACAAGTCCATGCAGGACGTACACCGCGGCGACGAGCAGCAGCGTCGCTTCCGAGTATCTGAGAATCGCTGCGACGATCAGGGCCATCGCCACGACGGCGAGCGACGTGCGCCGACGCCCCCAATTTACGCCCTTGAAATTGTAATACCTCACCTTGCTGGCCATAAGAAAGCCGAGAAGCAAGACAAGAAGCACCCAAACAAGCGATTTGCGCCAATCCTCAATGGGATTCCACATGGCGTGAACCACGGCGGCTATCGCGCCGGCTGCGGCAGGCGTCGGCAGGCCCACGAAATACCTCGACCCCCCCGCCATGCCGATATTGAATCGCGCGAGACGCCAAGCGCAAAAAATCACAAAAGCAAAGCTGCAAACCCAACCTACCTGCACGACGTGCGGCGCAAGGAACGAGCGGCCACCGAGCATGACGCCCTTCACGCCCCAGGCAAACGCCAGAAATCCAGGAGCGACACCGAAGCTGACCACGTCCGCGAGAGAATCGAATTGCTTGCCGAATTCGGAGTTCGTCCCAGTAGCGCGCGCAATCCACCCGTCGATCGCGTCAAAAACAATGGCTGCGCCGATGGCGCGGGCGGCGTTGTCCATGTCGCCAGCGCCGCCGCGAAACGTTTCGAGAATGGCGTAATAGCCGCAGAGCAGGTTAAGGACGGTGAAGAAACTCGGGAGGATGTACACGCCGTGGCGCAAACGCCGGTTGCGCGCGGGCCGCGGCTCGCCGGCGTCAAGATCCGTCGGTTTTATTTCGTGGATTGCCATCGAGCGATTTGCGTGGCCCCTCCTGCCACGTGCTGGCCGCGCCGCACGAGGATCTCGGCGTCGACCGGCAACCAAACGTCCACTCGCGAACCGAAGCGAATCATGCCAATCCGCTGGCCAATTCTTACTTCGTCGCCGATTCGCGTCCAGCACAAAATGCGGCGTGCGACCCAGCCGGCAATTTGCTTGAAGGTCATTTCACCAGCAGGGGTGGCGATGGTGATGGCGTTCTGCTCATTGGCGTGGGACGCCTTCTCTTTCCACGCACCCATGAACGCGCCGCGATGGTAGTCCACCCTGCTAACCTGACCAGCGACGGGAGCGCGGTTTACGTGCACATCGAAAACCGAGAGAAAAATGCTGATGCGCTTCCCAGGCCGATCGCCGAGCGGCTCATCCACGACTTCGACAATGCGCCCGTCCGCCGGCGAGACCACGGCGCCCGGCTCACTTGGGATCCGGCGCTCCGGATCACGGAAAAAATACAGAACAAATAGCCCCAGGGCCACAAAAATCGCGCCCCACCACCAGCGAAAAATCATCAGGACGATGCCAAGTATCAGCGGCGGCAGCGCGAATCGAAAACCGTCTTTCACCATACGCGGAAAGGTAGTCCGTGACTAAGCACACCCGTAATTGTACGCCAGAACAAGTTTTCGCGCTGCCGCGCTCAGCCGCGCAACTGCTCGCGGCGGCGCCGGGCGACCAATTGCTGCATTTGGTCCTTCAGCCGTAGTTTCATTTTTTTGAGCTGGGCTTCGAGGAGAATATCCTCAGAACTGAGATAGGGCTGCCGGGTCAACTGGTGGAGTTGCTCTTCGTATCGAGAATGTTCCTGGGCTAGATTACGAAACTCTTCATTGGTGGACATCAGTTCGCCGGGAATATCCTGCGACGTCAACGTCATCCGCAGCCTCCTGGTGTGAAGTTAGGTTCACATGGGCAGAAGCTATCACAATTGGCGGCGCGCCGCCAAGCGGAAGCGAAATTCTGTTTTCTGAGGTTACTTCCGACCGAGGTTACAAGTTAAGAGCAGCGCGGCTTCGATGGGATCGCGGTAGTAGTTTGCGCGAACGCCTGCCGACGCAAAGCCATGCGCTTCGTAGAATTGCCGCGCTGGGGCGTTCGACACTCGTACTTCGAGGAAGGCGCGGCCGGCGCCGCTCTGCACGGCCCAGGAAAGAGCTTCCCGCAATAACGCGCAGCCAATGCCTTCGCGGCGAACGCTTGGGTCGACGGCGAGATTGAGGATTTCGATTTCGCTCGCCATCACGCGCGCGGCAAGGAATCCGACGAGATGCCCTTCGTGTTCGGCGACCCAGGCCTGCTGGCCAGGCCCCTCGAGATTTTCGTACGCAGATTGCGACCACTGGGCCGCCTCGCGGCTGCTGGATTGAATCCGGAGAATTTCCGGAATGTCGCGGGACTCCAGGAAGCGAATCGCGACAGCACTCACGGCTCTTTCCAAAGCAGCTCGGCGTCAGATCGGCGAACGTAATTCGCATCGAGTCGCAGCGAATCGGTGAATTCGCCGCGAGCAGCCCGATCGAAGGCCAACTGCCCGATGATTGGTGCAAGCACAGAAGTGGCGGGCTCGATGGCCCGCGAAATCGTGGGCGGACCCGCAGTCCAATTATCGAGCGCAGGTTGCAGCAACGCAGGACAGGGGCTGATAAAGCGTATCTGCTCGTTTCCTGTTCGTAGTGCGAGGCGCGTCAGAAACTCTTGAGCCGTGCAGACCTGCTCGGGATCTTCAACGACCAAGCGAGCATCGCGAAATCGATATAACGCTGCATAAATCTGGCCGCGGTGCGCGTCCAGCACAGGAGCGATCAAGCCTCCGCGCGAAGCGGGCTGCGCTTGCGCTGCAACGGCTTCGAGCCCGCCCACGGCAACGATTGGCTTCGAGAACACCTCCGCCCAAGCCTTTACGGCGGCGAGGCCAACGCGCAGGCCCGTGAAAGAGCCGGGGCCAGCGGCGACGGCAAAAACATCAAAATCGCAGGTTTTGATTTGCAATTCGCGGAGAAGAAAATCCAGTTGGCGGAAAAGGCGGCTAGAATAAGCTTCCGCTGAGGCTGTGGAAATCACGCCAGCTAGCCGACCGTCCTTCAAGACCGCCAGGCTACCGGCGCGATTGGCCGTGTCGACAGCCAGCAGAAGCATAAACCTGCATTATACGCCGATTCACGAGCAGTTTAGCTAGCAAATCAAGCGCCAAAAACATACAGAAAAATCGTGGTTTTTGTGCGGAAATCCTTGACCTTGTACCAGGGGTAAGCCTACTATTTTTACTGTACTTTCTGGGGAGGGTACATCCTGTATGGAATTCAAACTGGGCGAGAAGGTTGTCTATCCGAACCACGGTGTAGGAGTCATCGAACAAATCAGTTACGGTTACCTTAACGGCCGCTCGGAACGCTATTACATGCTCAAGATCGTTGCCAGCGGCCTCAAGGTGATGGTCCCACAGACAAACATCGACACTGTTGGCTTGCGTCCCGTGATTCGCTCTACGGAAGCTGGCAGCGTCATCAACTATCTCGAAAAGGGCCGTTCGGCTTCGCATCATGACTGGAAGCACCGCTTCAAGGAGAATTCCGAGCGGATGCGCACCGGTTCCCTGATGGAAGTGGCGGCAGTACTGAAGGGATTGGTCTCGTTGAGCCGGACGAAGCCGCTTTCCTTCCGCGAAAAGAAAATGCTGGAACGCGCCAAGCATTTGCTGATTACCGAGTTGGCGACGGTACGAAATACCACCGAGCAAACCATGGAGATAAACCTGGTTCGCGCGTTGGCTAAGGCGCACTTGCAGATGCCCGAAGCACTTGAAAAGCTGGAAAACTAGCTGACTTTTCTCACGAACGCCGCTGCGCCTTGCGCTGCAAGTCGCTGATTCGATGGCAGCGGAACACCTAATTGGCACTTGCCCGCGGCTTCGGTCGCGGGCAAGTGGGCTATCTCACATCCTCCTCCGCGAAGGTTCCTCAGAACGATTCGGTGTGCAAGCTACATTTAATCAGAAACTACTTTCGGATCTTGCCTTTGCGAGCCGCCGGTTTCCCCCATCCGCCGCCGCCCGGGGATTCAATGCGCACGATGGCACCGGCGGGCGCGTAGAAGCTGCCCTTGGCGGCAACTTGCTTCCTTCTCCCCGCGACGACTAATTCGTTCTTGCCGCATTTGCCTGGATTCCCGCCGGCGAGCCCGTAAGGGCCGAATTTTCGGCGATCCGAGAGCATTCCGACCTGCATGGGTACCAGCAATGCGATCTCGCGCACGATGCCATCGCCGCCGCGATGCTTCCCGGCACCTCCTGAACCGGGGCGTATTCCGTAGCGCCGGACGCGAACCGGATACGCGTGCTCGAAAACTTCAATGGGAGTGTTCAGCGAATTGGTCATGTGCGTGTGGATACCGTTTTCGCCGTCGTGGTCGGGACGCGCACCCATGCCGCCGGCGATGGTCTCGTAATAGGCAAATGGCGCGCCTCCGTGGCCCGGACGCGTGTCGCGTCCGCCAAAGGTGAGGTTATTCATGGTGCCCTGGCTGGCCGCTGGGATCCTGGTGGGCACGGCGCGAGCCAGCGCGCGCAGCAGCGTGTCGACGATCCTCTGCGACGCTTCGACGTTGCCGCCGGCGACGGCGCAGGGCGGGCGCGCGTTCACAATGGTGCCCTCCGGCGCGGTGATGTGAATGGGCCGGAGCAAGCCAGAGGTGGCCGGAACCTGGTCATTGACGAGACACCGAAAAACGTAAAACACCGCCGAGTTGGCAATCGCCTTCACGGCATTGACGCTGCCCGCGCACTCCGGCGATGAGCCGGTGAAATCCACATCGGCGCGAGCGCCGCGAATGCGAATGGTCACGCGGATCGCGATGGGCTTGTCGGTCACGCCGTCATTGTCGAGAAAATCCTCGCCGAGATACGTCCCATCGGGAATCTCCCGCAGAGTGGCGCGCATCATCTCAGCGGAATACTCCAGCAGGTGACGCCCGTATTCGCTGGTTTCCCGCGGACCGTACTTTTGTACGATTTCAAGCAGCCGCCGCTCACCGACGCGGCACGCCGCAACCTGCGCCGTCAGGTCCCCTTCGCGCTCGCGCGGCGTGCGCACGTTGGCCAAAACCAACTGCAGGACGTCGCGCACGATTCGGCCATTTTCAAATATCTTCACCGGAGGAATGCGAATCCCTTCCTGAAATATTTCGCGCGACAGGCTCATCGAACCTGCCTGCGCCCCGCCCACGTCGGCATGGTGCGCGCGATTCGCGACATAAAATAGTGGCCTCTTCGTGCGCGGCAGATAAACGGGCATCACCATAGTTAAATCCGGCAAATGCGTGCCGCCGGCGTAAGGGTCATTCAACAAAGCCACATCGCCGGGCCGCAATTCAAGCGCGCGGATGGCTGCGTCGACGGAGGCGGGCATCGAGCCCAAGTGCACAGGCATATGGTCGCCCATCGCCAAGACTTCGCCGCGGCCGTCAAATACGGCGCAGGAATAATCGCGGCGCTCTTTGATATTCGGCGAAAAAGCGGAGCGGCGCAGGACGCCGCCCATTTCTTCGGCAACCGAATGGAAAATGCTTTTGAAGATCTCGAGGCGGACTGGATCGAAGCTCATGGCGTTCGCTCCATTACGACATTGCCGTAGGCGTCGACGCGGGCACGCCAACCGGGAAGAATGACGGTGGTCGCACTGTATTCAGACACGATAGCTGGGCCGCGCAGGCGATTTCCGGCGCGCAGGCGCGAACGGTCATAGACGCGCGTTTTGATGGAGCGGCCCCCGAAATGCACTTCGCGCTCGCCGGTGAGAGATGCGCTTGCGTCCGCGCCGCCCGCCGGAACTTTCGGCAGAGCGGGCTTCGGGGTCGAGCCGATCGCGCGCGCACGAACGTTGACAATTTCCACTGGGCGCTTCGCGTCGGAATACCCGTAACGCCTCTCGTGCGCGCGATGAAAACCTGCGACGAAATCGCCATTCGCGGAAACGGTCAATTCATAGGCTTGGCCGATGTAGCGCATGTCAACCAGGCGCTCGATGCGGATTTGGCGCTGGTCAAAGCCCTCGCGGCGCATGTCCTTCACAGCGAGCCGTTCCATTGTGGCAAATTCCTTTTGTAGAGCGCTTCTCGCCGTTTCCCGCGATTCGACCGGCGACAGAATAGTCCGCGAGAAATCCTTCACCACGTCCGCGCGCAGAATGCCCAGCGCCGAGAGGCCTCCGGGGAATTTGGGAATCAGCACACGCGGAATTTCGAGCGCCGCGGCAAGGCCGCACGCGTGCAATCCGCCCGCGCCACCAAAGGCAACCAGCGTGTAGTCGCGCGGATCGTAACCACGCTCGACGGAGATAACACGGATGGCTTTCTCCATGCTCGTTTCGACCACGTCGAGAATGCCTTGCGCGAACTCCTCGGCCGACCTCATCCGGCCGCGCGATCGCGCAACCCATTCCCGCGCACGCGCAAGATCCAAGCGAAACTCGCCGCCGAGAAAGCCTTCCGGCACGATGCGGCCAAGAACAAGATGCGCGTCGGTGACGGTCGGACGCGTTCCACGTCCATAGCAAATCGGGCCGGGATCAGCGCCGGCGCTTTCTGGGCCGACACGTAGCGCGCCGCCGCGATCGAAGCGCGCGAGGGAGCCTCCGCCCGCGCCGACTGTGTGAATGTCGAGCATCGGCACGGATACCGGCAGGCCCGCAACCTCCGACTCGTTGGTCGTGCGCAAGCCGCCGTCGATCAGCGCGACATCAGTGGACGTACCGCCCATATCGAAGGTGATGACCCGCGGGAACCCGGCAAGTTCCGCGACGTACTGCGCGCCCAGCACGCCGCCCGCGGGTCCGGACAGAATGGTGCGGACCGGCTCGCGCGAAGCCGTGGCTGCAGAAATAATTCCACCGCTCGACTGCATCACGCGCACGCGCGACTTCCCCGAACTTCGCGGTTTCGCGCGGCGCGTTGCCAGCGCGTCGATTTCGCCCAAATACCGGCTCATCACCGGAAGAAGATAGGCGTTCTCGACGGTGGTCGCTGTGCGTTCGTACTCGCGGAACTCGGGAAAAATCTCGTGAGACGCAGACACGGAAAAGCCAGCGGCACGCAACCGGCCGGTGACTTGCCGTTCATGCTCGGAATTGGCGAACGAAAAAAGCAGGCAGACGGCCACAGCATCGGCTCGGCATTTTCTTACCAGGCGTACGATGCGATGCAGTTCGCTCTTTCCCGGACGCAAAAGCGCGTGCCCTTCGGCGCTCACACGCTCTTTCATTCCGATTCGCCACGGTCGCGGCACCAGCGGCTTTGGCCGTTGGACGAAGAAATCATAAAGTCGCGGCCGCGCCTGCCTTCCAATTTCCAACACGTCCTCGAACCCGGCGGTGGTGACCAGTGCGACGCGTCCGCCTCCACGCTCGAGCAGCGCGTTTGTGCCAACTGTCGTGCCGCAGGTAAGCTCCAACGCTTCGCCGGCAGATGCAGGGGAATCGGCGAGAATTCTGGAAATAGCGTCTTCAATCGCTCGCGCCGGATTTTCCGGAGTGGAAGGCACCTTCAGAATACGCAGCTCACCGCCGCGAACAAAAACGCAATCCGTGAATGTCCCCCCGGTATCGATGGCGATGCGCATGGCCGCGCGATTGTATAGAATTCAGGGGGCGGGCGCAAAATGTGATGAGCGAAGCAGGTTTTGTAACCCTCTCGTCAACGGACTGTCCTCACGACCAGCTGCATTAGTACTAAAGTCCTACAGGCTTCCTCTTTTCATTCTGGAAACGGCGAATTGAGCGGCCGCCACGCGGCGAAGAATCTTAGGCATACTAGTGTTCACGATTCCGTATCCGGCTCTAGGTGGTCTGCGCGCGTCAGCCTCGCTCGCAGGCCCGGGCGAACCTATGACGACGAAGCAGACACGAAGCGCAAAACCCGAAGAGCGCGAACTCACGCGCAAATGTAAGGAACAAGAACGCCTCGAAGCGGAGCTTGCGGAATGCGAGCTGCGCCTGGCCACTCTTCGCGGCGAATTGAGGGCTCTGGAAGCCCGTTACCTGAATCTGGTTGGCGCGCCCTACGCGGAGCTGGATGAACTTCGCGCGCAAATCGCCGAACGGCTTGCCGCCGAGGAGCCGGAGAACGAGCGGTTGCAGCGGGCTGCGCGAGAGGCCCGTGCGCGAGCCAATGAATCGCGGACGGCTGTGCCGCTCGACGAGCCGCGGGAGCAGAAACCATTTTCGCCGTCTCCGGAATTGAAGCGAATGTACCGTGAAGCGGCAAAACGCATTCATCCCGACCTTACTGCGGATATCAACGATCGCGCGCGACGCCAGGAGCTGATGGCCGCAGTGAATCACGCTTATCAACAGGGCGACGAATCGGGCATCGCAAAGATTCTCGATGTATACGAATCCAGTCCGGAGGCCGTGCAGGGTGAGGGGGCGGGCGCGGAACTGGTGCGCGTGATTCGCAAGCTCAGCTTGATGAATAACCGTCTTGTCGAAATCGAGGCGGAGCTGCAAACCCTCATGAATTCCGATTTGTACCTCTTGAAGGTTCAAGCTGACGACGCCCAGGAGCAGAACCGTGACCTCCTTGCGGAAATGGCGGAAAAGGTTCGCGAGCGCATTGCGGATTCCAAATCACGCGTGGAGGTTTTCACGCCAGGGCGCGTGCACTGATGCCCACGAAGACCAGGCGGCCGTCGCAAGAAATCACCCCTGCGCAGACCAAGGCGATTACGGTGCTGTCGTCTTCGCTGGTACTGCGCGGCCTTCGGGAGTTCCCGCAAACTTCACGATGGAACATCAAACAGGCGTTCACCGGCGCGGGCAACCTGGCTATTTCGCCGCTCGGTCGCGTGGCCGCGTACTCTGCGGAGACGCGCGAATCCAGCCGGCGCATCGAAATCGCCGACGCGGAGCTGAGCGGCGCGCCCACGGTCATCGCTGTTCCCGACGAACCATTCATTGCGCACCCGGATTTTCCTGCGGCGTTTGCGTGGGCGCCTGACGAGCGCTCGCTTGTGGCTGTATCCGGCACGTGGCAGCCGGAGTTGCACCTGTTCCATCCGCGTTCCGGCGCCTTTGCGGGACGCTTCGGCGCGTTTCGCGTCTATCCAACGCATCTTTGCTGGTCAGAAGACGGGCAGTATTTTGCCGTGGCGTCAGACGGTTCTGAAAACGCCAAATTGACCCTTTGGATGCCCGGTAATTCGCCGGATAAATTCGAGCCACTGTGCGAGATGGATCGGCGGGTGTTCACGGAAACGCCTGCGGCAGGCGAAGGTGAAGGCGAAGACGACCAGGGCAACTTCTACGGCTTCGGAGCAACGGCCTTCCGGCCGGGGGAGCGAATGCTGGCAACAGTTCTGGAGTTTGATGGCGACTGGTCGGACGACTCCGTACTGTTCGTGCGGGTTCCGACGCTCGAGATCGCGGGAAGATTCGAGACCACCGGACACGTCACCCAGCTTTGCTGGTCCAGCGACGGCCGAACGCTGATCTATTGCGCGTCGGGACAGGTTTACTCGCTCGATGTGGAAAGCGAGACGATCACTTCGCTGCCCTTTGCCGCGGAAATGTGCCACTGCCACCCTTCGCTTCCACTCTGCGGCTTTTATAACTCGTGGCTGAAGAATTCGGCGGCGGGCCGCATCTTTGTTGCCGATCTACAGCGAAACACGGTCATCGACGAATGCCGCGCGGAAGGAATTGGCGACGTAAGGTGGAGCAACGATGGCCGCACGTTTTACGCGGTGGCGCGCGACGGAACCGCGTATCTTCTCGATTGCCCTCTTCCCTGAAGACCCCATTTGCGCTGCACCGCAGCGTGAGCAACTATTGCGAAATCGCAGGCGACGCGAGACCTAGCGGGAAATTCGGCGCAGCGTTCAGGCTGCCATCCGCCCACTCTCCGGCAAAAAATTTCGCGAACGCCGCAGCGGCAATCATCGCGGCATTGTCAGTGGAAAGCGGCCGGCTCGGAAAGAAAACCTCGAGCCCGCGCTTTCCCCCCTCCTCTTCGAATCGCTGACGCAATTCTCTGTTGGCGGCTACGCCTCCGGAAACCAAAACTGATTGCGCCGCGAACTGCTCGCTGGCGCCAAGCGTACGTTTCAGCAGATCCTCCACAACTGCGCGCTGGAAGCTCGCAATCAAATCCAGCGTTGCCGAACTGGAGAGCGCTCGCAGCGCGTCCGCGCCGCGTTCTCCGTTTGCCAGCGAGCGTTGCCGCGCTTCGATCTCAGTTTGCAATTCAGGACGCTTGCGCAAGTAATACAGCACAGCGGTCTTGATCCCGCTGAAGCTGAAGTCGTAGGGATTGCCTCTGATTTTCGTGGGCCCAAATCGCACTGCGCTCGCATTTCCGTGCGGGGCAAGCTTGTCGATCACCGGGCCGCCGGGATAGCCGAGGGCCAGCATTCTTGCGACTTTGTCATACGCCTCGCCCGCGGCATCGTCGCGAGTCCCGCCAATGCGCGCGTAGGAAAATCGCGCCGCGCCGTTTCCAGAATTGCCGGCGGTCCCATCGACGCGATACAGCAATGTGTGCCCACCGGAGACGATCAGGCACACGGCCGGCAATTTCGGCACCCGCCCTGCGGAGTGCGCTTCGAGCAGCACGGCGTGGACGTGGCCTTCCAAGTGATTTACCGCGATCAGCGGCTTATCCAGGGCCAGAGCAAGCACCTTGCCGTAGGTCAGTCCAACTAACAGCGAGCCGACCAGCCCGGGACCTTGCGTGACGCCAATTGCGTCCACATCCGCGAGCGCCATATTCGCCTGCGCAATGGCTTCGCGGACGACCGGCACAATTTGACGCAAATGCTCGCGCGAGGCGAGCTCCGGCACCACGCCTCCGTATTTGCGATGGACATCCACTTGCGACGCAACAACACTCGACAGAATTTTCACGCCATCAGCGACAACCGCCGCTGCTGTTTCGTCGCACGAGGACTCGATTCCGAGAATGCGCCTAGTCAATTTGCCCTTCCGTTTCGCTTGTTTAACGATGTTAGCACATCGCGAATCGCACTTCGTTCTTACGATTGCCCCGGATTGACAATCGTCGTCGGGCCACGTAAGTTGGCGTTTCGGCTTTTTTTGCCGAACGAGACGATGCCTGACAAGCCAAAGCGCGTCCGCAAAGCGGTGTTTCCCGCCGCGGGCCTCGGCACGCGCTTTCTTCCCGCGACAAAGGCGCAGCCGAAGGAAATGCTGCCCGTGGTGGACAAGCCCCTCATCCAGTACTCCGTGGAGGAGTGCGCCGCGTCCGGCATCGAGAACATCATTGTCGTCACCGGCCGCGGGAAAAATGCCATCGAGGATCACTTCGACCAGGCACCGGAGCTGGAGCGCTTTCTGCGCGAGAAGGGCGACACGCGGCGTGCGGATCTGGTGCGCGATATCGGCGCGAAGATTCACTTCAGCTATATTCGCCAGCGCGAGCCGCTGGGCCTGGGGCACGCAGTACTGGTCGCGCGCGAACTCGTCGGCGACGAGCCTTTCGCCGTGCTTCTCGGTGACGTGATTTGCGACGGTCCGGAGCCGGTTACGCGCGCGCTCTGCGACGTGTATGAAGCCACGGGATTGGGCGCCATCGCGGTTGAAGCGGTTCCGCGCGAACTGGTCCACCTCTACGGAATTATCGATGCGAGCCCGGCAAACGAGCGCAAATGGGGCGACCGCTTGCGGCAAGTCATCAATCTCGTCGAAAAGCCCGAAGCGGATAAAGCACCGTCGAATTTGAGCGTCATCGGACGTTACGTTTTGCCGCCGGAGGTTTTCGATTGCCTGGAACGCACGGAACCGGGGCGTGGCGGTGAAATTCAACTCACCGACGGATTACGCATGCTGGCGCGTGAGCACGGCCTGTGGGCGCTCACCACAGAAGGCAAAACGTATGACGCAGGAGACAAACTGGGCTTCCTGAAAGCTACCGTGGAGTTCGCCGCGAAGAACCCTGAATTCGGCGCCGAATTCCGGACTTACCTCAAATCATTGAAGTTCTAGCGCTATTTCACTTTCGCCTTTTTCGCGGGCTCTTTTGCGGAATCTTTTGCAGCCGGCTTCTCTGCAGGCTTGTTTGCAGGCTTCTCGGGGGACTTTTCGCTGGGTTTCGCGGCCTCCGCCGCTTCCTTCGTATCCTTGGGATCCTTCGAAAGAGAATCCGAGTTCTTGCCCTTGTAATCCGTGACGTACCAACCCGTGCCCTTGAATTGAATCGCCGGTGCGCTCAGCATGCGCTCGGCTTTAGCGCCGCATTTAGGGCATTTCTTGATCTCCGACGCCGATACGCCTTCGATCTTCTCGAAGCGATGCCCGCACTTCCTGCATTTGTATTCGTAAAGTGGCAGAGTGACTGACCTCGTTCCTCGCGTACCAGAAAATCTTATCACGTCTGCGTGAATGCTCACACGCGCGACGTTCTGATGAGTGATGATTGGTGTGATAGACTGGCTTCGAAACGCTTCGTCTTGCCTCGACGCCATGGCGCCCCTTGAATCGGAACATCCCGGTCGCGGCTGTTTGTATCTGGTCGCCACTCCCATCGGCAATCTGGAAGACATCAGCCTGCGCGCCTTGCGCACGCTGAAGGAAGCCGATTTGATCGCGTGCGAGGACACACGGCAAACGCTGAAGCTGCTTTCGCATTTCGAGATCCGCAAGCCTCTTGAGAGCTATCACGAACACAACGAGATGACTCGCGCTCCGGAGCTGATTGTGCGTATGGAAGATGGCGCGCGCGTGGCCCTGGTCAGCGATGCCGGAACGCCGGTGATCTCCGACCCCGGCCATCGCCTGGTTTCACTGTGCCTGCGCCACAAACTTGCGGTGATTCCGATTCCGGGGCCGTCGGCAATCGTCGCGGCGCTCGCGGCCTGCGGACTGCCGTCGGAGGAGTTCACATTCCTGGGATTTCTTCCCGCGCGGCCTGCCGAGCGGCGGCGGCGCCTGCAGCAGGTAGCCTCCGAGCCTCGCTCGCTGGTCTTCTACGAAGCGCCGCACCGCCTGAGCGCCACTTTGCGCGACGCGCTCGATATTCTCGGCGACCGCCATGCGGCTGTGGCGCGCGAGCTGACGAAAATCCATGAGGAATTCCTGCGCGGGCGCATTGCGGAGTTGATACGCGCGTTCGAGGAAAAGGGGCCGCGCGGAGAAATAACCCTGGTCATCGGCCCGCCGGAGGAAACTGCGCTCCAGAATACAGCTTCCGCCGGCGCGAAGGCACGCACGCTGGCTGAACGCGTTGCGGAAATCGCGGCGGCGCAAAACGTGGACCGCAAGGCCGCCTTGAAGCTAGCCGCGAAGGAGTTCGGCCTGGCCCGGCGCGAAGCCTACAAGCGGTTGCTCACAGAGGAGAATTCGTGAGACTTGCAGCGCTCAGTTTTTCACGACGCCGGCAAAAAATTCGTCGACCCGCTGCAGCACCTCTTCCGGCGTGCGCGAGGAATGCACTTGATGCCGCAACTCGCTCCCGTTCCTGACGCCGTGCGTGAACCAGCAGGCAAACTGCTTCATCTTTCCCATGGCGTCCGGCAATTCCGCGGCGACCAAGCTGCGGAAATAATCGGCGAGCAGGCGATAGCGATCCGCTTCGCTGGGCTGATCGTAAGCACCGGTTGAAAAATACTGTTCCATCTGCCGGAAGATCCACGGATTCGTCGCGGCGGTGCGGCCGATCATCACGGCGTCGCAGCCGGTTTGCGCGATCATTCGTTCGGCGTCTTCAGGCAACCGAATGTCCCCGTTGCCGATGACCGGAATCGCGACGGCTTGCTTCACACGCGCGATCACGCTCCAGTCCGCTTGCCCGGAATATCCCTGAGAGCGCGTGCGCGGGTGCACCGCGACGGCTTCCACGCCAATTCCCTCCGCCATGCGCGCCACTTCCACGGCGACAACGCTCGCCTCGTCCCAGCCGGAGCGCATTTTAATGGTCAACGGAATTTTCACCGCCGCGCGCACTGCCGTGAGCACGCCTTCAAGCTGCTTCAGGTCCCGCAACAGCCCTGAGCCGCCGCACTTAACCACTTTCTTCGCCGGACAGCCCAAATTGATGTCCACCTGGTCAAATCCCAGATCCTCGACCAGCGCAGCGGCCGCGGCCATCACTCCGGCATTCGCGCCGAAGAGTTGCGCGGCGATAGGATGCTCGTCCGCATCGTAATACAAATAGCGCAGCGTTTTGGCCGCGCTGCGCGTCACTCCTTCCGCGCTCGTGAACTCGGTCATAATCAGGCCACAACCGCTCAGCCCTCGAATGACGCGCCGGAAAATCGTATCGGTGACTCCAGCCATCGGCGCCAGCAATGTCGCCGGACGAAGCGACAGATTGCGGATTCTCAGTTCGTGGGGAAACATTGCGGGCTAGTAGAGCGTCCGGTCACTGGAGTGGACGGGTGGCACGCCGTGAGTTTCACGCGTGGCAGGCTGCGCAAGCGACGCCTGAGACGAGGGGCCCGTGATGGTCGAGACGTGTTCAAGAAGCTCTTCGGCCGAACCGCCAAAGAAGCTCTCCACCACCTGCGCGATGGCATGAGCCCGCGCTTCTTGCCGACTCAAGTTCGCCTGATAGCACCACGCGCGGCCAACCCGGTGACGCGCGACGATTTGTTTGCGGGCCAGCCGGTCCATGATGGTCATAATAGTGGTGTACGCACGAGGCCGGCGCGCTGCGAGCGCGTCACGAATCTCGCGCACAGTACCTTCCCGCAGCAGCCACAGCGTCGTCATACACTCGAGCTCAAGTGGGGCAAGCTCAAGCAGCTTGCGCCGCCGGGCTTCGCTGGTATTTCCGTTCTCATTTGTTGGCACGTTGCTCATCCTTTGCCCTTTTGGCCGGCTGGTGCTGTAGTTGTGACTGCCGCGCCTGTGCGCACACCGTTGAAAAGGCCGCCGGTGCTGCGAGGGTCGGGCACCGCGGCCGGCGCCTTGCTGTCCCCAGCGTCGCCAGAGCGAACATCGTCAGCGCGGACATAGGCCGCGCTGTTCAACAGGTTCCTACGCAGAGCCGCGTTGCGATCCGTCCAAAGCTCCTCGGCGCGAGCCTGGCTCAGCGTTTCGCGCATGGCGGCCATCTTTGAATCCAAATCGTCCAGATGACTCAGCAACACGGCCTCGCGCACCGCCGGCAACTTTGGCGACCCAAACTCATAAGAGCCGTGATGACTTGCGATCAAATGCTCGACAAGCACCGCCAAGGAGCGTGGAAATTCCGGAATCGCCGCGATCTTCTGCTGCACCATGCCCAGCCCGATGACGATGTGGCCCAGCAACTGGCCCTCGGTCGTATAGCCGATCGCCCGCTGATAGCAAAGCTCTTCCGTTTTTCCGATGTCGTGCAGAACGATGCCGGTCAGCAGCAATTCGCCATCGACTTCCGGATAATGCTGCGTGATCTTCTTCGCCAGCCCGCACAAGCTCACGATATGCTCGAGCAAGCCGCCGAGGTACGCGTGGTGCATGGTCATTGCCGCCGGAGCGCGCTTCAGCTTGACGGCAAGCTGCGGATCCTCCACAAAGGATACGAGTAGGCGATGCAGCCACGGATTCCGCACTGCCGAAATTTCCTCGCGTAGCTGCGAATAGAGCTGCTGCACATCCTGTTTTGTGTGAGGCAGAAAGTCATCGAGCGCGTAGTCGGCTTCCACGGCGCGAAGAATCTGCTCGACCGTCAATTCGCGCTCGCCACGATAGAGCTTGACGCGCCCGCGGACGCGCACAATGTCTTCGCGGTCAAAGGTCTGCGCCAACTCTGTGAAGTTCTCCCACATTTTTGCTTCGATTGTTCCGGTACGATCGGCAAGGGCGAGGCGCAGCCAGGATTTTCCGCTGTTTGCGGAAGTCCGGATTTCCTTCTCGCGAACCAGGAAAAATGACGCGACGACCTGGCCATCTTGAAGTTCCGCGACAAAAGCGGACTTCATGGATTTTGATCTCCTGGGTCTCCGATGTCGGTCTTGGGCGTTTTCTTCTTCTTGACCTTGTCTTTTTCCGTGCTATACGGCACTTCTTGAATGACGTTATTGCCGGACACTGCGCCGCTATCCGTGTATCCGGCACTCACCACGTAGTAGCTATCCTTGCGCAATTGCGTCACATACTTTCGCAGTGCCGGCTGAATCTTGTCCTGATACAGCTCATTCTCAATTTCATCTTCCACCTTGCTGAACGGCTGCAGGCCGGAGTCGAAATGCTGATTCACGTGCAAAATCTGCAGCCCATTGGACGCCTCGATGACGTCCGTCGAGTCGCCCTTTTTCAACGCAAACACGATTTTCTCCATGTCCGGATTCATCTCGCCGCGCTTGAATTCCCCCAACTCCCCTTCCTGGCTCGCCGTTGGTCCTTCCGAGAAACGCTTAGCCAGAGCGCCGAAGTCCTCTCCCGCTTTCAGCCTCTTCACCAAAGCCTCGGCCTTCGCTTTAATCACGGCAGCTTCCTGTGGTGACTTGTTCTCTGTGCTGAAGAAAATCGCCGAAAGGTCCACTTCTTCCGGCTTGACGAATTCGCTCTGGTGCGCCTCGTAGTATTTCCGAATCTCATCGTTCGAGATCTTAATCGTCGGGCCGACTTCCTGTTGAATCACTTTTTGCTGCAATATCGAATCTTTCAGCCGCTGCTTATAATCTTCCCAGTTGGCGCCGCTGTCTTCGACCGCCTTTTCGAGCGCGTCCATGCTCGGAAGATTGTATTGCTGTCGAACCGCATCGAGGCGCTTAATGACGTCTGTATCGACGTTGATGTCCAAATCCTTGCCGCGTTGCACCAAAAGCGACTGGTCAATCAAGTCGCGCAAGAGGTTCTTCTTCTCTTCGTCCACCATCTCGTTGATCTTTGCCTCGGTGCAGCCCTCACAATCCTGCTGCGCTTCCGGTCGCAGCGATGCCTCCGCTTTCTGATACTCCGAAAGCGTGATGATGTCATTGTTCACGCGGGCGATGATTTGTTCAACGACGGCCCCACTGGCGTGCACAAAAACGGGGAGAGCGAGCGTGAGAACCGCGCCCCCAACCACAAATGCAAGTTTCTTTATTGTCATAGTCATGGAATTCTATCCTTGCCCATCGAGTTGTAGCAATACGTTTCTGACGGCTTGTACAATTCCTTGCGACTGGCGTTTCCATTCTATCCAGAGAGTGCCCGCCGGATCGAGCCGCATATCTTTCCGTGCGCGAATCAATTTGACCAGCCGCTCCGGCTTCACCGGCGTGTCTTCGTGCCAGCGAATCGCCACGCGCTCGCCGCGCCGCTCGATGGATGCAACCAGCGACTTTTCCGAAAGCGCCTTCAGCAAAGCATACTCCAGGAGATTTTCCACCGCCGGCGGAGGCGGCCCAAAGCGGTCGCGCAACTCTGCCAATATCTCCTTGCGCTCTTCCTCAGTGGCGGCGCCCGCGATGCGCTTATACACGTGCAGCCGCGAGCTTTCATTTTCGATGTAATCCGGCGAGATGCGGATGTCCAGACCCAAATTGATTGTTGCCCGCCGCTCCGGCGCCACCGCTTCTCCTTTGCGCTCAGAGACAGCCCGTTCCAGCATCTGGCAATACATGTCGAAGCCCACCGACTCGATATGCCCGTGCTGCTCGCGGCCAAGCATGTTCCCCGCGCCGCGCAATTCCAGGTCCAGCGCCGCAATGCGAAATCCCGAGCCGAGATCGCTGAATTCCTTCAGCGCCGCCAGCCGCTGGCGCGCAATCCCCGACAGTGACCCCTCCGGCGGCACCAGCAAGTACGCATACGCCCGATGATTTGACCGCCCCACGCGCCCACGCAATTGATACAGCTCCGCCAGGCCGAATCGGTCCGCGCGATTGATGATGATCGTATTCGCGCGCGGAATGTCCAAGCCATTCTCGATAATCGTCGTCGCCACCAGCACGTCCGCTTCATGGCGAATGAATTTCATCATTACGCCGCTCAACTCCGCTTCGCCCATCTGCCCGTGGCCGACCACAATTCGCGCCTTGGGCACCAGCTCCTGCACCATGGTTGCCAGCGAGGCGATCGATTCCACGCGGTTATGCACGAAAAACACCTGGCCATCGCGGGCCATCTCTTCCAAAATCGCGCGCCGCACCAGCCCTTTGTCAAATGGCGCGACTACCGTCTGAATCGCCAAGCGGTCCTTCGGCGGAGTCTCGATCACCGACATGTCTCGCAACCCGACCAGCGACATATGCAGCGTCCGCGGAATGGGCGTCGCCGACATCGTCAGCACATCCACGTTTTTTCGCATCTCTTTGATGCGTTCCTTGTGGGCCACACCGAATCGCTGCTCTTCGTCCACCACCAGCAGTCCCAGATCCTGAAACTTCACGTCTTTCGACAGCAGCCGGTGGGTGCCGATCACAATGTCGATTTTCCCCGACTCCAGCTCCGCAAGAATGCGTTTCTGTTCGCGCGGATTCTGAAACCGGCTGAGCATTGCGATCGTCACGGGAAACGCCGCAAAGCGCCGCCGGAAAGTGTCGTGGTGTTGGTAAGCAAGCACCGTCGTCGGCGCCAGGATCGCGACTTGCTTCGAATCGGCGGCAACTTTGAATGCTGCGCGCATGGCCACTTCTGTTTTTCCATATCCGACGTCGCCGCACAGCAAACGGTCCATCGGCTGCGCGCGCTCGAGATCGCGTTTCACATCGTCGATCGCGCGATCCTGGTCCGTCGTTTCCTGAAACTCGAACGCGTCCTCGAATTCTCCCTGCCACGGCGTATCTGCCGGGAACGCGTGGCCTTGCACCGCTCTGCGCTCCGCATAAAGCTTCAGCAGCCCCTCCGCCATGTCGGTCACGGATTTGCGCACGCGCGACTTGCGCGTTTCCCAAGCCTGCGAACCAAGCCGGTCCAACCGTGGCGCGCCTTCGCCGAGCGACTGGTACTTCTGCACCAAGTCCAGCCGCGTCAACGGGACGTACAGCTTGGCCTCTTCCGCATATTCGAGCTGCAGGAATTCCCCGCTGACGCCATCCACGTTCACTTGCCGCAGACCCTGGAATCGTCCAATGCCATGATCCACGTGCACCACAAAGTCGCCCGCCTTCAATTCCGAGAAATCACTGAAAAAGCTGGCGGTCTTCGGCCGTGTTCGCGCCCGCGCGGCTGGCGGCGCGACCGTTTCAAACAAATCCGAGTTGCCGATGATGGCGAGCTTCGCGGAGACGAACTCGACGCCTTCTTCCATCGGCGCTTTCAGGAGGACCGCGGCCGGCACGCTCCCTCCGCTCGATTCGTCGACCAGGCGCGCGGCGGTCGCGCCCTGTCCCAATTCACCCAGGCAAAACGGAAGCTCGAACTCGTGGCATAGGTCCGCTAGCCGCTCAAGCTCTCCCGTGCTGGCCGCACTCAGCAGGATTCGCTCGCCTGCGCCCAAGCGCCCCTTCAGTTCCGCCATGAAAGCTGAAACGTTGCCGTGATACCGGGTGGTCGGACGAGTGAGCAGTGTGAAGTTCTCTCCTTCGGATTTTTCAGCCGCAAGGTGCTCGAATCCCATGCGCGGAATCGCTCGCCGCGCCTTCTGCCATTCCTCGGCGGTCAAAACATAGTTTTCCGGCCGCGGCATGCCGGGATTTTCGGCGGCAGCCTCTGCGAATCGTTCGCGATATTTTTCCAGTGCGGCGTCGAGCGCCTCGGGCTCGTCTTCGATGACAAAGATATTTTCCCGCAGGCGCAACAGATGCGATTGGCGCTCGCTCGCCAGCGACGTCTGAAACTCCCATCCGGGATAAAATCCCGTGGGCGGCTCCGACCCTTCCGCAATCGAGCCGCCTCTAGAACCCGAATCCCCCGCAACCACGAGCTCACGCAGCCGCTCAAGCTGCTCGGCGCTCCGCGGATAATCGGCAAGCGGCAACAGCGTGACGCGCTCCAGCGGATTCGTCGAGCGCTGCGTATTGGGATCGAATTCGCGAATCGACTCCAGCGTGTCGCCCAGCAATTCCAGCCGCACCGGGCGCGCCGCCTCCGGCGGAAACACGTCGATGATTCCGCCGCGAACGGCGAACTGCCCCGGCATCTCCACTGTCTCGGTGGATTCGTAGCCCACGCTGGCGATGTGTTCCAGAAATTCCTCGCGCGGGATGTCTTCTCCGCGGGCCAGCCCGAGCGCCAGGCTGCTATAGAACTGCGGCTCGCGAAGCCGCCACACCGCCGCGGTCACTGGCGCGATCACCAGGTCCGCTTCGCCGCTGGTCAGACGCCAGAGCGCCGACGCGCGAGCCTCGGAAATTTCCGCGTGCGGCGACTGGCGATCGTACGGGAGCACTTCCTGGGCGGGCAGCACCATCACCTGCGCGCTTGCCTTCCCCAGCGCGCGCAGAAAATACTGCGCGAGCGGACAAAACTCATCCGCCCTCTCATTTGTCTCGACCAGGAAAACAGCCGGCTTCAACAGGGACTGCACCGCCAGCGCCGCAACCAGCGCTTTCGCCGGATCGGTCAAGCCGGAGAGCGTGACGCCGCGCTTGCCCGCCTGGGCGGGGCCGCCGCGCCGCAATCGATCGAACGCCTCTTCGACTTCAGGCTGCCGCCCTATGCGCGCGAGCAACTCCGCGACCAGAGGCAGGATCATGACGGAATCTTCAAAACGCGGTCGATAATCGACGAAGTCGAATATCCAGGCTCGAATGGAATGGAAACGACACGGCCGCCCGCCGCTTCCACTTCTTCGCGGCCCACAATTTCGTTCGGACCCCAGTCACCGCCCTTGACCAGCAAGTCAGGAAGGACATGCGCGATGATTTCACGCGGAGTCGCCTCATCGAACAGCACCACGTAATCCACCGCGGCAAGCGCCGCGGCAACTTCCGCGCGCTCGGCTTCGTTAATGATGGGGCGGTGAGCGCCTTTATTCTCGCGCACGCTGCGGTCGCTGTTCAGTGCGAGAATCAAAATGTCGCCAAGGTCGCGGGCTTTTTCCAGGAGGCGGGTGTGGCCAGGGTGCAGCAGGTCGTAACATCCGTTTGTAAACACAACTCGGCGCCCGGTGCGTTTCGCATCGGCCACCCTGCTCAGCAATTCATCTTGCGTGACAACTCTTCCCAACGAGTCCCCAGCGCGAACAAGTCACTGATCGAGCGCGTGCGACAGACTGCGCTCAATCTCCGTCCGCGTTAAGCCTGCCTGCGGTAGCCAAGCTGCTCCTTAATTTTACCACGCACCGCTGACGCCATGCGCCTCTGCGCTACACAAAACGCACGGAGTTGAAGTATGCTTGTTTATTCGCAATGATCGCCTCTGACCAAGGGCAGGCCTCAGAAAATGCGCGTGCCAATTTCCGAAGCGGGACGCGACGGCACAATCGCGGTGATATTCTTTTCCCCTCTATATGAGTGACAAGAAAATACGGGTGCTGATCGCCAAGCCGGGCCTCGACGGGCACGACCGAGGCGCGAAAGTCATCGCGCGCGCGTTGCGCGACGCCGGCATGGAAGTGATCTACACCGGCCTGCGCCAGACGCCGGAAATGATTGCTTCCGCCGCCGTGCAAGAGGACGTCGACGTCATCGGCCTTTCGATTCTCTCCGGCGCGCACAACGCGCTGTGCCCACGCCTGATGGAATTGCTTCGCGAAAAAGGGATGAACGACGTGACCGTGCTCATCGGCGGCATCATTCCGGAAGCAGATATTCCTGCCCTGAAAAAGGGCGGTATCGCCGAAGTTTTCCTCCCCGGCACGTCCACGCAAGACATTGTCGAGTTCATCCGCAAACGCTTCCCCGCCACGCAGAAAGCGTAAACCTGCGCGGCTTGCCCGCCGTGGCGGGATTTCCGGCCCGCGTCACTCCCACGCGCGAATGACTTTTGTGCGCGTGTAGGCAAGGCGAAATCCGAAACGCTCCATGTTTCGGTGGGACGCGCTACCCGGCTGCGTCACGGTGACGAACCATTCGCAGTTTTGCTTCGCGAGCCATTTCATTCGCGCCGCGATCAGCGCGCTTTGCACCCCCCGGCGACGAAATCCAGGAAGCACGCTTGCGCCGCCGAGCGTTCCGATGCCGTCGAAAAGCGCAGCGGCGCCGCCGCCCACAGGATCGCCGTTGATCGCCGCGAGAAAGCATCGGCCGTGCGGGTCATAGCAGAAGCCTTCCACAACGTCGAGCAGCTCCTGCGTAGGAGCCAAGAGTTCCGCGAATCCCTTGGCCACGGTGTCGGTGTAGAGTTTCGCGTCTTCTACAGGCACCTCTGCACGCACCCGTGCCCGCACCTCGCGAATCGCAATTTCGTGCGGCGGCGTGGAGAATTCCTCGCTCCGTTCGCACTTGCGGAAGAGCACGTGCGAAAATTCGACGATGGTGTAGCGCCGACGATTCAGCATTTCCACGAAGGACGGCGCCGCGAAACTGCTTAATTCGAGAATCACGGGAGCGCCGCGTGTTTTGAAAAACTCCTCCAGGCGGTTGAGTTCGGCTTCTGTGACGTCGCCATCGAGGCCGGCGGCAATCACTTGCGAAATAGGTGAGTCCACGCCTGTGAATGTGGCGATGCCGCCCGCGATGCGTTCTGATGCTGCCGGAAATTCCGGCATTCTCTGCTCCATCGACGCGACGAGCGATTCGCCGATGCGCGCTTCCGCCATTTCCATTCGGCGCACCAAGTTCAGATCGACAAAATGCATCACTCAATCCTCCATGTGGCCGCAAAGGGCCACGAAGCAAGAATGAAATTTGTGTGTGCGACGCGCGCAGAGCGCACGTGCGCGAGAGTTCGAAAGTGAAAATGGAATCAGCGGAAAGGACGGCCTGCGAAGCTAAGAGAGCGGCGTCGAGGCAGACCCATTCCGCGTGGATTCGCGTGTGCGCATAGGCGCCTCCTTCAAGGAATCGGCGGCGAACCGCCACTATCGCCTCGCATTATACGAGGCACGCGGGACAACTCAAAGCAGTTTGCTGATGGTACAATGCGGAGTTTCGGGTTGCTCGAATAGAGCCGCCGTTTGCGAGGACTCGCGTTGGCCAATTCGATGATTGGAACTCACGTAAAAACAGATTCTCCTGAATTCCAGAAAAATCGCCGTGCGATCGTCGATCGCCTGACGGAAATCAAGAATCAAGAAGAAACAATTCGTCAGGGCGGCGGCGCGAAGGCCATCGAATCGCAGCACAAGAAAAACCGCCTCACTGCGCGCGAACGTATTGCAAAGCTCATCGATCCCGGCACCCATTTCTTCGAACTCGGCCTCTACGCCGCTTTCGAAATGTACGAAGAATGGGGCGGCGCACCCGCCGCCGGCACGATCACCGGCCTGGGCCGCGTGGCCGGCCGTCAAGTAATGATCATCGCGAACGACGCCACGGTGAAAGCCGGGGCATTTTTCCCGATGACCGCGAAGAAAGTGATTCGCGCACAGAATATCGCCATCGAGAATCGCATACCGACAATTTATCTGGTCGACTCGGCCGGCGTTTTTCTGCCGCTGCAAGAAGACGTATTTCCGGACACGGACGATTTCGGGCGCGTCTTCCGCAACAACGCGGTGATGTCCGCGATGGGCATCCCGCAAATTACGGCGATCATGGGCATGTGCGTCGCGGGCGGCGCGTATTTACCCGTGATGTGCGACAGCATCCTGATCACCGAAGGCAGCGGCCTATTTCTTGCCGGCCCTGCGCTGGTGCAATCCGCGATTGGCCAGAAGACCTCCGCGGAGGAGCTTGGCGGCGCAAAGATGCACGCGCAAATCAGCGGCACGGTGGATTTTCGCGAAGCGAACGATGATGACTGCATCGTGCGCATTCGCGCGCTGGTGGACAAAATCGGCCACCGGGCGCGCGCGCCGTTCGATCACCAGAAACCGGAGCCGCCGAAATATTCTGCCGACGAAATCTACGGAATTTTCTCTTCCGATCCCGCGAAACAATATGACACGCGCGACATTATCGCCCGCATTGTCGACGCCAGCCGCTGGGAGGAATATCGCGCGGAATACGGCCAGACGATCGTTTGCGGATTCGCACGCATAGGCGGATGGGCCGTGGGAATTGTCGCGAATCAGAAAAAACACGTGCAAATTGCCGCCGCGGGCACGGGAGAGCGCCGCATGGAATTCGGCGGCGTCATCTACACGGAGTCCGCCGACAAAGCCGCGCGCTTCATCCTTGACTGCAACCAGAATTTGATTCCGCTGATTTTCTTGCATGACGTGAATGGCTTCATGGTGGGCAAAGAAGCCGAGTGGAGCGGAATCATTCGCGCGGGCGCAAAAATGGTGAATGCTGTAGCCAACAGCGTGGTTCCGAAAATTACGGTGATCTGCGGCGGCAGTTTCGGCGCGGGTCACTACGCGATGTGCGGCAAAGCTTATGATCCGCGCTTTGTTTTTGCATGGCCGACGGCGCGCTACGCCGTGATGGGCGGCGAATCCGCAGCGGGCACGCTGGTCGAAATCAAGATCAAGCAGATGGAACGCAGCGGCAAAAAACTCACGGAGAAAGATAAGAAGGAACTCTTCGAAACGACGCGGGCGACTTACGAAAAGCAAACGGACGCTCGCTACGCCGCCGCGCGCCTTTGGGTCGATGCGATAATCGATCCCGCGGAGACCCGCGACGCGATCATCGAGGCGCTGGAAGCGGCATCGTTGAATCGGGTTGTGGCCGATTTCAAGACTGGGGTCCTGCAGACGTGAGTGCGGCTCCCGAGAATTCCGTAACCATCGTCGAATGTCCGCGCGATGCCTGGCAAGGCTTGCCGCAGATCATTCCGACGCAGACCAAGATCGATTATTTGAGCCGCTTGGTCTCGCTCGGCTTTCGTCATCTTGACGCGGTCAGTTTCGTTGCGCCGAAATACGTTCCGCAAATGGCGGACAGCGAAGAAGTGATGGCTGGATTGGTGCGGCACCTTCCTGCTGACAAGCCCGCGCCGGAAATCATCGGTATTGTCGTGAACGAAAAGGGTCTAGAGCGCGCTCTTGCGACTGCGGGAGTTACCACGATTGGTTATCCCTATTCAATCTCGGCGTACTTTCGCCGCGCGAACGCCAACATGACGCGGGCGGAATCGCGCGCGCTGGTCGAAACGCTGCACAAGGAAACGAAAAACGCGAGGCGTAATCTGGTGGTTTACATCTCGATGGCCTTCGGAAATCCCTACGATGAGCCTTGGGGCCCTGAAATTGTCGAGGACACGCTTGTGTGGCTCAAAGACATCGGCGTGCGGACTGTTTCTCTCGCCGATACCGTTGGTGCCGCCTCGCCCCACGATGTTGCATCGCTTTACGGCGCGGTGAAGAATTGCGTGGCGGGCGTGGAGATTGGAGTTCACCTGCACAGCACGCCAGACGGCGCTGCGGAAAAAGTCCTCGCCGCATTTGAAGCCGGATGCCGACGGTTTGATGGAGCGCTGACCGGTCTGGGCGGCTGCCCGTTCGCGGGTGACGAGTTGGTCGGCAATATTCCGACGGAAACGGTACTCACAACTTTGGCGGCGCGCGGCGTCGCCACGGGCATCGACACAAAATCGCTTGCCCTCGCCTGCGCGATTACCGGAGAGATTCGAAAAACTTACGACCATGAAGTTGACGCGCCGAAGCCGAACTGAAAATTGAAGATGGCCTACTCTACTCTCCAATTCGCGGTGGAAGGCGAACTCGCCACCATAATTCTGAATCGTCCCGAGAAGCGCAACGCCATTTCCCCCGAAATGATCGACGATCTTCTCGGCGTACTCGACGACGCGGAGCGCAGCCCGGCGCGGGTGGTGATTCTCACCGGAGCGGGCAGCGCTTTTTGCGCAGGCATGGACCTGGAAGCGTTGCGGAACTTGGCGACGCAGACGCAAGAGCAACACGTTGCCGATGCGGAGCGCATGGGCAAGATGTTTTACCGCGTTTACAGCTTCCCGAAGCCGCTGATTGCCGCCGTGAATGGTCCAGCCATCGCGGGCGGCACCGGTCTGGCCACGCTCGCCGACTTCACTCTGGCTGTGCCAGAAGCAAAATTCGGGTACACGGAAGCGCGCATCGGATTTTTGCCTGCGGTAGTTTCCGTTTTCCTGTCGCGGCAGGTGGGCGAAAAAATCACACGCGAACTCTTGCTAACAGGCAAAATCTTCGATGCCGCCGAAGCGCATCGCCTCGGGCTGGTGACCGAAATTGTCGCCGCCGACAGGTTGCTTAACGCCGCGCGCGAGCTGGGGCGCACGCTCGCGGCACTGAGTCCCACGAGCCTGGCGCTCACCAAGCGGCTGATTCTTCGCTGGAACGAAGAGGAGATCCAGCGCGACCTCGCGGTCGCTATTCGCGAAAGCGCGGAAATCCGCCGCACCGCCGATTTTCGCGAAGGCCTTTCCGCGTTTCTCGAAAAGCGCACACCCCGCTGGCAAGGCCGCTGAGCGGGACCTCACGTCAGTCCCGATAAGAAACTCCGGGGCCGGACGTGAGCTACAACGCCGCGCGATTCTGTTACACTTTTCTTCTTTGTTCGGGAGCTTGCGCCTATTGACATGTCTGCCACCGGCGAAACGACGGTTCGCGTGCGTTATGCGGAAACCGATCAGATGGGCGTGGTCTATTACGCGAACTTTTTCGTGTGGTTTGAAGTCGCGCGCGTCGAACTGATGCGCCATTTGGGGTTCAGCTATAAGCAAATGGAAATCGAGGACGATAGTTTCGTGGTGGTGGTAAAGGCAAGCTGCACGTACAAGCAGCCCGCAAGATTTGACGACGTGATTCGCATTCGCACGCAGGTTTCTGACTCGCGCAAGCGCACGATCATGTTCACCTACGAGGTTTTCAACGATGGCGCGGACTCGCTCATCGCCACCGGCGAGACGCTGCACGTGATTTGCGACAGCAAAGGCCGGCCCAAGAGTCTGCCGGAGAAATACCGGAAGTATTTCCCCCTAACCTCAGCCGGCTTGGCCGCCACGCGGAACGCGCATCGATGAGCAATAAACCCATTGCGCTCACCGGTAACGACCTGACTCTCGGCCAGCTCTATCAAATCGTTTGCGAAGGTTTTGAAACAACTCTCGCCTCGGTCGCCCGCGAGCGCATGGAGGCATCGCGCGCGGTGGTCGAGCGCCTCGGCGCAAGCGATACCGCCGTTTATGGCGTCAACACCGGATTCGGCGCGCTGGCTTCGGTGCGCATCCATCCAGACCAAATCAGCGAACTGCAATTCAATCTGGTGCGCAGCCACGCGTGCGGCGTGGGACCTCCGCTCGCGGAGGATGAGACGCGCGCGATGCTCCTACTGCGCGCCAACACGCTGGCCAAGGGCTTCAGCGGCGTGCGGCCCGTTGTGGTGGAGACGCTGCTCGCGATGCTCACGCGCGGTGTGCTTCCCGTAATTCCTTCGCAAGGTTCTGTAGGCGCTTCCGGCGACCTCGCTCCGCTCGCGCATCTGGCGCTGGCGGCGATTGGCGAAGGCGAAGCGCTTTACAAGGGCTCGAAAGTGGCGGGCGGAGAAGCGCTGCGGCAGGCCGGCATCGTGCCCATCAAACTGGAAGCGAAAGAGGGTTTGGCGCTGCTGAACGGGACGCAAGGCATGCTGGCGCTGCTTTCCCTGGCGCTGCGCGAGGCGGAAATTCTGATCGACACCGCAGACGTCGCGGCCGCTTTGTCGCTTGACGCGCTTCGTGGCACTCCCGCCGCATTCGACGAGCGCATCTCGCGCATTCGGCCCTATCCAGGCCAAACCGTGACGGCGCGCAACCTGACGCAGCTGAATCGTGGCAGCGAAATTCGCGAATCGCATCGCGCTCCGGAAAAAGATCCGCGCGTGCAGGACGCGTATAGCCTGCGCTGCACGCCGCAAGTGCACGGCGCGGTTCGCGATGCGCTCTCGCAGGTGCGCACGACGCTCTCGATTGAACTCAACAGCGCAACGGACAATCCTCTGGTGTTCGCGGAATCAGGAGAAGTGGTCAGCGGCGGCAATTTTCACGGGCAGCCGCTGGCGATGGCTGCTGACCAAATGGCCATCGCGTTGGCCACGCTTGCGGGCATTTGCGAGCGCCGCGTCGACCACATGACCAATCCGCACACCAGCCAATTGCCGGCATTTCTCACTCCGGACCCGGGGTTCAATTCCGGTTTTATGATTGCGCAAGTAACAGCGGCGGCTCTCGCGAGCGAAATGAAAGCACTCGCGACTCCTCATTCCGTCGACTCGATTCCGACCTCCGGCGATCAGGAAGATTATGTGTCGATGGGCATGAGCGCGGCGCGGCGCTTGCGGCGCATGCTCGACGCCCTGTGCAATGTGATTTCCATTGAGCTGCTGGCGGCCGCACAGGGTATCGATTTCCATGCGCCGCTGCAAACCGGAACGGAAGCGCGCAAGGCGTATGAGCTCGTCCGGTCGGTTTCACGCGTCGTTGACAAGGATCGCGCGCTCTCGCCGGACATTTCTGCCGTGTCGGAGCGAATCATGCGCGGCGAGTTCCAGAAGCTTCTCCGCTAGCCGGTTCCTGCCTAACGGTTTACCGAAGCGCGCGCTGCAGGAATTTTCCGGACCGCCAGCCAGCGACCCATTTGAACGGCGCCTCGCCCAGCGAGTAATGACCGCACGGAAGCCGCAAAGCCTTGCAATCGACTTCGTTCGCGCGCGCAGCCGCAAAAAAATCGCCGGAGAACTCGTCAGGAAACGTGGGGTCGTAGCGCCCGCTGATGGCCAGCAATTTCTGGCCGGTGCTGCGCAATTTCGGAATGTAGGGCAACGGACTGATCGGTGCCCAATAATTCCGAATCTCTTCCTCTGAAACTTTTGGCCGCATCGCTTCCCACACATGAATCGTGGTCAAGCCATTCGCCACTACGTTTCCGAAGTAGCTCGAGACGTGAAGCAGCGCCGCCGCGCGAATGCGCGGTTCATGAGAAGCGGTGATGCAGGAAATGCATGAGCCCAGGCTTGCGCCGAGAATCCCCAGCGGGCCGTAGCCGCGCATCTCCAGCCAGCGCAAACAGCACCGCGCATCGCAAACGGCCTGGCGATTCGCCTGCAAGGTCAATCCAACATTCGGTCCGACGATGTGATCGGCGCGCGGATGGCCAGGCACCGCGCGTTTGTCGTGATAGGGCAAGCTCAGGCGCAGCGCCGTGATGCCCAAGCGGTTCAGCCAGCGGCAAATATCAACGTGCGCGTTGTAGTCTGCGTTCCACTGCGGCAACACAACGACGGCGGGCCCGCCGCTGCTCGCGGAAAACAATCGCGCGTGGACGCGATTATTTTCCGTCCAAGGCGATCGAACGGCGCTGGTGAATTCCAGCTCTCCACTCCATCCCGCACCGTCTGTCGGCGCTTTCAGCTTATAGTCGCTGGGCGTCTCGCACGCGAACCACTCGTCGCTTGCGGCGAGCGTCTGCTCGACAAATCGCCGGAGAAATGCGCGCGGATCCGCTTCGTTCTCGCGTCCGCCGACGTGCTCGAGTCCCCATGCGAACGGCAGGGATCGGCGGTTGGGCTCGGCGGCCCAGCGCTTGTGCTCGTAGCGGCGAATTTGCTGTTCAAACCAGCTCACAGGACGATCAATGACCAATATATCTCACGCCCGCTGCTGCGCCAAAAACGGGAAGGCCGACGGAGCCTTCGCGCTGCCAGAGCGTTAGCCATCGGGCACGCCTTGCGCTGCGGCCATTGAGGCCAATTCGCGGTTGTGGCACAGTCGAAATATGCTTCCGGCTCAGACCATCGCAATCTTTGTGTTCCTTTTCGGCCTGGTTATTGGCAGCTTCCTGAACGTATGCATCAGCCGCCTGCCCGCCGGAAAGTCCGTGGTACGGCCGCGCTCGCGCTGCCCGAAATGCGGCAAACACATAAAGCCATACGACAACATTCCGGTTCTCAGTTATTTTTTTCTGGCTGGTAGATGCCGCAATTGTAAGGCAAGAATCTCGCCGGTTTATCCTGCGGTCGAGCTTCTCACCGGCATCCTCTTTCTTGCCTGTTATCTCGTATTTGGAAATTCCATCCTCACTGTGAAATGGGCCGCATTTTCCGCGATTCTCGTGGTGTTGATTTTCACCGACTGGCGCGAGCGCATCTTGCCGGATTCGGTGAATTTCACGGGGCTGGCCATTGCCCTGGTTCTCAGCTTCTTCGTGCGTCCCGAAGACGGCACGGCAGCATGGCTGGCGAACCGGATGTTCGATTTTCCTCCGCCGGCGCCGGTTATTTCGTTTGCCGACGCAGTGATCGGCGCGGCGATCGGGGGCGGCGTGCTCTGGCTCGTGGGCGAAGCCTATTTTCGATTGCGCGGCCGCGAAGGCATGGGCTTCGGCGACGTCAAGATGATGCTCATGGCGGGCGCGTTTTTGGGCCTGCGCCGGACGATTCTCACCATTCTTGCCGGCTCGCTACTGGGCGCGATTCTTGGGGCGATTTTCATTCTTGCTTCGCGCAAAGGATCAAGCTACGAATTGCCCTTCGGCACATTTCTCGGCGCGGCGGCCTTACTGGTGGTGTTTTTCGGCACGCCTGTCGTCACCTGGTATCAGTCGCTTTTTCTGATTCGGTAGAAACGCAAATGGCATCTGCCTTCGTATTCGCGCCAGCAACCCAGCACTTCAATCTTGAAATGGGCGTCGCGCTGGTCTTGCTTGCTTTGATTTTTATCGCGGTCTTGGCAGCGTTTGTCGCCCTGCGCCGCTCCGTTTTGGACCAGCGCCGCATCGCCAAAGAGCCGGCCGAGTCATTTCGCGTAAATGCTGAAAATCCGTCCGCGTTCATGACCGCATCGATGCAAGGCGTCATCGAGCGCCTCCGCGAACAGGAACAGGAACTCGCGCGGTTGCATCAGCTTGAAAGAGAGCGCGCGCAGGAAACCGAGCGGCTGAGCGAAGCGGTGACTCGCAACATGCCCGCCGGCTTACTCCTGGTCAATGCAACCGGCACAATCAGCTCCGCGAATCCCGCCGCAGAAAAGGCGCTGGGCATTCGCGGTCTTCAGTACCGGCGTTACACGGAGATTCTGGGCGCGGATTCGCCGCTGACGCAAATGTTCACCGCGTGCCTCCGCGACGGGCAAACTTTCCAGCGCGACGAAGTTCCCCACGTCACCGCGGCCGGAGAATTGCGAAAATTGGGCGTCACCATTTCGCCGATTTACCGTCCGGTCCGCAACACGATCGTTGCCGGCCCAACGGCTCTTCCCGAGCCAAAACTGACGGGCGCTCTTTGCCTCATGAGCGATTTGACTGAGCTGGCGATGCTGCAAAAGCAAATGCGCTGGAAGGAAAATCTGGCCGCTCTGGGAGAAATGTCCGCGGGAATTGCGCACGAGTTCAAGAACGCTCTGGCGACGATCTCCGGATACGCGCAGATGATTCACAACGAGGCGCCCTCGGCCGACGCCGGGGAATGCGCCGGAAAAATCATCGAGCAGACGCGCTCCCTCACCCACGTAGTGACCGAATTCCTGCGCTTTGCGCGCCCTCTCGAGCTGGCTCAGGAAAACTTCGCCCTCGCGAGTTTGGTCGAGCAGGTTGCGGAAGAAATACGCGGCGCGCTGACCGGCGTTTCAATTCGCACCGAAGGGGTATTCGCGGAAGTTTCGGGCGACTCCGGGCTTCTTCGCCAGGCGCTACTCAACCTGATCCGCAATGCGGGTGAGGCCGCTTCCTCTAACGGCCATCCCGGCGAGGTCATTATCTCCGGCTGCGAGGAACCTCACGGGGGCAAGCGCTGGCAACGCGTTACTGTGCGTGACAACGGGCCGGGCATAGCCGCCGGCAACCTGGACAGGATATTTGTGCCCTTTTTCACGACCAAATCCACCGGCACGGGGCTTGGCCTTCCCGTTGTCCAGAAGATCGCCCTGCAGCACGGCGGCCGCGTCGAAGCCCGGAACCAGCCGAAGGGAGGGGCGGAATTCGACCTATGGTTACCTTTGCGATAGTACTAGGACCTTGGCCGATTGCCTCCTTCCTGGAGAGCATCTAAACTGAAGGGAATAGGGCTTGACACAGTGTTTCCGAGGTGAACACATGCGAAAAACGCTCCGGCTCGCGTTGACGGTCCTACTCTTTGCGCCTGCGTTCGCCTGGCGAGCGCAAGGAGCGCGACAGCCATCGCAATCTGCGCAAACTCAAACCCCAAACCAGACCCAAAACCCAAACCAAACCAAGACGCTAACCCCCACGACCCAGGCGAATCCGGTAGTCGAAGCCGCACGCAAGGCTCGGCAAAACCAGAAGAGTGCATCCACTCCCGTTGTTTTCACCAACGAAAACCTCCCGAAATCGAGCTCTATTTCCATTGTAGGCAGCGCACCTCGCGCCAACGCTGGAGCTCAGGCTCAAGCGGAAGCCGCGGCAGACGCCAAAGATGACGAAAAGACCTGGCGCCAAAAGTTCGCCGACGCCCGCGCCAAACTTCGGCAGGACAAAGAAAAACTGGCCATGCTGAAAAGCGATTTAAACGCTCTTGGCCTGGTCCGTTATTTCAACGAGAACGACGCGGTCACGAAACAACAAGCCGTTATCGACGAGGAAAACCAGATCAACGTGGATCAAAAAGAGCTTGATGATCTGGAAGATGCGCTGCGCAAAGCGGGAGGAGATCCGGCGTGGGCGCAATGAAGGCAATAAAAACTGATGAACGGATCGTTCCATGAATTCCGCAACAGGACCAGTGAGGTGAAAACCATGCGAAAAGGAATCTGGTTGGCCGCAATTCTTGTAGCCTTCGTCGTGCCAAGACTTTCGGCCGCGCAGCAAGCATCTCAGTCAGCGCAAACGGCGCAGTCGTCCGACAAGCAGACAACTGCACAATCCAAAACGCAACCGCCAGCCGCTTCAAAGACGACTGCGACAAAGAGTGATTCCCTCGCCGATGCCGCGCGCAGGGCCCGCGAAGCTCAGAAAAACGCACCGAAGGCTTCCACGGTGTTCACGAACGACAACATTCCGACGTCATCGGGCGGCGTCTCCGTTGTCGGAAACAGTGCTGCCGCCGTTTCTTCGGACGAGTCCGCCAGTTCTGATGCACAGGCCGCGGCGGACAAGAATGACGAAGCCACCTGGCGCAAGAGATTTGCGGATGCGCGGCACAAGATTGATCAGGACACCGCCGAGCTTACCGTCATGCAGCGTGAACTGGGCGAACTCAACGTGCAGTATTACCCCAATCCCACGGAGGCGCTGATGCAGTCCGTCTCTCGCGCGGACATCACCAAGAAGCAATCCGCCATCGACGCGAAGCAAAAGGAACTGGACGCGGATAAGGAGGCCTTGTCGGACCTGGAAGACGAACTCCGCAAAGCGGGCGGCGATCCGGCCTGGGCCAGAGAGTAGCGCTGCGCGATGGAAGCGGTCCTGCTTGTCGAAGACAAGGCTGAATTGCGCGCCATGCTGCGCAAGGCTCTGGAAAAGGCCGGCTACACGGTTGATGAAGCTCCCGACGGCACCTCAGCGATCGAAAAAGTTCGCAGCCGCCGCTACCTCGTTGTTCTCACGGACCTGAAACTTCCTGGCGCATCGGGGCTGGACGTCTTGCGCGAAGCGCGCCGCGCCGACGCCATGATTCCCGTCATCCTCATCACCGCATACGGCTCTGTAGAGGAAGCCGTCACGGCAATGAAGGATGGCGCGTTCGACTTCATCCAAAAGCCCGTCGAACTCGAACACTTGAAGCTGCTGGTCGCTCGCGCCGCGCACCAGCAGGAGCTTCTGCGCGAAAACTTGCTTCTCCGCGAGGACTATGCAGAACGCTACGGCTTTCCGCGTATCGTCGGCGAAGACTCCTCGATGCAGGCGGCTAGCCAGATGGTCCAGCGCGTTGCCCCCACGGATTCCACGGTCCTACTTCTCGGTGAGAGCGGCACCGGCAAAGAGCTTTTTGCCCGCGCCCTGCATCACCTCAGCAAACGCCAGGGCAATTCGTTCGTGGCTCTCAACTGCGCCGCAATTCCGGAAGGCCTGGTCGAGAACGAGCTTTTCGGCCACGAGCGCGGAGCATACACGGGCGCCGGCGCCCGCAAGATTGGCAAATTGGAATTGGCCCATCGCGGCACGATTTTTCTGGACGAAATTGGCGAGCTGCCCTTGGCGATTCAGTCCAAACTGCTGCGCGTCCTTGAGGAGCGCCGCTTCGAGCGCGTAGGGGGTACGCAATCCATCGACGTCGATGTGCGCATCCTTGTCGCGACCAACAAGAACCTTCAGTCCGCTGTCGAGCAGAAGACTTTCCGGGAAGATCTTTTCTTCCGCGTCTCCTCGATCCCGATAACGATTCCGCCGTTACGCGACCGCGGCGATGACGTCATTCTTCTGGCCGAACATTTTCTCGAACGCTTTCGCCGTGAATTTCGCAAGCCGGCGCTGCGATTCAGCGAAGCATCGATTGCGCGCCTTCGCAGCTATCATTGGCCGGGAAATGTGCGCGAGCTGCAAAACGCCATCGAACGCGCGGCGATCCTCGCCGACGGCGACGAAATCGACGCGGAAGCCCTGCAACTGCCTTCGCCGCGCCCCGCCTCGAAGGACATGCCGCCGGGAATGCTAAGCGATGAATTTTTGTGGGATGGTTCGTTGGAGGACGTCGCGCAGCGGGCCGTCAATCACGTGGAACGATTCAAAATCGACACCGCTCTGCGCGAAGCGAAGTGGAACAAGTCGCGCGCCGCGGAAAAGCTTGGCGTGTCCTACAAAACTTTACTTCACAAGATTCGCGCGTTGGGCCTGGAAAACTAAACGGTCACCGCACGGCCGTGTGTAGCGCCACCGCGCCGCACGTCCATCGCTCGTATTTCACGTCCCTGAAACCGGCCTCTTCCATCCAAGTCTTCAGAATCTCGGGGCGCGGAAACTTCTCCACGGATCCCGGCAAGTAGGAATACGTTTCACTGCTTCCGGAAATTGCGCCACCGATCTTTGGCAGAATCCGCGTGAAATAAAATCGATACAGCGCGGCAACTGGCCCGCCTTCGGGCTCGCAGAACTCCAAAATCGCCAGCGTGCCTCCGGGACGCAACACGCGCCGCATCTCCTGCAAACCGCAGCCGTAATTCGCAAGATTTCGAAAACCGAAAGCTGTAGCGGCTAAATCGAAACTTGAATCTGCAAACGGTAAGGCCAGCGCGTCCGCGCCTAGGAAAGCAATCTTCTCTCGCCTCTCCATCTCCTTTTTCTTCGCCAAGTCGAGCATGGGAAGCGCAAAGTCTGCGCCGATCAAACCGCCGGCGGCGGCTGCACCGCCTGATTTGCGCGCCTCTCTCGCGAACGCAAACACCAGGTCGCCGGTTCCGCAGCACAAATCCAGAACGCGGGAAGAGGGATTTTGCAGAATCGTTGAAAACCGCTTGGCGGCGCGTTTGCGCCACAGCTTGTCGAACGAGGCGGAAAGAAAATGGTTCAGAAAATCATAGCGCGGCGCGATCTGACCAAACATCTCGCGCACTTGCAGCCCGGCTTCGCGTTCGTCGTGCGAACCCTCAGGCCGCGTTCCCGGCAACGCATCCTGTTGCGCGACGTTGTGCTCAATATCGCCGCCATCCGCAGCGCGGCCCATTCAGTTTCCCCTCTGCAGATGCGCATAGAGCGCCGGCAATTCGCGCCAGACTCTTGCCACGAGCCTGTCTGGCACATTCACGCCAATCTCCGCCGCACCGATTCTGCGCGGGAGCACCCAGCCAACTCGCCCGCCGCGCGATTTCTTGTCTCCGGCGATGGCCTGCAGAAGCCCCTCGGGAGAAACACGCGGCAGATCAGGCAGCCGGCCGCATCGCGCCACGAGCGATGCAATTCGATTCGCGTCTCGCTCAGACATCCGGTTCATCGCCGTCGCAATCCGCGTTGCGCCCAGCATTCCCCAGCCGACCGCTTCGCCATGAAGAAAGCGTTTGTACCCCGTCAGCGTTTCGAGAGCGTGCCCAATCGTATGGCCGAAATTCAGGACCTGCCGCAAGCCGCGCTCGCGCTCGTCTTTGCTCACAATGCGCGCCTTTTGCCGCGCGCCGCGCTCGATGACCCATTCAAGCAAGCGCATATCCATGCACAACAGTTTTTCCATTTCGCGCTCGAGAAAACCAAAAAGCTGCGAATCCCCAATCACTCCGTACTTGATTACTTCATACAGCCCGGAGCGAAACTCTCGCGCGGGCAGGCTACGCAGCGTCGTCGGGTCGGCAATCACCATCTCCGGCTGATGAAATGCGCCGACGAGGTTTTTGCCTTCCGGCAGGTCCACGCCTGTCTTGCCGCCAATGGCGCTGTCCACTTGCGCGACGAGCGTCGTCGGCACGTGCACGATGCGCACGCCGCGCAAATAACTCGCCGCTGCAAAACCCGCGATATCGCCGACAACCCCGCCGCCGACCGCCACAAGCAATGCGCGCCGGTCTGCGCGCGCACGCGCCAGTTTGCGGCAAATCCCCTCGACCGCGGCCAAACGCTTGGCTACTTCCCTGTCATCGAACAGAACCACGCGCTCTCGCGGCAAGCGGAGCTCCTGCAAAGCCTCTTTCCCCAAGAACTTCCACACGCGCGGCGACGACAGCAGGAACACTCCTCCGCCGTCGCGTAGCTTTTCGACAATCCCGCCGAGGCGGCTCAGCGCGCCACCCTCGCACACCACGGCGTAGCTTCCAGATTCTGTTTTTGCCTGTATGGTCTTCACCGCGAGAATTTCTTTTCGAGTACGCCGACGCTGGCCAGCATCACGTGGCCGACGATCGCAAGGTTTTTCGCGCTGATTTTGTCCATTGTATCCTGCGGCGTATGCCAGTATCCCTCGGCGATGTAGTCGTCCAAATCGATCAGATCCACGGCGGGGACCTTCTTGGCCAAAAAGGGATCGTGGTCATCGGAAGCTGCCGTGGATTGCGAGACAAACACGTTTCCATACCCCAATTTCGCCGCCGTCGACCATATCAAATCCACGAGCCACGGTGTCGAACTGCTCTCTTTCTTCATGGTCAGGCCTTTTTGGCCGATCATGTCCGCCAAAATGACTGCCTTTACATTCTTCAGATCTCCGTCAAGTTCCATTTTGGCGGCGAGCTCGCGGCTTCCGTAAGTATGATCGTCATTCTTGTCCCAATCGATGACAGCCTCCTCGCCATCGAGAAAAGCCATCCAGACAGCTACTTGCGGCTTTTGCCCGCAAAGGTGGCGCGCCATTTCGAGCATCAACCCTGTGGAAGAACCTCCATCTTCCGCGCCAACGAAATCAGGCAGCCGCTTTGTGTCGTAGTGGGTCATCAGCAGAATGATGCCCTGCCCGGTTCCCGGGACCTTCGCGATGATATTTTTCATCGCAATATTTCCGCCGGGCGTGTCGGCGTGAAAATCATCCTCATTAACCTTGCAGTCGTCCCCGTGCAATTCCGAATAAATATAATTTTGCGTTTGCTTGATCGCGTCGGAGCCCGACGGATGCGGACCGAAGCTCACCAGCTTCGCCGTGTAGTCATACGCGCGCTGGCCGTCAAATCCCCCGGTCTGCCGCGGCGCGGGAGCCTTGTCCTGCGCATCCAAAGCCACTGCCGGCGCGCTCGCTGCCACTGTGCTTTCCCTGCCTCCGTTGCTGCCACAGCCCGCCGCGCACGCCAACAGGCTAACCGCAATCGACACACCCAAGCCCCTCGTCATTTTCAGACACCTCCACTCAATGCGCTCCTTCCCGGGCGATCTCCCGTTGTCGCTTCTTGCGAAACACCATATACGACACCCCGATCCCGAGAAAATATAAGGCTACCATCGGCGTCATGAAAATGAGCATGGTCGTCGCATCCGGCGTCGGCGTCACAATCGCCGCAACGATAGTTATGATCAGCATCGCATACCGCAGGTTCTTCCACAGCCATTGCGGCGTCACGATCCCAAACCATGATAAGCAGAAAATCAAAATGGGAAGCTGGAAAATCAGCCCCAGCCCCAGCAACACCACCAGAATCAAATCAAAATATTCGTTGATGCTGATCAACGGCTGAAAAGGCCCTTGGAAGCTGATCAGAAACTTCAGCACGTAGGGCAGCAGGATGAAATACCCAAACGCGATTCCACAGAGAAACAGAAACACGGAAGACAGGATGAACGACATCACTGCCTTGCGTTCGTGCTTGTAAAGTCCTGGCGCGATGAAAAGCCAAATTTGATAGAGCACTACCGGTAGGGCGATCACGATCCCCAGATAAAACCCCAGGGTGATGAGCAGGTTCACGAAACCCGCCGGGCTGGTGTAAATCAGTTTGTCGGCATAGTGCGCCTGCCGCAGCGCCTGGACCATGGGCTGAACAATGAACTCGATGACCTTCTTTGACACGGAGAAGCCGATGACAAAGCCAACGGCAATGGCAAGGGCGGAGTAAATCAGCCGCTTCCGCAGGTCGGCGAGGTGCTCGAACAGCGACATCTTGCCGCTGTCGTCTTCCTCCTCTCGGATCGCCGGCAGTTCTGGCTGGCTAGGTGCCATCTCTCGGTTTCTCGGATGCTGTCTCGGAAAATGCTGGCTCCGTTGCGGATGGCTTGGCTGCGCTCAGCTGCTCCGGCGGCGGCCCTGTAACAGCCGGAGGCGGCGGCAAAATCGTATTGGGCTGCTCTGCCTGCCGCTTGCGCTCCTCGGTCAGGCGCGTCTCGCGCTCCAGCTCGCGCATATGTTCGTCAAATCCGGCCCTCAAATCGCCGGTGGCGCGCTTGAATTCTGCCATCACTTTGCCAAAGCTTCGCGCCAGCTCCGGCAGCTTCTCCGGGCCAAACACGATCAAAGCGACCAGAAAAATGATTACGAGATGGGGCACGCTCAACATTTTTTTCGCGCGCAACAGCCTGCTTTTGCATCATAGAAGAGGCTGCCGGGCGTGTCAAACCGCCCGAAAATCTGTGCTATACTGCTTGCGATAGCTAGAGAAACGCGCCCTGGCAGCGCCCAACAATGACTCATTTTATCCAACGCAACGAGGAACCCATGGAATCTTCCAAGCGCGGAGCTCTTCTTCTCGCCCTTGTTCTCATCATCGCAGCGATCATGGGCGGACTCTATGGGCCTTCTCTTAAGGCCACTGCCGCCGGTGCTACGGACCTGCAGGACTCGGTAAAATCCTTTGCTCGCGTCCTTTCTATCGTGCAACAGAACTACGCGGAGCCGATCGATACAGATAAGATGGTGTACGACGGCGCGATTCCGGGTATGTTGCACGTTCTTGACCCGCACTCCAATTTCTTCGACCCGAAAGAGTGGGCCCTTCAGATGGAGGAGCAGCGCGGCAATTATTACGGCGTCGGGATGAGCATTGTTCCCATCGAAGACAAAGTTGAAGTTGTTTCCCCGTTCCCAGGCGCCCCAGCCGATAAGGCAGGGATTAAGCCGGGCGATGTTATCGTCAAAGTTGACGGCAAGGATACTTCTACCCTTTCCTCCCCGCAGATCGCCGACATGTTGAAGGGCCCCCGGGGCACCGTTGTATCGATCACGCTCAGCCGCGAGGGCACTCCCAAACCCATCACCGTGTCCGTGATGCGCGACGAGATCCCGCAGTCCGCGGTTCAGTACTCCGGCATCCTCAAACCCGGAATCGGTTATGTGCACGTGACCGGATTCACTTCGGAAAACACAGATAGCGACTTGGCCGCTGCGCTGAAAAAGATGGACTACTCGCATCTTGACGGCCTCATTCTCGATCTTCGCGGGAATCCTGGTGGCTTGCTGATGCAGGCCATCGGCATGTCGGACATGTTCCTTGCCAAGGATCAGCTCGTTGTTTCCCACAAAGGCCGTGAGTCACCCGAGCGCCGTTACTACGCTCTCAAAGGCAATGGCGGAAACGATATACCGATCATCGTTCTGATCAATGGCGGCAGCGCTTCGGCGTCTGAAATTGTCGCCGGCGCCCTTCAAGATCATGACCGCGCTCTCATCGCCGGTGAACGCAGCTTCGGGAAAGGCTTGGTGCAGACGCAGTGCCCCACGGATGACGGCACGGAACTGCTTCTCACCACCGCTCGCTACTACACGCCGAGCGGCCGTCTCATTCAGCGCGATTACAAGAACGTGTCCATTTACGATTACGAGTACAATCGCCAACCGAACAAGGAGCCTGAGGTCAAGCTGACCGATAGCGGCCGGAAAGTCTACGGGGGCGGCGGCATCACTCCTGACGTCGAGGATCCCGCGCTGAAATACAACCCGTTCCAGACGCTCCTTCTCGAACGCAACGTCTTTTATCCGGTCGACCTAGGCGTAGGTGATTTCACGCGCTACTTCATGGGCACGCATCCCACCATCACGAAGGACTTCACCGTGGATGATGCCGTGATGTCGCAGTTCCTCGCCTTCCTCGGCCGCGACGATATCAAGTATACCCCGGAGGAAATCCGCGACAATTCGGGTTGGATAAAGGTGCACATCCAACGCGAGGCGCTTACTTATGCTCTGGGCCTTCCCGCCGGGTACAAAGTCGCCGTTGACAACGATCCGCAGGTAACAAAGGCGGAAGATCTTATCCCTCAGGCGAGGGCCCTCTACGACAACGCGAAGAAAATCGTCGCGGAGCGTCAAGCCGCCGAGCAGACACCTCAACAGTGAGCTAAATTTGCGAAACTCCGCTGCGCCTTACTGGCTCGGCGGAATAATTTCGCCTTTCACTAACACACGTTCGAAGAAATCCGCCGTTGCCGTATACGCTTTGATCCACGTCTTCCACATCAAGAAGCCGTGGATTTCGTCCGGATACACGATCTGCTCAAACGGCACGTGATTCGCCCGCAGTCGCTGCGCCAGGTCTACCATCTGATCAAATGGCACGTTGCGGTCGTCGTCTCCCTGAATCAATAGCACCGGCGATTTCCACGTCGCCACGGACGAGTCAGGCGACGATTGAAACGCCAGCTTCACCGCGTCGCCCAGATCCGGCGCGCCCTGGGTCTGCCGCTCCCAGCTCGAAAGAAACGCGGACCAATCATGCACTCCGTGCATGTCGACTCCTGCCTTAAAAAGGTCCGAGTTTCGCGCCAAGCCCATCGCTGTCAGGAACCCTCCGTACGAACCGCCCCAAAGTCCGATCTTGTTCGGGTCGACATACGACAATCCCTGCAGATATTTTCCAGCCGCCACGATGTCCTTATACTCCGAAGCGCCACGCCAGCCGCCATCCGCCGGCTCGCGAAACGCCCGGCCATACATGATGCCTGTCCGGTAATTCACCGAGAGCACCGTGAATCCCAAGCTCACCAAATATTGGTTCTCGGCATACCCGTAGTGGTAGTAGTCCATGTAACTAAAGCCGAGCAGCATCTGCCGTATGGGCCCGCCGTGCATATAAACCAGCGCTGGGCCTTGGCCGCTTCTCCCGCGCGGCACAAAAAGCTGCCCGTGTATCTCTAGCCCATCCTCGCTCTTGAAAATCACCTGCTTCGGCGTCACCAATTGGTTGGAGGGAAAATCGGCCGGCAATTCCTCGCGAGCAATCATTTCTCGCCCGCTCTCGCTGATTCGATAAGGCATCGCCGGCGTCGTCGCGCTGGAACCCAGGCACAGCAGATGATTCCCCTCGCCTGTTTCCACCAGCGACCATTCGATGGTGTCACCCTTCGTTACCGCCTGGGGCGCGCCGCCCTCAACGCCCACGCGCCAGAGGTGCATCCGGTCCACATCGTTTTGGTTCGATTCGTAATAGAGCGTCTTGCCGTCGGAACTCAGCGTTACGCCCTTCACATCGAAATCGCCGGGGGTTAGCGCCGTCGCGTCTCCGCCATCTGCCGAAATTGAATAGAGGTGGTTCCGGCCGTCTTTCTCCGACGAAAACGTGATTCGACTGCCCGCTGCAAAATGAAACGAGTCGCCCTCCGTCAGCCGCGGTATCGAATCGTCCATCGCGTCCCCGCTGCGCCAAATTTGGTGCGCTTCTCCTGTGGCCGCATCGCCCAGCCAAATCGACCACGGCTGCGGACGCAACGGAATGAGTGGCAATCCTCGCTCCGGGCCGTTGGTCTTCACGTACGCAATGCTCTTCCCGTCGCGAGACCATTGCGGCATGTCATCGCGGTCGACGCTGGGGTGCACATATCGGATCGTGTCCCTTCCAAAATCATAGATGGCGATAAAGCTGTGGTCTCCGCGATTGCTCGTAAACGCGATCTCTTTTCCGTCAGGAGACCATTGCGGACCGGAATTGTCTCCGCGCACGTAACAAAGCTGATGCGCCTGCGCTGCTCCGGAAATCGGCGCAATCCACAATGCGTCGCGCGCCGCCCACACCGCGAACTGCCCATCCGGCGAAATCTCGATGTCCTCGCAGCCTTCTTCTCCGCAGTCCATCAAACCCAACAACCGCGGCTGTCCGCTGGCCACGTCCACGGCCCACACCTGCTGCTCCGGTTTCTGCACGTCGCTCGTCGGATCGGCCACTTCGCCCGCGGAATTCGTTTCGCTTCCGCGCGCGTAGACCACGGTCTTCCCATCCGGCGTCAGACGAAGGCTCGCGATGGCTTGTCCATCGTCGTCTGAATAATGCGTCACCTGGCGTGCTGCAAAGTCCGGTCCATCGGCAATCCACACATTTCGCACGCCTTTGATGTCAAAGGCCCACGCCACGCGGTCCGCCCCGCGCGCTGCGACCAGCCCATCGGGGAACGCGAAACTCAAAACTTGCTCGAGCGTGAAGCCACCCGGCGCGGCATAGACCACGCTCCCCATCGCGAACAACAATGCCGCCGTCCAAATCAGCCGCGCTTGCAATTTCCCGAAATATCCGCCAGGTTGCATTTGTCACTCCCGCTTAAGAATTTGCGCGTGCATAATACGCCCTCCGGTTTACAAAGAGAAGGCAGTGTTTGCCATTTCTCGGTGCAATTTTCGCTTTGCTGCGGTTTGGATGTTTAGGGCGTGAAAAGATCGCCTGCGAGGTATTTAAGGCCCGTGTCGACCGCCACTGTGGCGACGGCCTGGCCACGCTTGAATTCCTGAGCTAGCTTTACGGCGGCGGCAACGTTCAGGCCCGACGAAGTTCCCGCGAAAATGCCTTCCTCTTTCGCCAGACGCCGGGCCATTTCGCGCGCTTCGGATTCTTCGATAGCGCGCGCCTCGTCATAATCTTCCCGCTTTAGATGAGGAGGCACGAAGCCAGGTGCGATGCCATCCACGCGATGCGCCCCATTCTTGCCGGTAGTCAGCACTGGACATGACGCGGGCTCCAGCGCGACGATACGCGCGCGGCTTCCCCCGGCCCTCAGCGCGCGCGAAACGCCCGTCAGCATTCCGGCGGTCCCTACTGCCCCACAGAATGCTGCGATTTCTCCCACTTGTTCCAGCAATTCCCTGCCGATGCCCTTGTAGCCCTCTAGCGCGTCGGCGTTGTTGAATTGGTCGGTCCAAAAGACGCCCGGTTCGTGCGACAGTTGTTCCGCCTTCGCGATCATCACGCGAAACAGCTCCGGCGTGAGCGTTCCATCCGGGCTGTGAACGATTTGCAGGTCGGCGCCAAAGGCACGCATGGTTTGCAACTTCTCCCGGGCAAAGCCGTCCGACGACACAGGGATGAACGGGTAGCCTTTTATCGCGCAGACCATCGCGAGCGACGAGCCCGTGCTGCCGCCCGTGTATTCCGTCACTCGCATCCCGGGCTTCAACGCTCCCCGTCGCTCCGCGCCCTCGATCATGGCTGTCGCCATGCGATCCTTGTACGAGCCTGTGGGATTGTAGTATTCGAGCTTCACGTACACGTCCGCGCCCGCGCGCGAAGGGATTCGCTGCAATTTAACTACGGGAGTGTTCCCGACGGCCTGTAGTATGGAAGAGACGGCCGGGACTGCGTTCATGGATGGTATCCCTCTCAATGCGGCGAGCAATCAGTGGCTGGTCAGGAACTTGTGCTGCGCCGCCGTCAGCGGCACCACGCTCAGCCGGCCCTGGCGGACTAATGGCGAATCCGCGAAGAGCTTGTTGGATTTGATTTCCGCCAGCGTGATTGGATTCAGGGATTCGCCAGCTTTGATTTTCACCTGAGGATTTTTCGGATTGGCCACGTCGACGGAAACCACCGTAGCGGTTCCCACGGAGCTCTTGCGCTCAGCCGTCTCATAAATCACCAAGTGATCGCCCGGCTTCATTTCGCGAAGATTTCTGAGCGCGACGGGATTTGAGACGCCGTCCCAGATCGTGCTCTTATCGCGCTGCAGATCGGTGAACGAATATTCGGAAGGTTCGGTTTTGAGCAAGTAGTCCATGGCTTCTTTCCACTTGTGGAGTCAGCGGTAAACCGCTCTTGATTTCGAAAGCGACGTCTATGATACACGCATCTTGCTCTTTGCCATGCTAAGGCTCATCTGAGCGCTCGATCGGCTCCGGCACTTGCACAACTCCGAAGCGCCCGTTCCCTTCCCGTGTAAGCGTCGGCGCATACAACCCAAGATATTTGCGCGTCCACCAATCTCCGGTTTCGCGCTTCGCGGCTAAACTGGTAAACCAATACTGCCAGATGACGCAGCGCAGTTCCTGCGGCGGCCCATTCGCAAAAGGGTTGCGTCCGAAAAGCGAGAGCACGTCATGGCTTCCATCCAGTAGCGCTTCCTCCGTTCCCAGCACGAATTGGTACTGCTGCCAGTCCCCGAGTGACGCGAACCACAAATTCCAATCGAACCGTGGCTGATACGGCGCGTAAATTTTCGGAGCTTCATTGACAGCTTGCGGCTTATAGCGAAACGGATAGGCCGTCCACGTCTTGCCTCCGTCGTTCGAGCCCTGAAACTCGATTTCGTAGCGGCCGCGCGTCATCACACCGAACAGTCCGTAGCGATTGGCAATACGGAACGGTTCGATCTTCTCCGCCGGCCATTGCGGCAGCTCAAAATTCAACATCCCAACAAGCAGCGCCGACGTTGCATAGAAAATCCATGCAAAACAGATGCCCGCAATGGTCATGCGCACAACAGAAAGGACACGCCAAAGCGTACTACCAACGCTCTTCGGTTCGACAGGCGCCGCCCCCGGCGAAGCAGCGCCGCTCAGAGTGGGCAGGGCGTTCGATCGAGAAAGCGACGCCGACCGCAACCGTTGCGTCGACTCAGCTTCGCGGGTATCCTCCGCGCGCATTGCCACCATGATGTGATACTTCGGAAACCATTTTCGCGGCGTAATCCTCACCAGGAACTGGTCGTCCAGCAGTAAAAACCCAAGCGCCAAAACCAGATAATTCAGGAATGCGTAATTCGCCGTCAAAATGACGCCGATCTCCCACGGCGTCACGATGAAAAAACAGATCAGCCGCAATCGCCGCGGCAGGAACAGCATCAGCACGATTCCCAGTTCCATCACCAGCGTCGCCAGCGCCGTCAGCCAGTGAAACCAGTAGGGCGCGTGCTGCACGTAATACCCGATCCACGTCGGCAGCGGCCCGTTTTGGTAATACTCATACATCGCGGTCAAGTGCCGCCACTCGGGATCGCCCCCCAGCATCTTCGCCATGCCCGATTCGAAATAGATCCGGAACCATTCCCACAGCAACAGGAACGTGCACGCTCGCTGCGGAGGATTGAATGCTCCCCAACCGGGCCGCCAACCCCACGGCGCATAGAAGAGGCACAGGAAACCGGCTTCCAGCAGCATGCCGTCCGACTGGTAGCTCGAAAAATCCTGCAGCGTGCTGACGAACGACAGATAGCAGACAAAACAAATCGCCGTCATCGGGCGCGGGCACAGATTCAAGAACAGTAGCGCCGCCGCGACCATCCCAATCCAGCAGACGATCATCAGCGCGCGATCCGTCGAGCTGATCCAGAACACCGAAGGCGCGAACCAAAACTTTGACAACCCATGCATATACTTGCCGACCGTATCCAGGTAGACATTCGCCGGAAGAATTCCATCCGGCCCGATGAGCCCTTTGGCTTGGTATGCGAGGGAGTAAAACGCGGAGAAGAAAATCACGCCCAACGCGCGAAGGAAAATCCACCGCGGCCCCAGATGCCCGGCCTCGCCGGATTCCGGCCCCAGAAGCCACTTCGCCGCTCGCTGCCACATTTCCACCGCGGCATTATACAGGTTGAACCGCTGCTCTTAGAGGTTCGTCAAAGGCGAGATTGGTGGACGGCAGGGGATTCGAACCCCCGACCCCCGCGTTGCGAACGCGATGCTCTCCCAGCTGAGCTAGCCGCCCACCGAGGCAATGTATTTTAGCAGACGCGCCACACTCGGCCAATCACAAGAACCGCGACACGCAAACACTGTCACGCAGGAGCTTTTGCATAATCATTGGGAACAACACCAGCGAATCTCACCCATATTGTTGTCGATTTGCAGGATGCCAAATTGCAGGCTTTGCAGGAATTCGAGCGGAAACTCGATAATCACGCGGGCAAAATGCGACTTAACGGCATCCTCACCGTTGCCTTGGCAAAGAGATTCCAGCGCCACATACATCGGGTTCGTGATAACCAGAGTCTTGTCCGTCAAGTCCAAAAAAGTGCGCTGCAGCCATTGAGAAATCGATTCTGTGGGAAACAACAATTTATCCATTTGGATTCGTATCAGGCTCATTGCATCGAGCACTCTGCGGCTCTGTTTGTAGGCCAGTTCTGCGGCGGCCGACTCCGGTGCATTTTCCACGGCCGTACGAATGAAATGCCGTACGGCCTCATCAAATTGGTTGCGAAGTTTGCTGTATTCAAAATAAAGCTTCGTTGCTTCTGGCCCAGCCGCTCGCGCCAGGATCTCGTATGTTTCCATTTCTTCTATTATTCCCCGTCCGCCCGTCAAACTTCATCCAGGACGTGCGCCAGTTTTTGTGTCGGTTTTTCTTCCTCTGGGGTGCCCGGCGTGTCGCACTTGCACAGGTCTGCAAAGAGCCGAAATCAGTTGCCGCCTATGTCGTTTGTCTTGAGCCTAGAGAACGGATGGTGAACGCGCAGCTCCCACCTGAGCTACCCGCCCGCCGAGTATCTTAGCAGACGCGCCACACTCGGCCAATCAGAAGTGCGCAACGTGCAAAGCACACGTCACGCCAGCAAACGTGTCCGCGCCTCGGCGACGATTCCTTCCATGGTCCCCGCGTCGCCAATGCTTCCCTGCGCGAAAACCTTGCTTCCGCCGCCTTTGCTGCCTGCCTTCGCCAGCAATTCGCGCAGCAACGCGCCCATGTCGCCATCGAGCCCCGCCGATTGCGCCAGTACAATCGCCTTTGCCGCGCGGCTCGCCAGTACAGTTCGCACCCCAGGATTCGTCACCAGCTTCGCTGCCAGCATCGCCAAATAACTGGCAGCCCCATCTTCAAAAACAGCGCTGACAACATTCTTGGCGCCATCCGCTGAGCGCTCCGCCTTCCTTGCGAGCAGTTCGGCCGCTTCCAGCTCCGCCAGTCGTTCGGTGAGCTTTTTCGCTTCGCGCTGGCTCGCTCGCCGCTCTTCCTGCATTTTCCCAACCATTTGCGGCAGCTCCGCCATTCCGCATCCAATTTGCTCGGCAGCGCTGCGCAACGCGGCCAAGTCCCCGCGCGCCGCGGCCAGCGCTCGAAAACCCGCCACAAATTCCACCCGCCAATTCTGCTTTTGCCGTTCGCATTTGCGTATCAGCAGCATTCCGGCTTGTCCCGTGCGCGCCAGATGCGTCCCGCCGCACGGCTGGCGGTCAAAACCCTCGATATCGATGACGCGCAGCGTTCCCTCGCGCTCCACCTTCTTGCGAATGCCTTCCTGCGCCAGCTCCTCCGCCGTTCCGTATCGAACCGTGATTGCGCGATCCCCGAAAATAATCTCGTTGACGCGCCGCTCGGCCTCTTGCAAGTGCCGCGCCGCCACCGACGGCGCCGCCAAATCGATCGTCGAAATGTCGCGCCCTAGGTGGAACGACACCGTTTGAAATGCAAACAACTCGATGAACGCGGCGGAAAGCATGTGCTGCGCCGTATGCTGCTGCATGTGGTCGAAGCGCCGCGGCCAGTCAATGACGCCATGCACCGCGCCCGCCGCAATCGGTTGCTCCGTCACGTGCACAATCTCGTCGCCGTTCTCATCCGACACGTCTACCACGGCCACGTCGTTCAATCGCCCCGTGTCGAACGGTTGCCCGCCCGACGTCGGATAAAACGCGGTCCGGTCCAGCCGCACATGCCAGTGATCACCGGCCGGTTCGCACGCAATCACGCCCGCGTCAAACTCGCGCAAAAACGCGTCGTCGTAATACAGCCTCTCTGTTCCTGCTTTTCCTTGCTTGCTCGCGGAATCCATCGAACCCCTTAACTACCGTTTTTCAGCGCCTTCTGCCACGCTTCGTTGTATTTGTACCCACAGCCCGTATTGAACAGCACGACCGTCTCATCTGGCTTGATCCATTTTTTCGCCACCAGCTTCCGCGCCGCCACGACCGTCGCCCCGCCTTCCGGCGCCGCGTAGATGCCCTCTTTCGCTGCCAGCTCTTTGCTCGTCGCCAGAATTTCTTCGTCGTTCGCCGCAACCGCCGTGCCCTTGCTCTCGCGAATTGCCTGCAAAATCAAGAAATCGCCTAGCGCCTTGGGTACACGCAATCCCGACGCAATCGTTGCCGCATTCGGCCACATTGGCGCGCTTTGCTCACCCTTCTCGAACGCGTCAACAATCGGCGCGCAGCCCGCCGCCTGCACCGTCACCATGCGCGGACGCTCCCGTCCAATCCATCCCATCGCTTCCATCTCCTCGAACGCCTTCCACATCCCAATCATTCCCACCCCGCCGCCCGTCGGATAAACAATCACGTCCGGCAATTTCCCCTCGAACTGCTCCCACAGTTCGTATCCCATCGTTTTTTTGCCTTCGATGCGATACGGCTCCTTCAGCGTGGTCACTTCGTACCATCCGTTCTTGTCTTTGTTCTCTGCAACGTACTTTCCGCAATCGGAGATTAATCCATTGAGCTTGCGCACGTCCGCACCAAACGCGCGGCACTCCATTTCATTCGCCAGCGGCGTGTCCATCGGCATCACAATCACCGCCGGAATTCCCGCCTGCGCCGCGTACGCCGCGAGCGCGCCTCCCGCGTTTCCCGCCGTCGGCGTCGCAAGCACTTTCACTCCCAACTCCTTCGCCCGGCTCACCGCCGCGGAAAGCCCGCGCGCTTTGAACGACCCCGTCGGATTCAGCCCCTCGTCTTTGATGTACAAATTTTGCAAGCCCACCGCTTCCCCGATGCGTTTCGCGTGCAGTACCGGCGTCATGCCTTCGCCGAGCGTCACGCATTCGCGCGACGGCAGCACTTCTTCATAACGCCACATGGTCGCCACGCGCGAACGCAGCGCTTCGCGCGTCAGCGTCTTTGCCGCCGCTTTCAAGTCATAACGAGCCAGCAACGGCCCGCCGCAATCGCATAAATTCCGCAACTGGTTGTGTGGATAGGTTTTCTTGCACTTGGAACATTCCAGATGAGTGATCGATGTTTGCAATGTATTTTTCATAAGCGAAAAAGTCTAGCACATCTGCCTCCGCCGAATGCGGCGCCCGCGCTCGCCTCACGTTACAATGCTGCGATGCCCATTCGCCTGATCGCTATGGATATCGACGGCACGCTGCTCGACAATCGCCACGAGCTCCCCGACGCCAATCGCGACGCCATCCTCGAAGCCCATTCGCGCGGCATCGAAATCGTCCTGGTCACCGGCCGGCGCTTCGATTTCGCGCGACCCATCGCCGAGCGCATCCCCTGCGAACTGGCTCTCATTATCAATAATGGCGCAGTTATCAAGTCGACGACCGGCGAGACCTATCTTCGCCATCTCCTGCCGCGCACCATCGCCCGCGAAGTCCTCCGCGCGACTGTCGAATTCCGCTCTGGTGCAGCCGTGGTCTTCGACCGCGCTCAAAAAGACCAAGTCGTCTTCGAGCATATCGACTGGAACGACGCGGTCAGCAGCGGCTATTACCAGCGCAACCGCGAATTCATCTCCGAACGCGTGCCTCTCGAAGACAGCCTCACCGAAGATCCCATCCAAGTGATGTTCGTCGGCTCCGTTGCTCGCATGCGCGCCGCGCTGGCCATCGTGCGCGCCATGGATTGCTCGCCGCAATTCGGCCTCGCGTACACCGAATACGAGCATCGCGACCTCAGTATTCTCGATGTCATCGCCAGCGGCTCTTCCAAAGGCGCCGCTTTGGCTGAATGGGCCCGCCGCCGCGGTATCGCGCGCGACGAGGTCATGGCTCTCGGCGACAATTGGAACGACCGCGACATGCTCGAATTCGCAGGGTTACCCATCGTGATGGGCAATGGCGTTGCTGAGTTGCAATCCCTTGGCTGGCCGGTTACGCTGTCAAATGATGAGGGCGGAGTGGCCGCGGCCATCCGCAAGTACGTCCTCGACATCCAAGAAACCAGTTCCAAATGAAACCTTTTCGCCAAGCCGGCTTGGCTTTCATGCTCTCCACACTCGCAGCGCTCTGTGCGCCCGGCGCGCGCGCTGATTATGCTGTTCTTCGCTCCGGTCTACGCTTGCACGTCAGCGGCTACTTGCGCCAGGGCGCGAACATTCTGCTCTACGTCGCTGGCGGCAGCGTCGTTGTTCCTTCTGCCGACGTCGTCCGTTTCGAGCCCGAAGATACGTTTGCACCGGTGCCTGCCAGCGACGCGCCGAACGTGCCTTTTGCCGAGCAGATTCGCACCGCCGCTGCTCAAAATGGCTTGGACGAAAAACTGGTCTCCAGCGTCATCTCTGCCGAGTCCAATTTCAACTCTCGCGCCGTTTCCCCAAAGCATGCCATGGGCCTGATGCAGCTCATGCCGCGCACCGCTGCAGATCTCGCCGTAAGCAATCCTTTCGATCCCGCCCAGAACATCGACGCGGGCACGCGTTACCTGAAGCAACTGCTCGATCAGTACCGCGGAAATCTCACTCTGGCTCTGGCCGCGTACAACGCCGGCCCCGGAGTCGTCGCGCAATACGGCGGCGTGCCGCCATTTCCCGCCACGCACAACTACATCCGCCGCGTTAAGAAGAAGCTGACCGCGTCCCCATTGCCGTCTACGGCGTCTCTCCAGCGATAATTCTTGGAGCTTTAGCTTTGGCTTCGACTTACTGTGGCTGCTGCGGAATCTGCGGCTGTTGCGGTATCTGTGGCTGTTGTTGAGGGGGCTGGCTCGAAGTTCCCGTGGGATTCGTTGTCGGCCCGACCGAAGTTGTTGTTCCTATCGTTTGCACCTGCTCCAGCGGATTAAAAATAAATTCCCATCGTTTGTATGTTGTTCCGCCTTTGTAGACCTTGACGGAAGGCTTGTCTTCCTTCCCGGCCACCCCGATGATGAATCCGCCGATCACTTCTCCGTTCGCGTCCGTGGAATCGCTTGACCCGGACGATTCTTGCACTCCGATTCCGCCGCTCGTGCTCGCTCCAGACTGCGCGCCCGGTTGCCCCTGCTGTTGCGGCGCCTGCGAGAAAAACGATGAGCCGCCGCCAGGCTGCTGCGGATTTTGTCCCTGCAACTGCTGCTGCAGTTGCTGCCACTGCGATTGCAGCTGCGGCGGAATTTGCACATTGGCTGCGTTCCCATTCATAAGGTTGGCAATGTCTGCACTCGAAAGGCCTGAGTTTGCAAGCAGGTTAGCGATGTTCGGGTTGGAAAGACTTCCATTCGCAAGGAAGTTTGCGATGTTCCCATTCGCAAGGTTCGGGTTCGCGAGATTCGCCCCTGATTGGCCGCCGGTGTCGTTCCCCGAATTATCCGCTGAGTTCGTCCCGGCAGCCGCAGTGCCCGTCCCCAATCCCATCTGCCGCTGCTGATCCAGAAACGCCATTTGCTGCAGCGACACATACTGCACGCTTCCGATCAATTGCCCCGCCGGGGTGACGTAGATGAATCGCCACGTGCCGTCATCCTTGTTCATCGGATTCTTATAAGCTTCTCGCAGGAAACGCATCTCGCCATTCTGTACTTTCACCAAATCATCCACGCTGGTGGGAAATCTTCCGAGTTTACGGTAATACATCCCGATCGCGCGCTGGTATTGCTTCCCGCGCCAGATCATCTCCGCTTCTCTTTCGCGCCGCCCTTCCGTCAACCGGTCCAGCACCACCACCGAGCTGCCGACGACCACCAGCGCCACCAGAAACAGTACAAACAGCATGGCGAAGCCCTCGTTCCCGGCGCGCTTCTCGGCGGAGACGCTCTTCATTGCCGCGCCTCCTGCGGCGGCACATTGGGCTGCGCCCCGCCTTCGGGGAGGGTCAACGTCGTGCTTCGTCCCGATGAAATCTCCTGCATTTCGACGGTATTGTTCCCTATTTTCACCACGCGGAATTGGTTCAGCAGCGTGCCGCCCTCCGCCAAAATATAAATATTGTCGTTGCTCGCGGAAAAGCACGCGCGTCTGTTTCCCGTCGCGGGATCCGTTACGATGCCGTAGAAAGTCGCCGGCACGCTCACCGGCGGCGGTGGTGGAGGCGTCACTGGACCTTGTTGCGCCGCTCTCTGGGCTGCCAAAACGTCAGGGGGGGGCGGCAGCGGCTCCGCGCTGAAAATATTGCGGTGCTGCCCGTTGTATTCCTCCTTCTGAATCCGCTCCAGCAGATCCAGCCTTAGCGAAGGATCCGGCACGTTCAATGGCTCGAACTTCCCGTCATCGGCCTGAACGCCCATGAACACGTCATCATGCGAACGCGTTGCGTAGAACGACAACGCCAGCAGGGCCAGCAGCACCCCAAGCGCATAAACCTCATATCGCGTTTTCTTCGTCATCGTCACGTTCGAAAATACGTCCGCAAGGCGACCTGCAACTTGACCACGCCCGAATTCTCCGAACTCAGCGTCAGCCCTTCCAAAAGGTAAAAATGCGGCGACCGCTCGATTCCATCAATTAACTGGATCAAACTCTGATAGTTTCCCTGCACCGATCCTGATATTTCCACTTCCTCCAATCCGCGCTCTTTCACGTCCTTCTCGCGAAACTCCAATCCGCCCGCTTGAACGCCCGCATTCTTCGCGATCTGCCCGATGTCCGCAATCACCGAGGTATCCCCCGACGACGCCGGCAGCAAGTCCTTTGCATAAAACTGGTCGGATTCCTGCGATATGTTTGGCAGGCGCTTTTCGATCTCCCGGCCCTTCTGAACATCCGCCGCCAGCAGCTTCACCCTTTGTTGCAAATGCGCCCGTTCTTCCGCCTGCGATTGCGGCGCCTCGCTGGCCGCGCGCCAGTTCACCACCACCAGGGCTCCATCGGTCGTCAGCACGCACGCCAGCGCGATTTTCACCGCCAGCTTCCACTTCCGCGAATTGGTTCGTCCGCTCACGAGATGGAATAATGTGCCTCAAGATTCACCAGCACTTTATCCGTCCCCCCCTCTGATGCTTTTTGTGGATAACTCACCTGCGTTACGTGCACGTCTGAAAATACCGGCGACGCATCGATTAAATGCAAGAATTTCACTTCCTGCTCGTCGTTTACAGCACCTACCGATAGCGCCACTTTTACGTGTCCTTCATTGTCCATTTGCGGCGAAATGCTGATCACGCGCACTCCCGCCGGCAGAATTTGCTCCAGGTCGGCGAACATCTTCGTCCACGGAAAAGTTCGCGCTTCGATTAACCCATTCAGGAACTGCGATCGTTTGAGGGCTTCGACCGCCTGCGGAGCCTTGAACGCATTCCGCAAACTCTCCTGCTCGCGCAGTGATATGCGAATTTGCTCCCGCAGCGCGTCGATGTTCGTGCGCATTTCGCGGTTTGCCTGCCTCGCATGAATCGCATGGATGGAAAGAAACACCATCGCCGCGATCGCAATAATTCCCAGAACGCTCGAGCCGGCGATGAATCGCCGATTATTTTCGAGCGGCGCCGTGGCCAGGTTGAAATTCGTTTTCATGATGATCCGGCTGCCTCAGCCGTCACGCCCCGCGATTCATTTGCCATCCGACCAGCGGCTCCAGTCCTTGCGCCACAAGCGATCTCGCCTCCGCCGTGAATTCCCGCCCTGCCGCCAGCGGCTCCGCGGGACAGCCCAGTTCTCGCGACAGCGCCTCGCGCAATTCTTCGTCGCCCGGACCGAATCCCGCCACGCACAACTGTTCCACCTTGCCGCCCCACGTGTCCTGATAAAACGCCACTGCCGGAAACACCTCGTCAAAAATCGCCTGCGGCTTCAGCCCTTGTGCGTCCTGCCCCAACTCCGTCGACCGGTAAACGCACATCGTTTCGCCGCGCACAATCACGGTGGTCAGATTCCGTGCGCTCAGTCTCGCCAGCAGTGTGGCGCCGCTCGGGTTCAGAACCGGCAGCGTCGCCAGCGTGGAGCTTTGAACCACGCCCGCCAAAAGCCCTTCTTCTTCCAGCACAGACTCGTATTCCCTCACAATTTTCTGCCGCGCCACGGCCGCCACAATTTCCACTTTTCCATCCCGGCTCGGCTGGCGCATCCACGAAAGCACCGCCTCTTCGGCGTCAAATGGCAGGCTCTTCTTCAGGCGCCATCGCAGCAACGGCAACGCCTCATCCGTGCGTCGCGGAAACGTGTCGAACGGCAAAATGAACACGCGAATACTCGGATCCGGCAAAAGCAGCGCAACGTCCGGCCCTTGCTTGGGCACTCGCGACAGAACGCTGTGAATCGCTGACCGCACCGCCTCGCGATCTGCTATGTTCGTTTGCGTCGCCGAAGGCGTCACCGCTCCAGCGGGCAATTGCTCGGCTCCGAACGCCGCCAAATGCGCAAGGTCTCTGCCCCATCGCGCCGCCGCCACGTGAGTCGGCGCCATTTCCAGCACCACGCTCGGATGCGGCATCGCATCCAGCCATCCGGACATTCGCCCGCGCGCCACCTTTCGCTCCGGCCGCGCCGTTGTCGTCAGGCTAGTCAATGAACGTCACCTTGTTGATTTCGCGCAGCGTCGTGATTCCTGCGCGCACTCGCCCCATGCCGGACTCCCTCAAGAACTGCATTCCCTCGTCCTTCGCGGCCCGCTTGATTTCCGACGTCGGCCGCCGGTCGATAATCATCTCGCGAATCCGATCCGACAAGTCCAGCAACTCGCAGATCGCCGTCCGCCCGCGGAATCCGCTTCCCGAACATTCCAGGCATCCCACCCCTTCATAGAATGGCGTGTTTCCCCACTCTTCGGGATTGATCCCCGATTCGCGCAACGTTTCCGGCGCCAACTTCACCTCTTTCTTGCAGCTCGGGCAAATCACGCGGACCAGCCGCTGCGCCAGGATGCAATTCAGCGCCGACACAAAGTTATACGGCTCCACGTCCATGTTCACAAAGCGCCCAATCACGTCCGTCACGTTGTTCGCATGCACCGTCGTGAACACCAGATGCCCCGTCAACGCCGACTGAATCGCAATCTGCGCCGTCTCATGGTCGCGAATTTCACCCACCATGATCTTGTCCGGATCGTGCCGCAGAATCGACCGCAATCCCCGCGCAAAGGTCAGCCCTTTTTTCTCGTTCACAGGAATCTGCGTGATTCCGCTCACTTGATATTCCACCGGGTCTTCAATCGTGATGATCTTGTCTTCATCCGTCTTGATTTCATTGATGGCCGCATAAAGCGTCGTCGTTTTCCCCGAGCCGGTCGGCCCGGTCACCAGCACCATCCCATACGGCTCGTGGATGTACCGCCGGAACTTTCTCAAGTCATCTTCCGCGAATCCCACCACGTCCAGCGTCAGGTTCCGGAACTTCTCGCTCAGCGTTTCCTTGTCCAGCACGCGCAACACCGCGTCTTCGCCGTGCACCGACGGCATCACGGATACCCGGAAATCGATGAACCGCCCCTTGTACCGCACGCGGAACCGTCCATCCTGCGGCACCCGCCGCTCGGCGATGTCCAGCTCGCTCATCACCTTGATGCGCGACAGGATCGTCGAATGCCATTCTTTCGCCAGCGGCTGCATCGCGTATTGCAGCACGCCGTCGATTCGGTACTTCACCGCCACTTCCGCATTGCGCGTTTCAATGTGGATGTCGCTCGCCCGGCGCTCCAGCGCCGTGAAAATCACCGTATCCACCAGCCGCACCACCGGACTCACGCCGTTGTCCCGCGTGAGCTTGTCCATCGAGATATTTTCGTCGCTGTCCTCGTCGCTCACCACCTGCAGCGTGAAGCCTTCCGTGGCCTGATCCAGCACCCGCTGCGACTGCTCGGTGCGCTTCAGCAAATCACTGATCTGCGTCGACGTCGCCACTTGGATCGTCAGCTTCTTCCCCAGCAGCAAAGCCAGTTCATCGTTCAGTAGCAGTTGGCTCGGATCCGACACCACCACTACCAGCGAATGATCGCGCGATTCCAACGGCACGAAGTTGTAGCGGAACATCAGCTCCGCCGGAATCGACCGAAATAGCTCCGGGTCGATCCGCTGCTCGGCCAGATCGATGAATGGCACGCGATACCGCTCCGCCAGTTTTTGCGTCCGCTCGCGCTCCGCGCCTTCGTCGTGCACCGCTTCCAGATGCAATTCCTTGTTCGTCACCGTCATGATTTCTACCCCCCTGCCTGGATGGAAAACAGCGGCAGGTACAGCGCCACCAGGATGAAAAAAATCAGCGACGCCATCAGAATCAATACCGCCGGCTCGATCACCGAGATCAGCGCGCTGGTTTTCAAATTCGATTCCTCTTCGTAAAACACGGCCACGCTCGTGAGCATCGGTGCGAGCGCGCCGGACGCTTCTCCTACTTCAATCATGTCGAGCGCCAGATCGGGAATCATTTTCGTCTCCGCCAGCGACGCGTGCAGCGACGCCCCTTCGCGCACCCGTTCCGATGCTCGCTCCACTGACCTCGCCACCAGCCGGCTTCTCATCGCGTTCGCTGCCGTCGCCAGGGCCGTCACCAGCGGAGTCCCGCCGCGCAGCAGAGTGCCGAGCGTCCGGGTAAACTGCGCCATCTGAAACTTGATCCATACGTCGCCGAGAACCGGTATCTTCAGCGTCAAGCGGTCCACCGCGACGCCCCCGCTCCTCGTTTTTGACCACACGAACAAGAAAATCGTGCCGAATACCACGACGCCTGCCGCCGTCAGCAACCACGCTCGATATCCCACCACCAGCGTAATCAGAAGCTGCGTCGGGCCCGGCAGCGTTGTTCCCAGATCCGAATATAGCCTCGCGAATTGCGGTATCACGTACGTCACCAGGTACGAAACGATGCAGGACGCTACGACAATCAAAATCGTCGGATAGATCAGCACGCCGATGAGCTTTTTTCTCAACCCTGTTGTCGTGCGTTGGTACGCAATGTAGTCTTCAAGGACCCCCGCCA
>JBAPRL010000075.1:0-21013 GCA_049281095.1 Candidatus Acidiferrales bacterium
GTGGAATAATACATGCCGAAGCAGAGTGCCAGCCAGCCAAAGCCGATGAGGTAGCGCGCCTGAACTCTGGACGAGAGTACCCCTGCGATAGGCATGAGAAACAGAAGCGCGAGGGAGCCACCGGAGAGCACAAGGCCGGCTGATTCCGCTGTGTAGCCCATCAGGGTCTGAAGATACTGCGGCATCATGACCAGACTGGAGAACAACATGATCCCCAATACAAACATCATGGCGTTGGCACCGAGGAAGTTGGCGTTTTTGAAGAGGTGCACGTCGACGATAGGCGATTTGTGAAACCATTCCCAGATCACCAACGAAATAAGGCCGACGGCGGCAAGAATGGCGAGAGTAAGGATGAAATGCGATCCGAACCAATCGTCTTCCTGTCCTTTATCGAGCATCACCTGCAGGGCGCCGACACCCAGCGCCAGCAGACCGACTCCGATATAGTCGAACTTCACTCTGGCCCCAGCGCGCTTTGCCCACGGCGGATCCTCGACAAGCCGAAAGACCAGAAATAGCGCCAAAATGCCTACCGGCAGGTTGATGAAGAAAATCCAACGCCAAGTGTAATTGTCGGTGATCCAGCCTCCTAAAGTGGGCCCGATGGTTGGCGCGATGATCGTGGTGATGCCATAAAGGGCGAATGCCAGACCGCGCTTCTCCGGAGGAAAGGTATCCGCCAAGATGCCCTGCGCCATGGGTTGCAGTCCGCCACCCCCCAAACCTTGCAGCACCCGGAACAGAATGATCGCCCCAAGACTCGGCGCGATCCCGCATAGGAGCGAGCTCACTGTGAAGATCACAAGACACACCATGAAGAAGCGCTTGCGCCCAAACCTGCCAGCTAACCATCCACTGATCGGAAGCACGATGGCGTTCGAAACGAGATAAGAAGTTAACACCCAGGTGCTCTCATCGTTGGTCGCACCGAGGCTGCCCGCGATGTAAGGGAGCGCCACATTGGCGATGCTCGTGTCGAGCACTTCCATGAAGGCCGCCATAGCGACCACCACGGCGATCAACCACGGGTTTACCTTTGGCGTCCAGCGTTCCGCCGGCAGAACGGGCGCCGCACTCCTGCCTGCAGAATCGTCGGGTCGCGAATGAGAACGGTCTAGAGCGTCGTCTGCCATATTGGCGCCGTTCCTCTTCGATGTTCGTCGCGCTTCAAATGATTCGGCTCACGCCATGCCCGTGATCCGACAGGTCCACAAGTCAGGTGTAGAAGGCCAGATGACGAAGGGCTTTCTATCCGAATCATCTGGCTGAAAGCTGAGGGGCGATTATATCCTAGCTGAAAACAAGCGCCGAGATGACTCGTCGCTGTCGTCTGGTCAGGTCAGGAAGCGCAGCGGACACGTCAGCGTCAATCTGGCAAGGCCAGGGTTGCGTACAAAGGAGAAAATGAGCGCGGCGCAGCGTGCCCCATTTTTGAATCTAAGCGGCTCCAGGCATGCTCTAATATCAACTACCGATGCTAAGTCTGAGGGGGAAATATGGCCTCTTCACCAATACCCAGTGCACTCGACGCTCGTACCCAAGCATTTCCCGTTCTGACGGCGGCTCAAATCAGTCGCGTTCGCTCCGCTGGAAAACTCCGGCAGGTCAAGAAGGATGAAATTCTGTTCGACGTCGGTGACACGAATGTGCCGTTCTTTGCCCTGCTTTCCGGAACCATGGAGATCGTGCAGCCGGACCTCAAGGGCGAGGGCCCCGTCGCAACACACGGTCCCGGCGAATTCACCGGCGAGATGACCATGATCTCGGGGCGGCGCTGTCTCGTGCGTGGCCGCGTCACCGAGCCCGGTGAGTTTCTTGAATTGACCGGAGATGGCTTGCGCTCGCTCGTCGCAAAGGACGCCGAGCTCAGCGAAATTTTCATGAGGGCCTTCATCCTGCGCCGCTTGGAGCTCGTCCGTCGAGGTCAGGGCAACGTCATCTTGATGGGTTCGCGCCACTCCGCCAATACGCTGCGCCTGCGTGAGTTTCTCACCCGGAATGAACATCCTTACACCTACGTAGATCTGGACACGGACACGACTTCGCAAGAACTTCTCGACCGTTTTGAGGTCAAGTTGGACGAAATCCCCGTGGTGATTTGCAACACTCGCTCGGTGCTGCGAAATCCATCGATGCAGGAATTGGCCGATTGCCTGGGACTGAATAGCGCGATTGATGAGTTACAGGTCCGCGATTTGATCATTGTCGGTGCCGGACCAGCCGGCCTGGCCGCGGCCGTTTATGCCGCTTCGGAAGGCCTGGACGTGCTGGTGATTGAGACTGCCTCGCCCGGGGGACAGGCCGGATCAAGCTCCAAGATTGAGAATTACCTGGGCTTCCCCACGGGACTCTCGGGCCAGGAACTAGCGGCGCGGGCGATCGCCCAGACCGAGAAATTCGGGGCCAAGATGATGGTTGCGCACGGCGTGGTGCGGCTGGATTGCGCCAAGCGTCCTTTCAAGGTGGTCCTAGACAACGGCAGTAGGCTCGCGGCGCGCGCCGTTGTGATTGCAACCGGGGCGCAATACAACAAGCCGCGCATCGGCAATCTGGAACAGTTTGAGGGTCAGGGAATCTACTATGGCGCGACCTACATGGAATCGCAGCTGTGCGAACAAGAAGAGATTATCGTAGTGGGCGGAGGGAACTCCGCCGGCCAAGCAGCAGTGTTCCTCTCTCAGACGGCGCGTAAAGTGCACATGCTGGTCCGTTCGGATGGGTTGTCATCTACGATGTCCCGCTACCTCGTCCAGCGAATCGAAGAGAACCCTGCCATCGAATTGCACTACAAAACGGAAATCATCGGACTCGACGGTGGCACACATCTCGAGAGCGTCACGTGGCGTGACAAGTCCAGCGGCCAGACGTCCGTCCACGACATTCGCCATGTGTTCATTATGGCGGGAGCATCGCCGCGGACCGAATGGTTGCAAGGCTGCATTGCCCTCGATGACAATGGGTTCATCCTCACCGGGCGGGATTTGGGCTCTGCAAACGGAGCCCCGGCATCGGCCCAGACCCGTTCTCCGTCGATGCTGGAGACGAGCCTCCCGGGCGTGTTTGCCGTGGGCGATGTCCGCTCGGGAAATGTGAAGCGTGTGGCCTCCGCCGTGGGAGAAGGATCAGTTGCCATTTCCCTTGTCCATCGCGCCTTAGCGGAGCTTTGAGGGGTAGACGCCTGACAACGCAAACACCCTAGATCCGGCGGAATACTCTCCCAAAACGGCGTCTTGACAATATTCGTTATAACGAGTATTATGGGTTTTCATGAAGGAAACAAGTCAGCTGGAGAACAAGCGGCGGCGCGCGGCCTGCCTTGAGGAAGGGGCATTTCTGGACCTGCTGCGCACGACAGATATGCTGTCTCGCGGCCTGATCCAGGTGCTCAGGGCCGAGGACCTCTCGGCGACCCAGTACAACGTGCTTCGAATCCTCCGCGGCGCACCCCAGGGACTCCCCTGTGGGGAAATCGCCAGCCGCATGATTACGCGTGACCCGGATGTCACCCGACTGCTTGACCGTCTGGAGAAGCGTGGCCTGATCTCGCGATGCCGTGAAACCAAGGACCGGCGGACAGTAATGGCCCGAATCACGACGCATGGTTTGAAGGTGCTCATTCGGCTCGACGAACCGGTGCGGGCCGCTCATCGCAGACAGCTGGGCCACTTGCGGCGCGGGCGCTTGCGGACCTTGATGGAACTGCTGCGCGTAGCGCGCAGCCAAGTGGCTTAATTTTTTTAGACTTAATATATGTTGCAACGATTATCGGTGTAACGCATCTAATGTCGTGTAGGGCATACAAAATAAACCGGAAAGGACATCGATATGAGCGCACTCGCCACACCGCAAGCCGCCACCACCACCTGGAACATCGACCCGGTTCACTCCGTTGCCGAGTTCAAGGTAAAACACATGATGATCTCCAACGTGAAGGGGCAATTCACAAGCGTCAAGGGCGTCCTGAACCTGGACGAAACCGATCTAACGAAATCTTATGTCGAGGCTTCGATCGACGCGGCGTCCATTAACACACGCGATCCTCAGCGGGATGCTCATCTCAAGAGCGCTGATTTCTTCGATGTAGAGAAGTTCCCGGCGCTGTCGTTCAAATCCACGCGCATCACTCGCGTCGGCGACGGCGAACTCGCCGTGGCGGGCGACCTTGCAATTCGCGGCATCACGCGCAACGTGGTTTTCACCGTCGAAGGGCCCACGCCGCCGGCCAAAGATCCTTGGGGAAATGTCCGCGTGGGACTCTCGGCGACCACGAAGATCAATCGTAAAGACTTCGGCTTGAACTGGAACGCCGCGCTCGAGACCGGCGGCATTCTCGTTGGCGACGAGGTGACCATCACCCTCGACGTGCAGTTCGTGAAGGCTTGAATCATTCAGACCGCGAGGCGCACGCGCGAGCCGCGTGCGTCCAGGCGGCAAAAAGGGAATCCCATGTCACTTCGTCCCATTAAACAAATCATTCAGACCACGCCCACAATCGAGGGTGCTGGTGTGAAGCTGCAGCGCGCCTTCGGTTTCGGCAAAACCAAGGATTTCGATCCTTTCTTACTGTTGGACGACTTCCGCAATGAGAATCCAAAAGATTACATTGCGGGATTTCCCTGGCATCCGCACCGCGGGATCGAGACCATCACCTACGTGCTCGCCGGTTCGGTGGAGCACGGCGACAGTCTCGGCAACAAGGGCAAAATGGTCGCCGGCGACGTGCAGTGGATGACCGCCGGTAGCGGCATCCTCCATCAGGAGATGCCTAAGGGCGACGCGCTGGGCCGCATGCACGGGTTCCAGCTCTGGGCCAACCTGCCCTCGTCGCTGAAGATGACCGATCCTCGCTATCAGGACATTCCGGCAAGCGCGATTCCTCAGGTCACCGACGATGACGGCGCCACCGCGCGCATCATCTGCGGCGAGTTCTGGGGTAAGAGGGGACCTGTGGAAGGTGTGGCCGCTGATCCGAATTACCTCGATATCTCCGTTCCCGCGGGCCAGCGGAAACGGCTCAAAATCGAGACCGCGCGCAACGCCTTTGCCTATGTGTTCGCGGGCTCTGGCACGTTCCGCGACTCCTCGAATCCCCGCGCGGTTCTGACCGAGCAGGTTGCGACGCCCGATGCGCCGCCAGTGTACGACGTGGCTAACCACTCCCTGGTGCTCTTCGACCGCGGCGACGAGATCGCCGTCCAGGCGGGCGACGAAGGCATCCGTTTCTTGCTGGTATCGGGCAAGCCCATCGAGGAGCCAGTTGCATGGTACGGCCCGATTGTGATGAACACGCAAGAACAGCTACGCCAGGCAATCGCCGAACTTCATACCGGCGCCTTCATTAAACATCGCTAAGTCGGCGGCCAAGCCAAGTAGCCCGTGGCGCGGATAGGCGGCATAGGGTTATCTTTGGCTTGGCATCTGACCACTTCCCACTTGTCGCAACTCAAGGTATCCTGTCCGCCTCGTCCTCGCTACTGATTGTGGAGAAATCAATGATAGTGAACATTACAACGCGTCCGAATGGAATTGCCACGATCGTCGACGTCACCGGCGAGATCACTCTGTATAACGCTCCTGACCTTCGCAAGGCGCTGATGGACTTGTTGAAGGTGAAAAAGGCGCCACGCGTGATCGTGAACATGATCAAGGTGGCTTATATCGATAGCGCGGGAGTGGCCTGCCTGGTCGAAGCTTTGAAAGTATCCCGGGAAACGAAGCTCGGCTTTGCTCTCTTTGGACTCAACCGCGTCGCCAAAGAAGTCTTCGAGTTGACGCGTTTGATCAATGTATTTGACGTCTATGGCACGGAAGAAGAGGCGCTCAGTGGTGTACGGCTGACCTCTTCCTCTTCTGGCGCTGCGGTCTGAGGCTCCGAATATGTCCGTCACAGAAGCCGTCGGACAAGCTACCATAGACGGACTGGCCTATCTCGGCGACCTCACCATCCTGACCGGCCGCTCGCTCCATGCCATCGTGGTGGCGCCATTTCAAGGTCAGCGGCTGCGCGGCCAGCGTGCGATTCATCAGGCCATGGCGGCCGGCGTTGGCGCTGTCCCCATCCTTTCTCTGATTTCATTTTTCATCGGCGTCATTATGGCCCTCCAATCCGCGTACGAGTTGGAAAAACTCGGGGCCATTACGCTGGTCGCAAGAGCGGTCGCCATTTCCGTGACGCGGGAGCTGGCGCCGCTGATAACCGCCATTGTGGTGATCGGGCGCTCGGGCTCCGCGTTTGCCGCGGAAATCGGGTCGATGAAGGTGAATGACGAACTCGATGCGCTCGAGACGATGGCGCTCGATCCCGTGCAATTTCTCGTGGCCCCCAAGTTTCTCGCCATGGCCCTGATGTTGCCATGCCTTACCACCTGGGCTGACTTCATGGGCATCCTCGGCGGCTCCATTTTCGGGGTGGGCGTTGCGGGCTTCACGTTCGGTTCGTACCTCCAGGCAAGCCTCCACTCGCTGGCCTTGCGCGACATCGTTACGGGACTGATTAAGAGCGTGATGTTCGGCATGGTGATCACTGTTGTGGGTTGTCAGGAGGGGCTTTCGACCGGCCTGGGCGCGGAACAAGTAGGGCGCGCTACCACGTCGGCAGTCGTCAAATCCATTTTCATGGTGGTGGCCGTGGATTTAGTGTTTACATTGCTTTTCTATTTTACGGCTTCGCGATAAAGCGGTCGCGGTTGCTATTCGTGGTTCGCGGGAACGGAGTGAGGGCGCGATGAACATGACCGGCCGGCACGAATCAGAGAAATTGACCTGTGATGGTATGGCCATTAGCGTCCGCAATTTGCGGGTGAGCTATGGCGAGCGGGAGGTTCTTCACAGCATCAGCTTCGACGTGAAAGCCGGCGAGACGATCGCTATTCTGGGCGGCTCGGGCTCCGGCAAGACCACCCTGTTGCGCGCCCTCATGGGCCTGGAGAAAACCACCGGCGGTGCGATCTGGGTCCACGGACATGACCTCTGCTGCATTTCCGCCCATGATATGGCCGAGCTTCGGAAAAAGCTCGGGGTATCCTTTCAGGGCGGAGCGCTCTTCGGTTCGATGACCGTCGGTGAAAATGTGGCGCTGCCGCTTCGCGAGCACACCAAGCTGGATGATTCCACGATCGAGGTTTTGGTGCGGCTCAAGCTGGAAGAAGTGGGGCTTTCCGGCTACGAAAACTACAATCCCGCGCAACTGAGTGGAGGAATGAAAAAGCGCGCCGCGGTCGCTCGCGCGCTAACGATGGACCCGGAGATTTTGTTTTTCGACGAACCGTCGGCGGGCCTGGATCCCATCATTGCCGCAGGAATTGACGATTTGATTCTGAAATTGAAGCGCGCGTTCAAGATGACCATCGTCGTGGTCACCCACGAGCTAGCCAGCGCCTTCCTGATTGCCGACCGCATGGTCCTGATCGACAAGGGCAAGATCATCGCGATTGGCACACCGGAAGAAATGAAGGCCTGCCAGCATCCGCGCGTACGTCAATTTCTCGACCGCATTCCGGATCCGGAAATTTCGGCGGACGATGGCTTCCTCGACCGCTTGACCCAGAATTTGCGCCTGTAGCGACCGGCACGGGGCTGCAACGCCATGTTATACTCTGCAACCCTGGAAGTCTGCACGGCTCGTCCTTTTGCTTTTTTGTCGCATATCGACGCAACGCTGCTCGAGAATCGTCCCGATCTGCGCCAGGCGGTGAGTCAGATGCGCGCGACTCTCACATCCACTTCGGCGCTGACGGATCAGCTCAATAGCATCCTGAACGCGAACAGCGACAACCTCGATGACATTATCGAGAACATGAGAGAGATCACCGAGAACCTGAAGGCCTTTACCGAAACGATTAAAACGCGGCCGGCCACGCTGATTCGCTCCGCGTCGCCGCCGGAACACGAACCAGGGCAACTGCCCAAGCGCCCGGACTGAAAATGAATAAGCTCATCGCACAGAAACGGATCTTCACCGTGCTCGCCACTTTGTTAGCCTTCACCGGAATTCTGCTCACGGCGAACTGCGGCGCCTCGCGGCCAGTGAAGTATTACACGCTGAATTCTGCGCCCACGCCGGCGCCTTCCGTCAGCGTCAACAGCGGCGCGCCGCTTCCGTTCACGATTCTTGTGGGGCGCATTTCGGCTTCTCATCTCTACGTGAACGACCCAATCGTCTACAGCAACGGCGGGGTAGAACTCGGGACCTACGAATATCAACGTTGGGCCGAGGTCCCTACGGAGATGCTGGAAACGATGCTCGCGCAATCGCTGCGCTCGAAGGGAAGATTTCGTTCCGTCGGACGGCTCGGAAGCGGCGCCAGAGGCGACTACATTTTGCGTGGGCATTTGTACGCGCTCGAAGAAGTCGATTCGCCTTCGATCCTGGCGCGCTTTTCTCTCGAACTCGAGTTGTTTCAGGTCAAAACGGGAATGGTCGTTTGGAATCAATCCTACAGTCACGATGAACCCGTCGGCCAGAAGACCGTTTCTGCAGTCGTCGAAGCGCTCCGCCAAGACGTGCTCGCCGGCCTCGACCAGCTCACTGCCGGTCTCGATTCCTACGTCTCAAGCCTTTCTCCGCGCTGATACCATGTTTTCCTCGCTAGGATTGTTTTCCCCTGTCTCCAGTGCCTGCATGGGAAAGCCCCGGCTTCGCCAACCGGCGAGCCCTCCCGCCAGAGGCCGGATGCGGGTAATCCCGAGCTTGCGAAGCCGTAGCGCCATCTGCGCGGCCGTCGCTTCGTTTGGGCAACTGCAAAACAGAACGATCTCGCGGTCACGCGGAATTACTTCGAAGGCCTCTTCCAAATCCGCGGCATCCATGTGCACCGCTCCGGGAATCGTTTCCGGTTCGGACTCGAATTCCATGGAGTGCCGCAGGTCAACCACAACCACGCTTTCGCCGTCATCCATCCTTTGATGCAACTCGTCTGGACTGATTCGCGCGATGCGCAGGTCGCGCAGGAAGCGATGCCGCTTGAAATACTTCCGTCCGATATAGAGCATTAGTGCGGCAAGCAGAAGCGCGAGCAGTCCCCACCCGAGAAAAGCCAAGCGCGCGGCCACGCGCTCAAGTTCGCCGCTAAAGACGTATCCAGTGGCAATGTACGCACCCGCCCAAAGTAATATCCCCAGCCCGTCGAACAATGCATACCGCCGCCAGGGCATGCGGCTAACCCCCGCCAAGGGAGGTGCCATGGCGTTGAATCCGGGGATAAACTTCGCCACAACCAGCGCCCACGGGCCGTTGCGTTCGAAACGTTCCTCTGTCCGGCGCACGCACGAGTCCGGCTCAAGTGAGATGCGGCAAATCCACTGCAGCACCTTCACGCCCCGGCGTCGGCCGAGCTCATACCAGAAGGCGTCGCAGATTCCCACTGCCACGATCGGCAAAGCCAGGACCATCGCCAGATTCATGCGGCCGGTTCCCGCCAGCGCGCCGGCGGCCAGCAGCAGCGGCGCGGACGGCAGCGGCAAGCCCACCTGTTCCGCAAGTACCCAGGCGAACAGCAGCAGGTAGCCGTGTCGCACCAGAAACTCGACTATGCTGCTCATCTAGCTCTCCGTGCTGTTTCGTCAGACTTTCCGCGAAGCCCGTGCCGTGCGAACCCTTGATATTTGATGAGGCCGCGCGCCCGTGGTCGCGGCGATTCCTTTGGTGTGCGGACGAACGCGTGTCTCAAGATACTCCTCAATCGGATCGCGCGCCACCGGGCGCGAGGAATGCCTCGGTCGAAGGGATCGAGGTCAATCTGCAAGCCATGCGGCTCCCGGCATCACCCGTTCTGCTTCCGTGAAAAAACACACCGCGGGATCTTCATCATTCAACCCGCGTTCCTGTGACCGCCCGCGGACTCGGATCGAAATGATGCCAACCCTTCGATGATTGATTGCACGAATCATGGCGCTTGCGGCGTGATTTCCTTGGAGGATTTCTTCTGAAAAACGGCGCGGACAAGTCCGTCCGTAGGAGCACAGTTACTCACTTCTGGTTGTTCAATTTTGCTCACCTAGCATGTGTTCAATTTTGCTCATCTAGACGGGTTGGTCCGGTGAGTCTACGATTGACGCCCGTCGGACAAGCTTTCTGAGTTAATTGAAGGAGCAGACCTGAATGGCGAGTAAGCGTCTCGGTGTCAGTCACACAGTTCTCCGCAAAAACTTCCATGCTGAGATGACTTTCCGGAACTATCGAGACAAGGAGGTCGTCTTTTCGCAAGGGGATTCGGCTGATTCTGTCTTCTACATCGAGAGCGGCACGGTGAAGCTCACGGTGGTCAGCACGCGCAAGAAAGCTATAATTGCCATCCTACAGCGAGGTAGCTTTTTTGGCGAAGGCTGTCTAGTGGGGCAAACTTTGCGAATTTGCACGGCGAGGTCAATTGGACAATCCAACGTCATTCGACTGCAAAAGGAGAGCACTGTTCGCACGCTCAAGAAAGACCCGCAGTTTGCAAGGCTGCTTGTTGGATATTTACTTTCGCGGATTGTTCGAATCGAGGAAGACCTGATAGACCAATTCTTCAATTTTAGCGAAAGACGACTGGCGCGGGTTCTGTTGTTGTTTGGGGAAATAACCAAGGAATCGAACTCGGACTCCCCCCTAAAGGTGAGCCAATCGACCCTAGCGGAGATGGTTGGTACCACCCGCCCAAGGGTAAGTAAATTCATGAAGGAGTTCAAGAAGAAGGGCTTGGTCAGCTACAACGGAGGCTTGAAAATAAATAGCGCACTGGTCACCGCGTTCCTGCAAAACCGCCCCTTGTCCGTCAAGAAAACGTAGACCCAACTGGTGAATCGGATGCTGCGATGCACATCCAATCCATATTGGTCAGTGATATCGGAATGTCTGCAAGACAATGATTTTGGCCGTAGAAAAGCTACCTGAACCTTGTCGGCGGCGGTAAATCAGCTAGAAGAAGTTTGGGGTGAAATCGTGGCGGCCAATATGCAACAAAGTACGCAACGCCCGAAACTCGGAATTGTCTCTAACGGCCAGAAAAGAATTGGGGTGAGCGACGGGATTTGAACCCGCGACCCTCGGTGCCACAGACCGATGCTCTACCAACTGAGCTACGCTCACCGCCTCACGCGATGATAGCACGCAGCGGCAGCCAGAAAAAAGCGCGACGAATTTCCCCCGCGCCCCAGGCTTTCAGTCAAAACTTCGAGCGCCAGCGAGTCCTGGCAAAAATTCGGCGAGCCGGCGCCGAGTTTTAATTTCGATCGTGGGGACGGAAGGGAATTGGCGCCGCCGGGTTTGCAGGGGTACGAGACTTTCTCAGCTGTGCGCGCGCGAAATCCGCCCACGGGCCATGAGACTGCTGTTGCAGATACAAAATCCAATGCTGCAACGCCAGTTGTTTGCGGCCCTGCTTTTCGTAGGCAGACGCCAGATTGAAATGCGCGTCGGAGTGCGTAGGTTCCAGTTCCGTGGCGCGGCGTAAATGCTCGATCGCCTCTTCCAGGCGGCCGACTTCGTCGAGCACGCAGCCCAGATTGAAATGGGCGACAACATTGTCAGGCTCGCGCTCGAGCGCCGCGCAGAAAGCTGCTTGCGCGTTTTGCATTTCTCCGCGCTGATAATAGACGCAACCGAGATTGATGTGCGGCTCGCTCCAACCCGGCTGCATCTCGATCACTTGTTGGTAGACGCGCATCGCCTCGTCGAGCCCTTCTGGGCGCCCTTCGCAGCGCACCGCATACTCGAACAGTTGGTCGGCCGCGCGCGACTCCATTTGGCGAACTTTCGCCGTGGTCCCTGCGTGAAAGGGCAGAACAAACTGGCCTGTGAGTGGCTCGATGGCGTGTTCGAAGGCTCCCGGGGGAATCGCCGCAATTTCACGGCCGCTGGAAAACAAGCGAAACTCGCCAATCGCGATGTTTACTTTGGTGTCGCTTCCTTGGAGCGCCGCGACCGCACGGAGGACCTTGCGCGCGGGAATGCGGCCTTCGGTTATGGTCTTTAGGGAACGGAGCGCGACGAGATCAGTGAAATTGTAAAAATGTTCGCCCCACCGCGCTTCCGGAACAACCAATCGAAGCCGATGCCAGTAACGCAGGCGGCTGGGATCGACGCCCACAATTCTGCTGACTTCGCGTTGTGTAAAGCGCTCTGGCAATCCGCCTCTGTCTGGTAAAGGTTCCGGCCGACGCCCCGGTTGCCGTAAACCCTACTCAAGATTATGCACCCGTTGTCAATGGTGTGATTGGCGGCATTTATTGACGGCGAGCAGCTGGGCACGAATCTGCGCGAAGAATGAAGAATAAGGGCCTCTCCCTAACTGGCGAGAGGCCCTTGCGTATTTTGGTTTTGTGCCGCGGGCATTGCGCCCGCTTCACGATCTACTGCTGGGCCTGCGGCTTCGCCGCGTGCCGGTGCCTCGGCGCTGGTGTTTCCTCCGGCATCTCACCCTCCGCTTGCCGGACTTTCCGCAGGCTCGGCTTTGGCATCTGCCACAGGATCTTTGCATCCGCCGCGCCATTCGGATAGAACTTCGTGGATTCCTGGCCCGTCGGCTGCAGAATGATGTCTACGCGCCGGTTGTACGCCAGCCATGTATTGCGCACGCGTCTCATCATCCATTTTTCTGGTTTCGCCGGATTTTGCTCTTGCAACTGGCTCACTTCGGCGTTTTCCAGTTGCCGCTCTTTGCCTTCCGCGCGCGTTTCGATCTTGTCCGCGGAAATTCCTTGCGAAACAAGATAATCTCTCACGCGGTCGGCTCGCCGCTGGCTCAGCGCTTCGTTGTAGGGGGAAGATCCGCGAACATCCGCGTGTCCCACCACCGTGAGTTTCGCCGTGTCGTCATAGTCCAAATACTTCTTGAACGTTGCGGCAATCTCGTTCAACGACTGCTGCTGGCTGGTCACCAGGCCAACGTCCGGATGCTCCTTTACCGGATAAGCCGTCGGATAGAAAACGCTTTCGAGCGTCACCACAGGCATCGGCTCGATCGAGCCGGTGATATGCAGCGCCGCTGTCTGCGTGGTCGTTCCGCCGCAAACGTTGGTGGCAGTCAGCGTGTACGCTTGATTCTCATCCACCGGCCCCACGTTTTGCTGCTTCGGCTGGGCGGTGATTTGCTGGCTGCCGTTGGTCTGAACGCTCCCTATCGGATCGATCGATACTGAGCTTGCATTCGACGAAGTCCAGCTCAGCGTCGATGTTCCATCTTCCTTCACTTTGTCGCCGATCTTGTGATACCGCACTTCCGTCGGATTCAGCGTCAGCGTCGCCGTCGGCTGGATGTTCACGTTGATCGTCGCGCTTTGCGTCACCGTGCCGCCCGGACCCGCCGCCGAATAGTTATATGTCGTGGTCGCCTTCGGCGAAACGGATTGCGTGCCGCTTGCTTGCACCGCGCCAACCTCGCTGATGTTTACGTCCACCGCGTCCGTCGAACTCCACGTCAGCGTGGACGAGTCTCCGCAGTTGATCTGCGTCGGCGCTGCCGAGAACGTCCCCGATACCGGAGCAACGGCCACAGTTGTGTTGACGAGGCCCGCTCTGAATCTCGGTTGTGCCGCCAGCGTGTTCCCTTGCTTCCAATCCTTCGTTTTTGTCTTCCCGTCATTTAGTTGCACGGTTATGCGTTGTCCGGCCGCCACTGTGACAGGACCCGACCACAGCGTTTTCCCGCCTCGGGTCACGTCGATTTGGTACGTGCCCGGTCTGACCAGCAAGCGCTGATGCCAAAACAACGCGTTGAAGTTGAATTCGTCCACATGCCCTACGAAGTATGCCGGGGTCTTACCGTTGAGCAAGACAGCGGCGCGCGAATCGCCTTTCAGCTCGATATCGCCGAACGGCCCGGAAACGTCGCCGCCCGACGCTTGCAGCTTCACGTCCAGATCCGTCGTATTTCCTGCGGTGATGTCGACGTCCTGTGTCTGTGATGTGTAGCCGTAATTGTAGACGCCTACGGAATGCTTTCCGGCCGACAGCTTGATCGGGTGGCTGCCTTCCCGTATGGCATTGCCGTCCACAAAAACGTAGGCTTGCTTCGGCGTAACCTTAATCTTCAGTTTCCCGTCCTGGGCGAATGCGGGCGCGGCGGACATGAGCGCGACAACCATCGCGAGAATGGGAACCAGAGCGAGAGGTTTGGTCCTCATCTTCCTTAAGCTCCTTCCAAGTTGGAATAATCTATGAGATGTGGGAGCGAAAACGCTCCGTTTATGCCAGTTCAAACGGGGGCCGAGGGCGGGCAGGATCAAATTAGACGCCCCCAACGCATTCTGAGTCAAGGGGATTAACCCCCACACCGGATAGGATATTCCATGTAGTGCCTCGGGAAACCTAAGGCGTGCGGTACCTCATTTGCCCTGCATCTGCTGGCAAGAACTGTTCGCTTCAGCGACGGCGTTTCCCACAACCGGACACACGAGCCCGTCCATCCTCCGGAAATCGATCTAACCCATTCTTTTTGACGGGCTAAACAGCGGAATCTTGGTCTTGTGCTTGCACATCATTAGTTTGCATGCCAGGAACGTTCGCTGGCAGAGGTGCCCTCATGACCCTTTGGCAAGACTTCCGTTACGGCCTGCGCGTTCTCATGAAGTCCCCGGGATTCGCCATCATCGCCATCCTCACGCTCGCGCTGGGCATCGGCGCCAATTCCACGATTTTCAGTTGGATCAATTCCACTGTGCTTAATCCAATTCCGGGCGTCTCGCATGCGAGCCAGTATGCCGCGATCACCATCGACTCCGGCCGTAACCAGAATCCTCTGTCCTATCAGGACTACCTGGACTTGCGCGACCGCACCCGCACGCTTTCCAGTTTTCTCGCGGCTTCCACCACTTCCATGAGCCTCACTTCCAACGGCAAGCCCGAACGCCGTTGGGGAATATTGGCATCGGCAAATTACTTCGACACTCTCGGCGTGCACCCGATCCTTGGCCGCGGCTTTCTCCCCTCCGAAGACACCAAGCCCGACGGCGCGCCTGTCGTTGTCATCAGCTATCATCTTTGGCAAACCCGCTTCGCCGGCGATCCCTCGGTTATCGGCCGGACAATTCAGATCGACCGCCATCCCCTTCAAGTTGTTGGCGTCGCGCCTCCGGGATTTGTCGGCACTCAAACCGGCCTGAGCTACGACCTGTGGGTGCCGTTAATGATGGTCGGAGATTTCTACAGCAGCGGCACCGTCGACGCTCTTCTCCATGATCGCAGCACGCAGTGGCTCATGTGCGTCGGCCATTTGAAGCCTGGCGCTACCGTCGAGCAGGCTCAGGCGGACATGAACGTTCTCATGCACCAAATCGCGGCGCAGTTTCCCGATAAGCACACCGGGAACATCAACATGACCGCCAGTCCGCTCTGGCGTGCGCCATTCGGTTCGAATTACTATCTGCATACGATCCTGTTTCTTCTGCTGGCCATTTCCGGCGTCGTGCTGCTGCTGGCTTGCGCCAACGTCGCCAACCTTCTCCTTGTGCGCTCTGTCGCGCGCCGCCGTGAAATGGCCATTCGTCTCTCCATCGGCGCCACGCGCTGGCGCCTCGTTCGTCAGTTACTCGCGGAAAGCCTGATTCTCGCTGTTTGCGGTGGTGGCATCGCCATGCTGTTCACATTATGGACCGCCGGAACGCTGGGCAGTTTTGTGCCTCCGGTGGCGGAAATTCCTCTCTCCATGACCGTGACCGCGGATCACACCGTCCTGCTCGCCACGTTCGTCGTCTCGATTCTCACCGGCGTCATCTTCGGCATCTTGCCTGCGCTTCGTTCCTCAGCTCTTCAGCCAGCGAACGTCCTGAAGGAAGAAGCCGGCAGCACCTCCGGCGGTCTCCATAAAGCTCGTGTTTCGAGCGTCCTGGTGGTGGCCCAAATTGCCATGTCGTTGCTTTTGCTCGTTTGCGCCGGGCTCTTCATCCGCAGCGTCCGCGTCGCTGAGCAGTTCAATCCTGGATTCAACCCGCATCATGTCTTGCTCTACGATTACGACCTTTCCGGTCTCGGCTATGACGCCAAATCCGGCGCACAATTTCATCGCCAGCTCTTCGACAAGCTCCAAGCAGTTCCGGGCGTCGAATCAGCGACACTCGCCAACTGGATTCCCCTGGGTTTCTTCACCGAAGCCTATACCGTACAGGCCGAAGGTTACGTTCCTAAGCCCCACGAGTCGATGGACATTCAATATGCCGATGTCGGCCCGAATTACTTGCGAACCATGCAGATTCCGCTCGTCTCCGGCCGCGAGTTTACCGCTGCCGACACGGACAGTTCACAACTCGTTGCCGTCGTCAACGCCACCTTCGTGAATCGCTACTGGCCGCATCAGCATGCCGTCGGCAAGAAGCTCCACGCCGCGGGGCGATGGTACACCGTTGTCGGCGTCGCCCAGGACAGCGACTACTTTGAGCTTGGCCAGAAACCACAACCCTTCTTCTACCTGCCGCTTTTCCAGAACTACGACCGCCGCATCGCCATTTACGCTCGCGTGGCGGGCGATCCTCTGGCCTTCGTTTCTCCGGTTCAGGATGCTGTTCACTCTCTTGACGCCGATTTGCCGCTCTTCGATCTCACCACTCTCGACTCGCGCATTCAGCTCAGCACAACCACGGAGCGCCTCGCTGGAGTTTTTGTTGGCGGTTTTGGAGTCCTTGCGCTGCTCTTGGCGGGAATCGGAATCTATGGCGTTCTCGCTTACACCACGCGTCAGCGCACCCACGAAATCGGCATTCGCATGGCCCTCGGCGCGGAGCCACGCGACGTCTTGCGCCTTGTGCTGCGCCAGGGGCTGATGCTCGCCCTTGTCGGCCTGGCCATAGGCCTCGCCGCGTCCTTTGTCCTGACCCGCGCGCTTTCCAGCCAGCTCTTCGGCGTCACCGCCACCGATCCGCTCACCTTTGCGGCCGTGGCGATTCTGCTGCTGGCCGTCGCGCTTCTTGCCTGCTTCATTCCCGCGCGCCGCGCCATGCGCACTGACCCAATGGTCGCCCTGCGCTACGAATGAGGTTGTAGCTCACGTCCCGCCCGTGCTCCAAATGGATAGCAATGGAGAGCGCGGAGTTGAGAAGCGAGATGCGCCTTAGCAATTGTCGGCTTTCGATCGTTGACCTTTTACCACTTCGTCCGTCTAACGCTTCGAGGTGCTCCGGCGACCATGAACACTCTGTTTCAAGACATTCGTTACGGCCTGCGGATGTTACTCAAGGCTCCCGGATTCACTGCCGTCGCTGTGCTCACGCTCGCTCTCGGTATCGGCGCCAACACCGCGATTTTCAGCCTCATCAACGCCGTGATGTTGAAGTCGCTGCCGGTGAAAGACCCGCAGCAGCTTGTCTTGTTCCAATGGGACGACAACAAATGGCCGCCGAAATTTGGTCAGACGGGATGGGACTCGGAATACTCATTTTCCTATCCCACGTTTCAGGATTTCCGTGCACAAAGCGACACGCTTTCCAGTGCATTTGCATGGGTCCCGCTCGGCTTCAATGACGAAAACACTACGGTCGGCATCAACGGTGAGCCCACGCTGGCCAACGGCCAGATGGTGACTGGCGAATACTTCTCTGGCCTTGGCGTCACTCCGCTTCTCGGCCGCGCAATCACAGAAGCGGACGAAAATCCTGGTTCCCCCCGCGTTGCCGTCATCAGTTACGCTTACTGGTCACGTCGTTTTGGACAAGACCGGTCCATCATCGGACGCAATCTCACATTGAATGCAATCCCTTTCACCATTGTTGGCGTCACGCCGTCAACTTTCTATGGTGTCCAGGTCGGAACCGAACCCGACCTTTGGATTGCTTTCGACGATAAGCCGAACCTCCGTCCTTGGAGTACCGAACCCAACAGCGCCACCTCCGTCTACACAGCGCGCGACTGGCTCTGCCTGAATATTATCGGCCGATTGAAAAACGGCGTCACCCGGGCGCAGGCGCAAAGTTCTCTCGACGCCATGTTTCATCACATCGTCACCGTCGACTGGCATCCGGATCACGAAAATCAGGTTCCGCATCTGACGCTCCAGGCCGCCCGCCAGGGACTGCCTCAATTGCAGCAGAGCACCGGACAACCGCTTTACATTTTGATGATCGCTGTGGGAATGGTTCTTCTCATCGCCTGCGCCAACGTCGCCACTTTGCTTCTCGCGCGCGCCACGGCTCGCAAAAAAGAAATCAGCGTGCGCCTCGCCATCGGCGCGTCGCGCTCCCGTCTGATTCGCCAGTTGCTCACCGAGAGCGTTTTGATGTCCGTCCTCGGCGGTCTGTTGGGTTTGGTCTTCGCCTACTGGGGCACGCATGCACTTGTGGCGCTGATGTCCAACAACACCATCCCCCTGATTCTGGATGCCGGAGCAGACTCCAAGGTTCTGTTATTCACGTTCGCTGCCTCGGTTCTCACCGGAATTCTCTTTGGCCTTGCGCCGGCATTCCGCATCACGCGCATCGAACTTGCCTCCGCGATGAAAGACACCGCCGCAAACGTTTCCAACGCGCGCGACAAGCATCGTCTGGGGAAATCACTCATCGTCGCGCAGGTTGCGGCTTCGCTGGTGCTCATGATTGGTGCAGGCCTGTTTGTGCGGACACTCGTGAATTTCGAAAACAAAAACTTCGGATTTGATCAGCAGCACCTGCTGAGTTTTGGACTCGACCCCACGCGGGCCAATTATCACGATGAACGATTGGTGAACCTCTACTCGCAATTGCTCGATCGTGTCCAGGCGCTTCCGGGCGTCCAATCCGCCACGATGTTGGAATACGCACCGTTCGATGGTTGGTCCAACAACAATTCCATCTACGTCGAAGGGGCGGCCAAGAAACCCGAGAATCCTATGGTTACCTCGCAAAGAATTGGCCCTGATTTTTTCAGCACGATGGCTATTCCCATCCTCCTCGGCCGCGGCATCAATCGGACCGACACGGCTGCGTCGCCTACGGTCGCGGTCATCGACGAAACTTTCGCGCAGAGGTTTTTCCCTGGGCAGAACCCCGTCGGACGTCATTTCAGCCGAGGTTCCAAATTTGACCCCAAGGATTCCATCGAAATCATCGGCGTTGCCAGGCCTGCCGAACTCACCGACCCCCACGCCGCGCTTCGGCCCAGGGCGTATTATGCGTACGCACAGGCTAAGCATCTCGACATGATGTTTTTTGAAGTTCGCACGCAGGGCGCTCCTTCCACCGTCAGTTCGGAGCTTCGCGACACCGTGCGTCAGGTCGATCCCTCGCTGCCTCTTATGGATCTGAAAACGCAAACAGAGGAAACCAGCGAGGCCCTCTCGCAAGAGCGCCTCTTCGCGCGTCTCACTTCGGTTTTTGGACTAGTTGCGCTTGTCCTTGCCATGATCGGCCTCTACGGCACGATGGCCTACTCCGTCACGCGCAAAACGCACGAGATCGGCATTCGCATGGCCCTCGGCGCCAAGCCCGCCGACGTTCTGCGCATGGTCATCCGCCAGGGAATCACGCTCACTTTGATCGGCGTCGCGATTGGCATTATTGTCGCTCTCGGCGTCACCCGCCTCATCAACAGCATGATTTTCGGCGTCACGCCCTATGACCCCATCACGTTCATCACCGTCGCCGTTGTCCTCCTCGCCGTCGCGTTTCTTGCCTGCTACATCCCCGCTCGCCGCGCCATGAGGGTCGATCCGATGGTCGCCCTCCGCTACGAATGACTTTGTGGCACAGGCTCTTAGCCTGTGTGCATTTGTGTTAGCACACGAGGAATCCCCAATTTTTCAAACTTTCGGCTTTTAACTTTCAACTGTAGACTTCCTTCTCATGTACTCGCCCGCCGTCCTCGACCATTTCAAAAATCCGCGCAACCCCGGCGATTTGCCGGACGCAACGGCCGTGGTCGACGTCACCAATCCCGTCTGCGGCGACCTTCTTCGCCTCGCCGCCCGCCTGGAAGACGCCAAAATTTCCGCCGTGCGCTTCAAAGCCCAGGGCTGCGTTACCGCGCTCGCTTGCGCATCCATGCTCACGGAGCTTCTCGCTGGCAAATCGCTCGACGACGCTCGCCGCGTCACCGCCGCACAAATCTCCGAAACCCTCGGCGGCTTGCCGCAAGCCACCTTCCACGGCGCGCAACTCGCCTCCGACGCCCTCGCCGCCCTCCTCGCCAAATTGTCGTAGCGAATTTGCTCGGTGCGGACCGCGTGGCTATTCAGAAGCGAATTTTTGCTCGATCAGCAGCGCGGCACAAACCACAATCACGACTGTGGTCCACAGCGCCCCGGTGGAGACCTTCCAAATGCCTCGCGCGCTTAGCGCAAACGCGAGCGCGATCAGCAGGAAGAACGGCCCGGTGATGACACAATGTAACGTTCGATTTCGAAAGAAGGTCGCGACGCAGCTCAATCCGAGGGCCACGAACAGCACGGTCAACTGGTATTTCTCAGCATGCAGCCAGTAGATGGCCGCCAGGCCAACTCCATAAACAATCAGAAATGCAATCGCACAGAAACACAGGCTGCGCGTCGACATGCAGCAGTACTTCTTTGAAGATGTTTCCGCCATGTTCGTGAATGCCAGCGAATTCTAGCGCCGCAGCGCGTGGCCGAGCGCGTCCGGGTCATTCAAATTCAACACCACGCCTTCTTCTTCCACCGGAACCTCGATCACGTCCGCCGCATGCGCCTGCACCACGGCCCGCGCGCCAACACTTTCCGGCGCGGCCAGCAATTCCGCGTACATCCCGCTCGGAAAAATCACCGGATGTCCGCGCCTGCCGCGATACGTCGGAATCGCAATTTTGTTTTTCGCGCTGTCGAACGCACCAATCACGCGCCTGACCACCTCCGCCGAAATCAGCGGATGATCCACCAGACACACGAGTATCCCTTCAGTTTCGCCTTGCGGCAAACTTCGAATCGCCGCCTGCAACGACGAAAGCTGCCCGCGCCGCCATTCCTCGTTGACGATCATCACGCCGTCATCCAATTTTACCCGCGTGCGAATCTCCGCCGCGTGCGCTCCCACCACCACGCGCAAAATCCCCGCGCGCCCATGCCTCGTCACTTCAATCAAATGTTCGAGAAAAGTTTTTTCCAGGCTTGTTCCGCTG
>JBAPRL010000076.1:0-14268 GCA_049281095.1 Candidatus Acidiferrales bacterium
CAAAAAGTCAGTCGATAAGTGTACCGCAGACTCGCAAACACCGCGCTGTCAAATTGCGAGTCAAACTGCGGGCTTCATTTTTTGCGGCGGCTTGTCGAGCGTGGTCGCCAGGACTAGCCCTTCCTGAGCAGAAAAAGCGCGTTTGCTTGCTGTGCACCCCTCCCAGGAATGCAAAGAGCCTAAAACAGTGCCGTTGAATGTTTCTTCCTTTTGCGCTTCTTGACCCGCGCAAGGTCTTCGCTTCTACATTTCAGGCCGCGTGTACCTTCGCTTGCCCGACACTGCGCCATCGCATATTCTCGATCCGGATGATTGATTACACAAAAGCAGCCTTAACGGTGTATAGACCAGTCGGAGGCTCTAATGACGATCGCTATCGGAGCAGAATTTGAGGGAGGTGCAATCGTGTGCGCAGACACAAAGGTATCCGCCTCGGACGGAGCCACCAGCTACGGCTCCAAAACATTCTTGGGCGTTTCAGCAACGCGAAAAATGTATGCGCTAGCGAATTCCTGTGAAGATGCTTATGCCGCAAAAATGCTTGGGGCTGAAATCTCAGCTGCAATCAGTGACACGGACAAACAGTCCCGGATTGAACCGGGAATAAAATCTGTGATGGAGGCTTGGTATAACGGCTATCGCCACGTTCAGCCCCCACAGGTTCAGTTTATCCTCGCATTTACACAAGAAGGCTGGAAGAGCGCGGCTTTGTATTATTGCGAGCCGCCCAATACGGTTGCATACGGGTCGCCAATTGCGATTGGTAAAGGCTCGCGGGCAGTGGACCCGGTTTTGAATCTCCTTGGTCCTACCGCAGAAGAGAAGCCGGACGTCAAGGCAACGCTACTGAGAATGGCTTATCTCATGTATCTCGCTAAAAGAGACGAAGCCGCGGCCTGTGGTGGAGAGACATATGCAATCGTCATAGCTGGCGGTGGCGGCTTCACCATGGTGGGCGAAGCGGAGATGAAGCAGGCAGAAGAAACGGCGAAGAAGCTTAGCAATGCATTCAATGGGGGGATCTTCCGGCTAACTAGCAGCCAGCAAAGATCGCTCGATGAATTCTACCAGGGAATAAACGCCGTCCTTGAATCGTACAAGGGGTTTGAATTCTCTTCGCTGAAGTTCTTAGAGAGAAAACTATGGGATCGGTCGCCCAAGCGGCCAGCTTCTCAAAAGTCACAGCGGACGCCGTGACCATATGATACCGGGGCGCTTCACCCGCCTGTCCTGAGTGGGGTGGCGAAGGGCGCAAAGTATTCACGCCTTCTCTCGTCACTCGTCACTTGTCACTCGCCACTGCCTCTTGCGCCATATTCTCGATAATCGCCGACGCAAACTCCGACGTCTTCAGCTTCGTCGCGCCCGTCATCATCCGCTCCAAATCGTACGTCACGCGTTTCTGCTGAATGGTCCGCTCGATGCCCGCCTCAATCAGCGCCGCCGCCTCATTCCATCCCATAAATTCGAACATCATCGCCCCGCTCAGCATCACCGACGCCGGATTGATCACATCCTTGTCCGCATATTTCGGCGCCGTCCCGTGCGTCGCCTCGAACACGCCGTATCCATCGCCAATATTCGCGCCCGGCGCCATCCCCAGCCCGCCCACCTGCGCCGCGCACGCATCCGACAAATAATCGCCATTCAAATTCGGCGTCGCGAACACGTTGTACTCATCCGCGCGCGTCAAAATCTGCTGAAACACCGAATCCGCGATCCGGTCATTCACCAGAACTTTGCTTTTCCACTGCCCGCGCCCGTGCGTCGCGCCAATCGCCGCCAGCGTCGACTTCACTTCTTCCGCCACTTGCTTGCGAAATTCCTCCGGCGCATTTTCCAATCCCGGCTCGACCATCGCCGCGTTCTGCTCCGCGCTCAAATTCGCATTTTTTTCCTGATTGCCCAGAATCCAGCTCTCCCGCTCGGTCACAATCTGCTGGCGAAATTCGCTCTTCGCCAGCTCGTATCCCCAGTCGCGAAACGCGCCTTCCGTGAACTTCATGATGTTGCCCTTGTGCACCAGCGTCACCACGCGCCTTTTATGCTCAATCGCGTGCTGGATCGCCCGCCGCACCAGCCGCTTCGTTCCCGTCACCGACATCGGCTTGATGCCCACGCCCGAATCTTCGCGAATATGTTTTTTCCCTTTCAGCATCTCCTCGTTCAAAAACTTCAACACGCGCAGCGCTTCCGGCGTCCCCTCGCGCCACTCGATTCCCGCGTACACATCCTCGGTATTTTCGCGGAAAATCACCACGTTCATCCGCTCCGGATTCTTCACCGGCGAAGGCACGCCCGCGAAATATCTCACTGGCCGCACGCACGCGTACAATTCCAGCATCTGCCGCAGTGTCACGTTCAGCGAACGTATCCCTCCGCCCACCGGCGTCGTCAGCGGCCCTTTGATCGCCACGCGAAAATCCCGTATCGCTTCCACCGTGTCCTGCGGCAGCCATTCCTTGAATTTTTGAAACGCTTTTTCGCCCGCGAACACTTCCAGCCACGCCACCTTGCGTTTTCCGCCGTACGCCCGCTCCACCGCCGCATCGAAAACTCTTCGCGACGCCTTCCAAATGTCCCGCCCCGTCCCATCCCCCTCGATGAACGGTATGATCGGCTTCTCCGGCACGCGAAACACCGAGCCGGAATATTCGATCGTCTGCCCATCGGCAGGAACCGCAACCCCGCTGTAGCTATCCTTCATTATTTGTGCTCCATCATTAGCGTGCTTGATTAGCTCCGAAGGTCTTGACTCCCAAACGTCCCGTGCCACTGTTTTCTAGCCACTCGTCACTAGTCACTCGTCACTGTCTTTATGCGGCACCGCCACTCCGTTGTATGTTCCCTTCATCTCTTGTTTGCTCCGTTACACACCCGCTTGAGTTCGGAATGTTATGCCAAAATTGTGCAAAAAAGCTAACCGAGTTTACCGCCGCCTTTCGCGGCGCTTTGGCGAGCCGGAGAGCCTCCGGCGCATGCGAGGTCCTGGTCGGGGGTACTTCTCACGAAGAGCCTCAATGCACACTTCTACTGAAAAACCTTCACGCAGATCCGAGCGTGCTCCCCGGGCGTCCCGCTCAATTTTATTGGTATCGTGCGGGTACTGATCCTTAATCTTTTCGATTTCTCGCTCCAAAATGACCTCCGGCGTAAGCAATCCCATGATGCTCCTTTTTCTTGTTGACTATCTCTCCGGGCAACTGGAATGAGTGAATGGCGACGAAATTCTGGCAGCGAGGTAGCTTGTGCCAATGGTTACATCATTGAGGTCGCAGGTATCCCACGAAGGAGCTTCCAACCCAGGAGCGTCCAGACTCTCTAGAGGGACAATCCTATTCCCCGTATGGACGTACCGAACTGTGTCGCCGACAAGCGGCTTGACATCAAACTGGGCACTGTCTGGTTCCGGGGCCCAGACTGTCCCATCGTTCATGTAAATCCGGTTCTGGCTGCTATCCCAAACCACCGCGCGGATGGTCGTGGTGCGGCTCCGAGCGTACATCTGCCAGATTTGGGGAGTAAAGAATAAGCCACCAATAATTAGGCAAACTAATGAAAAGAAAAGCACGGCCGATCCCCAACTGTTCGATGGCACGACGAAACTGTACCACGTTGCCATGAGCGCGTCGTGTACTTGCTAAGCACCCGCTCGACCACTCCAGGAATCCGCTCGGGCTATCCCGTCGCCACGGGCACCGCAGCATCATAGATCCGCCGGACCGCCCGTCTAATCCCCGTCACCGCATCATGCAAACTCCCATGCACAGGTATACCCCACTGTTTCAGCAGCGCATTCACCCGCGGAATCTGCGCCGGTTCGGGCAATATGTTCGACGACCGTCCCAGCACCAGCCTTATCGCATGGTCGAGCGAACGGTAAAACACCGCCGCATCCCGCAACACCCCCGCACTCTTCGCATCCAACGCGCCTCCCGCCTTCAGCGCCGCAATCTGCTCCAGCACATTCTTCGGCATCGCCGCAAACTCCCCGCGCGACAGCGCCGCATACGCAATCACGTACTCAATGTCGAAAAATCCTCCCGCCGCGCATTTGAATCCCGTCGCGCCTTCCGCGCGCTCCCGCTCCAACCGCTCGCGCATGTGCATCAGTTGCCGCGCCAATTCCCGCGAATCGCCTCCCGCCGCCGCGCAAAAACGCCGCCGCAAAATCTCCCGCAACTCCCCAATCATTTTTTCGCCCAGCGCCAAATTTCCCGCCACCGAACGCGCCTTCAAATACGTCGCCGCCTCCCACGCCTGCGCCTCGCCCGTGAAATATTCCAGCAGATACGCCGTCGACTGCACAATTTCTCCTTCGCCGCCCCGTGGACGCAGCCGCGTGTCCACCGGCAGCAGCAGCCCTTCGCTCGTGTAACTTCCCGCCGCGCGTATGAATCGTTCCGCCAGCTTGCCCGCTTGTCCTGACGGAGGAAGGGCCTGGGCGGGCCGCCTCCATTCCTGAATTTCCTCTTCGCCGCCGGCTTGCCCACCGGGGTGGGGCGCCGCAAAAAACGCCACGTCCGCGTCCGATCCAATGTCGACTTCTCCCGTGCCGAGCCGCCCCAGCGCCATCACCACAAACGGCGCCTCGTTATTATTCGCTCCGTGCGTCGCTTTTTTGAACGCTCCATCCGTCGCGCTCGCCGTTTCTGTTTCGATGCTTTTGCTTTTTCTAGTCACTAGCCACTCACCACTAGCCACTTTTTTTTCGTTCTCTTCTCCCGCAAACTTCAACGCCTCTCGCACCGCGTTCTCCGCCGCGCGCGTCAGCTCCGCGAAAGTCTCGAACGGTTTTGCTTCTCCGAGAATCGACCGCGCCGCCGCCGCAAACACCGCCTCGCGATGCGCGATGCGCAGCGCCGTCATGTCCCGCGGAAATTCAATCGCGTGCTGCTTTTTCGCGCCCCCTGATGAAAAATCGCCAATCCTTTCAATCGCTCTCGGGTTGCGCACCAGCACCTCCGTCGCAAAATCGCTGCGCGCAAAAAGCGCCGCCGCGTAATCCAGCTTCTCCGGCGCTTCTTCCAACTCCTTCAGCAAGCCCGCATCGTGCCGCGCTGCTTCCACGTATTTTTCCAGCCCCCTTCGCGTGAACACGTCTCCTTGCGTGCGATAGTGCGCCAGCCGTTCCGCCACGGCAGGGAACTCCGCCCGCTCTCGCGCTGGAGAAGCATCGGCGGCGTAAAGCAAATTCTGCCCGTCTGCTGGCGGCGCACTGTCTCGCGGCTGCCTGCCCGCCTCGTTCAGACGCGCCTCGCTCGGCGGCGCTTCGTTTATCACGCGCTCGTAAATCTCCCGCACTTCCTCGGAGTGCCGCTGAATCTTCTCCAGCAGCTCTTCTCCCGCGCTTTTTTCTGCGCTCTTTTCCACGCCGCTCCGCCGCGCAATCCGGCTTCGCGCCTCCGCCTTGCGTGGCAGCGTGTGCTCCTGTAAACCATCGCGAAGCTGCAATCGATGCTCCACTTTGCGGAAGAATTCATACGCCGCGCTGAGCCGGTAAAAATCCCGCTGCGACAAATATCCTTTATCGTGCAAATGCTGCAGCGCCACCAGCGTTGTGCCTGAGCCGCGCCCGGAAACCCATGCGTCCCGGCCGCCGTGAATCCTCTGCAAGCACTGCGCGATAAATTCAATGTCGCGAATCCCTCCCGGCGAAAGCTTCACGTTCCACAGCGCGCTATCTTCGTTTCCGCTCCCCGCGCCCTGGCCGCCTGGGCGGCGCTGCTCCAACCCGCGCGAAATTTCCTCGCGCGCCTCCACCACCGCTTGCACAACCTCCGGCCGCACTTCGCGCCGGTAAATCAGCGGATGCACTTCACGCAAAAGCATTTCGCCCGTGGAACTTTCTCCCGCCGAAACGCGCGCCTTGATCAGCATCTGCAATTCCCATTCGCGCGCGCGCGTCCGGTAATATTCCCGCGCCGCTGCGTAGCTGACCGCCAAATCTCCTTGCTGTCCCTCCGGACGCAGCCGCAAATCGATGCGGAACACCGCGCCCTCCGGCGTGGCTTCGCTCAGCATTTTCAAAATCGCCTGCGCCAGCCGCACGAAATATTCCAGATTCGAAATCGCGCCCGCCTCGCCGCCAGCTGTTTCTCCGTCGTGGTCGTATAGAAAAATCAAATCGATGTCTGAACTGTAATTGAGTTCCTGTCCGCCCAATTTTCCGAGCGCCAGCACCGTCATTCGCGCCGCCTGCGAATGTCCAGTGTCATCGCTCCATTGCGGAATGCCGTACGAATTTTCCAATCGTTGCGCGCACAGCCGCAGCGCTCGCTCAATCAGCACATCGGCTAAATTCGAAAGCTCCAGGCACGTGTCGCTCAGCGAAGCCAAATTCAAAACGTCGCGCAGCGTGATCCGCAAATATTCGCGCCGCTTGAATCGCGCCAGGAAAACCGCTGGCGGCAAATCGAACGCCATCGTCGAAAAGCGGTAGCAATCTTCCAGAATATCGTCGCGCGATTTCATGCGCTCCAGGCCCTCGTTCGGGCCGCGCCGGTCGAGCCACAAAATCAATTCGGGTTCTTGTACCAGAGATTCGGAGAGGAAACGGCTGTAGCTGAAAAGCGAAAGCAGATAATGCAGCGCCGCGGGGTGCGCTTCCAAGTGCCGCGTGACGCTCGCCGGCGCCTCGCGCAAATAGCGTTCCAGAAAATTCAGCGCGTCATCGGGGCTGGGAAGCTGCGCCAGCAGCGTCGGCAATCGCCCCCATAATTGCGGCGAAAGCCGCGACTGCAGAATCGCCAGATTCGCTTCCGCCGCCGAAGGCTCGTTGAACGCAATTTCCGCGAACGCTCGTTCCATCCCGCCCACGAGCGTAGCGAATTACTCATCCCGTTGCAAAGCTGCGAAAACGAAAGTGTTGATACGCTCAAGCTGCGATTACGATTATTTGGTTTTAGCTTTTTTCCGTGGAAGCCAGGTTCGCCCACCCTCGCTCATCTCGATAGCGGTCAAGGGTAGCGATCTCTTCGGCCACGATGGCACGGCACTCGGCCACGCGGGGATCGCTCTTCTCTACATGCCGGCCTGGTTCAATTACCAAGTGAGTTCTGCCGTGCGGCCAGCCTCGGACGCGAAAAGTATTACGATGCAATTGGGCTGCATCTTCAGCAATATCCACAGGCAAAACGAAGCAGGTGTACTTCGTTGCGGAGCGTACTGCGACTAGAACGACGAAATCGGCTTTATAAAAACCCTGTCGCCCATTGAATACAGGCCTCTTGCCTTCGATTATCTCGTCCGTGAAATAGCCGTACCCGACCCACAAACGATCTTTAGACTTGTTAGTGGCACCCTTAACCTGGACTTGCAACATCCGGCTCGGCGAAATCGCCACCAAATCCGCATTCGGTGCCACGCCGTCCTTGTTCAGATGGCTGACCACGAAGCCCCGGGCTTCTAGTTCATTCGCGACGATTCGCTCTGCAATTCGTCCCACATTGTATCGATTGATCTGACTAACTGCTCCGGCTCCGTCGGAGTCGAGTGGTATGGCCTCAACGATCTTCGATCTCGCTAGCCGTCTTTCCGTAGCCGACAAAGGTGACTGCTTAAGGCGAGGGAAACGCTTGAGGCGGGGGAAACGCCTGACAGTTGTCATGGGGGCCTCCACGCAGGCCGTATTCTATCACGCGCATCAATTACCGACCATTGACGGCTTCGCACTCACTTCGGCTCCCAGAATTCAAACCGGTTGCCTTCCGGATCTGTCGCCCGGCCGAATTTGCCGGGTGCCCCGGTGCCCCATGCTCGTTTTCCGAGCGTGGGCTTTTGCTTTCACTTGCTCGCCACTCGTCACTTTTCATTTGCCACGGCCCGCTTCACATATTCGTAAAGTCGCATCCCAAAAAAATCGCGCACGCGCCCTGACGCGCGATACCCATGACGCCGGTAAAACTGAATCGCACGTGCGAGCGGCTCCGTCGTGTCGAGCGTAATGCACGAACACTTTGATTCGCGCATTTCGTTTTCCGCCATCGCCAACAATCTCGCCGCTACGCCGCAACCCTGCAACGCCGGACGCACAGCCATCCCGCGCAAATGGATTCTGCTGCCGGAAATGCTGCACCCAATCGTGCCCGCGACGTTCTTGCATTCATCTACGGCGACAAAGATTTTCATGCGCTTCATGCGCTCAGGCAGTTTTGACTCACTAAGCACCGTGTCGCGAAACGCTCCGATTGTATAGCGGGCTCGAAAAGGGGCGAACGCCGCGCGCAAACACTGTAAGATTCCCGGTACATCGTCACTTGTCGCCGCGCGAATTGCAAAATCGAAATTCCTCTGCATGCGGCAATTGTGAGGAAATTTCAAATCGCCACAAGCGCCAATTTGGCCTGCGCGGCGCAGGACTTATTTCGGCTCCCAGAATTCAATCCGGTTGCCTTCCGGGTCCGTGGCCCAGCCGAAGCGGCCGTACGGCGCGTCTTGAATTTTATCTTCCACTGGCACGCCTTCGCTTTTCAATTCAGCGAGCAGACGCTCCAAGTTCGCCACGCGATAATCAATCATCAGCGGCGATTTGCTCGCGCCAAAGTTTTTCGTCGTCTCCGGAAAAACCGCCCAAACCGTGCCGCCCGTTTTCGAGGGATTGTCTTTCTCGAGCCACTCGAACTGATGGAACGCGCCATCTTCGGCGCCTTCGGAAGTAATTCCGAGGTGCTCGCGATACCAGGCAGCGAGTTTCATCGCGTCGTGCGCTTTGAAAAATACGCCGCCGATTCCCGTCACGCGCACATCCTTATTTCCCGCGGACGAGCCTCGCGCCGCCTCGACCATCATTCCGCACGCAAAACTCGCAGCCAGGGCTGCCGATGTTATCGCCAAAGTGAGTGCCATCATTTTTCATATCCTCCGATTCGTGCGCCGCAAAAATAAAAAGAGGCGCTCAGCCAAACGAAGTTGAGCGCCCCTCGCCATTCGATTTTGTAGCCGCCTCAGATGTCGTAATACAGCTGAAATTCGTACGGATGCGGCCGCATGCGCATGGCGTTGACTTCGTTTTTCATTTTGTATTCGATCCACAGATGGATCAGGTCCTGGCTGAAAACATCGCCCTTCAGCAAAAACTTGTGATCGTGCCCCAGGGCCTTCAGCGATTCTTCCAGCGAGCCGGGCATCGACGGCACGTTTTTCAGCTCCTCCGGCGATAGATCGTAAATGTCCTTGTCCAGCGGCTGTCCCGGGTCGATTTTGTTTTCCACGCCGTCGAGCCCGGCCATGAGCATCGCCGAATACGCCAGATACGGATTGCACGACGGATCCGGCGGGCGAAACTCGATCCGCTTCGCCTTGGGACTCGCCGAGTACATCGGAATGCGCACCGCGGCCGAGCGATTGCGCCGCGAATACGCCAAATTCACCGGCGCTTCGAAGCCCGGCACCAAACGCTTATACGAATTTGTCGTCGGCGCGATCAGCGCGGCCAGCGCCGGCGCGTGTTTCAAAAGTCCGCCGATGTACCACAGCGCCGTCTGGCTCAGTCCCGCGTAACTATCGCCGGCAAAGAGCGGCTTGCCCTTCAGCCACAAAGATTGGTGCGTGTGCATGCCGTTGCCGTTGTCCTGAAAAATCGGCTTGGGCATGAACGTCACGGTTTTTCCGTACTGGTAAGCGGTGTTGCGCACCACGTACTTGAACACCATCATGTTGTCCGCGGCCTTCAGCATGGTGTCGAACTTGAAATCGATTTCCGTTTGCCCGCCAGTGGCCACTTCGTGGTGATGGCATTCCACGGTGATGCCGCAGGCTTCCAGTTGCTGAGTCATGTCCGTGCGCAAATCCTGATAGTGATCGGTGGGCGGAACAGGGAAGTAGCCTTCCTTGTAGCGCGGCCGGTAGCCCAGATTGTGCTCCGCGCGCCCGGAGTTCCAGCGGCCTTCTTCCGCGTCGATGTAATAGAAGGCGTGCTGCTCGCGCTGCTCGAAGCGCACATTGTCGAAAATAAAAAATTCCGCTTCCGCGCCGAAGAACGCCTGATCGGCGATGCCCGTGAAGCCCAGATACGCTTCCGCTTTGCGCGCGATGTGCCGCGAGTCGCGCGGATACGGCTGTTTGGTCATCGGGTCCACCACGTCCGCGAGCATCACCAGCGTCGGCGTATCCCGGAACGGGTCCATGAAGATGGAATTCGCGTCGGGAATCAAGAGCATGTCCGATTCGTGGATCGACGCCCATCCGCGAATCGAGCTGCCGTCCATCCCAAAGCCGTCTTCGAAGGATTGCGCCGTCAGTTGGTGAATCGGAAAACTGATGTGATGCCAGACGCCCGGAATGTCGATGAAACGCAGATCGAGAATCTTGGCGTTGTGCTTCGCAGCGTAATCCAATGCTGATTTTGGATCCATCAAGCCTCCCCCGCAGTTAAACTGCGGCATGAGAAATTTAAGCGGCGACGATAGCCTACCGTCCCACTCCCGTCAAGCGCACCCCGCTCGCTCACACCAAAAATCTTCCCGTCCATTTTGGCCCGGTTCATTTCTCTGCAGTGCGACAGCGTTTTTTCACTTTCACTCCTGCCACGCGTGCTAGACTAGCTCCAGCGCATGTCGAAGAAAGAGTACACCATCGAAACGGAGCGCGAAGACGACGGCCGCTGGATTGCCGAAGTCCTCGATCTTCCCGGCGTCCTCGCCTACGGCAAGACCGAGAAGGAAGCCCTTGCCGCCGCCCAAGCTCTCGCCCTCCGCGTCCTCGCCGACCGCATCGCATTGCATTCGTAGGGGCATCACTTGTTTACCCTGAAGAATGAAGGGCTGCGCCCGTCGCACCTCCCCGAGTCGCGCCTCCCCGTTTTGTCGTCCTGAGCGAAGCGCATTTTGCGTAGTCGAAGGATCTCGCTTCGACGCCAATCACAAACGTTGTCATCCCGCCTGCCCTGAGGAACGAAGGGAACCCAGCCCGCCGCCTCTGCGCGATGAGGGTGAGGTCCGGTGTACGGACTCCGGTGGAGTCCGTCGGACTCCCGAAACCGGAGGACCTGCGGTTGTCTTTGTAGGGAAGGGCTGCTCCGCCTGCACCGTCTCTTGACTGTCATTCCGAGCGAGGATGCGAACAGCATCCGACGAGGAATCTGCTGTTCGCGTGGTATAACTAGCGCGACAACTCCTATGCGCCTTTATGCGTGTGCCCTGTTATTAATTTGGCTTCAAAATCCAACTTCAACTCCGCCACAACACACCAGCGGGCCAAACAAGAGCCAAAGCACTCAACAGGGTTCCAATGCCGATAAGCGTGGAACCCAAAACTGTGCGATTTTTGTAAAAATAACCCCATCCAACCAAACTCAAGAAAAAACCTCCACAGACCAACAAAAAAGGAATACCGAGGAACGCGAAGAAACCGAGTTGGTCACATTCACGAAATACTTGGCTTGGGCCACGGGTGCGCTCGCCGCTATAGGTTTGGGTCAACTAGTAGTGTTTACTTTGCAAGCTATCCAACTCAGACGAACTGTCGAAGCAACCGTAGGAGAAAACCGTCCTTGGATTTTGTTGTCTAGAGAAACCACGCTTCCCATTCATCCTCCCGATAAATGGAAATTCGTGGCTATTGTCAGGAATTACGGTAAAACTCCCGCTAAAATCGTTTCCTTTCACGTAGAGCACGCTTTGGGGGATAGCGACACCGTACCCCCTCAAACTAGCGTGTTCGACGGCGTAAGACGTTTTGACACTTTCGTTACTCCGCCGGGCGAGCCGATCGAAACATGGTTCCCGTTCCTTCCTCAAGCTTGGGCCAAAGATGAGGTTACGATGGGGGAAAAGTTCCTTTGGCTGTCGGGCTTTATTCAGTATACCGGAACGGCTGAAAGGGGCGGACGGCCTTATGAAACATCGTTCTGCTTGGTTTATCGCACGGCCAGAGGAATTAGAAAAGCATACTGGCAGAAAAGCGGCCCCAAAGAATATAACAAGTCCACATAACCCGCTCGCCAGTTTAAAGGGGCCTTTTCGACTCACTAATTCCTTCTTTTGAGGGGCTTAACTATATAATTCCTTGTTTTTTCTGTTGCCATTATCGTTACTATATGCTCCAATATCTTTACGCGGCCTAAACCGCCGCCGAACATAAATTTCGGCCCAACGATTGGGCCATCGACCAATCGTCCTAGCTTCCCGCTAGGGCGATTTTTTTTTGCCCCCACCCAGAAAAAAAGGGGGGCGGAAAGGAAGCTCTTCGGAGCACCTCAAAGGAGAAAACACCATGCCAGCCATCACCAAACCCCATTCTTTGCTCGAAGACTCTTCCAAAGGAAGAGTCGAAGATCCTGCTTGCCCTGAGGAACGAAGGGAGCGTTCTTCGCGAAGGACCGCCAGACACGCCTCTGCCTCACCCAAACCGAATCGCCCGCGCTCTCCACAACAAACTGCCACCAGCCTCGCGCGCCACGCCCGCAAATGCGCCATTTGCAACCATGCCGACCGTGCCGCCATCGACGACGACTTCGTCAGTTGGCGCTCCGAGTCCGCCATCACCGTCGATTATCAACTCCCTTCGCGCTCTTCCGTTTACCGTCACGCCGCGGCCACCGGCCTGCTCCAACGCCGCCGCCTCAATCTTCGTGGCGTCGCCGAACGCATTCTCGAACGCGTCGACGAAGCCCCGCTCACAGCCGCTGCTGTCCTCCGCGCCATGCGCATCTTCGCGCAAATCACCGAGGACGGCCAATGGGTCGAGCCCGCAAAGCGCTCCATCGTCACTCACATTCACGTCACCCAGCATTCCAACACGGAATGTGATTCCGCCTGCCCTGAGGAACGAAGGGAACCCAGCGCGCCCCAGGGCCGCACCTGCGGCCCAAACGTGACGAAGCCGCGCGATGAGGGTGAGGGACCTGCTGTTCACGTCGCCCCTGCGGGCGACCCATCCTCCGCGCCTTCGGCAGAGCGTGGGATCGCGACCGGCAAACCGACCGTGCCTCCCGTCTCGCGCTCGGCCACGGACCCGAGAACGGCCCCGCAGCATGGCCGGAGAACGCCCCTCCATCTCGATTACCTGCCCCGCTGGGCTGCTGGCCTTTCCGACCCCGAAATTCTAATCGGTACACAAAACACTGATCCCGAAACCGTAAGCAACGGCGAACACGGCACTTGACATTTTCTAATCGGGACTAAAATGCGCCTTTTTCAGCGATGTTTGCTGATCGCGAGCGCAGTCGAGGGATGAATCGAGAAGGAGGTGCCGATCACATAGCAGCCATCAAAAATAGGCGCGATGCTTCGCCCGCGCGCACGCCGCGCGGCGGCGGCTAGTTGTCGTCTTTCTTGGTCTCGGTCGCCTGGAAGGTGAAGTCCTTGTGGGCGCGCAAAAACGCCAGGACGTCGCGGGAAGAGCCACTGACATTCAGATCGGCGTCATCATTGGTGGCCAGCTTCACGTTGTTGCGGGCGGCGAGGCCAAATTCGTCATCGTTCGAAGCGAGGGACATCTCCTGGAAATCGTGCTCGTGGATGCGATAGAAGCTGATGGTCCAAACTTTGGAATCATCGCATTTCTCTTGCATGGCAAAAAGATCGTCCCGCAAGTGCAGAAAACGAAGCGTGCCGGTGTCCTTGTCGGAGCAGCCCACGTCCCCGGGATGGCCGTCGCCGGTGAACTGGTAATCGTTGGACGCTGCGGCTTGGGTGATGTGCAGCTTGGTTCCGTCGTCGAGCGTCGCCACGCTGTCGGCGTAAGGAATTTTGTCCGCAACGCTCTTGGAGATGACTTCTTGCTGCGAAAAATATTGTGGGCATCCCGCGATCATCAGGATGCCGCAAAGCAAAAGCAGCGGCGCGACGAGTCTGCGAAAAGCGGCTCGCGCTCGGGAAGCAGTTTCCAGGGCCCAGAGAGAGGTGTTTCCTGCGCTCATCTGTATCCTCCGCGGAGATGGAAAGCAAGTACTGGCGGAAAGGCTACAGGTGCGAATCGGCGGCGGCAATAGAACCAGGGACCGGTGGTGCCAAAACGGATATGTGCATTTCGCAAACCGCCGGCCCCGCGGCTAGTCGTAGTATTCGGTGCCGAGGTGGGTGATGAGCTGCTCGCCCATCATCCAGCGCAGCGTGTTTTTGAGCTTCATGGACTGGATGAAGAGGTCGTGCTCGGGATAAAGCTCGGGCGCGCACATCGGCGATTTGAAATAGAAGCTGAGCCATTCCTGAATGCCGTGCATGCCGGCGCGCTTGGCCAAGTCGAGAAAGAGGACCAGATCAAGAACGATGGGCGCGGCGAGAATGGAATCGCGGCAGAGGAAATCGACTTTGATCTGCATGGGAT
>JBAPRL010000077.1:0-20461 GCA_049281095.1 Candidatus Acidiferrales bacterium
CATGCGCAGGCCATAGCGAATGTCCTGAGCGAGGCTCTCCACCGCGGGCAGCCCGCGGCGCGCGCGGTATTGTTCCTTGGCCTGTTCCACGCCGCCGAGTTTGATCAGCGCCTGGCGGCGCGCTTCGCCAGGCGTCATTCCACGGCGGACGTTCTCTTCGATGTGCATCTGCAGATGGCTGTCGAGTTCCGCAGCGAGGCCCCGGTCGCCCTTCCCCTGATTGAACAATCCCGCCAGACGAGCCAGCAGAGCGCGCACGAATTTCATGAACGTTCTCCCTCGGGCGACAAGAACCGCGCGACGATTGCGGCAGTCTGTTCCCATTCGCGTGCTTCGCGCTGCAACTGCTTGCGGCCGGCGCGGGTCAGCTTGTAATACTTGGCCTTACGGTTGTTGTCCGAAACGCCCCACTCCGATGCGATGCAGCCCTCTTGTTCGAGCTTGAGAAGCGCGGGATAGAGAGTGCCGTAGTTCAGCGACAGGAGATTGTTGCTGGTCTGCTCGATACGGCGGGCGATGCCATAGCCATGCAGCGGACCCATGGATTCCAGGGTCTTCAAGATCATCAGGGCGAGAGTGCCCTGCTGGACGTCGGTTTTGTCATCGGGCTTGCCGACGGTCTTGCCGGCGCTCTTGTCATTCGTCGTTTCGTTTGCTTTGTCGTTTGCATTGCTGTCCATGAGTCACTCCCTATTGGATACCCAGAGGGAGCATAGCAACCTTCCTATGGGAATGCAATAGAGGATCGGGAGGCGGGAGCGGTCTTAGCGGGCAGGCACCGGGACGGGGACAATAAAACGCTTGGCGTTGCGGTCTTTGCCAGAGCGTTTGTCAGCGTACAGAGCGTCATCGGCGCGCTTGAGGAGTTCCTGCGCCGATTCCCCGGGCTGATAGTCGGCCCAGCCGCAGGCGAAGGTGACGTTGATCTTTCTCGCCGCATAGTCGAGCTGCAAGCCCTCGAGGCGTCCAATGACGTGACGCACTTCCTCCGCGCGGCATTCCGGCAGGATAATCATGAACTCGTCGCCGCCGAGGCGCACAGCCATGTCGGAGCCACGAATGGCGCGCCGCAAGCGCTCGGAAAAACAGCGCAGCATGTTGTCGCCGGCCTCATGGCCGAATTGATCGTTGCACTGCTTAAGATTGTCGATATCCAAAAGAATGAGCGTGAGCGGGCGAACGTGGCGGCGGGAGCGGGCGATCTCCTCGACCAGTCTCTGCTCGCCGGCGCGGCGATTGTGCAGGCTGGTGAGCGGATCCAGCACCGCGAGCTTGTAGACTTCCTGCGTGAGCAATTCCACCTTGGCCACCGATTCCATCTGGTCGGCGAGCTGGCCGCGAATGCGGTTGATCAGATACTGCTGGTAGATGGTATAGACGCTGAAAAGCAAGACCAAGGCGATAAGGCTGCGGACGGCTTGCGACAAAAAGAAGGAATAAGAGCCTTCGCCCAAGCGCATCAGCGCCGGGAAAGAAAACGAGGCCATGCCAATGGTCAGCAGCAGAATGATCATGAACGCCGACGACCACATCCACCACTGCTTGCGGTCGAGGCGCTGCAGGCCCTTGCGAATTTCGGCCGAGTGGTCAAGCCACGGGTCGCTTGGCTGCTGCAAAGGATCGGGAAGGCCCTCAGAGCCCCTCGGTGAAGGTGTGCTAACCATGCCTGCAGCGATTTGAGCATGCGCGCAGGAAAAGCTGAATAGTACTTCTGGCGAAATGTGCTCAGGTTCGCACTAGCCGATATTACTACTCCGGCAATAAACGCCTGGGAGACCCAGGCTCCGGCGAGCCATCAGTTGCGAGCGGCTTGGGCGAAGGATTGCAGAGGCGGGAACGAGATTTGCCAGAAATTGCCGGCGGGCTGCAGGAACTCGACGCCGGCGGCCCATTTGTTCTCGGCGCTTTCGACGTGCACCACGCGGCAATCCTGATGCTCCCGCGTGTTCCGGTTGATCAGGCGAAGCACTTGCCCGATGGCCACGCTGGCAGCCATCACCACCAGCCCTCCGTGCGCGCTGACGCAGCTCACATGCGCAGCTTCGCGGAAAAGCTCGTTTTCGCCCTCAAAGGCGATGACGTCGACTGGCACAGTTAGCCGGAGGCGCTTGCTCCTGCGACGGGCTTTCAGTTGGCGCGATGAAGATAGCGTGGGATTCATGAAGTCCCAGAGTAATGGGTCGCGCGGGTTCGGCCAATGGTACACAGGCTGGAATCGAATAGTACGCTGGTTTACGGCTGCGGCCAGAATCAAGGAATTTGGTGCCGGAGGAGGGACTTGAACCCCCATGACCTTGCGGTCGGCGGATTTTGAGTCCGCTGCGTCTGCCATTCCACCACTCCGGCCCAACAACCTACGCGATTATACACTGCTATCGCTGCGGTGAGCCCGCCGCGCCCATGTGCTTCAGCGCGGTTTCCGAGCCGACAAATCCCCAGGCATTCCAAGCATCGCCGGTCACCACTTGCCGGAACAGCTCCGTTGCGCGCTTCGCGTCGTGATCGTTGTACAAATGCCAATTCCCCACGCCGTAAGTCACCGTATCGAAAGACAGCTCCGCCTCCGTGTCGTTCGGGTCCGCGGGCTTCGCCGGCAATACCGCCTGCTCGGTTAGCGAGCCCTGGTAAAACCGCAGCAGCCGCAAGTAGAAGAGCAAATGCGGCTCGGTATTTTTCACGTCCGGCGTAATCCTCTTCAGAACTTGCGCCGCGTCCGCCGTTTTACCCGCTCGCCGCAGGGAAACATACAGCCAATTCGAACAATCGATCACGCTGTCATTGTTTTTCGCCAGCGCCAGCGCCCTTCGAAAAGACGCTGCTGCCGAACTGAATTCGCCTTGAAAATAATGGGACAGGCCGAGATGATAAAAAGCGTCGAGTTTCCTCGGGTTGAGCGAGGCGGCATGCGCCAGATCTCGCTCCGCGATGCGGAACTCGCGCAGGCCCAGTTCCCTGTGCCCTCTCTCGATATACAGGTCGGCGTTATTCGGAGCGAACGCCAGCCCTTTCGTGCACGTCGCTATGGCTTCGCGGTATTGCCGCCTGCCCGCCTGAGCCTGCGAAAGCGCCAGCACCAGGCTCACGTTTTTCGGGTTCGCGGCCAACTTCTTGCGCGCCGCGATCACCGCGTCGTCATCCGGCTGCGCATAGAGCTTGCGCCCCAGCTGCGACGTCACCTCAAACGCGCCGCGCCCATCCTTGGGCATTGCCTGCGCTTGAACCCGCGCTGGAACCCTAGCTGCCCGAGCTGAAGGATGTTCGCGAGGCTGCCTCGGCAGCGGGCTTGCCATGCTCATCCCCGCCAGCAAAAAACACGCCGCCATTGCAGCGCCCATCAGCGGAACCGTGATCCGTGCAGCGCTCATGCACCGTACTCTTCGCATTGTGCTCATGAATCCTCGCCTCCCTTCCCGACGCAAGTCGTTCGCCCCGACTCGACCGTCACCCGCGCGGCGCACATATTAGCCCCCTTCCCCGTTTTCGCCAACAACTTGCCGTAAACCGGCCCGGCCCTCTTCCATTGCCACAATGAGACGCACATGGACTTCGGCTTCATGATCCTCTTCCGCTACGCCTGGCACGCGCGCTTCCCGCGGTGCTTCTTGACGCGCAGCGCAGCAAGAGCGAACATCTGCGACAGAGGGCAACATGCGGCGGCTGATCATTCTAATCATTTCAACAGGAACGCTCGCTGCGGCAGCACTATTCGCGGCTCAGACGCCGAATGTCTCGCTATGCGAGGGCATCGCGACGCAAATCCGCCAAAACGCGGCAAGGTCGCCCGCCGATCCAATTGCGCCGCTTTTCAAGGGCGATGACCCGTACATCGAAACGCCCAGCAAACCCGACATCCGCATCATCGGCGATCGCGCGCAGTTCGCCGATCTCTTCCGTCAGAAATTTCAGCCGTCGGACGCAATGAGCGGCGCATTGGACAGACTCTCCGGCGACGTCGTTTCCTTGTTTTCGCTCCCTGACAGCAGTCTGCATATGATCCTGGCCTCCGCGGGCAGCGCGCACTGTGACGATTTTGTATTTTTCTGGATGCCACCAGGCCGCCAGTCGCAGCCCTTGCCAGACTTGCCGCCCAAGGGTGTGCGCGATGGAGACAAAATGATTTGCGAGGGCGACGGGGACGATCCCAATTTGGCGCGAATCGCCGGCACCGACGCCTTCGTGGAAATGATGTCGAGCCCGACCGACAGCAATTATGACCTTCGCGTCGTACCGTTTCAGCAGGGGAAGTGGGGCCCCGCCTGCGAAGTCGAAGCCGATTTCGGCTCGGAGTACAACGTCTCGAAGGTTTTTGTGCCGGCGGGCGGGCCCATAAGCGACATCGCGCTCAAGGAGGTGGCGGCGGAGATTATCGAACAACACGCCGCCGCGAAAGATCCGAAGTCGTTCTTCTATGGCCCTCTCGTGCCGGAAAGCGAGAAAGACAACGTCCGCACGATGCTCGATCTAGCCGCCGGAATGCAGCGGAAACAGGCGCGCTTGGGATCACAGACGGTTCCTGTACCTGCGTTCGGCCGGGAGAACGAGCTCGGGGCATTTGAGGACTCGTTGGGGCTCGTGGATGACTATCCGGTGGTTCTCTACGGAAATACCTATCTTATGGCCATCGGCCACGGCGTCATCGGTTGGCGCGAGTCTCCAGACTCTGGGCTGATTCTCTACACGCTCAAGGATGGAAAGCTTGAACCGGTAGGCGCCGCAATGGTGGGGCAGAGTCAAGGAGCGCTGCAGTCCGTACGGGCAACGGAGTGGAAACTCCGCGGAGTCACCCATTGAGCCGACGTTTCACCCGCAGATGACCGAAAGAGTGCACGGATAATATCAGCGGCGTATTGATCAGGTGGTGCCGATTTTTGCCGATCTTTACGGCTGACATTCGGGCACGCGAGACTTCCCTCGAATTTACCCAAGAATCTTGAGGCCTCCGTCTCATTTTTCCTTGACGTTCTCAGTACTATATGGTATATAGTTGGCCTCGGCTGGATATCCAGCCATACAACTCGAAAGAGAAAGGCGGGCCGCGGAGACGCGGCCTTTTCGCTTTTTATGCGCTTTGGAAATTCTAATCGCGTCACCTATGAAGAATTAGAACCTCACGTAACTCACACAAAACAAACCATCGGACCCTTTTCTAATCGCGGAAATCTGCGATTTTCAGCAATGAAATCGTCCCGTTTCCGGACACGTTTCCCACGCGCGCACAGCAGCGCCGCGCAAAATTCCTCGTTTTCGCGGAAAGCCGCAACAAGCATTGCTTTCAACCTGCGTCCGATGTACGCTCCGTCGCTCGAAAATCGAAAAAAGGGAACAAATTGCCGTCCAACAACGTTTTATTGGCATGGTTCCCGTAACAGGGTTCCAACGAAGTGCCCAAAAAAGATCGGAGACGCATGATGCGCAAGTTCATTTTCTGGTTCGCCGCTTTGGCCATCGCAATCCCGGCCCTGCCGCTCGTCGCGGCCGCGCAAGCAAAGGAAGCACCGGCCCCTGCTGCCGCCGCGGCAGCCACCCCGGCTACACCGGCCAATCCCAACGAGTTCAAGGTCGAACAGCAGAAGACCAGTGCCTCGGTCACCGTGGAAGGCAAGGTGATCAATTACGACGCCTACGCCGGCACGCTCGTCGTGCACCCGGAAGGCTGGGATGATGTGCCCCAGGACGCGCCCAAGGACGACAAAAATCCGCCCGTCGAGGCCAGCATGTTCTACGTGGCCTACATGAAGTCCGGCGCAGACCCCGCGACGCGCCCGGTGACGTTCCTCTATAACGGCGGTCCGGGCTCCTCGACCGTGTGGCTGCACATGGGCGCATTCGGACCACGCCGCGTGGTCACCGCTGACGACACACACACGCTGCCGGCGCCTTATCCGCTGGTGAACAACGACTTCAGCCTGCTCGACGCGAGCGACTTGGTTTTCGTCGACGCGCCTGGCACGGGCTTCGGCCGCATCGCCGGCCCGAACAAGGAGAAGGCATTCTACGGCGTCGATCAGGACGCCCACGCTTTTGCCGAGTTCATCACCCAGTTCCTGGCCAAGTACGGTCGCTGGAATTCCCCGAAATATTTGTTTGGCGAAAGCTATGGCACCACGCGCTCTGCCGTGCTGTCCGCCATGTTGGAAGGTGAATACGACGTCGACTTCAATGGCATCATGCTGCTCTCGCAGATATTGAATTTCGACAACAGCGTCGACGGCCCAGAGGGCAATCCGGGTATGGATACGCCCTACGAGCTCGCGCTGCCCACCTATGCCGCGACGGCCTGGTATCACCACAAGCTGCCGACCCAGCCCGCAGATCTCGAGCCTTTCCTGAAGGAAGTCGAGCACTTCGCCATGAATGATTACGCCCTGGCGCTCGAGGCGGGAACTTCGCTGCCCACGGAACAGCGGCAGGCGATCGCTGCGAAGCTGCATGAATACACCGGCCTGCCCGTCGATTACATTCTGAAAGCCAACCTGCGCATCAGCGGGGGAGAATTCGAGAAAAACCTGCAGGACCAGGAGAACCTGACCACTGGGCGGCTGGACACGCGCTTTTCCGGACCGACCATGGACCCGCTCAGCAAGGAAGCGGAATATGACCCGCAATCCGCGTCCATCAGTTCAGCGTACGTCTCTGCTTTCAACGACTACGTGCGAAAAGACCTGAAGTTCGGCGAAGACAAAACATATAAGCCGGAGATTAACACCGGGACTTGGGATATGACCCACCACGGAAATCCCGGAACGCCGAACGTGATGATCGATTTGTCCGAAGCGATGAAGTACAACCCCAACCTGAAGGTGCTGCTGAACGCAGGCTACTACGATCTGGCCACGCCGTTCTTCGAAGGCGTATATGAAATGCAGCATTTGCAGATTCCCCCGGAACTGGTGAAGAACATCGAATTCAAGTTCTACCAGTCCGGGCACATGGTCTACGCGCACGAGGCCTCGCTGAAGCAGTTGCACGACAACGCCGCGGCGTTCATTGCGTCGACGGAGAACACCAAGGGCAAGTAAGCGTTCATCTGCACGGCGGGCGTGATTTTTCCGGGGCGGGACCGCCGTGCAGAACTAGACGCACACAAGTGGCGAGAACACGCGCAAGCAGTTTTCTTCTGGTAAGATTTCGCCACTTTGCCTGATTCTTCCGACAAGCGAAAGCGGGCGCGCAAGGCCCGTCCGAAACAATCTGCCAAGAAGAGCGCCGCCGAGAAGGACGCGGCGAACGCGCTCGCGGCGATTTTCCAGTCCAAAACAAAAGAGGCCGAACGCATCGCGGAGCCGTCGAATGCGGCTGACGTGAGCTCGTGGCGGCGATGGGGTCCCTACGTGAGCGAGCGCTCCTGGGGAACGGTGCGCGAGGACTACAGCAGCGACGGCTCCGCGTGGACGTACCTGACGCACGATGAGGCGCGAAGCAAAGCGTATCGCTGGGGAGAGGATGGCATCGCGGGATTCTGCGACCGCTATCAATTGCTGTGCTTGTCGCTGGCGTTTTGGAATGGCCGGGACGCGATTCTGAAGGAGAGAATGTTCGGGCTGACTCCGTGCGAGGGAAATCACGGAGAGGATGTGAAGGAATATTATTTCTACCTGGACGCGACGCCGACTTACAGCTATTTGAAAATGCTGTACAAATATCCGCAAGCTGCGTTTCCCTACCAGAAATTAATCGACGAAAATCGCGCGCGTGGCGGACGCGGAGCGGAGTACGAACTGCTGGACACGGGCGCGTTCGACGGCGGCGCGTATTTCGACGTGGTGATCGAATACGCGAAAGTGTCGCCGGAGGATATCGCTATTCGCGTTGAAGCGTTCAACCGCGGAAACGAAGATGCGCGACTCGACGTGATTCCGCAGATTTGGTTTCGCAATACGTGGGCGTGGACAAACCCACCGGGTCCGGAGCCGGCGATTCGCCCCGGACCAGCGGCGAAAAATGCGGTGAGTTTGCTGGCGGACGACCATGCGGCCAAGATGTTGCCGAACCTGATGTTCGAATACCGGCTCGGACATCGATATTTGTACGGGCCGGCAGGCGCGACGCTGCTTTTCACGGACAACGAAACGAATGCGCCGGCGGTGTACGGAGAGTGGGCGAAGAGCCGCAAAGCGCATACGAAAGATGCATTCCACCGCGCGATCGTGCGGGGCGAGGATTGCCTGAACCCGCAGCGAGTCGGGACCAAGGCGGCGCTGCATTACAAAATGAGCGTGGCGGCGGGCAAGTCGGCGGTTGTGCGATTGCGGTTCAGTCCTGAGATGCTGGACGCGCCGCTGGAGGATGCGGACGCCATCGTCGAGCAAAGGAAGCGCGAGGCGGATGAATTTTACGAGACGATTCATCCGCCGAAAGCGAGCGCAGAGGAAAAAACGATTCAGAGGCAGGCGTTCGCGGGAATGCTCTGGAGCAATCAGATTTATTTGTTCGACGTGCAGAAATGGCTGGAAGGCGACGATGCGCGATTCCCTCCTCCGGCGTCGCGGAAGTCGATGCGCAACGCGCACTGGCGGCATTTGAACTCGATGCGGCTGCTGGCGGTGCCGGACAAATGGGAATATCCGTGGTTCGCGGCGTGGGATTTAGCGTTTCATTGCGTGACGCTGGCGCTGGTGGACACTTCGATCGCGAAAGACAATTTGTGGTTTCTGCTGTTCGAGCAATTCCTGCATCCCAACGGGCAAATTCCGGCATACGAATGGGAGTTCTCTGATCTGAATCCGCCGGTGCACGCGTGGGCGTGCTGGCGCGTCTACCAGCGCGAAAAACAAAACGCCGGCGCGGGCGACCGCGTGTTTCTGGAGCGTTGCTTCCACAAACTGCTGATGAATTTTGCGTGGTGGGTCAACAAAGTGGACAGCGAAGGACTGAATGTGTTCGAGGGCGGATTCCTGGGGCTCGACAACATCACGGTGGTGGACCGAAGCGAGAAATTGCCGGGCGGGGCGATTCTGGAACAATCGGACGCAACCGGGTGGATGGGATTTTTCTGCCTGTACATGATGCGCATCGCGCTGGAACTGGCGCGGCAGAATCCGGCGTATGAAGCGCTGGCGACGAAATTCTTTCAGCATTTTATTTACATCGGCTCGGCCATGAAAAAGATGGGCGGACGCGATTACCAACTTTGGGACGCCGAGGATGGATTTTTTCACGATGTGCTGCGGTATCCCGACGGCAGAGTGCACCGGTTCAAAGTACGTTCGCTGGTGGGGCTGATTCCGCTATTCGCGATCGAAGTGCTGGAAGAAGACGACCTGACGCCGTTCCCGCAATTTGCGACGAACGTGGATTGGTTCATACGGAACCGGCCAGACTTGGTGGGCGATGCGTGCTATTCAGAAACACGCGATGGGATGCGGCGGCACGTTTTGTCCATCGTGGACCGCGGGCAACTCTCGCGAATTCTGGAGCATTTGTGGGATGCGGAGGAATTTTTGTCGGTAGCAGGGATTCGGAGCCTTTCGAAGCGGCATGAGAAAGAGCCGTTTGTGTTCGAAGGACGCGAAGTGAGGTACGAACCCGGCGAAGCGGAGTCGAAGATCAAAGGCGGGAACTCGAATTGGCGCGGGCCGATTTGGTTTCCGACGTCGTATCTCATCGTGGAATCGCTGAAAAAATTCGGCGAGGCGTTTGGCAGCGATTTCGCGGTGAAGACAGCGGCGTATGGTGGAAAAAGCGTGACGCCGAAGCAGATGGCGGCGGAAATCGCCGGGCGAATGATCGAGCTTTTTGTCCGAGACGGCGGCGGGGCACGGCGAATTCATGGAGGCGCGAGGATTTTTCAAAACGACGCGCATTGGCGGGACTTGCTGCTCTTCCATGAATATTTCCACGGCGACACGGGCGCAGGCTTGGGCGCGAGCCATCAGACGGGCTGGACGGGGCTGGTGGCGAATCTGATCGATGAATGGCGGCGATAGCGGCGAGGCACGCGAGGGCAAATGGAGCGGTACGGCCTGGTGATCGCGCGCTTGCGTATTAGTCGGTGGGGTCGCGCGGGAAACTGAGATACGGCAGGCGAACGCCGTTCAAGATGATTTGGTCCGCCTGTATGGATGTGGGCGGCTCGAAGCCGGCGTCACCGCCGTGGGTAACGTAATCGTCCTGGTCGACGCCGTCGCCGCTGACGCCGAGGCCCCCAACGAGCTGGCCATTGATGTAAATTCCCTCGCTGCCGGGAAAAAAGACGATGCCGCTTTGATTTGGGTTGGCGGGCTGCGAGCCCTGCGTGCAAGGGTTCGCGACGTCGTTGGTGTAAAGCGGGAAGAACGGGCCGGGGGCAGTGCCATCGATTCCGGGGGGATAGAGAGGCTGCGCGCCGAAGCCGATGGTGCGGTTGGTGACGGCAGTGCCGATGGGAACGCCCGCGAGGTCGGCAGGAACGCGAGTGGCGCTATTGAAATAGACCATGTTGCGCGCCTTGGTGGCGGCGACGTCGACGCTGAACACGGTGGCGTCGGCCATGCGATAGAGCGCGATAATGGTGCCGTCGAGATCGGCGACAGAGATGACCATTTTCGCGCGCGCTCCGATGGGCAGGCGAATCACGGCGCGAGTCTGGTTGGCTGTGGCGACGGCGGCCATCACGATGGAATTGACCTGCGCCGATGAAAGGCCGCCGAGCGGGCCGGGATTCGGGCCGACGAGGTAGCCTTCCGGCGCGGGATTCGGGCTGGCGGCGGGGCCGACCAGATAGGTCGAGCCTGTGGCCGTGCCGGCGGACATGCCCGAAGGCAGAGTGGTCTGACTCACGAATGGCAGCGCGATGCCGTTGATGAAAACCACCCCGGGAGCTGCGGGCGTGGGCCCAAAGCCGTTGCTGGTGGCGGCAGCGAAGGCGGCGAATTCGGCAACGTCGGCGGGCGCGCCGGCCACGCCAATGCCGCCGAGCAATACGCCGTTTTCGAAAATCGGGACGCCGCCAGGATTGACGGCGTTGGGATTCGAGTCATAGACGTCGACTTTGCCGGTGGCGACGCCGAGGCCCGTTTGCGCACCGCTGATGGAAAGCGCTGGAGGGATGGATTCTCCGGGATTGAAATTGGAAGAGAGCACGCAGCCGCGATTGGTGTTCTCGATGCCGTAGAGCGGGGCGTTGGCGGTGTCGGTAACGCCGGGAGGAAAGTGAATGCCGCTGATGAAACGCACGGTGCGCGAAGAAAGAGGCGCTTGATCGTTGCTGAAAAATGCGGCGGTGCGAGCAAGAGAGACAGCGAGCTCGTTGGTGTCGACGGTTTGACCAAAATTACCGAGCGAAGTGGGAGAAAAGCCAGGCTTTTGATAAACGGCCAGGATGTCGCCTTCGCGATTGGTGATGGCGATGACGTATGGAGCGTTTGCGGCGGCAGCGGCGGCCTGAGCGATGGATTGGACCTGCGCGGCGGAGAGTTCGGCGACGGCCGGCGGAGGGCTGGAAGAGTTCGACGAGGAACTTGTTCCGCCACAGGAAATGACGCTGGCGGAAAGAAGCGCGGCAAAGACGAAAAGGAAGTTTGGCGGCCGCGCGGCGCGAGAGTTTTTCAGGTGGCCGGTCCTTTGCTTCGCGAGACGCAGTGAGCACCTCAGGACGAACTGAGATGTTCGTACCACACACGACGCGGCGACTCAAGGTGAAGAGGCTCATTGCGTGGCGACTGAGTTCCTTTCAAGCAACAGAGCGCCGATAAACTGAGTGAATATTCTTGCCGGGCCGCGGGGCGTGTGGTAGCTAAGAGCGCATCCTGTGGCCTCCGGAACTGCCATGTGGTCACGCAGGTTTCTCCGAGAATTGAATGCCACTGTATCTCTGCGTGCAGGCAGGGTTTGCGCAGCGTTGCTGGCGGCCGGGCTTTGCGGCGTATGCGCGCGCGCGAATGGCGTGCAGCAGAATCAACGGCTGACGCGACCGAGCGCACAATCGCCGGCGTTGCAAGGGCAGGTGCGCGATTCGGCGGGGCGACCGGTAGGCGGGGCGAAAGTCAGTCTGCAAACGGTTTCCGGCGGACAACCGCTGCAAACGGCGAGCACGGCGGACGGAATATTCCGGTTCAAAGATGTGGCGCCGGGAGTTTACAAACTGACGATTGAAAAAGATGGGTTCCAGAGTTTCTCGCGCGACAATATTGCGATTGCCGCGGCGGAAATTGTCACCATGGACTTGCGGCTGGAGGCGCTGACAGCGCCCGCGAGCGTGCAACGCCCGCCGCAGGAGCCGGGAGCGGCGCCAATTCCCGCGCAGCCAGCGGCGGTTCTTCCCAGCTACCACGGGATTCAACAGCCGAGCGCGCAAACGAACGCGGCGGCGCAGCCGTTGCCTCCTGAAAACGAGGTTTTCGAAGCGGAGCCGGATCGCTGGGACGTGGCAATGCCGGAGTGGAAACGGTACGCGAACGGCGGCGAATATCCGTACACGCAAGGGCATTGGTGGGACCCGTTCAACAGAAATAAATGGAAGGGCGATTATCCGATCATTGGGAACGCGATATTTTTCAGTTTCACGGGGACCAGCGACACGCTTTTCGACGAGCGGCTGGTGCCTTCGCCGAGCGGAGTGAGCCGCGCGGAGCCGGGAACGGCGGCCTTTTTCGGCAAAGGCGAGGAAAGTTTTCTCAATCAGGATTTCCGGTTCACGTTTGACCTGTTTCACGGCGACACCAGTTTCAAGCCGGCGGATTGGCGCATTCGCTTCACGCCGGAATTCAATATCAACTACCTGGACACGCAAGAATTGGGAATCGTCAACGTCGACGTGCGCGCGGGAACGTCGCGATACGACACGCACATCGGAGTGCAAGAATTATTCGCGGAATACAAGATTGCGGACCTCAGCCCGAACTACGATTTTGTTTCGGTGCGCGCGGGAATTCAGCAATTCACGAGCGACTTTCGGGGATTTCTTTTTTCGGATGAGCAGCCGGGATTGCGGTTCTTTGGGAACCTGAAATCGAATCGCTGGCAGTACAACCTGGCCTATTTTCAGATGCTGGAGAAGGACACCAACAGCGGGCTGAACACGTTCGCGCGGCGGCATCAACAGGTTGGCATTGCGAATTTGTATATGCAGGATTTTCTGTGGAAGGGGTACACGACGGAGGTCAGCGTGGCGTACAACAAAGACGATCCGACGATTCATTACGACACGGACGGATTTTTGGTGCGGCCGGCGCCGATCGGAAACGTGGTGAATCAGGGCGCGGGAATCGAAACGCACGGGATTCGCGTGGCGTATCTGGGATGGACGAGCGACGGGCACATTGGGCCGGTCAATATAAGTCATGCGTTTTATCAGGCGCTGGGGTACGACACGCTCAATCCGATTGCCGGGCGCAAAGTGACGGTGAACGCGCAAATGGCGGCGTTGGAGCTGTCAAAAGATAAAGATTGGATGCGGTTTCGCGGGTCTTTTTTTTACGCGTCAGGCGACGCCAACCCGCGCGACGGCCGCGCGCGCGGATTTGACGCCATCATCGACAATCCGGCGTTCGCGGGCGGAATTTTCAGCTTCTGGAACCGCGAGGCGATACGGCTCACCGGTTCCGGAGTGGAGCTGACGCCGGAAGAGAGTTTGCTGCCGAACCTGCGGTCGGACAAGAGCGAGGGGCAAGCCAATTTTGTGAATCCGGGGATTTGGATTTACAACGCGGGCGCGGATTTTGACGTGACGCCGAAGCTCACCGCCGTGACGAATTTCAACTACATGCGATTTGACCGCACCGAGCCGCTGGAATTGGTGCTGTTCCAGTCGCCGATCCGCCACGATATCGGCGAGGAGTTTGATTTGGGCGCAAAGTACAGGCCGCCGCTCACGGAAAATGTGACGCTGACTTTCGGAGGATCGGTGTTTCAGCCGGGACAAGGGTTTCAGGATATTTATACGAGCCGGACGCTGTTCTCGGCGTTCGCAAATTTACGATTTCGATTCTGAGGGTGAGCGCTTAGGTGAAACGGGCGGGCAAATTCGCCGCGGGTGATGCGGGGCAACGGTATGTTGCGCCGATATGCTTTGCTGCAGCGGGGGCTGTGCTGATGTTTGCGCTGTATGCATCGCACAGCAGCGTGCGGGCGCAAGATCAAAGCGGACAGCCTTTGCTTATCAATCAGACGCAGGATGACGCGGACAGAAAGTCTACGGGATGCGTTTCCTGCCACGTGGGCGTGGACCAACCGACGATGCATACGACGGGCACGGTGCGGCTGGGATGCGTTGACTGCCACACCGGAGACGCAAGCGTCGCGATTCCGGCAGGCGCTAAGCCGGGCTCGCCGGAATATGAAAACGCGAAGGCGAAAGCGCATCCAAGGCCGAGGCTGCCGTGGCTGTGGAAGGGTTCGGCGAATCCCGTTCGCGCGTATACGGACTGGCTTCGCGAGAGTCCCGAATACATTCAGTTCGTGAATCCGGGAGATTTGCGCGTGGCGAACAAGACCTGCGGGCAGAGCGGCTGCCACGCGCAGGAAGTTTATTCCGTGCGGACGAGCATGATGACGACCGGAGGAATTCTGTGGGGAGCGGCGCTTTACAACAATGGCTCGTATCCGCTGAAAGACGAGCCCTTCGGCGAAAGCTATGCGGCCGACGGGACGCCGCAGCGCGTGAAGACGTATCCGGCGCCGAGCGCTGAAGAGACGCTCACAAGAGGAATTCTGCCGTTCGTGGAGCCGCTGGAGCGGTGGGAGATTTCGCAGCCGGGAAATATTCTGCGAGTGTTCGAGCGGGGCGGCGAAGAAAAGAGCGAAATTGGAAACCCGAACCGGTTGGAAGAGAGCGGAAAGCCGGACGATAAATTGAGCTCGCGCGGATTTGGGACGCAACTGCGGACGGATCCCGTTTTTCTCGGATTGCAGAAAACGCGGCTGCTCGACCCGACATTGAATTTGCCGGGAACCAACGATCAGCCCGGAGATTATCGCGGGAGCGGCTGCACGGCGTGCCATGTGGTCTACGCGAATGATCGATCTGCGACGCATTCGATGCAGTACGCGCAGTACGGGAACATGGGCGAGAGCGGGGAAGCGGATCCGACGATTCCGCGCGGCGAGCCGGGCCATCCGATCAAGCACGAGTTCACGCTTTCGATGCCTTCGAGCCAGTGCATGGTGTGCCATGTACATCCCGGCACGAACATGCTGGCGACGTATTACGGCGATACCTGGTGGGACAACGAAGTGGACGCGAAGGCGATGTATCCGCAGAAGCAGCATAACCCCAGCGATGAAGAGCGCTACAACGTCGGCTTACGAAACCCGGAAGCGGCGGCTCCGCGGGGATTGTGGGCTGACGTGAAATTCCTGGCGCAGACGGGCAGCACGGAGTTCAACAAGAAACTGGAAAATACGCAATTCGACGATTTCCACGGGCATGGATGGATTTTCCGGCAGGTGGAGAAGCATGACCGCGACGGGAATTTGCTGGATGCGAATGGGAACGTGGTGGCGTTCGATGACGCGCAGAAGTTCGGAAAGGCAGTGCATCTTCAGGATCTGCATTTGGAAAAAGGGATGCAGTGCGTGGATTGTCATTTCGCGCAGGATGCGCACGGGACGGGCCATATCTACAACGAGCCGCGCGCGGCGATAGCGATTCATTGCACGGATTGTCACGGAACAATCCGGGAGAAGGCGACGCTGCTCACGTCGGGTCCTGCGTCGCCCGAGGGCGGAATCAATCTCGCCGCGCAGCGCACGCCATGGGGCGAGCGCGAATTTTATTGGCAGGATGGCAAGCTCCACCAGCGCTCGATGATGCGGCGCGACCTGCAATGGGAAGTGACGCAGGTGCTGGACACCATCACGCCGGGGAATCCTCACTACAGCGAAAAATCACGCCTGGCCAAGACGCTGCGCACGGATGGCACGACGTGGGGCGACGTGCCGGAGAGCGAGGTGGAGCTGGCGCATCCGCGAACGGGCATGACGTGCTTCGCGTGCCACTCGTCGTGGACGCCGAACTGCTTCGGGTGCCATCTTCAAATGACTGCGAACAACCGGCGGAGAATGCTGCACAACGAAGGCACGGTCTCGCGGAACTGGACGAGCTATAACTTCCAAGTGCTGCGCGACGACGCGTACATGCTGGCGGTGGACGGCACGGTCACGGGGCATCGAGTGGCGCCGGCGCGCTCGAGCTGCGCGATTCTGGTGAGCTCGCAAAACGCAAACCGCGAATGGCTTTATTACACGCAGCAAACCGTTTCGGCGCCGGGGTTGAGCGGGCAGGCGTTCAGCACGTACGTGCCACACACGGTGCGCGCGACGGAAACGAAGCAATGCACCGATTGCCATGTGTCCAAAGCGGGCGACAACAACGCGTGGATGGCGCAGGTGCTGCTGCTGGGCACAGATTTTCTGAATTATGAAGGCCGCTACGTGTACGTGGCCGAAGGAGACAAGGGATTTTCGGCGGTGGCGGTCGCGGAGCATGACGATCCGGATACGGTCTACGGCAGCGATTTCCAGAGCATTGCTTACCCGGACGATTATCGGAAGTTCGTCGCAGGCGGAAGAAAACTGGGCATCGAGTACCACCATGAGGGAAAATCGGTTTTGAGCGTGCAGATGCGGGGCGAATACGTTTATGCGGCAATGGGCCAGGGCGGATTCCGCGTATACGACATCGCGAATGTGGATAACAAGGGATTCTCGGAGCGAATGGCGACCGCGCCGGTGTCTCCACTGGGGCAAAGATTGTACGTGAAGACGAAGTTTGCGACGGATGTGGCCACGCCGACGACGCTGGCGGTCGATCCTACGCGGACGCAATTCGCGCAGAACCAAGAGCAGCCGATTCATTTGATGTACGGATTTTTGTACGTCACGGACAAATACGAAGGGCTGATCGTCGTTGGGAATCCGGACTTGAAGAGCAAAGCGCCGGGCGTCTCGACGCTGCTCAACGGAAATCCGGAGGACAATTTTCTGCAACGAGCGGTGACGTTCAATCCAAACGGGATTTTGGACGGCGCGCGGCGCATCGTGATTGCCGGGACTTACGCTTACATTCTGTGCGACCGAGGGCTGGTGGTCGTGGATTTGAATAATCCCCTGCCGCGGGTGGTGTCGCAGATTGGCGCACCGGAATTGAATGAGCCGCGAGGTATCGCGATTCAGTTTCGCTATGGATTCATCGTGGACCGCGATGGGATGAAAGTGCTCGACGTGACAGACCTCGCGCATCCGCGCGTCGCGCCGGGCGCAACCGTGCCGCTCAGCGACGCGCGAAACATTTATGTGGCGAGGACGTACGCGTACGTGGCGGCGGGCAGACAAGGGATGGCGGTGATTAACGTGACGAAGCCGGAGCAGCCGGTAATGGACCAGATTTTCAATGCAGGCGGCGCGATGAACGACGTGAACGACGTGAAGTTGGGGGCGACGGCGGCGAGCATCTTCGCGTACGTTGCGGACGGAAGGAATGGAATGCGCGTGGTGCAGTTGGTTGCGCCAGAAGATAATCCGAAATTCGAAGGGTTCAGCCCGCGACCGATTTTGAAATTGGTGGCGAGTTATCGAACGGCCGGGCCGGCGCTGGCGATTTCGAAAGGAATTGACCGCGACCGCGCGGTGGATGAAAGCGGTAATCAGATTGCGGTATTCGGGAGGCGCGGCGCGCGACCGTTTAATCTGGAAGAGATGCAACGAATGTTTTTGCGTGATGGGAAGCTGTACACGGTAACGGACGAGCCGCCAGGAAAGCCGCGCACGGGATCGACGAGCGTCGCGGCGCGCGCGGAGAAGTGGATCAGCGCGCTGATTGGAAAAAGCGGCAGCGAGTAGTTAACGCACAATTGCTGCGGCCGTGGACCCAGCACTGGCGGGCGCGGCGGGCGCGAAATTTCGAGAACTCTTCAGCAAATCCGGCAGCGAGAATTTCCCGGGATAGATTTTTTCCTGCGACCAATCGTGATAGGTGTGGCATTCCGAGCAGCCGGCGGGCGCGGCGGAGGCTCTTTGCGCGTGGCATTCCTGACAAGTGCGGACGCTTGGAAGATTCACGTCCGAAGTGAGCTGACTTGAAGCAATGCGTGAATGGCATGAGTCGCAGGAGACCATGCGATGCGCGTCGTGGCTGAAGGATGAGCTGGGCAGCCAGCGAACGGTGATGCGCGACGGCGCGATCGCGGGCAGCGAATTCCCTGCCGAGAAAGTCAGAGCGTGGCACTCCGAACAAGTCTTGCGCCAAAGAAGATTCTCTGCGGCGGCGGTCTGTTCGCCGACCCACTGGTCGCGAGTAATAACGGGCGGAGTTACCGGGGCGGGCTTTTCCGGCAAGCGCGGGGGCGAGAAAGTTTCGCGCAGAGCAGAAGGATGCGAAGAAACGTATTGCTGGTATTCGCCGCGAAGAAATGCGCCGATTTTTGCGGGCGTGTCGTGCGGGACGGATTGCGAGAAGCGGGCGTCGAAGTCGAGCGCGTGACACGAGAAGCAAGTGTTTGCGTATGTCGGGGGAGCCATGTAGGCAAGCTCGGCGCGCTTTTGCGCGGCGCTGCTGAAGTGAAGCGCGGCGGCGGAAGGCGGAGCAAATTGAGCGCCGCTCGCGAATGTGACGGCCTGAATGCCGGGCGCGCCGTAAGGCCACGAGCCGCGGCCCGCGCCGGGGCGATGGCAATCGTTGCAGGCAAGCTGGACGCGGCGGGCGCCGGGGCCGAGGAGATTTTGTTGCAGATGCACGGCGTGGTTGAATTTGATGGTGCCCGGATCTTTGAAATCGTCGCGCAGCGGAGCAAATTCGGGATGCTTGGCAAACGAGAGCACCGTGCGCACGAAGTGCGGAGCGCCGGTGCGCGTCGAGAGATTCGCGTGGCATTGCGTGCACGAAGTGTCGCGCATTCTGACGAGCTGCGTGCGCCCGAGATGCTCAGCATGGCACGAGCTGCACGACGGAGTGAAAGTTTGCGCGGCTTGGTGAACGGGACCGTCGTGGCAGGCGAGGCAAGCTTGGTCAGTTACAGGATGGCGAAAGGAAACGGTATCCGCGGCGTGGCAGGCAGAGCACTTCTGCCCGAAAAAGGCATGCGGCGTGGAGACTGGACCCATGCTGTAAGTCGTGCGATTGCCGGACACGCGCACGACGGCCAGCCACAAGAGCGCGGCCACCGGAAGCGCCACAGAAAGAATGAAACGCCAGCGGCGAAGAGGATGCGGCCGCTCGAAATAGGAGAGCTCGATTCGCTGGGCCAGCTTCTTCGCTGTTCTTGGACGACGCGGCAAATTCGCTCCCCGTTTTTTCGATCAGAAGCGCAAGGCCATGACGGCATGCACCGCCACGAGCGCCAGCAAAGCGTAAGACAACGGCACATGGACCAGGAGCCAAGCGTGCAAAACACGATGCAGTTGCTCCTGACGCGTTAGCTGGCGCTCTTCTTCGCAGATACTTTCGAAATCCTTGAGAGTATCGTGAAGTTCCGGCGGCAGCCTCAAACGCAATTCCTCGAATAGTCCCGCAGCTTGCGGCGCATCGGCGAGCGGCGACGAGCGGTGTTGCGCGGGCGCATTCAGAAACGGGCGCATTCGCCGCAAATAGAATTCGCGCAATTGGCCGCGCGCCTCCTCGCTGACCTCGACGCCGATTTCAACGGCCGACGCAGCAGTCGCGCCAGAAGCGGGGCCCGCGTGAGAAACGGGAGCCGGCGCGCCTTCGATTGCTCCGCAGGCGGCCGTAGCAAGCTGATCGGCTTCCTCGCGGAGCTGAGCGCGAATGTGATCGATCTGCTCGTAAATCGTCTCCATGGGCACTTCGATGGTCATGCGGCGCGGGATGTGCGCCTGCAGAATCGCGCCGAAGATGCCGCTGGCGACCACAATGAAAAGCAAAATCATCAGCACAAAAGTGAGAGTGCCGCGCATGTGAAATCCGGCGTGGAAAAGAATTATGGGCAGGCTGACGAGGCCCAGCCAAAGATGGCCGCGCATCCACGTCTGCGCCCGGCCCACGCGCCACACGGGAACTTTCTTGCGCGCGCCGAGCAGGCCGGCAAAAATCATCAACGCGAAACCAACGATGCCGAAAGCGAGACCGATGGCGCTGCCGCCGCGAGGGCCCTGCGGCGAACGAAGCGCGTAGGGAATATAAACGGCAGTTGCGACAGCCAGGATGAGCACCGCCGCGATGAGCCATTTTTGCTGCTTTTCGTCGAAGAGCACGCCGGTCCCTCAGTCCCCTTTCGATTGGGCGAGAAGCTGGCCAAAGAATTTGCGCGGATCCACGCGATGAGCGGCGTCGTGCGGGCAAGCGTAAACGCAGCTGGGCTCAGCGTGATCGGTGCAAAGATCGCACGAAGTGGCCTTCTGCTTGACGACGGCGCGCGTGCGGCCAGGCGACTCGGGATCGGCCAAATTCACCGTGAACGGGTGCATGTTGATGTTTCCGTAGGGACAATTGTTGGCGCACTGGCCGCATCCGATGCACCAATCCTCGATGATGACTTCCAAAGTATTGCGCCTGCGAATCGAGCCGACCGGACAGCCGACCATGCATAAC
>JBAPRL010000078.1:0-5447 GCA_049281095.1 Candidatus Acidiferrales bacterium
GTTGCTGATGAGATCGAAGGTCAGGGCGGCACGGTGCTTCGCGTCAAGCTCGACTACGAAATCAAGCGGGAGCTCTACGCCCGTCTCGCCCGCCTTTCGGAGGACAAGGGCCACGCCCCGGAAGAAGTGAAGGAGGAAGTCGCCGCACGGTATCACCTCAAGGTTGTGTCCGGTGAGATTCCGATCCCTGATTTGCGGGTCGAGTATCTGCGCGAGAACGACGGCGAAATCCAGCGGCGCGACCTAGAACTCGCCACCGACCATTACCGCCCGCGCGGGCTGGCACAGAAGGCCCGCGCCGGCTTCCAAATCTACGCCCGGCGCGGAGACACGGATCGATTGCGCCGTATTCGAGACGACCGGGAATTGAGCGCGGCGATTTTCAGCCTATAACCCATGAGCGTTTACGAATCCCAACTCGCCAACCTCTCCGCTTTCGGCTATACCGAAGCCGAAGCGCGGTTTCTCTACCTTGTGGCAGCACATTCCGGCTATTTCACGGTGCGGCAGTTCCTTGACTTCTGCCATGCCCGGAGCGGCAAACGGAACGCCAGCTTTGTTGAGAAACTATTTGCCTTGGGCCATGCCTCGGCCCAGAGATACACGCGGCGGAGCCTCGTTTACCACCTCCGTTCTCGCCAGATTTACGAAGCGATTGGCAAGGCCCATCTCCGCAATCGCAGGGAGCACGAACTCGATTACATCAAGACGCGGCTCTTGGCGCTCGATTTCATCCTTGCCAACCCGGAAGACCGTTACTTCGAGACGGCGGAAGAGAAGCGGCGCTATCTGATTGAACGGTTCAAACTCAGCGAGAGTTTCTTCTCTCGATCCAGCGAGCATGGCAAGGCCGTCACGTTCTCCGACGGGTTTCCACTATGCGTAGCCTATCCCGCTCCTGATTACATGCCTGTGGTGACTTTTACCTATCTTGATCCCGAGCACCGAAACCTCGACCGCTACATCGCGCACTTGCGTACCTATCGGCGTCTATTCCGGCAGCTTTCGAGCTTCCAATTCATCTACATTTCGACGGCAGCGGGCCTCCAGCAGGAAGCGGGCGAGCTTTTCTCATTCCTTGTGGAGGGCAGGGGCCTCTCGGATTTGACCCGCTACTTCGATATCCAAACCAAGTGGGATAGCCGGAAATACAGCCTTGTCACAGAGGATGACATGATCTTCCGGCACCAGGCCTCGAAGCGTTTCAACGGCGAGATATTCGACACTCTTTTCCATCTGTGGAGGCGAAACCAGTTGCCGAATGACTTGCGGGCTGAATCAGTGGCGACCACAACGAAACTGCAAAAAGTCCTATTCCGAGCCGTCACCGTGCCAGGCCAGGAAGCGGTATTCGGGGACAGCAGCAAAAGATGGGGTGACGGCTGGCAAATACGCTGTACTTCAGGTGCGGCTTCAGTTCCAAAGTCACCCACAGCCCAGCCACAGATTCCTGAAAGAACGGCGGATGCGTAAATGAAACAGGTGACATCTGCACGCGGACAAAACACTAGGATGGGCGGGAGCGACCCCACTTTGTGCGGCTTTCAGCCGCCCAAAACGTCGTGGGGTCGCTCCCGCCCGCCCCGAGCCGCTCGGGGCCGTGTTTTGTCCGCGTGCAGAGATCGGAGCAAACAACTTGTAATGCAAGCCGTATTACACCGCGAAAGAGGAAAGGAGCAAAACAGTTGCCACTACTGAAAGCACCGTCGAAGCAACCTAAAACCACAACCCTTCAGGTTCGCTTGGAGGAAGAAGTCAGACACAACCTGGACAGATACGCTGAGTTCATCGGCGCAAATGCGTCCTACGTTGTCAGCGAAGCACTCAAGCTGCTGTTCAAGCGGGACGACGAGTTCAAGCGTTGGCTGAGCGAACATCCGACCAACATCAACCAAGAACAAACCAGAGGAGACGCTCTTACGAAGACCGCGTAACAGACATGAAACTTCGTTCAACCCAATCCGGTATGCGCGAGAATACAGCGTCCTCAAGACGGCATGCCCCGCGCTCTGCAATGCGCTCGACCCCGAATCAATCCGCGAAGCCGTCAGACATCTCACAGGAGGAGGCACGGCCCATACCGGCATCATTCTCTCAAACATCCTCCCTTAGCTCTCCGAACAATGCCGCGCCCATCGCGGCCACAGAGGGAGAGGAAAGTCACGGAAAGCACCTTCTGACGGTTCACGAAGTGGCTGACTTATTGCAAGTCCCTGTGTCTTGGGTCTACGGACGGACACGCAAGCGATCCTTGGAGCGGATACCGAGTTACCGGCTTGGAAAGTATTGGCGCTTCCGTCAGGAAGAAGTGTTGGCCTGGGTCGAATCCCAACGGCGAGGCTCGCATGCTGCTTGACATGCGGACTACACTCAAAGACGACACAGAACAAGCTGGACGGGCCATCCATGGAGGAACGATGGCTCGAAGAGGTTTCCAGCAAGGATCGCTTTTCCGACGCGGCACTCGGAGGAAAGTTTGGGTGGCGCGTTGGTGGGAGGACGTAATTCAAGCAGACGGCACGCTCGGCAGACTGAGACGGTCGGAAGTGATCGGGACCGTCGCCGAATTTCCGACGCGCCGCCTTGCAATGCAAGCGTTGTCTCAGAGGCTAGGGACAATCAACACCGGCAAGGCACGACCGCAGTCTGTCCGCACATTTGGCAGTTTTGTCAAAGACGATTGGACACCTGTGGTTTTGCCAACACTCAAGTACGCAACCCAGAAGCACTATCGGTACATGCTCGACGTGCATCTCATTCCGTCCTTCGGCCAGAGGCAGCTTCGCGAACTCACGCGGGAAGAGTTGCAATGCTTTCTGAGCCGAAAGCTCAAGGGTGGTTTGTCGTGGGAAACTGTTCATCACTTCAAGTGCGGCCTGAGCAAGATTCTCGGTGCAGCCGAGGAATGGGGTTATATCGCCGAGAACGCGGCTCAGAAAACGAAGCTCCCACGACGGCAGCATGGAACGGAGAGAACTGTCCTCACTCCGGTCCAGGTACGGAACCTTGTTACCGCCTTAAATCACCCCGCACGCTCCGTCACGTTGCTGTTGGTGCTGACTGGACTACGCGTTGGAGAGTTGCTTGCGCTTCGCTGGGGAAGTATCGATTTGAATGCTCGCATGCTCCGTGTTTGCGAAACGGTGTATGACGGGCATTTCGATCAACCCAAGACGAAACGCAGTGCGCGAACCATTCCGATTGGTACGGAGACGGCGGAAATCTTTGCTGCCATCCGTCCCGCCGTTGTTGATGCAAGAGCCTTGGTATTTGCCACGCGCGAGGGATTGCCGCTGGAACGATGGAATCTCTTGCGCAAGCACCTGAAACCCGCAGCGAAGAAACTAGGGCTTCCTGGTGTCACGTGGCATCTTCTGAGACATAGCCACGCGACGATGCTCGATTCCGTGGGTACGCCAATAGGGACGATGCAATCGCTCCTGGGCCATTCTACGCCGGAAATCACGCGCGAGATTTATTTGCACGCGATCCCGGAAGAGCAGCGTCGCGCAGTAGAGAGCGTCGAGAGGCTTCTATTTGGACCCAAATGGACCCAAGTTCAGGCTCCGGCGCAACCGGCATCAGCAAGACTGAATTGACAAATCAGGAGTTAGTGGTCGGGGCGCGCGGATTTGAACCGCGGACCTCCTGCGCCCAAGGCAGACTCCTTACTTCCCGCAAGCAGTTTGTTTTCAGTTACTCGATAGATGATTTGAGACTTAGCCCTTCGGCGGGGGTGTGCCCGGGTGTCGCTGGATGTAGCCATTTGCACGCAGGGTCACTACAAAAGTCACTACAGTCTCGGGCTGAGAACGGGGTGATGACGTGAAGCCGAAAATTCGCGTCGTGCCAATCGCGCAACTGATTCTCGATGAGAAGAATGCGAACAAGGGTACGAGGCGCGGACGCGAACTCCTCGGAGAGTCTCTCGAAAGGTACGGCGCTGGACGCTCAGTTGTCGTAGATCGCCACGATCGCGTCATTGCAGGAAACAAGACTGTCGAGGCTGCCCGAGCTGCTGGCATGAAATCCATCGCTGTTGTCGAAACCGATGGCACTTCCCTCGTGGCCGTTCAGCGTGGTGATCTTGACCTTGTGAAGGACAAGAAGGCGAGAGAGCTCGCAATTGCCGACAACCGCGTGGGCGAACTCGACCTCGAGTGGAATCCGGAGGTGCTCGCCTCGCTCGACGTAGACCTCACGAAGTTTTGGAATGAAAACGAACTCAATAAGCTGCTCAAGGACTTTCGTAGTGACAAACTCTCTGCGCCAGAACCGAAGATCGACCAGGCTGCCGAACTACAGAAGAAATGGAAGACGAAGCGAGGGCAGATCTGGGAAATTAGTCAGCATCGATTGATGTGTGGCGACAGTGGGAGCGGTTCCGATGTCGCCGCGCTTATGCACAGCAAGACGGCAAAACTCTGTGCTACCGATCCTCCCTACCTGGTCTCCTACGACGCGAAGAACCATCCCTCGAAAGATTTCTCCGATGGCAAGAACAAGGACTGGAAAGGGCGCTACGCCGATAAGCCGAAGACTGAACCGCTCGGCCCTTTCTACGAGGCCTTCCTGAACCAAGCTCTTGGCGTCTGCGAGGCTGATGCTGCGATCTATGTCTGGCACGCCTCGCAGCGACAGATCGAAGTCGAGAAGGCCATGCGGAACTGCGGCATTCTCGTCCACCAGCAGATCATCTGGGTCAAGAACAAGCCCGTTCTGACTCATTCTTTCTATATGTGGCAACATGAGCCCTGTTTCTTCGGGTGGAAGCAAGGGAACAAGCCGAAACGCAACCCAGGCAGCTTCCCGTCGACCGTTTGGCAGATCGATGTTCCTATTCTCCCGGGAGTTGAATCGCGCCACCCAACCGAAAAGCCCTTGGAACTGTTTGCGACCCCCATCCTCCTGCATACCCAGCGAGAAGACATATGTTACGAGCCGTTTTCGGGGTCAGGAACGCATCTCTGTGCCGCCGAGAACACTGGCAGGCGCTGCTTCGCCATGGAACTTGAGCCAGCCTTCGTCGCCGTTGCCCTTGAGCGCCTATCCGACATGGGCCTCGGACCGAAGCTGGTTTCAGGCTAGAAGCAAGTATGGGCAAGAGCAACAATCCGAACATCGCCGACGACGGCAAGCCCTACCGCTGGAAGAAGGGGCAGAGCGGCAACCCATCGGGAAGGCCAAAGAGCAAGACGCTTTCAGATGCGTACAAAAACAAGCTCGAAGAGTCCGTGCCGAATGACCCCGAAGGTCGCACGTGGGCTGAACTGATCGCCGAAGCGCAGGTGCGGGATGCGGTTCGCGGGAATGTCCAAGCCGCTAGAGAGATCGCGGATCGCACGGAAGGGAGGCCGCGTCAGGCTATCGACTTTGAAGACAAGACGATCTCCCAAGCGTTCGAGCGGATGACGAATGAGGAATTGGAAGCTTACGCTCGAGACGGG
>JBAPRL010000079.1:0-34172 GCA_049281095.1 Candidatus Acidiferrales bacterium
TGCCTGAACTTCAGCCCGACGATCCGATTAAGAGCCGGTCGTTTGCCAATGTCATTCTGATCGCGATTTTCGTGCTTTTGCTGTGCGTGACTTGGTCGTTCTACCAGGAATTTATCGGCCTGCGCCCGTGGCGCTCCTACCAGAGCCGCTTCGCTGCTTCCTATTCTGGGTATCTGCAAAAACAAGTGCGCGACCGCCAGGCGGCTGAAAAAACCGTAGAGTCGTCCGCCGAATATCAAAAACTGAGCGCCGCGCTTCAGCAAGCTGAAGCTGTCGCCACCCCGCAAGACAAGGAAATCAAACAGCAGATCGATTTGGTCGACGCGCAGCGCACCGCGATTCTTTCGTCATTCCAGACTGACCGCAGCCTGGTGGGCTCGCTCATCTACGACTACGAAGCCATTCCCAACATAGCCGCGAACCGCAGCGATAAGCAAAGTCATCTCAAGGCGGTCCTGGATGCCGAGGCCAAGGAATATTCGGTGGATTGGCCCGTGGGCGGCGGAAAAACGGTAACCAGGAAGTTCAATTACAATCAGCTTAACGATACCTTTAATCAGTTGCTGGACCACAAGGCCCAGCTCACCGCGAAGCAGGGAGACGTCGACAAGCCCGTAAAGGACGCGCAGGCCGCCATGGCCGCGCTTATCGGCGACAAACTTCCCGGCCTGACCGCTGATCAGCTCGCTGGATTATTGAAATCCGTGCGCGACATGGACGTGACTCTCATTCAGATCAACGTCAATCCTCCCGGCACGCAAATTAACGACATTGGCGGCGTGGGTCTCACCGACCGCTGCCAGTCCTGCCATGTGGGCATGGAGCCGAAATATGTTCCCGCCGCTATGACCCTGACGAAAGCCGACCTCGGCTTGCAGAAGAGCGCCGACTCTCCATTCAGCAGCCATCCTGATCAGGATTTGTTCAAGTGGCACCCGCTCGATACGTTCGGATGCTCGCCGTGCCACGGCGGCAATGGCCGCGCGCTGGACACGGCCACGCTAGCTCACGGCCGCTATGAACACTGGCTCTGGCCGCTCTACTATCCGGAAAACTATCAGGCTGGCTGCCAGCAGTGCCACTCCGCCGACGCTTGGACCGAACACGCTCCGGTGCTCAACGAGGCCAAGATCCTCTTTCGTGACCGCGGCTGCATCGGCTGCCACAACTACGCCGGCTTCGATGACCAAGGCCAGAAGCTTCAGGATACGGTTCGCGAAATCGCCAGCCTCGAGAAGGAAAAGGCCGACGACAATCAGAAGATTCCTATTCTCAATAAGCAGGGCGACCAGGCGCCCGATAACGCCACCGCCCAGCGCCTCTATGCCCAGGCCACCAATCTCACCGTCGGCGTCAGCAAGATCGACGCGCAAGTGGAGCAGCTCGACGACCTGAGCCACAGCCTCCAGCAGGAAGTCAAAAGAGTCGGCCCGGATTTGAAGGAAGTGCAGATGAAGCTCCATCCGGAGTGGATTCCGTACTGGCTCGGACACACGTGGAATTTTGATCCCACCGCGCAAATGCCCCAGTTCCGCTTGCAGCCTGACGAAGTTCAAGCCATCTCCGCATTCATCTGGCAGCAAGGCCTGAAAGGCCCCGCTCTGGATAAGCAGGCGCCCGGCGATCCCGCCAAAGGCAAAGACCTGTTCAATTCACTTGGCTGCTTGGCCTGCCATTCCATCGGGGAAGGCTCGCAGAAAATCGGTGGCGACGTCGCCGATAATCTGAGCCGCGAGGGCGAAAAGGCGAATTACGATTACATCGTCCGCTGGATTCACAATCCGCGCGTGCGCAGCGCTCCCTACGATCCATACCTGCATCGTGATTTGACTCCGGAAGACTACGCCAAGCACGGCCTGCCGTTTGTTTTCGACCCCGACCATTCGCGCAGCCCGATTGATGGCCACGAACTCGTTGTCCAGCAGCAAACCATCATGCCGGACTTCCGCCTGAGCTGGCAGGAAGCTCGCGACATTGCCAGTTTCCTGATGACCCAGAAAGACGCCAGCGCTCACTACGATCCCGCGCCTTTCGTCAACGACACGAGTCTCTACGCCAAGGGCGAGACTCTTGTCGAACATTACGGCTGCGCCGGCTGCCATGAAATTTCTGGCCTCGAAGATGCGTCGCGCGTGGGCACCGATCTCACCCAAGAAGGCAGCAAGCCCATCGGGCGTTTCGACTTCGCTCTGCTCTACACCAAGGCGCAGGATGGCATTCTGCCCGACGGCCAGCGTTTGAAGCGCGGCAGCGAGTATAGCGATTGGTACGACCTGAAGGGTTTCTTCGACGAAAAGCTCGCCGATCCCGCCATTTTCGATGAAGGCAAGTACAAGCCGGATCCCATGGACCGGCTGAAGATGCCTAAGCCGAACGTCACTCCGGAACAGATCGATGCCCTCACTTCGTTCTTGCTCGGCAGCACGCAATCGACATTGCCTCCGAGCTATCAATATCTTCCGTCCGACCAGCGCCAGGCTATTCAAGAGGGTTGGTGGATCGTCACGAAGTATAATTGCATCGGCTGCCACCAGATTGATATCGGCCAGAAAACCGTTCTCATGGACTTGCCGGCGTACAAGGGCGACAACGCTATCAATTTGCCGCCCGTGCTCACCAGCGAAGGCGCGCGCGTCAATCCCGAATGGCTCAAGACCTTCCTGGCCAATCCTTCGTTGAGCGCGACGGATCAGGATCGCGACGGCGTTCGGTCTTACCTCAAAGTCCGCATGCCCACGTTCTTCCTTTCCGACGACGAAATTCGCAAGCTCGTGCTGTTCTTCGGCGCGCTGTCTTCTCAGCAGCAGCCGTTCATTCCTGAGAAACTTGCCGCGTTGACCGACCAGGAGCGTACGCTGGCGCGCGGCATCTTCACCAGCCCTGCGGCGCCGTGCTTGAAGTGCCATGCGACGGGCAATCCTGAGCACGACAAGAACGCCACCGCGCCCAATTTCCTGCTCGCCGGCCAGCGCCTGCGTTCGGCATGGACGGAACGCTGGATCACCGAGCCTGCCACCATCATTCCCGGCACGGCCATGCCTTCGGGTCTTTTCGTGCGCCAGGACGGCCGCTGGGTGTTCAATGGCGCGCTTCCTGCCGCCGGCCAGCATTACACCGGAGATGAAGCCAATCTCCTCGTCCGCTATCTGCTGGAACTCACGCCGCAGGAGCAGGCCATGCTCTCTGGCCACACTCCCTCGGCCGCGAAATCTGGTTCCTCCGGCGCCAAAAAGTAATATCCTAGTCATGCGTTGCGGTGGACGAATCGAACGGTGTCATCCAGTTTTTCCGGCCAAGTTTAAATTCAGGAGGAATAATCACGTTATGAATAAGAAAGTTGTTTGTTGGATCGCGGCAGTCGCGTTTGCTGCTCTCGTGGCCGGTTGCGGCGGCAAGAGTCAGAATCAGGAATCCGGAGGGGCGCAGCCCGCGGCCACCGGCACCAAGACGGTCGATATGTCGACGGTCGGTTCCATCAGCGGAACCATTAAGCTCGACGGCGCCGCGCCAAAATACAAACCCATCAACATGAGTGCGGATCCGTATTGCGTCAAAGCCAATGGCGGGCACCCGGTATTTCCAGAAGAGGTCGTCACCGGCGATGGCAATACGCTTGCCAACGTGGTCGTCTACGTCAAGAGCGGCGCGGAAGGCTATTCATTCCCCACGCCAACCGACTCCGTCACGCTTGACCAAAAGAATTGCATGTACTCTCCGCACGTCGTCGCGTTGATGGTCGGCCAGCAGCTCTCGGTCGTGAACAGCGACCAAACCACCCACAACATCCATCCCACGCCCGCCGACAATCGCGAGTGGAACAAGTCGCAGCCGCCGAATGCCCCTGCGATCATGGAGAGCTTCGCCCGGCCAGAAGTCGCTATCCCCGTGAAGTGTAACGTCCACCCGTGGATGAAGAGCTACATCGCGGTGTTGGCCAATCCCTTTTATGCCGTAACCGACAAAGACGGGAAGTTCGATCTGAAGGGTCTGCCTCCCGGCACCTACACCATCGAAGCTTGGCAGGAAAAGTACAACACCATGGATCAGACCGTCACCATTGGCGCCAAGGAAGACAAGACCGGCGTCGATTTCACGTTCAAAGCGGGCTCCTAGCCGGTCCCTGAACCTGCGGCGGCGCGTGCGCACTTCGCATTCGCCGCCGTTTTTTCTCTAAATCGCAGAACCCGCAGGGCGTATACTTAGCGTTCGTAATTTGTAATCTTGATTCATAGAAGGACAATCGAGTTTGAGAGAAGCAGGGAACCGCAATCTTCACCGTTTCGCCGTCTTCACCGCGTGCTGCACGTTTCTCCTCGTCATCGCCGGCGCGCTGGTCACCAGCAACGAAGCAGGTCTCGCCGTTCCGGATTGGCCCCTTTCTTATGGCACGCTTTTTCCTCCCATGGTCGGCGGAATTTTTTATGAGCACGGCCATCGCATGATCGCCGGCCTCGTCGGAATTCTCACCATCATTCTTGCGATCTGGACGCAGCAGCGCGAGTCCCGCCGCTGGCTGCGCAATCTCGCGTGGGGTGCTCTCGGGCTCGTCGTCGCTCAGGCCGTTCTGGGCGGCATCACTGTAAAATTTCTTTTGCCTCCGCCGGTTTCCTCGGCCCACGCCACGCTGGCCGAACTTTTCTTCATCACCGTTTTTTCCATCGCTGTTTTCACCGGAAAATGGTGGCTGAGCGGCTTGCCGCAGCTTGACGACGCAGGTTCGCCCAAGTTGCGCTCGCTTACCTTGTGGACTTCCGTTTTGATCCTCGTCCAGATTGTTTTGGGCGCTGCCTTCCGCCACAACGCCTTCGGAATCATTCCGCACATCATCGGCGCGATCGTCGTCACCGGCATGGTTTTCTGGACGGTGCTCGCCGTCAGCCGCCGCTTCAAGTCCGCAAGAGACTTGCGCAACGCGGCGCGCTATCTCGAGATCGCGCTTGGCCTTCAATTGGTTTTGGGAGGCTTCGCCTACTGGGCCGTTGTCGCCGCCCGCGACGCCGTGCAGCCGACCCCAATCTACGTCGCGCTGACCGTCCTTCACGTCGCCGTCGGCGCGCTCACCTTCGCCGCCAGCGTTTTTCTGATGCTCCGATGTTACCGGCTCTTTGTTCCCAGCCGTTCGCACGGCCTGGAAACTCCTGCGGAGAGAGTGCCGTCATGAGCACACCGCCAGTCAGCACCGCCCGCACCGCCGAAGTCCCCGCGCTCTCGCGTTCCTGGGCGTATCTCGTGCTCACCAAGCCCGACGTCACTTTTCTCGTCGTGCTCACTACCGCCGCCGGATTTTATCTCGGCGCAAGTGGCCCCATCGATCCCGTAGCCATGTTCAACGCCGTTTTTGGCACCACGCTGGTCGGCGCCGGCACGGCTGCCCTCAATCACTATATCGAGCGCTCCAGCGACGCCAAAATGCGCCGCACGGCAGGACGCCCTTTGCCGCTCGGCGTTCTGCGCCCCGCCGAAGCTTTGGCCTTCGGCAGCGGCCTTGTTCTGGCAGGCGGAATTTATCTCGCGCTGTTCTCGAATCTGCTGGCATGCTCGCTGGCCTTGCTGACCACGCTGCTCTACTTGGGCGTGTACACCCCTCTGAAGAAACACACCACTTGGGCCACGGCCATTGGCGCGTTTCCCGGAGCCATTCCGCCGCTGGTAGGCTGGGCTGCGGCTCGCGGCTCGCTCAACGAAGGCGCTTGGCTGCTCTTCGCCATTCTGTTTCTGTGGCAGTTCCCGCATTTTTACGCCATCGCTTGGATGTACCGCGAAGACTACGCCCGCGCCGGCATCCAGATGCTTCCGGTCGTCGACCCCACCGGCGTGGCGACCTTCGGCCAGATTATTTTCACCGCGGCGGTATTGGTTCCCGTCAGCCTGCTGCCCTCGGTCATCGGACTTGCTGGCAGCAGCTATTTCTTCGGCGCATTTCTCATCGGCTTGCTGCTGCTCGAGGCCAGCCTCTGGGCCGCGCGCTCGCGCACCAATGTCCGCGCCAAATGGCTGATGCACGCGACCGTGGCGCACATTCCGCTGCTCTTGGGTTTGTTGATGTTCGATAAAGTTGTGAAGTGACAACGCGCTTTGCTGAATGATTGCTTTAGCGAGATTTGGTTGCGCGTTGTCATCCTGAGCCTGCCCGCCTAGGTGGGCCTGCCCGCCGTGGCGGGCGGAGCGAAGGATCTGGTTTTGGGCCTTGGTGAATCTGCAGTTTTCTTTTAAATTCTTCGAAAGGATTGTGTGCCAATGATTGAAGTGGCCGCCATTGCTTTCGTCATGGTGCTTTTGTCCGTGCTCGGTTTGGTCTGGGATTTTGCCAGCGGCCTCATCACCGCCGGCATCGACGGGATTTTTCTCCTGCTGATTTGCCTGATGGTCGGCGGACTTTTCTCGTTGCAGCTTCTTTACCTTGTTTACGAGCGCCGTCACAAAGCGTCCTCATCCGGCGGAAAGTAACCTGGGCCCAATTGATTCCTCTTCATGTGCTTCCGCGTTTGAATGCAATTCTGAACGCCGCGAGCGCCGTGCTTGCCGTCACCGGCTATACTTTCATTCGCCGCGGGAAAATCCTTCCGCACAAAGTATGCATGTTGTCCGCGTTCGGCTGCTCCGCGTGTTTCCTGGCTTCCTATCTCTATTTTCATTTTCATGCCGGCTTGATCCGTTTTTCCGGCCAAGGACCCATACGCCCCGCGTATTTCACCATTCTGATCACGCACACCATTCTCGCCGTCGTAATCGTCCCGCTCGTCCTCATCACTTTGACCTTCGCTCTGCGCCGCCGCTTCCGCAGCCACAAGGCCATCGCCCGCTGGACCCTGCCTCTTTGGCTCTACGTCTCCATCACCGGCGTCATCGTCTACTACCTCCTCTTCGTCCTGTACACACCCATCGGCATGCCCTTGCCGTAAAGCAAGTCGAGGCGTAGGCTTAACAATTAAGACCTCTGTCGCTCGGCGGAGTCGCTTTCGGAGGTGCTTCGATGCGGCTGCTTCAATCATCGCGTCTTATCCTCAAGGTTGTCGCCGCTCTTCTGCTCAGTTGTTTCCTCTGCGCCGCTTCATTTGCGTTCAGCGATCTCTCGATCAGCGGAAAAGTCACTGACGCGCAAGGTAAGCCCCTCGCCCACGCAACCGTCATGGTCTATCACGCCGGAGTAACGACCGGTTACAACCTGTTCTGCCCAAGCTGCTACGCGGACTGTGGCAAGCGTGCCACGACAGATAGCAAGGGGATGTTTACGTTCAAGCGTCTAAGCCCGGATCTCTGGTTCCAGTTGCTGGTGGCGAGCAATGGTTACGAGCCTACCTTCGTCGACAAGATTGTTCCCGCATCAAATAAGCTAATCACGGCAACTCTCATGCGTCGGCAGAGCGTGAGCGATCCGAGCCGCGTCTTCCGCGGGCGTGTCGTCGACTCGCAGGGTCTTGCTCTTCGCGATGCAGTAGTGCAGCCCGTTGGTCTCCTGCTTGATAAAAAACAAAGAAACTCCGTTTACTTTTTCCACGCGATTGCGCCAGGCCTAGACCCTATGGCGATCACTGACGAGGACGGAGGTTTCGAAATCGCTTACTCACAGCCGGTTGGAGGGAATCCGATGCTTCCCGGGGGCGGCCGGCCACTCAAGATCTTGGTTTCGGTGGATGCTCGAGGTACGGCCCCGGCCTTTGCCGTGATCTCCGCCGGACTTGAGCGGCACAGGATAACTGTTACTGACGGCGCTACGGTCCGTGGCCGTCTTGTCCAGGACGGCAAGCCGGTCGGCGACGCCGAGGTCGGGCTCATGGCCCGCGGAGGTGGTTTTGATGACGATCTGAATCCAGTTGGGAACCCGTACTACGATGAACTTAGGATCGGTACCCAGCCCGACGGCTCGTTTGTCATCCCCAATGTGCCTACTCCGGAGAACTGGTATATCTATGCCAAGATGGAATCCGTCGCTACGCGCGGCGCCACTGGAAACATCGAGTGCGCCACAAAGCATGACGATGAACTCGTTGGCCTTGGTGATCTCCAGATCATGCCTGCGTATTACCTTCGCGGCAGAGTGGTCCTCAGCGACGGCAAGCCGATTCCGGACGGAATGAGGGTAATAATTAATCCAGAAGACGCCCGCTTGAACACTCAAACCGCAATGCTACCAGCCGACGGCCATTTCGAATTTGTCGGACTGGCCACCGGAAGCTATGACCTCTCTGCTTCGGTCAAAGGCTATTCACCGCCACCAATCCCCCCTCTTTCCGTGAAGGGGAAGGATGTGGACAATTTGGTGATCACGCTCCATCCGAACGTGAGCCGGGCCGCTAAAACTACCCCAACCCCGAAAACTTAATTCGCTCCTGAGCGTCACCGGCGCCTCGTGCGGAACCAACTTGCGGTATCATGTCGGTTCGCGCCGCTCGTACGGAAGGGAACCGACGCAAGGGTTTTAAATTGACCGACTCGCCAGCCTCCAGCACTTCTCGTCGCCAGCCTTTGAACAACCGCTGGACCTACATCATTCTCGCGCTCACGTTGCTCTTCGTCATGATGCCCTTCCTGTTTTGGCGCGCCACTTGGTTCGGCCGCCCGCTCACCGATGCCCAGCTCGCCGACACCTTACAGCCCAAGAGCAATCCTCACGACATCCAGCACGGGCTTTCTCAGGTTTCCGACCGTATCGTGCAGCACGACCCAACGGTCAAAAACTTTTATCCCCAAGTGATCGCCCTCTCATCAAATGCCGAGGCTCCCATTCGCGCCATGGCCGCGTGGACCATGGGCCAGGACAACCACTCGCCCGAATTCCACGCCGCGTTGCTTCCCATGCTCAACGACTCCGACCTCACCGTCCGCCGCAACGCCGCTCTGGCGCTCGTCCGTTTTCGCGACGCGAGCGGCCATGACGTTATCGTCGGCATGCTCAAAGCCGCCGCCGTCGATTCGCCGTTGGCCGGAACCTTGCGCACGCGCCTCAAGCCCGGCCAAACAATGAATCCTGGCACGCTCCTCGCGCACATCGAAACGCCCAGCGGCGAAAGGGAAGTGCGCTCGGAAATTCCCGGAACTTTGGCGCGTTGGCTAATTCAGGATGGCGCTAACGTCACTGCCGGTGAGCATCTCGCCGCGGTATGGCCCAGCGACGACGAAGTCTGGGAAGCCCTGCGTGCGCTCTACCTCATCGGCGAACCCGGCGACCTCGATGCCATCGCGCCCTACGCGCGCGGCGGCGGAGACGCTCCGCCACAAATCGCCGAGCAAGCCCGCCTGACCATGCAGGAAATTCGCGCTCGCGCCGCTTCGTCCAGCTCTAGTTCTTCGCCGTCCCCACCGAATCAATGACCGCCAGCGTGAATCGCGCCATCCGGCTTGCAATTCCTTCCCCTGCAAGGACTTACCATTGCATCAAAACCGTTCGCCCGCCGGCAATCGCCGGACCATCGCATCGTTGCCGCAACGCCATCCCTTCGGCGTACTCGATTTCGCATTCGCTTCGCCAATTTGCTATAATGTCTCTGTAAGCAACGCTGAACGTGTTCGCATAGCGGAGGATATCCCGAAATGATTTCTTTAACGCCTGTCGCGGTCACCAAAGTCAAAGAGATTATCGCGCAGCAAACGCCTATGCCGACGGGCTTGCGCGTCGCCGTCGTCGGAGGCGGATGCTCCGGCTTCAGCTATCACATGGCTTTTGAGAACCAGATCAACGAAGGCGGCGACAACATCTACGAATTCGACGGCCTGAAGGTGCTCGTCGATCAGATGAGCGAAATGTACCTCGACGGCATCTCCATCGACTACATCGAATCCATCGAAGGCTCCGGATTCAAGTTCAACAATCCCAACGTCAAGAGCACCTGCGGCTGCGGCTCCTCTTTCAGCGTCTAGCTCGCCAGTCGTGGCCAAGTTTCCGGGCGCTCGGTGCACTCTTCCCGAGCGCCCTTTTTGTCGGTGTGGTAAGTTTCGGGCCGTATACATGGCGACGACAGAATGGAAACGCATGTGGCGAGAGTTTCTTAACGGTATCGAAAAAGAACTCCGTTCCGCCGCCCCTTCTAGTACCAAACTTGTGCTGAATGCATTTCGACGACGTCTCGATCAAGATACGAGTACGCGGCGGCGTAAGCGGTTCGAGCAAGAACTCGAAGCCGTTCTTGAGCGCAACCCTTTTCTACGATCCGCGACGAGGCGATACCTCTCCAAGCGGATGCAGTCTGCGCTGAAAGCAGCCGCCAAGGCACAGGACGAGGCTGAGCGCATTCTCAAACAACTCGATAAACCGAAGAAGCCGGTCATCAATTGAGCTTGCCTCTCTGCCTTAAGCTGTCATTCCGCCTGCCCTGAGCGCCGTTGCGAAGGGAACCCAGCTCCGCGCGATGCAACACATGGGTTGCTTTTCCTAAAGTCTTCCTATTCGCGCTGCCTTGTGCGCGATGTCTTCGCTTTCCGTTTTTCGAGTTTCGCTTTTCGAATTTCGTTTTGCCTTTTCTCGTCACTCGGCACTTGTCACTCGTCACCGCTCTTATGTATCCTGATTCCTCGCAATGAAAATCGCGCTAGCCCAGTTCAACCCGACCGTCGGCGACTTTTCCGGCAACTCTTCCCGCATGCTGGAAATGGCCGCGTCTGCAAAATCCCGCGGCGCCGACTTGGTCGTTTTCTCCGAGCTTTGCCTCTGCGGCTATCCGCCCCAGGATTTGGTCGAGCGCCCCGCATTCCTTGAGCGCAACCAAAAAGCCTTGAAGAGCCTCGCCGCGCAAATGCCCATGCCCGCGGTCGTAGGCTACGTCGGCAAAGCGCAAGTCGACACCGGCAAGCCCGCCGCCAACTGCGCCGCGCTCCTGCGCGACGGAGAAATCGTCTTCAAGCAGCGCAAAATGCTGCTTCCCACCTACGACGTCTTCGACGAGTCCCGCTATTTTCAGCCCGCGCAATCGCAATCGACTTTTCCGCTGGAAGGCCAGCAGCTCGGCATCACCATCTGCGAAGACGCCTGGAACGACAAGGATTTTTGGAAGCAGCGCCTCTATGAACGTGATCCCGTCGCCGAGCTTGCGGGGCAGGGAACTACGCTCCTGATCAACATCTCCGCTTCTCCTTACAATCTCGACAAGCGCAACCTCCGCATGGACATGCTGCGTTCCGTCGCGCGCCATCATCAAATGCCCGTCATTTACGTGAATCAAGTCGGCGGAGACGACAGCCTCGTTTTCGACGGCTCCAGTTTTGCCTTCGACGCAAAAGGGAATCTCGCCGCGCTCGCGCATTCCTTCGACGACGATTTGATCATTTTCGACTCCGTCTCCGGCACTGGCGACATTCGCCCTCAGCCCAGCGACGAACTCGAAGCCGCTTATCGCGCGCTGGTCTGCGGCACGCGCGACTACGTCCGCAAATGCGGATTCCGCAACGTGGTCATCGGCCTCAGCGGCGGCGTCGATTCCGCTCTCGTCGCGGCCATCGCCGTCGACGCCTTGGGCCCCGAAAACGTCCTCGGCGTCAGCATGCCCGGTCCATACTCCTCCAAGGGCAGTCTCGTCGACTCCGCGCGTCTCGCCGAAAATCTCGACATCCAATACTCCGTGATTCCCATCCACGAAATATTCCAGACGTATCGCCAGGCCCTTTGCCCTTCATCCGGCGGTCAAAAAGAGGACGTCGCCGAGGAGAACATCCAGGCGCGCATTCGCGGCAACTTGCTCATGGCTCTCTCGAACCGCTTCGGTTCCATGGTCCTCAGCACCGGCAACAAATCCGAATACGCCGTCGGCTACAGCACGCTCTATGGAGACATGGCCGGCGGCCTCGCGGTCATCTCCGATGTCCCGAAGAGCATGGTCTACGAGCTCGCACGCCTCGTGAATCGCAAGAGGGAACTGATCCCCCAGTCGACGATCACCAAACCGCCGTCGGCCGAGCTTCGCCCCAATCAAACCGACCAGGATTCCCTCCCGCCCTACGACGTTCTCGACCGCATCCTCAAAGCCTACGTCGAGGACCTGCGCACTCCCGAGGAAATCTCCAGCCATTACGAATTTCCGCTCGAACTCGTTCGCGACGTGGCCCGCATGGTCGATCGCAGCGAGTACAAACGCAAACAAGCGCCTCCGGGCCTCAAAATCACTTCGAAAGCCTTCAGCGTCGGCCGCCGCTTTCCCCTCGCAAACAAATTCATCCCGTAAGCCACCACTTACCAACGACCGTGGACCTCCACAGTTGGTGCCATACACCGGAACGTCCTTGCACTTGTAGAGGCGGCTTTACGCCGCCAGCACTTGTTTGTCATCCTGAAGACTCGGCGTGCGCCTTCGTAGGGGCGGGGCTTGCCCCGCCCGTCGCGCGCAGCGCGAAACCGCAGATCTCGAAAGCCGAAAGTGAAGCCATGAGAACGGAATTGCTGCGATTCAACGGCGCCGTCGAGCGGGATCCCGCAATAACCACGCCCCGATTAAAGGGCGAGAAATACTCCGGAACCTGGGGCTTTCAAACCTCGGAATCAGTAGATTGCCCAAAAGTTGTTTCCTCGGCCCTCTAAGGGCATTTCCAACCGGTACTTCGATCGAATGGCCCAGCCCAAGAGCGCTAATACCATCAAATTTCCGTTCCTAGCAGCACCCAGGTCAGAGGCCCGGTCAGGCGAAAGGCGACATTTATCAACTGGGGCCAATACAGTGTCTTACGGATACCGGCCCCCATCCGCCCGTGACAGTCTCTAGAAGGTGATCCACGCATGCCTCCCCGAGTGCTGATCGCAGACGACCATGAAATGGTGAGAAGAGGCATTCGCTCGCTCCTTGAATCGTCTCATCGTGATATCCAAGTGTTAGAGGCTAGCAACGGAAGAGAGGCGGTCGAAAAGACGGTAGGCTCGAAACCAGATCTGGTGATCTTGGATGTTTCCATGCCCCTCCTCGACGGTTTCAGCGCGGCAAGGGAAATAAGAAAAGTGGCGGCTGGTACTCCGATTCTGATTCTGACCTTTGAGAAAAGCAAGGCGTTAACAGCAATGGCGAAGAGTATCGGAGTGAATGGATACATCACAAAAGACGAAAACGCCGAGACCCTCCTAAGAGCCATTGATGCCGCGATGGGCAGCCAAACCGATGAAAAACCGGACTGCGACATCCCGCGGCAAAGCTGGAACGCACAGATTAAGGACGACTCGGCCAGCTCGCATATACTGGCTGTAACCAGCCCGGTGGTTCGCGTTCTTCTGCTCCATAGCGGTCTAGCATGCGTGAAGCGCTGTCTGGAGGAATTTGCGGACTTGCAATTCCAGATCGACGCAGATGTCGTCCTGACCTCCGAGCAGTGTATCGAACGTCTAAAATCAAGATACTATGACATCGTTCTCGCCGAGTACCCGATTCCCCAACGGCAGAGTACGCCAACGCCGGACCTTCTACGCCTGGCCGGCGGAAATATTCCCCTGATTTTTTTGGCTCACAAAATGGAACCAGGAGCTGCGGCGGACCTCATTGCGAAAGGGGCTGCCGATTGCGTGGAAATGGATAATCTTGGCCGGCTTCCCGCTGCAATTCAGCGGGCCTTCAAGGAAAACACTTTGCGCTCGGAGCGCAATCGAGTCGAAAAAAAGCTACAACGTTCCGAGGCACGCTACCAGGCTCTAATGGGGAATGCCGCATTTGGAATTTGCCGCTGCGGGAGGGAAGGCCAGTTTCTGGACGTCAACTGGGCCCTGGTAAAAATGCTCGGTTGTGAATCAAAAGAGGAACTCCTGGGATCGAACCTCGCGGCCGACATTCTTCGCGATCCTTCCAAACGGGCACAATTGCTGGGAGAAGAGGGCGAGAACGGCCTAGTGGATCCCTTGGAAAATGTCTGGAGCCGGAAGAATGGCACGAGCTTGACGGTCCGCCTGAGCGGACGCGAAGTCAGCACGGGAGAAGGCAACGGGGACGGCTACGAAATTATCGTTGAGGACGTGACCAAACAATGCGAGATCGAGGATCAACTCCGGCAGCAGGCAACCAGAGATCCACTGACTGGTCTGGCGAACTATCGACACCTTCTGGAAGTACTGGACAGTGAAATAAAAAGATTCAAACGCAGCGGACGAGAGTTCGCTCTGTTGCTATTTGACTTGGACAAGTTGAAACAGATTAATGATCGTTACGGGCACTTGACCGGCAGCGAGGCACTATGCCGACTAGCCGAGGTCTTAACCGCCGGGTGTCGGAACATCGATACGGCAGCGCGTTTTGGAGGAGACGAGTTCGCGGTCATCTTGCCTGAAACAGGGACAGAACCGGCCAAATCGATTGCCCAGCGTCTATGCGACAATCTTGCAACTGACGGCAGGGAGCCCAAATTATCTGTGAGCGCAGGAGTTGCCGTCTATCCCGCAGATGGTGCGACGGTCGAAACTCTTTTGCTTGCGGCAGACAAGGCGTTATACAGGAAGAAATCCGACAGTTCGAATCCCCTATAAGGGCTCTTCGGCTTCATTGCCATCCCCCTAGTGCGACCAAGTCGGGGTAGTTCGTTTTTTTCCTATCGATTAACCGACAGTCGAATCCCGCCGCAGAGGTGTAGCAGTTTTCCCGCTCCGATAGCCCACCCCCGCATACCTCTGGCGAAGTCTGCGGCCTTTTGCTGCTTGTCGACCGCTCGCATTGCGCCAAATTCTCATTGATTCGCCCAACAGTTGGATCGAATTGCGCTATCATCCTGATCCTATGCCTGATGCGGTCAGTTCCAGCGAGACGTCGCCGCGGACTCTCGAGCGGCGCGTGCGCCAACTCCTCCTGCTGCAAGAAACCGCGAAGAAAATAAACTCCATACTCGACTTGGAGCAATTGCTTGATGAAATCGTTGGCGGGGTCGCGGAGGCGTTTGGATGTAACCGGACAGCAGTGCTCCTCACGGATGAGGACGTCAACGAATTGGAAATGATCGCCCTTCGCGGTTTCAGCAATGTTCATCTGAAGGGTTATCGCTTCGGGATTGGCGGCCAAGGCATGGTGGGTCATGTATCGGCGACCAGGAAGATGCGCTATGCGCCTGATGTGCGAAAGGATCCGTACTATGTCGTGAGCGAAACCACCACCCTGTCCGAGGTGGACATTCCGCTTATCAGCCGCGGAAAACTGATCGGCATTTTCAACGCGCAGAGCTCCTCGCTCGATGCATTCTCCCCGGAACAGATCGATTTATTGTGTGCGTTGGCCGACAACATTGCCATTGCTATCGAAAATGCGCGGCTTTTCCGGCAGGAACGGCTGGAGAAAGAGAAATCGTTGCGCGAGCAAGCCGACGCCAGGCGTATCCAACGGGCTTTGTTGCCAGAGCGCGACCCTACGATTGCAGGCTATCGCGTCGATGGCCTGTGCTTGCAGCTCAGCGCGGTCGGCGGTGACTGGTACGACTACCTGCGTCTTGATGATGAGTCGTGGGGAATTGCCCTCGGCGACGTATGCGGCAAAGGCATGGCGGCGGCATTGTTGATGTCGGCTACGCGCAGCCTGTTTCGTATGGCAGCAGAAGGATCGCAATCTCCGACAGAAGTCTTGACTCGGTTGAATAGTTCTCTCGTCAAAGACCTCCCGGAGGGACGCTTCGTCACGCTCGCCTATCTCGTTCTCCATGCCGAACGTGGCACTGTGAGGTTCGCGAACGCGGGGCATCCTTACCCCTTGTGCACCCGCACCCCCGCCGGAAGCACCGAGCTGCGTACCGAGAACGGGTTCCCTCTGGGCCTAATGCAGTCAGACTATCCTGAAATAGAATTCGTTCTAAGACCTAAAGATTGCATCCTGATTTATAGCGATGGAGTGCCTGAAGCGAGCAACAGCAAGGGCGAGGAATACGGAATCTCGCGTCTCGAACAATCACTGCAAAGGCCTAATGCGTCAGCCCAATCAATACTTGCGGATGTCCAACAGTTCGCGGCTAACGGCACGCTTACAGATGATGCCACTGCGATTGTCCTGCGTCGCGAGTAAATTCCGCTTGTTCTGCGATGCTATGGATGTTTAGCCACGTGGAATTTACGCGGCGCTACGGTTTGCGTGCGATTGCATAGACTGCGTTGGCTTCGACGCTTTGCACGCGCTCCTTCGATATGTGCCCCAGGGTCGCATGCCTTACGCGTTTACGTGTTTCCTGATCGAGTTGCTCGATCGTGCCGCGGTAGCCTGACCCCATTGCCATGGTCCAGAAGTCCTCCGGCGAACTGAGCGGCTGAGCGCCGGCTTCTGCGAGTAGATCATCTGTGTGTACTCCCGCTTCGAGCAGCATGGATGCAAGTGCACGCGGTTCGGTGATGCGGTCCCATGGATGGAAGCTCTTGTAGAGGTCCGGCCGCTCGTTCCGCACGGCGTTCCAGAAAGCGGAACTCCCGGGTTCCAAGAAGCGCGGTCCCCAGGTGGTGATGGCAAGTTGGCCTCCGGGCCGGAGAACTCGCCAAAGGGAACGAACACCCAAAGGCATGTCCGGCACAAAGAAGATACCGAATACGCAAATCACTGCGTCGAACGTTTCCGTGGAAGGATCCAGCTCCTCGATATCTTTCAAACGGAACTCAGCGTGCCCCAGGCCGAGTTGCGACGCTTTCCCTCGCGCCAAGCGCAGGAGATTCTCGGCTAAATCGACACCGAGTAAACGCCCGCTTGGGCCTATGGCTTTCGCTGCCGGAATGGCAGAGGCTCCGCTGCCGCAGCACGCATCCAGAACGCACGCACCGGCCTTCAGCGACATTCGCTCCACTGTTCGCTGGCCGATGCGGTCCCAGAACGAAAGGGCTGGCGCATCGAAAGAATCGGCCGCTGCGTTATATGTGGAAGTTGCGCGTGCCTTCGCGTCGTTCCTCGTTTCAGGCTGCATGGGAGCGCTCTCTCGCAGGGAGGTCTGAGAACAGGGCCTATCATAACGCGGAACATCGGTCTTTTCGCGAACAGGCCTCAGCACGGCCGCTATATCCTCAAACTCGCGTAACCAGAGATGTGGCCCACTTGTCACTTCGGCGATTCGTGTCCGAGTGAAGAGCAATTCGGAAGCAATGCAAACGGCGGTCGGATGATGTATACGTCCAGTTGAAAACGACCCGTTGATTTGTGAAACCGGGTGCCCCACGCCCGCTTTGTGAGCGTGGGGCCTTTCTTGTTGAAGGCGGCGGCCTACCTACAACAGGCAGGCTCCACGCCGCTTTGCCCTAGTTGGGTCGTAGGGGCGGGGCTTGCCCCGCCCGGCGCGACTCGCAGAGTCGCGGCTCGTTCACAGGACCGCCGGGTGCCCCATCCTTTGCATTGTCTGCGCTGCAACTTGCGCACAGCAAAGGGTGGGAACGAACGTTCACGGGTACCCTTCTTACTTTTGTCATCCCGAGGCCGCCTCTGCATTCCAGAGGCGGCACCGAAAGACCCGGCCTGCGCCTTCGTAGGGGCGCTGCTTGTTTACCCTGAGGAACGAAGGGCTGCGCCCGCCTGCCCTGACGCAGGAAGGGTCGCGCGCAGCGCGAGACTCCGCACCACGCTGTCATTCCGAACCCGTCCGCGCCTTCTGCGAACGGTGTGAGGAATCTGCTTTCCGCTTTTGTTGTTTGCCTCTCGCTGCGGTAGGGGCGGACCTCAGTCACGAACTTGGTTGTTTTGGGTGTCATCCTGAGGAGCGCATTTTGCGACGAAGGATCTCGCCTCGACGCTTTCGCCTTTGTAGGGGCGGCTTTACGCCGCCAGCACTTTTGTCATCCTGTTTTCCCTGCGGCGCGAACGGAACCGGCTCCGCATTTCACAGAAGCATATCCCTGCCGCGCGCCGGACGCCCTCGCACACGTTGTCATCCCGAACCCAGTCGCCCTGACCAGGGGAAGGCCCGCCGCTGTTGCGTACATCGGTGAGGCCGCTTCCCCCTCGCCAGCAAATTCATCTCGTAGTGCACAGCTTCGTAAGTATAGTTTCCCGATATCGGTATTGAGGTATAATAATCAAATGGCTAAGAAACCGGACCAGTCCTCTGGTCGCTCCAATAAGATTAAATTTGTCCTTGTGGAAGCCGATATTAGTGACGGAAATTTGTCCGAGCTCACGCATGCGATCACAAGCGCCCTAAGACCTACGGTTGTTCAAGTTCGCCAGTTGAAGCCACAGAACGGCGCTGATGCACTTCCTCCGGCAATTGAGACCGACGAGGAACCATTGACCGAAAACACCGTCGAAGAACAGGACACCGCGGATGACGCCGCGGAATCGGCGTCGTCTAAGCCCTCTAAGCCGCGGAAATCCAAACAGCCTCAATACGATCCGTCTCTGTTTGCCAACGCAGAACGGTGCAAGGAATTTAAGGAATTCGCTGCTCAGAAGGCTCCTGATAACAGATCTCAATGCTACTTAGTGGGGACTTACTGGTTGAAAGAGCAGGGCGGCAGTCCGACCGTCAATGCGAACAAAATTTACACCTGCTTCAAGACGGCTGGCTGGCCCATGAACTTCACAGACTGGATGCAGACCTTCCACAACTTAGTTCATTCAAGCCATCTCAGCAAGCAGGGCAATGGCGAATTCGCGATCACCCCACTTGGCGAAGATAGCGTCTTGAATCCCCAGAAGTAGTCCTCGACCGTGGAACTACAGGAGTTTGTCGCTGCGATCGGGAACTTTCCCAGTCTGACGCATCCGGATCGCATACTACATTTTGGCTGGCACCTACACGTGCATCGAGAAAAGCTCCGGTTTAGCCAAGCCGACATTCGCGGCTGCTACGAGCAGATTCAGATGGACGAGCCGAATCTGAGTGAGCAGTTCAAGAGGCTGATCGCGAGACGACCGAAAGTGTTGCTGCAAGACTCCGACGGATATTACCTAGAACACAGCAAACGCCAGCTACTTACCGAAAGATACGGGGAGCACGAAACGACGATTGCCATATCAAAACTACTGAGTGATCTTCCGGGCAAGATCTCGGACCAGGCAGAAAAGCATTTCCTATCCGAAGCCATAATCTGCTACAGGCATCGAGCCTTTCGCGCCGCCATAATCATGACTTGGAACCTTGCCTACGACCACCTAATCAACTGGATACTCAAAGACGCAAACCGACTGGCAACGTTCAACGCACATGTTGCTCAGCGTGTAGGAAATAAGAGGGCATCGGCGATCAATATAGCGGTGCGTGAGGATTTCGAGGACCTCAAAGAGTCCGAAACACTAGACATCTGCGGGACAGCTCAGCTATTTGCATCCGAGAATATCAAGAAGATTTTGGACATCCAACTTACCAAGAGAAACCTAGCCGCTCATCCATCCCTGATCATAATCGACGGCCCTCAGGCCGAGGACACTGTATCTAGCCTCATCAATAACATTGTTCTGGTCCTCCACTAATTGTCGTATCGCCGTTACCTGACGACCAAAGAGACCGAGGTCTGTTTAGAAAGCACTAACGTAAACAGATAGCAAAACATATACTATGCGGCGACAGAGTGACGCGAGGAGGCCTCATGACGTTTAAGGAGAGAATCAACGACAGCGTGGTTTGGTGGTCGCTGGGTCTGCTCGTCTTAGGGTTTACGGCGGGTTACGGCGCTTACGCACAAATCGTGTCAATTACTGGCTCGGAATCTGTAAAAAAAGGGTCATATCTGACCAAAGAGCAGGTTGAAAAAGACTATATAGGGTCTGATGTCGTAGCTTCGCAGTATTTCCCGAGAACGTGTGCAAGAATGGCGAATTATCCTCTCGGGGTTTGGAACATGGTTCGAACGAAAGCTCCGACAGCCAATCAAGACAATGCGGTTATTCCAGAACCCATCACTCTAACAGATGCAGCGCACGGGACCTGGTTTGAGGGTCTAGGAAAGTCAAAGAAGGGCAAGTATCCCAAAATAGTTGTCGGCCCGTTGACGATCGCTCCGGCTATCTCTGCCGGCGCACACGTGCAATTGACAATGATGCATGGGGATTTAAATAATGAACCACTTGCAACTCCCGTTGATCGAGAATTCACTGCAACCGCCACGCTATTCGTCAGCGAGGACGGCTGCGCCATGTCAGGAAGCTTTACCTCCCGCCCCGCGAGCGGCACAGTTGTATACTGCTGGGAAGTCGGCCAATTTAAGGGCTTATGTCCAGGGCACAGATAATAATTAAAATCTGATGTCTTTTCTCTGTGATTCAAGTGACGTTGGGAAGGCCGCGACGTCTTCGTGTTCCGTTTTCCGAGTTTTGCTTTTCGATTCTTGTCCTGTCTTTTCTCTAGTCACTAGCCACTCGCCACGAGCCACTGCCTTAAGGTATTCTCTTCGTTCCTTTTTGCATCTGAAAGAGGGCAGGGAAGTCATCTCTCGAACAAATTCCCTGCCGTATCGCAATTTTTATCGTTGAAAGGCACGCAATGATCAAACGCGCAATTCTTCTCGTTACGGCCCTCGCCATATCCGCCGCCGCGCAAACCAAATCAGCCGCGACAAGCTCTCAAGCCTCGTCCGCCCCTGCCACAAACGACGCACTGACTGCCAAGGTCGAATCCTATCTCCGCGTCCTGTTTGGATGGACCCCCGAGTACAAAGTTACGCTCGGCCCCGCCACTCCCTCTCCGATTCCCGAACTCGTCCAGGTGCCCGTCTCCGTCACTTATCAAGGTCACACGGACACTGGCACTGTCTACGTCACCAAAGATGGCCGATTCATGGTCCGTGGTGAGTTACGCGACCTCTCCAAAGATCCGTTCGCCGAAACTCGCGCCAAAATAAAGCTCGGCGACTCACCTTCCATTGGCCCCGCAAACGCAAAACTGACGGTCGTCGAATTCAGCGACTTTGAATGCCCTCATTGCCAGGAAATGTATTCGATCCTGAAGGTCGTCGAGCCGGAGTTTCCGCAGGTGCGCTTCGTCTACAAAAATTTCCCGCTGACGGAACTTCATCCTTGGGCCATGACCGCAGCACTCGCCGGACGCTGCGTCTACAAAACGTCCTCGGACGCATTCATGAAATTCCAGGACACGATTTTTGAGAATCAGGGTGCCATCAGTCCCGATAATGCTTGGGACCAAATTACTGCGGCTGCCGTCGACGCCGGCCTCTCCGCCGATGCACTGCATTCCTGCATGACCGCTCCGGAAACCAAAGCCGCCGTCGACGCCGACATAGCGGAAGGAAAATCACTCGGTGTCGAAAGCACGCCGACGTTTTTCCTCAACGGCCGCACCTTCCTTGGCGGAGATCGTCAGGCGCTGGAGCAAATCATCCGCTTCGATCTCTCTCGCCAGCCAACCAAACCCTAGCTCCTCGTGACCGCTCCAGAGACGAAAACCGCGGTCGCCGCCGAAGGAAAATCACTCGAGGAGGTGCCGACGTTTGAAATGGAGCTCGCTACTTCTCGGTCAGCCCTTTTGACCCTTACAAGCTCGCCGTTGAAAGCACGCCGAACGCTGTGAAGGAAAGCCACTCGCCGTTGAAAGCACCGCCGACGTTTTTCCTCAACGGCCGCACCTTCCTTGGCGGAGATCGTCAGGCGCTGGAGCAAATCATCCGCTTCGATCTTTCTCGCCAGCCAACCAAACCCTAGCTCCTCGTGACCGCTCCGGCCTTGCAGATATCTCTCTCGTCCGTGCGCCAAACCCTAGCTCCTCGTGATCGCTCCAGAGACGAAAACCGCGGTCGCCGCCGCCGTCGCCGAAACAAAATCACTCGGTGTTGAAAGTGCGCCAACGTTTTTCCTCCACGGCCGCACCGTGGTTAGTGGGAGTCCGCAGTCCAATGGCCACACCGTGGTTGCTAAAGACCGTCGGTCCCTAGGGCAAGCTGTCCGCTTTGGCGGAAATCGCCACGGACATCACCGAAGGGAAATCACTACCCAGCGCCGCCCTCGCCTGCCTTCATAGATACATAATACATATTAGAGGTAGCAATTGTAGTTTATGAGGGCGGAGGGTAGCCATAAGGCAGGACGATGTCAAGGGTTATTTCGTGAGGTCGACGAAGCTTTTCGGGAAGGGGGCTGGGGCCGGCAGGAGCCCGGTGTTCTGCGCCCGGAAGCTAGCCGACTGCGTGGCACGCGCAGGGAGTCGCAAATGGCGCGGACAGGCAGCGCTGCGGTGTCGCATTGCGGCCCGCGTCTGCTGTACAGCGGGGGCGATGAGTCGGCGAGTGCTGGGGGCCAGAATTGGGGGATTGGCGAGGACAACGGTTGGATCTTCCGGGACGGTACGAAATGCGCGGTTGGGGGATTCGACTTTTGCTCAACCTACCCGTTTAGTCGCTTGCGCCCTGGACGCAGATCAATGCGCTGGACATGGCGATGAAGGGCGCGAACGGCAGCTAGGAAAATGCCGGAAATGCTTGGTGGGTTCCGACCGTTTTGCAGGGATACAACGGAAATGAAGACCTGCTTGGCCCTATTCCTTGCAGCCGTCCACTGCAGGCTTATACGTGCAGAACGACGGTGCCGGTTTCTCATCAGGGCTGGAACGTCGTTACCTGCCTGCCCGTTATGCATGGCCACAGGGAATGCCTTATCAGCGAAGCCCAATCAGGGCGTAGCGACGGCGGTTCGGTAGCGTCTAAGCCCTAGACGGCCAATCCAAGCATCGCGGTCGCCAAGACGTGGGGCATTGAGGGGTTGCGACACCGCTGTACCTCACGTCCGCCTGCACGTCCCCTAATTCTCCCCATCTGTAGGCAGGGTCGCGAAGTGGGCAAGCGTAGGACAGAGGACATCTCGGAAATGGTTCTCCAGAGAGGCGGCAATGCGGCGCTGGCGGCGCGGGGTGACGGCAAGGCGAGTTGGCGGAGAGGTTGCGGTGAGGGAGGCGAGGTCGACGCGTGTTATCAATTCTAGTTAGACAGGCGTTTGCCTCCTTCACCGCGTTCTCTGCCCGAAAGGAAAGGCAAAACTTCGCGCGGATGAAGCACGCGGCAGGAAACCGGGCCAACCGATTGCGTCAGCTACGACCTGACGTCGCTCGTATTCTACTCTTCTACGGACTCATCCGAATTTGGAGCCTGCAATGGGCCGTATGCTACCTGCACCGAGAGCGGCTATGACGGCGGTTCAATCCCCATCTATGGGAACGGCGTCGAGTACTCCGGCACGATCAACTCCGCGGAACTCGACACGTTTGAGGGCGGATTCATTTTTGATACGTTCTATGCGACGTTTACGCTCAACGGGTACAACGGCACAGGAGCGATGTTTACGTTCTCTGGGGTACGGACTCCGGAGCCTCCAACCTCTCTGCTGCTAGGGATTGGTGTGGGCGGGCTGATTTTCCTCGGACGACACCGCAGTTAAATCACTCTGCAGTTGAGCGAAGTCGACGCCGGATGGGTCGATTCCCTGTGCGTTGAGCCAGTCGTGGCTGAGCGGCGCGTAGGCTTCGTCGCAATACTGCGCGAAGAATGCCCAGGTCATGCGTTTTCTTGCGCCCCAGGTGATGCAGGTGAGACCGTCGGCGTCGTACGCGAGGATGGGAACGGCGTGGCCTCCCCAGGAGCCGGGCGCGTCTTGGCCGCGCAAGCGGGACCAGAGCGAAGGAACGTCCCAAACATCCTGCTGCTGGGCGAAGAGAGGAAGCGAGAGGCCGATGTAAACGCCTCCGAAGAGGCTGATGGCCTGGCGGGCGCATTCCTGACTATGGGAGTCGAACGAGGCGTAGGCGTCGATTTTATGGCCGGCAATTCCCTGCTGGCGCCAGTAATTGAGCACGTCGAGCTCGACGGCGCCGTTGTCGGTGGTGGGATCGCCGACGACGTAATCGCCGGTTGCGGAATAGGCGGCGATGATTTGCGCGTTGGTTGGCGTGAAGGCGTCGCCGAGGTTGGCGGTCCAGCACTCGATCATGTGGCCGGCGGCGGCGCAGGTGCAGTCGCCGATGGTGTCGTTGGCCATCATGGGCCACGAGGAGATTTTCGCGGTCCAGTCGACGGCGGATGGCGGCGAAGGGAGCGCGCGCTGCCGCAGATAAGCTTGGAGCTTGAGCGTGCGCGAATCGACGCGCGGGGCAAGTTTGCCGAGGCGAAATGGCATGAGAGGAAGCATGGAACGACCCTTTAAATGGAACTTACTTTGCGGCTGTGTGAAGGGAGCTTCTAGTACTGGCTGCGAGACCGGTTGAACCAGTCCCAGAATTCACGGGCCATCATACCGTTAGCGGCGGCGTGGGAGAATTCGGTTACGAAGACGTAGAAATTTGACATGCCAGGCAGACTTGTCACGCCTCGAGCGAGCGCGAGTACGTCTGCGTTTGTCCACAGGACATAGTTTTGAGCGGCGTATCGGTACCAATCCGAAGCGGCAGTATCCAGATATTTTTCGACAGTCGCGTGCGTACCTATGGGCAAAATGCCACGCGGATTGATTCCTAGATGCACAAATCGCTTTACCTTGTAAGCTGTCACTCTTCTAGCTGCTCCGGTTCTGAACTTTCATCGGCTTGAAGCTTCGACGGCGCTGGAGAAGGCGCGCCTGGAGACTCAATCACCGGAACGCCCTTCGCGGCCATTTGCATCTGGTGATATTCTAAGAATTGCGCACCCTCCAGAAGGGCCGCCGCCGGATTCTTATTTCCAAAATACACATTGCTCAAGGAGATCACGACCGCAACTAAAATCGATCCACCCAGAGACACACCCAGCATCAGAGTGTCGTGCTCGACGGCAGAAGCGATGACTCCTGCAAGCATTACGACCTCAAAGACCCACGCGATTGAAGAATTTCGTCCCACGACTCCAGGCCCTAATTTGACGTTTTGTAGCTGACGGCCACTGATCCCTAGTCGCTGCATCAAGTCAGAAACGCGGTCTTTTGGTTGGTCGCCCATTGAGGGTACGAAAGTGTACCATGCCGTTCCGTAGGCCTGCAGACAGCACACTCCTAAGGGACGTCCCTGAACAGGCTAGCGGATGCGGGCTTGGGGGAAGCCGTTGGCGAGGAAGATGGCGTTGAATTGCTTTTTGAGCTGCGAGGCGGAGGGTGGTTTAACGGCGCGGTTCGCGCGGACCGTGCCCGGTGCGGCGGGCAAGAGCGACGCGATGGAGGCCACGGTGGTGACGGCGACGCCGACGGCGGCGACGATGGTGGCTTGCAGGGCTGCGTCGTTGACGTGCACGGCGGTGAGGATGGCGGTTAGATTCGTCTGCACGTCACTGAGCGCCGCGCTGATTTTCTGCACGATGCCGGGCTGTTCCGCGGCGGTCGCGCTTTGATAGCTGGTGATGAGGCTCTGCACGAGCGTGAGGTCGGACTTCACCTGATTGGAGATGGACTGGACTTGAGTGGCTACGGCTGGGCTGACTTGGCTCCCGTCGGCAGCAGAGACGATGCTGGCGATGTTCAGCGCGACTTGCGTGATGACCGGCAAATCGGCCAGCGCGGTGTTGATCCACGAGACGCTGCATCCGGCGAGGATGAGCGCAAGGGACAAAATGGTGCAGACGGATGCTTTTGCGATGCGGTGGTTCATTGAGTTTCTCCTTTGTGAAAAAATAGTGGCTCGTGATGCGTGAAAGGCGAGGACTTCGCGCGGATAAAGCGCGCGATAGGAAGAAAACGTGAACCCCAGTTCCCTTCCCGGGCACGGCGAACGATTACGCGATCGAGCGCCCGCCGCGGCGCGTCATTTTGTTTCCTCCTGAAAGTCCACGTAAGAAATTGTGAGCGGGCCTTTGTTGGTTTTCAGGCGCGCCATGAGGGTGTTGAACGCAACCACGCTGTTGCCGATCCAGTCCGGCGCATTCGGGCTGTGCGTCTCGCCGACTAAACAGCAGCCCAGAGTGTCAGCGGGCTTGTTGCCGGGATGGATTTCGATGTAGTCGAAGCCCGGGACATCGAGCACGTGCGGCGTCAGGAAGTCGTAGCCCATGATGGCGCTGAAGTGCGGCGAGCGTTCGAGAAGGAGCGCGTAGTCCCCGGCGGGAATGGCGAAGGGCTTCCCTTGCGACTGGTCCATGCGCGGCTCGAGGGTGTAGCACTGGAAAACGCCGTCGATGTCGAGCAGGCCGGGCGTCGAGTGGGCAGTTCCCTGCTGGCGTGTGACCGTGAGTTTCATGGAATGATCGGCGGACTACTTCGCGTGAATGAAGCGCGCGATCGGAATTTAAGAAGCAGTGTCTTTCGTCCTAGCCTGTGCGCGCAGGCCGCAGCACATCCAAAAACCAAAAATCAAGGCTTCCTCGCGGAGAGCGCTTCGATGAGCGCGTCGAGTTTTTGATTTTCTTCGCGCTGGCCGGTGCGCAATTCCTCGAGGCGGTTGTAAATGTCGTTCTTGTCCTGTGCGTAGGGCGACTGGGTGGCGATCATCAGGCTGACGTCGCTGCGCGTGACCATGCTGTGGCCGATAAAATAGGCGGTGCTGACGCAACCGCCGAGCCCGCTGAAGGCCATCAGTGCGATGGTCCTCCACAAACCGTTGCCGTTACCGTTGAACATGGCGGGGGCCCCCGTTTCTACGACGTGTCACGATTTCGTTTCTGGCGGCGTTGCAGGCGGCGTGTTGGTGGCGGCCGCGCCGAAATATCTTGCGTACTGAGGAAAGAGCGTCGCGCCAATGCGCGGAATCGAACCGCCGATGCCGTGCATGAACGCAAACGCAAATTTGTAAAGCTTTCCGGACGTGTTGTCGGGTGAAGGCAGCGCCGCGGCGATATTCCCGATGAGCCACGCGCCGATCGCTCCCGACGCGGCGGGATGACTGCGCACGAAAGTTGCCAATCCGATTTGCATGCCGGGCCTCTCTTTGCGCCTGGTTCAGCCGGCGAAAATAATTTGCGATTTAAGGCTTGCCGAATGACTGACGGAGATTTGTGTTGGGAGAACCCGCTACTTCCGGTTCGCAGAAGCGCCGCTGACCGTTTCTTGCTTCTGTTTTCGAGCGCCCCAGATGACGCCGCTCTTTGACGGCGCCGCGGGTTTCGATGTGGCGCCCAACCAGAGAGCGTTGCCGGCCTGGATTCCGTTCGTTCCGGTGATGGCGTTGCCGTAGCTGCCGAGGTCCGCCCCGCAGTTGTAAGAACTAAGCGGCGAAGTGCACGGCACCACGGGAGCTTGCACTTCGTATCCGTTGTAGAGATTGTCGTAAAGGCTGTCGACGCCCTGGTTGGCGCCCTGAAAATCCTGCCAGACCCACCAAACGATGCCAGCGTACTGGATGTCGCCGTTGTACGTCGGCGTGGTCAGAAATGTGTTGACCATGTCGTACCAGGTTTTGCCGCGAAGCGCTTGGGTCGCGAAATCATTGTATGGGTCGCCGCCGTTGGTCGAGCAGCCGCCGGGATTTCCCGAGGTCGCGTCGTAGTCGTCGGAATCGGCCGTGGCGTAGATGCCCTGGAAATTGATGAGCGGAACGTCACCCAGGTACTGTGTGGTGTACTGGTAGGCTGCATCGAAAGCCGCGGTACTCGGCGAAGTCCCCACGATGAAGTGCCACGGCTTCAGATTGACGAACGCTCCGTCAATATAGCCTTGGGAACCCTGCATGAAGCGGCTGAACGAGGGAAGGCCCCAAGAACCAAACACGTCCAGGCCCAAGTCAGGAACGTTCGACACGGCGCGGATCGCGGTATGCATTGTCTTGAAATAGTTGGCGGAGAATTCCTCGATCCAGTTGTCCAGGTCAGCTCCCGCCGCGGCCGCTGCGTTAGGAACGGGATTGATCGTGCCGTCGCAGGTAAAGTAAGTGGGATAACTGGAATTGGCCCCTTCCACGCAAAATGGATTGGAGCCGACCCAGGAATTGGCGCCGTACTCATCCATCAGGCCCGTGCCGCCGGACATCCAGCCGCCGTAGATGTAGCTTGCGGTGATGGCGGCGCTGCTCGCGGGCGCCCATGCGAAAGTTACTCCGATGTGCCCAGTGGAGTAGTTGACGAAGCTCAGATTCGCAACCACTGGGGTGTTGGCTGGCATCGTGCTGTCACCGGCGAGCCCGGTGTCATTGAGTGTGGAGCCGCATGCGGTCGTGCCGATCTTGCCCGTCGTCGTCGGGCTGGCGCCGTTCGTGCTCAGACGGTAGACGGCGCAGCTCGAACTTCCCGACGCCACGGCTGCTCTGGGCGATGAGGTCTTCACCGCGACATAGTTGCTGGAAGAAAGCGTGGTATTTGCGGTCGTGGTTTGTTCTGCGAGCGAAGTCTGCGTGCCGCCGTCCGCCAGATTGGCGACCACGACGTAAGTGATGGTTGTCGAGCCGGAAGTTCCATCCACGGTCAGCATCGGAGATGGATCGTCCAGGCTGTTGAGCGTGCCCCAGTTGGTGACATTCTTGGTGCAGGACGATCCAGCGACGAGGCCCGAAGTCGGCTCCGTCCAATTCGTGCCGATAGAAATTGGCGTCCCGCCGTTTTGATAGGTCTCGCCGCCTGAGGTGTTCGATACGCAAGCATTCCAGCCTGTCGCCGTATACCAGGACGCGGGCGACTCCACCACGAGCAGATTGTTTGCCGGTACGGCGATGGATTCCTGCACGCTGGTTGAAGTCGTGCCATCCGCTGGGGCGACGTAACTGGCGGTAACGTAATACGTGGTGGCAGCCAGAGAACCGCCTGCTACGTAGGAAAGCGTTGGAGGAGCGGGCGCGACCTTTGGGCACAGCGTCGCGGAGTAATTCGCCGCCACCATCCAGGAGCAGTCGCCAAGCTGCGCGACGCCGCCGATGGAGACAAGAACGCTGAACGGGGAAACCGGAGAATGCGCCAGGCTGTGGGAGAAGGAAACGGTCGAGCCGTCGCCAGTCCCGACGGATTCAGCCGTGACCTGCGTTCCGGTGGAATCGAACGACGTGTAATCCGACCCCCACGCGGCGTTCAGATCGGCAATCCCAGTCGCGTTCGAGCGCGAGCCGCACAAGGTATATTCGCACCACAGATAATCCCGCAGGCTGCAGGGGCTCGTATTTGAGCAAGCCGAAGGATTATTGGCCTGCGCCTTCGAGTAGACCGTCGTCTGCTGATAGAGCGAAGGCCAACCTTCGGTGAAGGATGCAGGATTGTACGTTTGCACCGGAGAAGTGAGCAGCGTGAGCCAGCCGATGTTCGCATCGGTGGGCCCATGCCCGCTATAGAAGTCCGGACCTTGCCCTGAGCCCCAGAAGTAGTCCGAGTCGTCGTGAAACACGCCGAGCAGGTAGGGCGAATTTCCGGTGATGTCGGTATGGTTTCCGTTCACCAGCTCGTCGTCGACTTCGGTCACCAGCTTCGGGTCGAATCCGTCGTAGAGCGGGTCGCCTCGCCAGCTCGTGTAGTAGGTGTTGTTGACTCCCTGGATGATCTCCTTGATCGGCTCGCTCAGATAGCCGAGGTGGTTTTCTCCGGCGTAGCCTGTCGGCTTGATCTCGGTGAAGTATGGCAGCGGGATCGGCTGGACTTTTCCGGGCCAGGTGCAACTGGAGCATGTCGTCTGCGGGAAGATGTCGCCGCCAGAATCTTCTCCCAAGGAATTGAAACCGACGATCTGTGTAACGCGCTGGAGCGTTTGCCACGCCCAGTTGTAGGTCGCGTCTCCATATTTCGCGACCACGACGCTGTAGACATTATTTCCGGTGCAATCGATTTGCCCCGTCGCGGGCGGCCCCAGAGTGACGGCCATGGCCGTAAAAACATAGCCGTCCGGATCGCAGAACCACCAGCGGTTACTCACCTTCTCGACGATGAAATGACCCGTAGTGTTAGTGCAGGGGATGTCCTCGCGGCCGCCGTAGGTGTCGAGCGTCGGCGCAGGTGCAGGAGCAGGCGAGGGATCCGGCAAAGGGGCCTTTCCTGCGTGCGCGCAGGCCAGCAGCGCGAGAAAAAGCAGCGACAGGAAAATCACGGCGTGACGATGAGCTTGCACGCAAGACTCCTTTTCTTATGCATCGGTTGTGCTAATTGCCCGCCGAGCGGGTTACGTCCGGCGGCCTAGCGGATGACGCGGACGTTGTAGGTTACGGCCGACGGCGTGAACGCGACGAGCGTGCAGAGGCGCACGTCGACCGTATTTGCGGCAGAAACAAAGGCAGACCAAGTGACGTTTGATCCTGGGCTTGACTGCGGAGAAACGGAAACCGCCATCGAAGTCGTGGCCCCTGTAACCGTCACTGTTGTGTCGTTGCACCCGACGCTCGATGGCGCTGTGGCGGATACCGTGGCCGAGCCACCGGCGAAAAAAGTGAAATCGGCGGTCCAATTTGTGTTGTCCGGCGAATAAATTGTGCCGAAACTGTTTTCGGGCGGTGTGAACGAGGCTGCGCCATTAATCGTGCCGGACGCGGGCGTGAAAGTCGGTGCGCCGGTGCCCGTCGATTCCACGTGGAAAAAGAAGTTGTTGCCGAAGGAAGATGCCGCGGGAAGCGTGACGGCGACGGCGGAAGCGCCGCTGTAGGTAACGACGTTTCCGCGATCCGTGGAGGCGATTGTGTCGGTGGCGCCGGTGACGCTGCGGTGCTGCAAGCCCGGCGCGCAATCGGACCACGCAGGAGTCGAATTGCCGCAAAGCACATCGCCCTGTGCGCCAGGGTTAACGAGCTGGCTGAGCGCGAATGAGTTTGCAGCCGTGGTGAGCGCGCCGGTGATGGTCAAATTGTGCGTGCTGGAGTTGTAGAAGAAATTCGTCGCGTCGCCGCCGAGTAAGTTGGACGTGTTTCCGAATCCCACCGCGGTTGAAGTGAGGGAGCTTCCTCCGCTGCCACCTGTTCCGCAGGCGCCGGAGGTGACGCTGATCAATCCGGGTGAGCCGCCGGCTTGCAAGCAGTTACCGTTGGTCCAAGTGCCAGTGAAATACGGCACCGTGCCGGAAACCGCGGGCAGCGAAAGCCCGCTCAGGCCCGTCGACAAGTTCGTCATCATCGGACCAACCGCCCAAGCGTTCGAGCCGCTGACGTAAAAAGTTTGCGTGCTGCAATTCCCTCCTACGGCGCCGATGACGCCGCCGCCGAAAACATTCGACGGCCACGCGAAAGTCCACGGCCCGCCCGAGCCGCCTTGGCAAACGATGAACGCGAGCCATTGGCCGGGCTGCAGGTTTACCAGAGTGCTCGAGGTGACATTCGCGGTGAGCGTGAGTTCAAATGTGTTGCCGAGCCCCGCGTCGAAAGTAGCCGCGCTGCCGGACTGCGTGACGACGACTTCGGCGGCGTCCATCGCGTAATTGCTTTGCACGCTGGCGAAGCTTTGCGAGCCGAAGGGCTTGAGCTGGAGCACGTTTTCGCCGGTATGCGCGTTGAAGCCGAAGGAAAGCGCGGACGTGGATGCATTCATGTTCCACGCGCTCGCTCCGCCGCTGCGCAATAGCAGCGAGCTGTTCCCGGACGCAGAGTCGACACCCAAGCCGTAGAAGAAAGGAGTGCCGGGCAGGAGTTGCGTGCCGTTCAGGTCGCTTTCGTCGACGCCCGTGGTGGAAGTGATCCACGAAAGCGGCGTGGCGTCGGAAATATTTCCGAGCACCTTGATGTGCGCGGCCGTGCCGGCGAGATTCGCGATGATGTTCTGATTGCCGCACTGCGAAAATGAGTTTCGCTCGATGTTGAGCGAAGCAGCGGTGTCGATGACAATGGGCGCGGGCGGATACGCCGTCAAATTGCACTGCATGAAATTGCCTTCGATGATCATCGAGCCTGGAGTGGGCGTGAATCCCTGCGGCGGAATGGTGGTGTCGCCGATCTGCACGTTGTAAGAAGGCGGATTCGTTCCCTGCTGCTCGAAATAATTCTGGCTGATGGTGTAGGGCGAGCCGTAGAGCATCTTGATGTTGCTAACGACGTTGCCTTCGAAGTCGTCGCGCACAATGTTGATGTCCGCGCCGTTGACGATGAACGCGCCGACGTAGTCTGCTTGCACGAAGCTATCGGTTAGCGAGAAGTCGTTGTTCGAGCCGGCGCCGGCGACGCCGACGCCGAAACCGGCGATGTAGACGTTGTGCAATTTGCCACAGCAGCCGAAGCCGGTGTAGCCGTTGGCCATCGTTGCGCTGCCAGCGGAGGAAGCGGCGTCGGTAAAAATCTTGACGCCGTCGAGCTGCGCGCCGTTGTTGTCATAGACGGCCGAATAGGCGGTGGTGTTGAACGGCGGGCGGTAACCGAGGTTGACGAGCGTGCCATTGAAAGTCCACGACGCGCCGATGGCAAAGGGCGTAGCGTTTTGTTTCGTTTCGTTGTTGGAGTTCGTCGAGACGTAAAGGTTCCAGCCGGTTGCGCCGGTCACTGCCGAGGGCGAAGCAACGTGCAAGCAGTTCCCTGTTGTCGTCGTGAAAGTGGCCTCCGAGGAAACGGATGTTTCTCCTTGTGCGTTGAGGTAAGTGATTTGCGCGTAGTAAGGCTCGGCGGGACAGCCGGTGCCCGCGACTTGCGTGAGCGTTGGCGCAGCGGGAGCTGCGAGCGGGCCGCCAATCGTGGTGGGATACTTGATACCCACGTCCTGCATCTTGAATCCCTGCGCGGAGACGAGAATCGCGTTGCCGTTCGTGCCTTGATAATCGAGATAGGTGACTGGAGCATTCTGGGTGATGAATTGGAAATGGCCCTGGCCTTCGATGGTGACGTCGGGCGTGCTTATCACCAGCGTCGAAGTGAATTTGCAAACACCGGGAATCATCACCAAGCCGCCGGTAGAAGGAACGGCCGCGAGCGCGGCTTGAATCGCGGCGGTGTCGTCGGTGGTGTCGTCGCACTTCGCGCCGAAGGCCTTGACGTCGAACCACGGATCACCGGAACCGAAATAGGTGTTGGCGCTGAACGTGTTCGTGCCCGTCCAAGTGTTATTGCCCTGCGTGGCGACGGAGCCACAGCCGGCGGTGGTGGTGTTTGGCACGCATCCGAGGGTGATCATCTGTGTGAACGGTGCGGTCGTTCGCGAGGGGGAATAAAATTCAATGAAATACGTTCCCGGAGCGGCCCAAAAACCGAAATTACCGTGCTCGTCGGCAAGAATTGGGTTGGCAGCCGGCACCGAGAGCGCCGGGTCCATGTAAATCGCCGCCAACGGCGAGCATGGCTCGCCGACGTTGCCCGGGTTCGTAGGGCTCGATACGCAAACGGCGACCGCGCCATTATTCAGTGGCGTGTTGTCCGCCGTGCGCGCAACGTCATTGTAGCGAACGCCCTGAGCAAACGCCGGCGCCGCGGCAATGCACGCCAGCGACAAGAATGCGATGACTCGCAGTAAATTCCTCATCAGAATATCCTCGGCATATTTCAGTTGCGCTCGTGCAGCACGGTGCGAAGGGCACACAATGGCCCTAGATTGAAACACAAATCTGCCGGTTAGCTAAACGGTTATATTACTTGCGCGGAATCAGAAGGGTGGTGCGTGCGCCAACGGGTAAAGATCCCGAAACAGGCCATGTGCGACCTACTGCCGTTTGTGCAGGACGGCTTTGATTCCGTGTCGTGGGCCTCCCGCGCAAATGTGAGCGCGACAGCGGCGCATATCAGCGATGCCGATGCGGCCATTGGAATTAAAGGCGTCGGCAGACTTCGCGGGTGTTGCGATTACTTCCAAGTTTCGGGGCAGCTAAGGAGAGTCTTGTCTTTTAGAGTTATGACGTCACTAAAACGGCTCGATGCCAGGTGATGTTCTCTCATCTTGTAGTGGAAGTCGGCTTGTTTCTTGAAATCCTCGGAGGCTCTGCCGATCGGAATAACGATCCCAATTTGTCTGCCTGGGAACGTAGCGCGAACCGCCTTGACTGCTGGAAGCAGATCTGTGTCACCAGAAATGATTACCGCTTTGTCATATCGATCCGCGACCGCGAACTGAAACAGGCTTAAGGCGATGTTCACGTCGGTCTGTTTTTCCTCGAAGCTCCAAAAGTCCTTTTGACAGAGCTTGCAGTGTTTTTGTTTTCTCTTGAACTCGCCGTAGACAATCGTCAGTCCCTCGTTCTCGAGCGCCCTGATATAAAGTTTGTGGCGCACTGCCTTGGCCATGTCCCATGTTGCGAGCGTCGTAAAGTATAGGACTGCTTCGAGAGTGTCCTGACCGTGTACGTAGAGGGACGCCAACTTTCTCAAATTTAACCATTTGTAGGGGCGGTATTTCGCGTGGGCGGCGATGGCGTGGTACAGATTAAAACCATCTATAAAGACAACAATCTTAGCCATTTAGAAAAGAACCCGACCCCATGCTAGGGTCGGGGCCAAGGTACTGCCGTAGGCAGTATCCTGGGATGATGGTGATACTGTACTAAAAAAAAGCAAAAAAAGCAAAAAAAGCAAAAAAAGCAAAAAAAGCAAAAAAAGCAAAAAAAGCAAAAAAAGCAAAAAAAGCAAAAAAAGCAAAA
>JBAPRL010000080.1:0-29980 GCA_049281095.1 Candidatus Acidiferrales bacterium
TCGAGAAGCTGATAAGGATTGCGGCGCATCAGCATGCGATCTTTGAACGTGCCGGGCTCGCCTTCGGTGGCGTTGCAGGCGACGTATTTCGTGGGACAGGGATCGGTGGCGAGGCTGGTCCACTTGATTGCGACGGGAAAGCCGGCGCCGCCGCGGCCGCGCAACCCGGCCTTCTTGATTTCAGCGATGATCGCTTCGCGCGGCATGGAGTAGGCTTTCTTGAGCGCCTCGAGGCCGCCGACGGCAACGTAATCGTCGAGCGATCGAAACGGTTTTTCGGGCAGAAGGTAGGGTTTGCCGTTACGCGAGGCCTGGCTGGTGTCCATCCGGTTTCTTTCTCCCATAGGATTCCGTGAATATAAAATGGCTACGATAGCGGCGCACGCGCTGGCGTCCAACCGCGCGCAATGCACGTCCGCGACTCCGAATCGTAGCACAGACGCGCGGAGGCGGGGAGCAGCAAAGAATAAAAAGCGGAACAGATTTGCAACGAGATGGAGGGAAGAAACGTCAGATATGTATTAGAGCGAATAGGTGCGGGTCGATTGCCCAGGATGGACCGATTTGAGGAGCCTCTGCAGGCATTCTCGCAGGATTCCCGGCGAAACGACCAGGGTGCTCGCTGAGACATTTCGATCATCGAGATTGGAATTATCGCGCGAAAGGCGAAGAAGGGGCGGGGTCTACGTCCATAGGAAAAATGAGCGGACTCTCTAGGCTGACCATGGTTGGTCTCTCGCTGGCGCTCTTGAGTTTGGCGGGGTGCACGGAGCACGCCGCGGCGCCGCCGGATATTCCGGTGGTTCCCGTGATGGTCGCAAAGGCGACGGAAAAGGCGATGCCCGTTGAACTGCATGCCATTGGAGCGGGCCAAGCGTATTCCACTGTGTCGATTGAATCGCAAGTGGCAGGAATCGTAAGCGCGGTGCATTACACCCAGGGGCAGTTCGTGAAGAAGGGCGATTTGCTGCTGAGCCTGGATGACCGGCCGTTTCAAGCGGCGCTGGCGCTGGCGCAGGCAAACCTGGCGAAAGACAAAGCCAATGAGGCGCTGGCCGACGTGGAGGCGGAGCGGTATCAGAAACTTTTTGAATCGGGCGTGGTGCCGAAAGAGCAGTTGGATGAGCAACTGGCGACAGCGGCGGCCGACAAAGCGGCGGTACAGGCGGATGAAGCTTCCGCAGAGACGGCGCGATTGAATGTTTCTTTCTGTTCGATCTACGCTCCGATCAGCGGCCGCGTCGGCAACCAATTGGTTTACCCGGGAACCGTGGTGAAAGCGGACGATGTGCCGATTCTGGTGGTCATCAATCAAATCTCGCCGATTTACGTCAATTTTTCCGTGCCGCAGCAGTATCTCGGGGAGATAAAGAGTTATATGGCGAAGGGAAGGCTTCCCATCCAGGCAACACCATCCGACAACACAGCACCGGAGAACGGGTATCTGACTTTCGTGAACAATACGGTTGATGCGACGACGGGCACGATTCAATTGAATGGCACGTTTGCGAACGCCGATTTGCGATTGTGGCCGGGGGGGTTCGTAACGGTGATTTTGCGTTTGTCGGAGCAGGAAAATGCGACCGTGGTGCCGTCGCAAGCGGTGATGACCGGACAAGAGGGCGATTATCTTTTTGTGGTCAAGGCGGACATGACCGTGGATTTGCGAGCGGTGAAAGTGGCGCGGACGGTGAACGGCTTGTCGGTGATCACGGCAGGGGTCACGCCCGGGGAGACGGTGGTAACCGATGGCCAAGTGCGGCTGATCGCCGGCACGAAAGTGAGAATCAGGGCGAGTCTCTAGAGAAGCGCGGGAAGAAACATGCAAATCGCAGAAAATTTCATTAAGCGACCGGTGATGACGTGCCTGGTGATGGGCGCAGTGCTGATCTTCGGCCTGGTCGCCTACCGCAGTCTGGCGGTCAGCGATCTGCCCAACGTTGATTTTCCCACGATTACGGTTTCCGCGTCGCTGGCGGGAGCCAGCCCCGAAACGATGGCTTCATCGATTGCCACGCCGCTCGAGAAGCAGTTCACGACGATCCCGGGCCTGGATTCGATGAACTCGACCAGCGCGCTGGGGTCGACCTCTATCACATTGCAATTCGACCTGAACCGGAATATCGACGGCGCGGCGCAAGACGTGCAAGCGGCCATCACCTCGGCAGCGAATCAAATGCCGCCGAACATGCCGACGCCGCCGACGTTTCGCAAGGTGAATCCCGCCGATTCGCCGATTTTATATTTGGCGGCAACGTCGGCGACGCTCCCGGCTTCCGAAGTGGACCAGTATGCCGAGACGCTGCTCGGCGAACAAATCTCGATGGTGAGCGGGGTGGCGCAGGTTTCGGTTTATGGATCAACGCCCTACGCCGTGCGGATTCAACTGGACCCCAAGGAATTGGCGAGCCGGCAGATCGGCATCGACGAGGCGGAGCAAGCCGTTCAAAACGCGAACGTCAACCTGCCGACGGGGACTCTCTACGGTGCGCACAAAGCGTTCACGGTGCAAGCCAACGGGCAAATGATGAGCGCCGCACCGTACCGGCAACTCATCGTGGCGTATCGAAATGGGGCGCCGGTGCGGCTGGATGAGATAGGGCACGTATACGACAGCATTCAGGATACGAAACTCGCGAACTGGATCAACGGGGAGCCAGGAGTCATTCTGGCGATACAACGGCAGCCGGGCACGAACACGATCGACATCGTCAATGCCGTCAAGAAACTGCTGCCGAGTTTCCGGGCGATCATGCCGCCGGCGATGAAACTGGCGATTGAGTACGACCGATCGGTTTCGATCAATGAGTCGGTGAACGACGTTAAGTTCAGCTTGTTGCTGGCGATTGTCCTGGTGGTGCTGGTTATTTTCCTTTTTCTGCGGAACGCTTCGGCGACGGTAATCCCGAGCCTGGCGTTGCCGATGTCGATCATCGGGACGTTTGCGGTGATGTATCTGCTGGATTATACGGTCGACAATATATCGCTGCTGGCGCTGACGCTATCGGTCGGTTTCGTGGTCGATGACGCGATCGTGATGCTCGAAAATATCGTGCGGCACATGGAAAACGGCGAGGGAGTGCTGGAAGCGTCGCTGAGCGGATCGCGCGAGATCGGTTTCACAATCGTTTCCATGACGCTGTCTCTGGCGGCGGTGTTCTTGCCGGTGTTTTTCATGGCGGGAATTCTGGGCCGCTTGTTGCACGAATTCGCGGTGGTGATTATTTCCGCGATTTTGGTTTCGGGCTTCGTATCGCTGACGCTCACGCCGATGCTTTGCAGCCGGTTTTTGAAAGCCCACGCCGGCGAGCAGAAGCACGGGAGGATGTACAACGCGCTGGAACGGATGTTCGAGGGCATGCTGCGCGGGTACGAAAGGACCCTGCGATGGTCCATGAGGCATCGCCCGGCGGTGATGGTGATGGGAGGGCTGCTGCTGGTAGCGACCGCGTGGCAATTCTATGTGATCCCGAAAGGATTCCTGCCGGAAGAGGATATCGATGAAGTGGTGGGATTTGACGAAGCCGTTCAAGGGATTTCGTTCGATTCCATGGCGGCGCACCAAAAGGCGCTGAACCAGATAACACTTGATGATCCCAATACGCTGGAATTTTTTTCGAGCATACAGGCTTCCGGGACATCGGGCCTGAATATCGGGCGCATCTTCAACCACCTGAAAGAGCGTCCAGACCGGCCGTGGACCAAGAATGCGACCTACGAGAATCTGAACGCGAAGTACGGAAACACGGCGGTGGTTGGCTCGCTGGTGCATGCCATACGGCCGCTGTTCGAACATCACATGACGATTTCCGAGATCATGCGCGAAATGGAAGCGAAGTTAAATGCGGTTCCAGGCGTGCGAGTTTATATGCAAAATCCGCCTTCGATTCGCATCGGCGGACAACTGACAAAGAGTTTGTACCAATACACGCTGGTGAGCCCGGATACCGATCAGCTCTATAAATACGCGCAGATCATGAATGACAAGATGAAGCAACTGCCGGGGTTGATCGACGTCACCACGGACCTACAGATCAAAAGCCCGCAAGCAAACATCAATATCGACCGGGACAAGGCTCTGGCGCTTGGCGTAAGTCCGCAGCAAATCGAAGACGCGCTCGATACAGCGTATGGGCAGCGATGGATTTCGACAATCTACGCGCCCACAAATGAATATTGGGTAATTATGGAGCTCGAGCCGCAATACCAGGAAGACCCGCAGATGCTGTCATATCTCTATATTCGTTCTTCGAGCGGGCAACTGGTGCCGTTGAATGCGGTTTCGAGTTTGAGCACGAGCCTGGGACCCTTGACCGTAAACCACCTGGGACAATTGCCGTCGGTGACGGTTTCGTTTGATTTGGCGCCTGGCGTTTCGCTGGGACAGGCGGTGAACGAGATTCAGAAGCTGGCGTCGGATACCTTGCCGTTGACGGTGAGTGCGAGCTTCCAGGGAACCGCGCAGGCGTTTCAACAGTCGCTGACCGGACTGGGAATGTTGCTGGCCATGGCGATTTTGGTGATCTACATCGTGCTGGGGATTTTGTACGAGAGCTTTATTCATCCCATTACCATTCTTTCCGGCTTGCCGTCCGCGGCGTTCGGGGCGCTGGCAACGCTGATGCTTTTCCACATGCAGCTCGACCTTTTTGGTTTCGTTGGGATCATCATGCTCATCGGCATTGTGAAGAAAAACGCGATCATGATGGTGGACTTCGCCATTGAACTGGAACGCGCAGGACACATCGCGCCGGCGGAAGCGGCGGTGCAAGGCTGCTTGATCCGGTTCCGGCCGATCATGATGACTACGATGGCGGCGATCATGGGCACGGCACCGATTGCGTTTGGGATGGGAGCTGGCGCGGAAGCGCGGCGGCCGCTGGGAATGTCGGTGGTCGGCGGACTGATCTTTGCGCAGGTGGTGACGCTGTACCTGACGCCGGTTTTCTATACGTACATGGATACGTTCCAAACTTGGCTTAACCGCAAAGGCCATAGACGCCATGCCGCCGCGCGTGAGCCGGTGCGCGTTCATCCCGAGCCGGTGCTGGCTCCGAGCGCGAAGCGGGTCACTGAGAACTAGGATTTCCTTCAGGGCAGCATTCTGCGGTTCGTGTCCCTCCCTTCCTGCTGAGCTGTAGTTGTGCCGAAATGGGCCGGGCAGCGCCCAGAGTGTCAGATTGAGTACCATTGACGTGCGGCGTAAGCGGATACTAGTATTGAGTAACGATTTTGGCGCACAGCCGGCGCCGGCCAGTAAGTCTTGTGTTTTCAGCGTGGAAGATAGTTTTGGGGTTATCACAATGACAAGCAGAATGCAGAACTCCGTTGTCTCCCCCTTGGAAGGAAAAATGCGAGAAAAGCGGCGAGGGCCGCGGATGAATTCGCAGGTCCCGGTGGAGATCGAGTGGCGGGACGGCCTAAAGGGGCGAGAATGCCAGGCGCAGGCGCGCACGCGGGTGGTGAATTTCTACGGCTGCCTGCTGATTGCTGCCAAGCCAATGGCAATCGAGCAGAAGCTGGTGCTCACGAACCTGGCAAACCAGCGGAGCATCGGCGGCGTGGTGGTTTATCGGGGCAAGAAGGGGTTGGATGGCTGGGAGATGGGCGTGGAGCTGGTGAATCCGGAAATGGACTTTTGGGGAGTGGAGTTGTAGCCGCAGCTTTAACGGCAACCGCAACCGCAACCGCAACCGCAACCGCAACCGCAACCGCAGGGAATGCCTTAGAGCCAAGTTTTCCCGTGCAGCCCGTTCGTCATTCCGTGAAGGCGCAGGAATGAGCGCCGAGGACTTCCGGGCGGGCGTGGCCTCCTCGCAAACGGCCCCGCATGAGGAGCGGAGACGCAGCCAGCGCGTGACGCTGCGCGTGGGGGTAACGCTGCACGTCAGCATCGAAGGAAAGCCGAAGATTGTGCCGGCGTTTACGGCAGACGTAAACGATCACGGCGCGCTGCTGATTTCTCCGGAGAATTTTCTGCTCAATGAGCGGTTTGTTTTGGAGCACAACCATTCGCGCCAGCGAATGGGATGCCGCGTGACCAGAATGTCGCAGGTTCGGCAAGGCGGATTTCAGGTCGCTGTGGAGTTCGATGAGAAGGCGTCGGGATTTTGGCACATCGTGTTTCCGCCCACCGATTGGAAAGCCAACGAAACGTAAGCGAGAGCGCTCGGCCTCTATTTGCCGGCGCGGACAAAAGGAATCTGATCGAGGTCCAGATTCCCGCCGGAAAGAATGATTCCGACGCGCTTGCCGCGCGCGGAGATTTTGTTGTGAAGAACGATGCCGGCGGAGACTGCGCCGGAAGGTTCCACGATCAGCTTCAGGCGCTCCCAGAGCAGGCGCATGGTGGCGAGGATTTCCTCCTCGGTGATGAGAGCGATTTCGTCGACGTGCTGGCGCAGAATCGAAAAAGTGAGCGGGCAGAGCACCGCGCGGAGGCCGTCGGCGATGGTTTCGGTCTTCGCGGCGGGTTCGATTTTACCGTCGGCAAGGGAACGATAGGCGTCGTCGGCGTTTTTCGGCTCGGCGCCAACGACGCGAATGGACGGCCGCAGAGATTTGGAAGCGATGGCGGTGCCGCTCAAAAGGCCGCCGCCGCTGACGGGCGTGATGACGATGTCGAGATCGGGCACGTCTTCGAGAAGCTCGATCGCCGCAGTGCCCTGGCCGGCAATCACGCGCGGATTGTTGTACGGATGAATGAGAATTGCACCGGTTTGTTTCTGTAGAGCTCTGCATACCGCCTCGCGCGATTCCATGCTGTATTCGCATTCGGTGACGCGGCCGCCGTAGGATTCGACCGATTGTCGTTTCGCGCGCGGCGCTTCACCGGGCATGACGATCCAGGCGGGAATTCCACGGCGGCGCGCGGCGAGCGCGATCGCAGCGCCGTGATTGCCGGAAGACACGGTGACGATGCCGCGCTTGGCCTCTTCGTCGGTGAGCGAAAAAACGGCGTTGGTGGCGCCGCGGAATTTGAAGGAGCCCGTCTTCTGCAGATTCTCGCATTTGAAAAAGAGATGCGCGCCGGTCATCGTGTCGAGCGATTCGGAAGTGAATACCGGAGTGCGATGAATCTGGGGGCGGATGCGCTCGTGCGCGGCGCGAATTGCCGCGAGGTCCGGTGCAGTTGTTGCGGCGGTTTGTTCTGTTGGCGCGGTTGACATGCCTAGCCTCTTTCGACGCGGCTGAATTACTCTGCCACTGCGGCTGCCAAGGTTTCGACCACGGCTATGTTTTGCAGCAACTCCTGCGGCAAGCCGTGCCGCTGCTGCAAGTAAGCCGGGCTGTTATAGGAAAGCCACACTTTTCCTTCACTATCCTCCCAGACCAAAATCTTAAGAGGAAGGTCGATGGCGCTGCTGGGCGCGGCCAGCATCAGGGGCGTTCCGGCTTTCGGGTTACCGAAGATGACCAGCTTGGTGGGGCGCATCTTCAACCCAACCTTTTCCGCTTCACCCGAATGGTCAATCACGGCAAAGACGTTGACGGCCTTCGCTTGCAAAGTGCGCTTGAGCTTTTCCAGGGTGTCATCCACGGAATGATTGCTTCGCTTCTGGAGAATGCCGTTCGTCGCATTCGGCGCCATAGAGTTTCCTCGCTTTGCCCGGAAGTTAGAATTATTACACAATCGAGGCGCTGCGTGCCCAAGCAGGTTTGGGCGGCTGGTTCCTGGCGGGTGGGGCGAGTAGAATGCGGGGATGCGTCGGGCGACGCACGTTTTGGTTTGCGGTATGTTGCTAGTGATGGTGGGCGCGGCGGTGATGAGCGCGCGCGGCCAGCAGGCTCCCGCGCCAACTATCCCTCCGAAGCAAGACGCGGCGCAGAAAAGCACGCCGCAAAATGTTTCCCCCAAACAGAACCCCGCGCAGCAGAGCGCAACGCAGCAAAGCGCACCCACAAGCACGATACGCACGCAGGTGAATGAAATCACGACGCCGGTGACGGTGGTCGACAAAAAGGGCAATTTTATTTTGGATCTTCAGGAAAAAGAGTTTCACGTTTTCGATAACGGCGCCGAACAGCACATCAATCGCTGGGGCCTGGACGATCATCCGCTGGCCCTGGCGCTCGTGGTCGAAAACAGCTCACACGTCGACATGATGGCGCGGGAGATTCGCAGCAACGGCATTGTGGTTGCGGAAACGCTGATGGCGGAGGACGGCGTGGCCACAGTGATTGGCGCGGGCGACACGGCGGAGGTGCGGCAGCCATTCACCAGCAACCACGATGCGGTGGAAAAAGCGGTTGAGGGCATTCGATTTGCGGACGATGACATGCATTTATATGACGCGATGCTCGAGGGCGCGCTGTTGCTGGAGAAGCAGCCGGACACGAGCCATCGCGTGCTGTTGGTGATTAGCGAAGCGCAGGATGACGGCAGCAAACACAGACTGGAAAATGTGTTGCAAGTGGTGCAACGCGCAAACATCAGCATTTATACGATTGGGCTGAGCAGCACGGCGGCGGATTTGCGCGATGATCCCGTGAAAGATGCGGCCGGCGAGGAGGGAGAACCCGAAAATATTCCGCCTGGGGCGGACCCAACGGAACGGCCGGGAGTTCCGGAGGGAGTGGATGGTGGAGGGAATTTGTTGGCCCTTGCGGTGTTTTTAGTTCAACGAGTGACGCACATACGAAAGAGCCACGCGATGGGCGCTGCGGTGGCTTTCACGGGAGGCGCTTATTACCATCCCTTCAAGGATCGCAATATTCAGGCTGATTTGGCCCGTATTGCGGACGAGCTTCATTCGCAGTATGTGTTGAGCTACCAACTGCAAGGGCAGGCGCAGCCCGGCGTGCATCAGATCGAGGTAAGGGTTTCGCGGCCGCATGTTGTGGTGCGCGCACGGCTGGGATACTACCTGGCCCCGCCGGGCAATTGACAGCAGGAAGCTCAGAGCGAAGCCAACAAAGGCGGGCGGGGTTAACCCGCCCCTACAAAAGCGAACCGAGGCGCGCGAGCGCGAGGACCGGCGCTGGCGCATACGGGGAAATAGCGTTAGCGCGCGGCGGAGACGGTGAAGGTGACTTTGCCGGTGGCGGTGTTTTCGAATTGGTCGAAGACGCGCACGGTGACGGTGTGTTCGCCGGGCGGCAAATCGCGAAGCGCAACGTCGTAGTTCTCCGTGGGCGCATCGGTGAGCTGGCCGGAAGGAAACACGGTTTCCCAGCGGCCGGCGTCGAGGCTGTAGGAAGTGCGCGCAATGGCGCTGGCGGCGTCGTGCGCGGTGAAGCGCACATGCCATTCGCCACCGGATTGCTCGGCGCGGATGTTCTCCACGGTGGGCGGCGTGTTATCGACCTGAAAGCGATCGCTTTCCATTTCTGACGTGAGGGCCTGATCAACGGGATTCGAAGGCGCGTCGGAAGCGACGAGTTTCAAATAATAGTCGCCGTCGGGCATGGAAGTGGTGTCCCAGGAATAAAAATCGTCGTGAATGTTGTCCTTCAGAAGCTTCCAGTCTTTTTCGCCTTGGCCGCGATAGTAGAGCGAAAAAACGAGATCGTCGTCATTGTCGTCGTGCGCGGTCCAAAGCACGGTTTGATAGCCTTTGGCCACCAGGCCCTGGGGCGGCGCGCTGAATCGCGGGCCGCGCTGCGATTCGACGAATGTGGAGAAAGTGTCATCTTGTTCGCCGGGCGTGCGCGGCTCGCGCAGCGGAACGACGGAGGGGCCTTGCGGCTGGCCGGGGTTATTTGCGCCAAAGCTTTGGGCACGGAGGCCGGGATCCTGCACGGCGATGCCGTCAATGACGGGCGCAACATTTTTGCGCAGGTAGGCGAGCTTTACCCACGATAAGGTTGGCTGATCCTGCTGGCCGGACACGTGGAAGACCGCTTTCCACTGCACGAAGCGAGCCGGCGGGCAATCGACGCTGTTTCCCGCGTCGCTGGTGTACGGGCCGGCCCATGGACTCCAATAATCGTCGGGCTCCGAGGTGTTGCCGGAGCGCACGTAAAACTCGATCTTGCCCGCGCTGGCATTTTCGCCCCACCAGGTAAGGCGTCCCCAGCGCGAATAAATTTTGGCGTCGAAGGGATCGGATTCGAACGTACCTTCCGGAGAGTAAGAGGGGCCAAGCGCGAAAACTTTCCCGGGATTGGCGGTTGCGGCGTAGACGGTGCGGCCGGGCCCGGGGAGCAGAGCGGTGACCTGCGCAGCGTCCGAGCTTGCCAGCGAAGAAAAGAGGCGCTGGTCATCGAGCTCGATGACTTCGCCGTGATTTCCGGTGCCGAGCAGCAGATGATTCTCCGGAGAGAAGCCCAGCGCATAGACGACGTCTTGCGGGGAAGACCAAAGCGATTCCGGCGAGCCGTCCGCGGCGATGCGATAGACTTCGCTGCCTCCGGTTGGATTTTGGAAAGCGGGAAGGACCATTGCGCCAGCCTGCCCAGCGGCAACGGCGGCATTCTGGCCTGCGTCCTGAGCCCCGGAACGAGCCGCGGCGGCAAGCATGGCCGCCAATTGATTTGCTGCGGCGGCTTGCGGCGCGCCGGTGCGCGGGCCGCGCGGAGTCTTGCTTCCGACGGCGGCGGCGTAGATGTTGCCGTCACTGTCCGTGGCGAGAGCGGTGACTTCCTTTTTGTCCGTTTCGTAAATGACGAATGCCTTGCCGGCTTCCGGAGCGCCGGAGCGGTGCGAATTCACGGGAACGCGGATGATCAGGCCGCTGGGGTCGGTGCCAATCAGCAAATTTCCCTGCGCATCGAAGGCCAGCGAGCGCGCGTGAGTTTCGTCGCTTTTGTAGAAGAGCTGGCCGGCGCCGTCAGGAGCGACGGCGAAAACCTGGCCGGTGTCGCCGGTGGCGACAAACAGTGTTCCCGCGGAATCGAAGGCAAGAGCCCAAATGTATTTGGCCTTGGGATCGAAAAATACGGTGTGCTGGCCGTCGGGAGTGACTTTGTAGACCTTGCCGTCGGGCGAAGTTGCGACGTAGAGATTATCCTGCTTGTCGATGGCGAGGGCCTGAGCTTCCAGTTCGCTGGACTCAAACACGATGGCCGGTTTTTCCGTGGCGTCGAGGCGCATGACTTTGGCGTCGGAACCGCCCGCGGCGTAAAGGCGTCCCCGCGAATCGGCGGCGAGGGCCCAGATGTAGGCGAGAGCCGGATCGGCGAGGGGCTTGAATTCGGGGGCGGGCATCAGCATTCCATCGCTGCGCAGGGCGACGCCCTTGTGTGTCCCTTTGTCGAATTGGTCGAAGGTGGATTGCTGCCAGAACCGAGTGTGTTCGGCGCGAGCTACCACGGCGCAGAGGAGAGCCGCCGAAAGAATGCACAGAAGGGTGAATCGCCGCATGGATTGTCTCGCAATCTTTTTGAAGGTTGGGATCACTTGATTGTGACAGCAAGATATTGCTGGCCTGTAATCACCTGATTCATCGGGACGGAATGCTCGCCAATTTCGGATTGATAGAGCAATTGCGCGCCGCCGGGCATGCGGCGCTGATCCAGGACGTTGATTTCAGAAGCGGGAATATTGGGCAGCTCTTTGTCTTCGACCAGCAGAGTGGGGGAGTTTTCCCACAGGGTGACGTACAGGCGATCATTCTGGCGTTCGCGATTGATGATGCGAATCAGTTCGTCCAAATCCTGCAGTTTTCCTTCGCCCTGGCCGGCGAAAAGCTCGCGCATGCGATTGAGGGATTCGGCGTCACTGACCAGAACCTGGAGGTTGCCTTTCGCCGCTTGCGCGGGGATGGTGATGGGCACCTCCTGAATGTAGGGCGCGCCGCGATAGGGGCGAAGCAGAACTTTGATTTTGAGGGTTTGGCCGGGCTGAACTTCGCTCTGGTCCGCCCACGCGCTATCAACGGCGGACCAGCGGCTTTCCGGCGTGCTGGTTACGTTGATGGTGACGTTTTGGACTTTGGGCACTTCGTAAGGGTTGGTGTAGATACGCGCGAAGGCCGACTCGACCGTTATGGCCAGAGCATAGCCGTCGGGTAGAGGCGTGTCGGAAGGAACGAACATGCCGCGCAAGTTCACAGAGGGATGGCCGGCAATGTCAATGCGGCCGTCAAGCTGGAGCGTGGTTCCTTCCGTGTAGGCGGTGTTGGAGACGATGCCGTTGTAGGCGGAGATGGCCACCAGAAGCGGCGTCAATTTGGGGTTTTGGACAACGTTGAAATGAAAATGGCGCTCTCCGGCGGAAGTGGCGACATTAACGCTCACGGGCAGCATGGACGGACCCGCACCGAGCTGGCCGACCACTCCCGTGAGCCGGTCCTGCTGGAACGTTCCGATGACCCCGCCGGTGTTCATGATTTTCGTGGATTCGAGCGCTGATGCCAGCGTGGTGAGAACGTACGCGCGCGTCATAGGCAACGCCACGGAGCCGAAAGCGTTAAAAGGATGGCCACAAACAAAGACGCGGCCGTGGATAATGGCGGTGACGCTGCATCCCGCATACAGAGACAGGTCGCCGGATGCCAGCTGCATGCCCACCATGTCGCCGGGCTTAAGCTCGGCGTCCTCTGGACTCGGGGGCACGGTGCCTCCGGCCATGGCGGACATGCCGTAGGATTGGAAGTCGGAAGAAAATCGCGCGAGCGTTTGAGGCAACACGCCAGAGAAGACCAGCGGCGTTTCGATAGGGACAAGAAACTGGTTGCCGCCAAGGGCGACTTTCTCCGGCCAATCGAAAGACTGCGCGCCTGCAGCGGTTTGTGACACGCCGGGGACCGAGGCGTCGCCGCCGGGAGCAGGCGACATGGCTTCTTGCGCCGGCATGGCTTGTTGGATATCGAGCATGTTTTGAATGGGGGTTACGCCAGCGATTGCGTCTTTGGTGAACGTGCCGATCTTGAGAGAGATTGCGCCGGCAAGCTTGCCGTCGAAATAGACTGGGCTGCCGCTCATGCCGGCGACCACGCCGTCCTTGGCGACATCAGCGCCGGAGAGTTCGACCAGGATGATGTCCTGCTTGGGGCCGAGGGCGTTGTTGAGAACACCGATGACGGTGACGTCCATTTGCTGGACCTGGTCGCCGCTGAAAATCGTGTAGGCCACGCCTTTCAAGCCCGGATGGACGTCGCTCAGCGGAAAAAGTTCGGGATTGTCCGCGGCGGCGAGAGGTAAAGCGAAAAACAGGGCCAAAACAGCGATGAAGAAACGACTGGGTCGCAGACGCATAAGACTTTTCATAGTAACCTGCGCGATTGCGCGACGCAATGCTGTTGCGCCGCTCTGATTCCACGATAATGACTGGCGCTTGCCAGCAGCTTGTTCGTGGCGGAAGCGCACTTCATTGGACACCGAAGCGGAGCGCAAGGTTGTTTCCGAGTAGCGTGCTAAGATTTTGGCATGGCGAAAAAACGCATCCGGCCGGCCAAGGCTTTCCGCGGCGTGTTGACGCTTCCCGGCGACAAATCGATTTCGCATCGCAGCGCGATCTTGGCGGCACTGGCCGAGGGAAAGAGCGAAATCTTCAATTATTCGCCGGCGGCCGATTGCGAAAGCACCTTGCGGTGCCTGCGCGGGCTGGGCGTGAAGATCGAGGAAAAGGGCAGGGGGATCATCGTCGAAGGGAAGGGTCTGGCGGGCTGGGCCAAGCCGCGCAAGGCGCTCGACGCCGGAAACAGCGGGACGACCATGCGGTTGCTGGCAGGCGCGCTTGCGGGACAGAAGTTTGCGGCCGAGCTGACCGGAGACAAATCGCTGCGCCGGAGGCCTATGCGGCGTGTGATGGAGCCGCTGCGGCAGATGGGCGCGAAAATCGAAGCGCGCGAAGATGAGTTCGCGCCCCTGAAAATCACGGGCGGCGCGCTGCGCGCCATTGAATATGCGCCGAACGTGGCCAGCGCGCAGGTGAAGTCGGCGGTGCTGCTGGCGGGGTTGTTCGCGGAAGGCGAAACGGTTGTTCATGAGCCGGTGCACACGCGCGACCACACGGAGCTGGCGCTGCGCGAGATGGGCGCGGCGGTCACACGGCAAGACGGCGCGGTGCGGTTGCAAGGACGGCCAAAACTGAGCGGGCGGCAGGTTGCCGTGCCGGGCGATATTTCCGCCGCGACGTTTTTTCTGGCGGCGACGCTGATCGTGCCGGACTCGGAGCTGATTATTCAGGGCGTGGGACTCAATCCAACGCGCACGGCGGTGCTCGATTTTTTGGCTTCGATGGGCGCGCCGGTGTCGGTGGTGGCGCTGGCGATGCGCGATGGGGAACTGGCCGGCGACATCAACGTGCATCATGCGCCGATCAAAGGCGGGAAAATTTCAGGCGCGATGACGGTGCGGCTGATCGATGAGCTGCCGATGCTTGCCGCGCTGGGGCCGTACACGGAGCAGGGAATCGAGATTCGCGATGCAAAAGAATTACGCGTGAAAGAGAGCGACCGCATCGCCGTGATGGCGGAGAACCTCCGCAAAATGGGCGCGAAAGTGGAAGAGTTTCCCGACGGGCTGCGCGTGGGCGGGCGCGCCGCGGGCCGGCTTCGCGGGGCAACGATTGATCCGCACGAGGATCACCGCATCGCCATGGCGTTCGCTATTGCGGCGCTCGGGGCGGAAGGGGAAACAGTCATACGCGATCCGCATTGCGTGGCGATTTCGTTTCCGAATTTCTTCGAGCTTCTGGAAGGGCTATTGAAATTACAGAAAGAAGAATAAACCTGCCCGTGGAGCCGCAACGCTACAGGCTATTCGGCTCTGTGAATGGAGATGGTGCCGTAGGTGGTGCTCAGGGTGATGTGCGGGCCGCCCGTGCCGTAACTGCCTTCGAGGATGGTGGTTTCGCCCGACGTTGAAGATTTCAGGCCGGACGCCTCAAAGCCATTCTCGATGTCGCCATTGCGGGAAATGGCGGAGATCGTAAAGTTGGAGTGCGCCGGAATGGTAATGTCGATGTTGCCGGATTCATCGGCGATGCGCACGTCATCGCGCGGCGCTTGCGCGAAGTGCAGGCTGATGTCCCCGCGCTTGTCGGTCAAATCGATGCGGCCATTGATGTTGTCGAGTGTGACGTCTTTGTTCTCGGTGGTCAGAGTAAAGCTGCCGTTCACGTCGGAGACCGTCAAATCGCCGGAATCCATCTCCATTTCGCCCGAGAGCTGGCCCAGCGTCAAATCGCTGCGGGAAGAGGTATAGCGAACGGTCTTGTGGATGTCGTGAGCACGAATCGGACCGTAGAAGTCGCCTTGCATGGTTGCGTCGCCGGTGACATTGGAGACGTCGACTTCGCCGCCCTGCCCGTCGATCCGGACGTTGCCTTTCACCGTATCGATATGTGCATCGCCATGAGTCAGAGTGGCGGCCACGTCGCCGGTAATGTCGTGCAAGTCCAAGTCGCCGCTTTGTGAAGTGATGGTGACCGGCCCATCGGTGCCGGCCAGCTTGATGTCGCCATGCACGGTCCGCGCGGTGATGGCTGATTGGGCCGGCAGGCGAATGTCGAGATCGGTCTGAACATCCGAATCCTCAAAGCCTCGCGCATTTCCTTTTTGCGACTGAACGAGGTAGCCGTCTCCCGCAGGCGTGATTCCTACCCGGACATTATCCGCGCTCTTCTTGGCGTCTTCCTCGGAAGCCGCGCTGGCTAGCTTGTCGACGGTGACGTGCAGCTTGTCATCGCTGGTTGGGTTTATGGTGATGTTGCCGCGGTCGGTGACGATCGATACCGGCGCGTTGAGTTTTGCTGGCACGGCGGGCAGGTCGCTCTTCCAGGTGTACGGATGGTTGAACATATTGTCCATGCCCCAATTCCAATCGAAGTCGGAATTGTGCCGGCGAGCCCAGTCGAGCCCGGCAATGGCCGATACCACCAGCAGCAGAACAACGATCAGCGCGACCTCGCTTCCGGCAACCACCGGCGCGCGGCCGCCGCCCAGGCGCGGCGCGAAAAGGTAATCCACGAGCAAAGCAACGCCCCAAAGAATCAGGAGCAGCGGCCAATACCTCTCAAACACCGGGCCGATGCCGATTTCCGGATGAAATTCGTGCAAGAGGAGAATGGCGCCAATCAGGATGAGTATCAATCCACCAAAGATGGAGCGCCGCCGATGGTAGTAGTAGGCCATCACCGTATGGGCGGCGGAGATGAGGGAGGCGGCGGAGGCGGAGGCACTTGTTGTGTTGGCGGTGTTTGCCATTGGCTGCTGGGATCGACGTGCCCTTCGGTAGAGGCGGTGTCCGAGATCAGCTTCACTGCGCCGATGACGATCAGGATGACCGGCCACATGCGGTCGAACGAATATTGCCAGCTATATTGCCCGATGAAGAAGAGCACACCAACGGTAATGAGGATCGCCGGGCCCATCAGGCCGCGCGTTCGGCAATAGGCGCAACCGCAATTTCTCCATCGTGACATTTCATTCCTCCTAAGCTGCGGCCCTGCGCTTAAGGATCAGGGCGACGCCAATGGCAATAAGCAAGAGCGGCCAAAAATTCCACACCCAACGAGAGTTGAGCACGCCTGTGGTGGCGAGCAAGAACACGACGCCGAGCACAATCAAAATGATTGAGCCAGTGTAGTTATGGCGCGCCGATGCGCCGGGACCACCGGGAGCGGCCGGCGGGGCGGATGTTTCGCCGAAGAAGCCGGTTACGGGAATTCCGAGGCGCTTGGCGCGCGCGGTGCGATAGGCTTCGATCGGCATATAGCAGTAGAAGACCGCGAAGAAGACGGCGATCATGGCGACAATTCCATCGGGCATGTTGTCGCTGTTGCTCATCAATGCGATCAAACCGCCGAAAATGATGACGTGAATCAGGCCCTTGACGTACTCCCCGTTGTAGACCGCGCCGAGGCCAGGAATGAAGCCCAAAGCACACGCGGTGCCCGGATTCGGACCCTGCGGTTCGACGACAACTGGGTACGTATAGGCCGGCGGCGCGCCGGGAGCGACGAATTGAGCTGCGGGCGCCTGCGGGGCCATCATGGCGGCGAGGCACTGTTCGCAATAGAGCGCGCCGCGAACTTCGCGGGCGCATTGCTGGCACAGCGCCTTGCCGCAGTTGCGGCAGAAACCGATGGCGTCAATATCTGGGTGAACAGCGCATTTCATGGAGTGCTCCTTCCCGGCGCGTTGGCAAAAAATGAGGCAACGACGGAAAAGCGGTCGCTGCCAATGGAGTTACGCTGCGATTCGCGCGGGGGCTTTGGTTGCTGTTGGGAGGGCGTTTCCGAAGGCGCCTGCTGGTTCGGCGAAGCCGCGGCGGGCTGCAGGCGCGATTGAATTTCATAAACCACACGAAGGTCGTTCACGAACTTCACGCTGCGGGCGAACGCCAGGTGCGCGTGGCGATCCGCAGAGTGGAAAATGTTCACGGGATTGAAGTCGGCCGCGGTGAGGTTGGAAGCCTTCATTCCGGTCGCATGAAAGATGATCAGCAGAGTGGCCAGCACGGTGACAATGCCGGTGGCGAAGCGAGGCTGCCACAGCACGGGAATCCAGCTGAACCATTCGCGCTTGGTCTTGCGCGGGCCGAGTGTTTGGTCGAGAATCTTTGAGACGAGCGCCGCGGGAACCACTTCGGGTTCGAGCGCGCGAAGCCTTTCGGTTACATGGCTGACCTGGGCCACCAGCGGAGCGCAGCGCGGACAGGCATCCACATGCTCGCGAAATTCGATGCGCTCGGCTTGCGTGAGCGCGTTATCGAGATAATCGCTCAACCGCTCTTCGACTTGGACGCAGCTCCAGCTCATTTGCCGGCCTCGTTTGCTACGAGGGCCTGACCCCCATATCCTGCAATATACGCGCTAATTCGATTCGCCCACGATTGATACGCGATTTTACCGTACCTTCGGGCACGGAAAGAACCTCTCGAATCTCGTTGTATTCCAAACCCTGCAAATCGCGTAAGATCACCGCTTCGCGGAGCTCCGGCGAAAGCCGCGAAAGCGCGGACTGCACTTGGGCGCTCAATTCCTGCGCCATCGCGGCCTTGTCCGGCGTGCGGACCGGCGAATGCTTTTCCTCGACTACCGCCAGCACATCCTCGAGCGCATCGGTCATGCGATCGCGGCGCGACCGCCGATAGTGGTCTACCAGAAGGTTGCGCGTGACGCTGGTGAGCCATGTGGGAAAGCCGCCATACGCCGTGCGGTAACTGGCCAGCGTCCGGTAGATGCGCAGAAATACGTCCTGGCTGAGGTCCTCGGCTTCGGAGGAATTGCCGGTAAAGCGATAGCATAAGTTGTAGACGCGGCGCGTGTGGCGGCGGACAAGCTCTTCCCACGCCGGTCCCTCGCCCCGGAGGCATCGCTGGACCAGTTGGGCGTCCTCTTCCAATCGTCATTTTCCTCGCAGACATGGCGCTCGGCCTCACTCTATGAAACGAGAAAAGCGGCCGAAAAGTTCCGCACTGCGGCGGCATCTTAGCTGTACCGTAGATTTAAGACAAGGCCGAGCCTCCGTGCCGAATGGCCGGAGGTGACTCACGATAGGGGATATAAGGGTTAGATGAATAGCTCTTCGTCCGGCTGAGTGGCGCCGGTGCTGCGGGCACTATGCTGGCCTCGAATGAAGTCGATGCCGGTGCGGATGCCCTTGAGAACCGCCGAGGCCTGCTGCAGGGGTCCGAGCACGGTCCTGCGCAGGCTCACTCCGGCATCCTCAACGGCTTCGAGCGTTCCGGTGATGATCGAGTCGGCGCGGATGATTTGAGAACGCGTGCGCTCCAACGCATCGGTAACGACGCGGTCGATTTTCTGAGCCTGGCCGCGCGCCAGGCGGGTTATCTCCGCGGCGTCGGAGACGATACTCGAGATTTTCTCTTCCGAATTTTCCACGATTCGGCCGAACCGGAAAAGAAGGGGGTCCACCTTCTTCTGCATTTCGTAGACGGCGTGATGGATTTCCCGGCTCGTTTGCCGAAATTGGAAGAACATTCCGGCTAGCATGAGCATCTGCAATACAAGCGAGATCGTGATGACGATAAAAATCCCGATCATCCAGCCGTCCATGGGCATGAGCTCTTCTCGATTCTCGCAGCGTTACTGCGCTTTGGCCCTTTCGCGCTGGTAAGTCTCCTTGCCCGCTTCCACCGCGGCGGCAATGGAGCCCTTTTCGCGGCCGATGATTTCCTTGCTGCGCTCAATCAGGTCTTCGGCGCGCTCGCGCAATTCGCGTGCTTTTTTTTGAGCATATTCGCGTCCTTCGTCGGCCTTTTGCGCCAAGAATTCGCGCGTTTCCTCGCCCGATTTCGGCGCGAACAATATGCCCATCAGAGTCCCAATTCCCAACCCCACGATGAAATAGCTGATCTTCGCTCCAACATTTTCTGCCATCTCGCACCTCCTGACAATTCTCATCTAGCAACGTAGCACACCGCATCAGGCGCAAGCAAGAAGGGTAAGCTGTATACGCGTCGAGGATTTCGCTGTATCCATACGCCGCCGCATGGAGACCGAAAAGAAACCGGCGCGCGTTGAATCAGCGGCGTGAGTTTGCAGCCAGTTTATGAGGCTGCCTTACTTGTCTTGGCGTCGCTGCTACGAAGAAATTCGTGGAGTTTCGCCGCTTTGGCGCGCGGCAGCGCAGCGGCCAATTCGTCGATGCTCATCTGCTTCAGCCGCGCCACGCTGCCGAACTTTTTCAGTAACTTACGGGCGGTTTGCTGGCCGATCCCTGGGACGGCGGTGAGCGAAGTAGCCAGCCGGCCCTTGGTCCGGCGCAGGCGGTGAAACGTGACCGCGAAGCGATGGGTTTCGTCGCGGATCTGCTGAACCACGTGCAGGATCGGCGAATGATGGTCGAGGCGAATCGGGTGGTCCTCGCGCCCGGGAACATAAAGGATTTCTTCCTTCTTGGCAATGCTGGCGAGCGGCTGTTCCGGCAGGCCTAGCTCCCTCAATGCGTCGGCAGCCGCGTGCAACTGCCCAATGCCGCCGTCGATTAGAATTAACGAAGGGAGCGGGCGCTTTTCCTCGATCAATCGCCGGTAGCGCCGGGTCACCGCTTCGCGCATGCTCGCGAAATCGTCGCGCAAGAGCGCCGCTTCAGGGTCCTGGAGCTGCCCCGGCGCAGCTGCATCCAGCGACGTCTCCGGCGCACTGCCGCGGATGATGAATTTGCGGTAGTCGGATTTTTTCATCTTTCCGTTTTCCCACACCACCATGGATGCCACGGTATCCGACCCTTGCATGTGCGAAATGTCGAAGCTTTCGATGCGCTTCGGAGGCTCGGGCAGTCCGAGCGCCGCCGCCAGCGCTTCGGCAATCACTTCCGAGGCCGGCTTCATCACGCGAAATCGCTGATTGAACGAATGCTTGGCGTTGGTTTCCACCAAATCGACGAGCGCGCGCTTGGCTCCGCGCTGCGGCGCCACGATCTCCACGCGATGGCCGATATTGTCCGAGAACACTTCCTGTAGCAGTTCGCTCTCTTCGAAACCGGTGGGCACGTGGATGAAGCGCGGAATGTAGTTTGAGTCGAGGTAAATTTGCTTCAGCAGGGAAGTGAGAAATTCCACTGGCTCAAATTCCTCCAGGTCCTCCCAGTAGAATTCCCGGCGATCGACCACTCTGCCGCCGCGCACGTGAAACAAATTCGCGGCCACCTGCGGGGGTTCGGCATACCACGCCAGCACGTCGATGTCTTCACCGGCAGCTGCGGCGATTTTCTGGCGCTCGTCCATGTCTTCCAGAGTGCGAATCAAATTGCGATAGCCGGTCGCGGCCTCGAATCGTTCCTCGTCCGCCGCGCGCTGCATGCGCTCTTCCAGGCTTTTCACCAAGTCTTTGCGGCGCCCTTCGAGAAACATGCGCGTATCGCGCGCCGCTTCGCTGTAGCGTTCTTCGAGGGTTTGCTGCGCCGCGCGTGGGCCCAAGCTCCGGCTCAAATAGAATTCCAGCCATGCGCGTGCGTGCGGGCGGTTCATTTCCATCTTCTCCGAGGGTATGCCGAAATACCGGTTGATGAAATGAACGATGCGATGCGCCAAACTCGCCGGAAAATAAGGGCCGAAAAAGACGGATCCATTCTTTTCCAGCCGCCGCGTAACGAAAACGCGCGGAAACGCTTCCGCGGCCGTGAAGCAAATGTACGGATAAGTCTTGTCGTCGCGCAGCAAAACGTTGAATTTCGGCTTATTCTGCTTGATTAGATTATTTTCGAGCGCCAGCGCCTCGCGCTCGTTATCCACGACGATGTAGTCCGCCTCGGCGATTTCCCGGACCAGCGAACCGGTTTTCACGTCCGCCTGCCGCAGGGCGAGGAAATACGACTTCACGCGGTGCCGCAGCGATTTCGCTTTGCCGACGTAAATAATTTTTTCGGCGGCGTCTTTGAAGAGATACACGCCGGGCTGAAGAGGGAATTCGGCAACCTTTTCGCGCAGATCCATAGGAAAGAGTTATGCTGTCAACAGCGCGCGGTTTTACTTCGCGCGTTGATGCGGGACGATTTATATTAGCAGAACTGCGGCGTTTGCCGCTGCAGGAGGCCCGAGTAGAAAGAATGCATTTCTTGCGCAGAATTTCGCTTCCGATTGTTCTGGTGCTGGCGTGCGCCTCAGCCGGCCTCGCGCGGATGCAATCTGTGCCGTCTCCGGCAAGACCGCCGAGCCCCCCGGCCTACAGTCCCATGCTCGCCGCGCACGACGTGGACGTGGGCAAGTTCTACATGAAGCGCGGCGACGTGGATGGCGCGATCGCGCGCTACAAGGACGCCCTGCGCTACAAACCGAATTACGCTGAGCCATGCCTGCTGCTGGGCCAAGCCTACGAGCAAAAACACGATCCGGCGTCGGCCATCGATTATTACCAGCAGTATCTGAAAATCCTTCCCACTGCTTCCGAATCGAAGAGGGTGCGCAAGCGCATCGCCGACTTGCAGGACAAGATGAAGAAGGATGGAGCAGTTTCGAGCCAGCCAAATCGCTGAATGGACCGCAGGCCGGGCGCGTGAACGCAATGCTACGCGGCGTGACTCGTCACGCGAATCTCTTCAGAAATTTCATCGCGCGCCGGTAATCCCGGAACTTCTTCTCTGCGGCGCGGAATTCACGCGAATGCGCTTCCAGGCGGCACCGCGCGAGCTTTATCGGATGCTTGCGATGCAGCATTTCGTGATAGAGCACGTAGGCGACGACGTATTCCGGCACGTGCGGACGATCCAGCGCGGCGTTGATGCAGATTTGATCGAGAGCGGGATCGAAGATTCCCAACTGGCTGCGCCAGCGCCGCGTGCTCCAGCCGATCTTCGGCTTCGGCAAAGTCCTGTGAAAGTATTTTTCGTTCAGCTCGTCGAAAAGCTTCGCAAGATCGTAATGCTGGCCTTGCGCATCACGGATTCTGCGGCGTGCGCGTTTTCTCCGCACCAAATGCACTTTTCGACGCGTGGCGCGCGCCTGCGAATACTTCCGGTACAGATCCGCGATTCCGCGCGGCAAACGCCGCCGGTACAAACGCGACAGCAGAATCGCCGCCGCCGCTTCGGTCACTTCGAGCGGCGCGTCCCGTAGCAAATCCGACAGGCGCACGTGCGCGGTGTCCTGCCGCAGGCGAATCGAGTGCGTTAAATTGGCGTACGGATAGAATTCCACGGCGAAATGCGGCGGGCGGCCTTCGCAATTCAGCCGCGTATACATTCGCTGAAAGAGCATGGCGCCGCCCGGAAAATGCCGAGGCGTGGAAGTTCGCACCGTCAAGGTTTTCTCCGAATGGGCGCCGAACCATATTCCTTGGAAGCCTTAATCGCCTCGTTCAGCGCGTCCTGTGTTCCGGCGATGGCGTCGTCGAGCGACTCTTTGTAGGAAGCAAGCTCGGGTCCGTTCGCTCCTTCGATGGTGTTCAGCGTTTCCAGATAAGCCTTAGCGCGCTTTTCCATGTCCGTGATCGCCGGGCGTATTTGCAGGCCTTTCTGTCGTGCTTCCTGAACGCGATCGGCGGCCTCGTCGATGCAGCTGGAATACGCGTTCAGCAGTCCGTTGAGCAACTCTCGCTTGTGGACCTGCGGCGTAGTCAGCTTTAGTTCATACTGAAGTTTTTTCAGGCGGTCTTCGGCGAAATCCAGGAACAGTTTGATGCGATCGTTGGGATTCTGCGCCTCGCGAATTTTGTCGGCCTCCGCGGGGCTTAGAAAATCCGGCCGGTCCTGCGCCTGCGCAATGGTGAGCAGCAGCGTGGCCGCGAACGCCGAGGCCGCCACAACAAGGGCCGCCGCGACAATTTGTTTTTTCTTCACCGCTTGCTCCTAGGGATTGTTGAGTTCCTTGCGCTGCTTGTTTCCGGGCTGGCGCGGGAACAGCTCCAGGATAAGCTTTTGATTGAGAGTATCCAGAGCCCTCTGGAGCGCTTCAAATGGCGGACGCTGTTCGAATCCGACCCGGTTGATCAATTCCTTCAACTCCCGCTCCCGCTCGCGGACGGAGATTTGCAACTGCCGGAAGCCATTGGAATGTTTCTCCGCATCCACGCCAGTTTTGACCAGCGCATCGTGCGCGTCGGTCGCCTGGTTATTGTATTGCGTAAGAAACTGCAAAGCCTCGTCCGTTTTCCCCGCGTCGATGGCCTGGCTCGCGGCGGCATATTCCGCATGGCCGAGTTTTCCCACGGCTTTGGCGCGGTCCACCGGATTATCGGCATGGTCATATTTGTATTTGTCGTGGGCAAGGTCATTTTGTACCTTCCAACTCTGCGCCGGCGCAGCCACCAGGAGTCCGAGCATGCACACACGTGCAAACAACGCCGCGCCCACGTCAGTTTCCTTTCCGCTTAAGAGCCGCTTGAAGAAAACGCACCCTCGCGGCGGCCTCGAAATATTGGTTGCTGTTTGTGTCCGTATTCATGGCCAGAAATTTCTGATAGGCCTCAAGCGCCTTTTCCGGCTGGTTCAGATGGTCATAACACGACGCGCGTACAAACCACGCGCCGGCGTTCGGCGGCTCGCGCTGGCCCAGCGCATCCAGGGCTGCCAAAGTTCCTGCAAAATTCTTTTGCAGGTATTCCGCAGTCACCAGATCGCGCAGCGTGTCGGTGGAGCGCGGATCCAGTCGCAACGCTTCGTTCAATTCGCGCACGGCGCCGGAATAATCCTTGGTTTCGATCAGCGCGTGTCCCAGTCTCGCGTGGATCGACGCGTCGTCGGGAGCCATGGCCACAACCTTTTGCAAAACCGCAACGGCCTTAGGGTAATCGCTCTTCCTATAATAAATCACCGAGCGCAGTTTTAGCGCTTCCACCGTTTCCAGGCCGTTTTTCGCGGCGCGGTCAAGCGCCGCTAGCGCTTCGTCGTCCTTGCTCAGCTCAACCAGCGCGGACGCCTGCATCACTTGCGCTTTGGCGTCATTCGGATTTTGGTTCAGATAATCGGTCAGCGCGTTCACGGCATCGGCAGTTTTCTTCTGCTGCAGCAAACTCCGCGCCAGGTCCATTTCTCCTTCCTGGTCGCCGGGCTTCAGCCGCAGAAATTCGCGGAATTCCGCTTCCGCGTCGGCGGCTTTCTCCTCGGCAAGATACGTTCGACCCAGCGCGGCCTCCGCATCGGCGTCATTCGGGTTGAGTTTCACGGCAACGGTGTATTCCTTCTCCGCCGCCGTCGCATTTCCGCTGCGCTCCTCCGCGATGCCCAGTACGTAATGCGCGCGCTCAAACGCATAATTCAGCTCGATGGCTTTCTGCAGCGGCGCGATCGCGGCTTTCGGGTCAACCGGAAGCAGACTGAGTCCCAGATTAAGCTGTGCCTGGATCATCTTCGGATCGAGTTCGACGGCTTTGCGGTATTCGGAGATCGCTTTGTCGTTTTCCTGCTGAGCGGTGTAGACGTAACCCAGGTCGAAGTGCGCCGCGGCGTCATCGGGCCGTTGCGCCAAATATTTTTGGTAGTCTGCCTCCGCCGCAGCGTAATCGTTGCTGTCCGCTTCGGCCTTGGCCTTAACCAGCAGGTCGTGAAGCGCCTGCTCCTCAGCCGGCACAGCTCGGACGTGGGTTCGCGACTCGGACTGGCCAAGAGCCAAGCGCGGCGCTGATGCGAAAACGGCCAAAACGCACATAGCGCCCGCTCCGATCGCCAGTTTCATGGGATGTGATTGCGGTGGTTGGAGTGATTTGGCCCGTTGTTGCCGCTGCGGCCATTGTGGTTCAGCGCCTGCGCCAGAAATTTGGCGGTATACGACTGGCTGTTCCGCGCCACCTGTTCAGGAGTTCCGCACGCGACCAGTCGGCCGCCGCGGTCTCCGCCCTCGGGCCCCAAATCGATCACCCAATCGGCCGATTTGATGATGTCCATATTGTGCTCGATGACTAGCACCGAGGCGCCGCCTTCCAGCAATTTCCGGAACGCCGCGAGCAGCTTGGCGATGTCGTCGAAATGCAATCCGGTTGTGGGCTCATCGAAAATATAAAGCACACCCGCATTCTCTTGCCGCGTGAGATGCGCCGCGAGTTTCAAGCGTTGTGCCTCGCCTCCTGAAAGTGTCGAAGCGGATTGGCCGAGCCGTAAATAGCCAAGTCCGACTTCGTCCAGGACCTTCAGCTTCGAAGTTACCTTCGGCGTTCCCGCGAAAAACGCGAGCGCCTCGTGTACGGTCATCTGCAGCACGTCGTGCACATTCTTCCCGTGATAACGCACTCCGAGGATGCCGCTCTTGTACCGCGTTCCTTTGCAGTCCTCGCAAATCAATTCCACATCGGCCAGGAAGCGCATTTCCACGGTGACCGTGCCGTCGCCCTGGCATGCTTCGCAGCGCCCTCCGGGGATGTTGAACGAGAAATGCCCCGCGGTGTATCCGCGCTTTTTCGCCTCGGGCGTGGAGGCAAAAAGCTCGCGAATCGCATCGAACGCTTTCAAATAAGTCGCCGGATTCGAACGCGGCGTCCTGCCGAGGGGCGACTGATCCACAAGCTCAACCGCCGTCAGAGCCGCGTCGCCCTCGACGTTCTCGCACGCATCGCGCCAGTTCCCGCCGTTGCGCTTCGCCTGCAGAGTCTTGTACAGCACTTCGTAGACCAGCGTCGATTTTCCCGAGCCGGAGACGCCGGTGATCGCCACGATCATGTTCAGCGGAATCATCAGGTCGATTTCTTTGAGGTTGTGGCTCCGCGCCTTCACAATCTTTAGGAATTTGCCGTGCGGCTTGCGTCGCGCAGAAGGGATCGGAATGCGCAGCTCGCCGCTCAAGTAGCGAGCCGTCAGCGAGTGCGTATCGGCCTCAAGTTCTGCTTGCGTCCCGGCGAACATGATTTTTCCGCCGTGTTCTCCCGCGCCAGGGCCCAAATCCATCACGTAGTCGGCCGCGCGAATCGTTTCCGCATCGTGTTCCACGACGAGCAGCGTATTGCCCAGCTCGCGCAAACTTTTCAGGATGGAAATCAACCGGTGCGTGTCGCGCGGATGCAATCCAATCGACGGCTCATCGAGCACATAGAGCGCGCCCGTGAGATGCGAGCCAAGGGACGTGGCCAGTTGAATGCGCTGCGACTCGCCACCGGAGAGCGTCGAAGTCAGCCGGTCGAGCGTCAGGTAATCCAGTCCGACTTCGTCCAGAAACCTCAGCCGCTGCTGAATTTCTTCCAGTACTTTCCCGGCGATGGTGGCCTCGCCTGCGCTCAATGCCAGCGACGCGAAGAATTTCCGCCCTTCCGCCACGGTCATCTCGCAGGCTTCGGTGATCGATTTTCCCGCCACGCGCACCGCGCGCGCCTCCTGCCGCAGCCTTGCGCCGCGGCAATCCGGACACGTGGCATAACCGCGATAGCGGCTGAGAAACACGCGCACGTGCAGCTTGTATTTCTTGCGCTCGAGCCACGCGAAAAATCCCTTCACGCCGGCGAACTCCTCCTTGAAATCGCCGTCGATGATTTTTTCGCGCTGCGCCTCGGTTAATTGCCGGAACGGAACATCGATCGGGATTCCTTTTTTCTTCGCGTACTGCTTCATCTCCTGCAGCTCTTGCCGGTAACGCGGCTTTGTCCAAGGCTCGATGGCGCCGCCGGCCAGACTCAAGCTCTTGTCGGGAATCACGCGGTCGATATCGAAATCGATGGTGTTGCCAAAGCCCTGGCATCGCGGACATGCGCCGTAGGGATTGTTGAACGAAAAAAGCCGCGGCTCCGGCTCCTGGTAGGTGATTCGGCATTTCTTGCACTCGAAGCGCTCGCTGAAGACCATTCGCTCCGGTGCGGCGCCCGTCTGCTCCGGCAGACGTTCGGGCACAAATTCCAGAATCGCTTCGCCGCGCCCTTCGCGGTAACAAATCTCAATCGAATCCATCAGTCGCGAACGAATCTCCGGCCCTAGCGCGAGCCGGTCCACGACCACGTACACCGGTTTCGCGAAATCCACGTCGAGCAGCGTTTCCGGGGAAGAGAACTCGTACACGCGGCCCGCTTGATACACGCGATTAAAGCCGCGCTTCTGCAAATTCTCGAGCGTTTGCTTGATCGCGTCCGCCGTGAGCGTCGTTTTTTTCGCGGCTTTCGCCGACGAAAAGCCGTGCGGTTTCGCGACGGGGGCTTCCGCCTGCAACATCAGTTTGAACAGCACATAAAATCTGCGGCCCGCGGGCAGACTGAGCACGCGCTCGGCGATTTCGTCGATGGTGTCCTTCTTCACTTCTTCGCCGCACACCACGCAGAACGTGTGGCCCACGCGCGCGTAGAGCAGCCGCAGGTAGTCGTAAATCTCGGTCGCCGTCGCCACCGTCGACCGCGGATTGCGCGTCGAATTCTTTTGCCGGATGGCAATCGCCGGCGCGATGCCGGTCATTTCATCCACGTCCGGCTTTTCGATGCGCTCCAGAAACTGCCGCGCGTATGCCGAAAGCGACTCGATGTAGCGCCGCTGCCCCTCGGCGTAAATCGTGTCGAATGCCAGGCTCGATTTTCCCGAACCGGAGACGCCCGTCACGACGGTGATGGCGTTGTGCGGAATTTCGAAATCGATGTTCTTCAAATTGTGCACGCGCGCCCCGCGCACACGAATCGCATCCTGTTCGCCCTCCTTGCCCTGACGGAGGAAGGGAGGAACCAGGGGCCCCGAAATTGTCCCTGACGCGGTGCTGGGCATCCGATTCTGCTTTTCCTCGAGAAGGGGTGTGGTTTGCGCGAGGCCAGGGACCGCGGCGTCGCTCTTGGCGGCCTTGGCCACCTTCAACGCGTCGCGGCCATCGTGTTTGCTGCGTCGCGCCGCGCCCTTCGCCGCCGATTCCTCGGGGGTTCTCTCTGTGGGTTTCGTCACCATAAGTCTAAACGAAAAATTATACGTCTTCGCGCAACCCCGCCGCAAATCCGCCTTCCGGCGCTGGCATCAGCGAGGATTTCTTCGTCGAGGCTGTGCTAGATTCAAACTCATATGAGCGTTACTCCATTCGCGCGGATCATTTGGATCGTCCTCGATAGCGTGGGCATCGGCGAGCTGCCGGACGCGGTCGATTACGGCGACGTGGGCCGCGACACGCTGGGGCACATCGCGCGCTCGCGCCCGCTGCATTTGCCGAATCTCGTGCGCCTCGGCCTGGCAAACATAAAACCGCTCGCGCAGCTCGACGCGCCCGCTCGTCCTGCAGGTGCGTTCGGGAAGGGAATCACCGTTTCGCCCGGCAAGGACACCACCACCGGCCACTGGGAAATGGCCGGCATCTGGCTCGATCAGGCTTTTCCTGTTTACAAAAACGGTTTCCCGCGCGACCTGATGGAAAAATTCGAGCGCGCCATCGGCCGCAAGACCCTCGGCAACAAGCCCGCCTCTGGCACGGAAATCATCAAGGAACTCGGCGAAGAACATCAGCGTACTGGCTATCCCATCGTCTACACCTCCGGCGACAGCGTTTTTCAAATCGCCGCGCACGAAGAAACCATTCCCATCGCTGAGCTTTACAAAATGTGCGAAATCGCGCGCAAACTTCTCGACGGCCCCAATCGCGTCGGCCGCGTCATCGCGCGTCCGTTCACCGGCACGCCGGGAAATTATCGCCGCACCGAGCGCCGCCACGATTATGCCGTCGAGCCGCCCCGTCCCATGCTTCTCGACGTTCTCGCCGACGGCAAAATTCCCGTCTTCGGCGTGGGCAAAATTCACGACATCTATAACGGTCGCGGCGTCGCCGACTACGTCACTACGAAGAACAACGCCGACGGCATGGTCAGGCTGAACGAATCGCTCACGCGACAGTCGAGCGGCCTTATCTTCGCGAATCTTGTCGATTTCGATATGCTCTACGGCCATCGCAAGGACGTGGAAGGCTTCGCGCGCTCGCTCGAAGAATTCGACGCGCTCCTCGGGCCGTTCCTCGCCACGCTCAAAAATTCCGACCTGCTGATGCTCACCGCCGATCACGGCTGCGATCCCGATCCGGTCAACCCGACCACCGATCATTCGCGCGAATACGTTCCCATCGTCTGTTATTCGCCGCGAATGCAAGCTGGCCGCGGCGTCGGCGTGAATCTTGGCATTCGCAGCACGCTTGCTGACATGGGCCAAACCGTCGCCGAGAATTTCGCCACGGCAAAAATCCCCCACGGCGCGAGCTTCCTTTCATCTTTGCACTAAATTTTCCCTTGCTTGCCAATTGCTCGCTCGCCCTGACGCAGGAAGCGCCACCATTGTTTTCCTTGACGCCTAGGTGTTCTAGGCGTATATGTCGAAATCCTAGGGGTCACACATGGCAGAAGAGAAATCCGAATTTCTGAAGGGCACGCTCGACATGCTCATCTTGAAAGTCGTCGCGCTCGGCCCGATTCACGGCTACGCCATCTCGCAGCGCATTCAGCAAATTTCAAAAGACTACTTTCAGGTGCAGCAGGGCTCGCTCTATCCGGCGCTGCATCGCCTGGAGAATCGCGGCTGGCTCGGCGCCGAATGGCGCGCCACCGATACGGGCCGCGAAGCGAAGTTTTACGCGCTCACCAAGAAGGGCCGCAAGCAGCTCGACACCGAAATGGCCACTTGGGAACGTATGTCGGACGCGGTCGCGCTCATTCTGCGCACCGCCGAGTAAAGGGTTTTGTTGTCATCCTGAGCGAAGCGAAGGATCTCGCCTCGGTCGTTGTTTTTTGGTTTTAGTTTGTTTCCGTCACAGAGGTTTTGCATATGAC
>JBAPRL010000081.1:0-34983 GCA_049281095.1 Candidatus Acidiferrales bacterium
GAGGAATTATGGTCGCAAATGCACTGCTTGTGGCGGTCGCCATTCTGCTTGGTTATCTGTTTTGGCTCATGGGAGAACTGAAGTTTCTCGCTCACTACCGGGCCGTTCTGTTTCACTTTTACGGCAACATTATTTTGGCATGGTTTGGATTCTTGTTCCTGAATGTATTCGCTGCGGTCTATCTGATCGGGCGCAAGTGTTTCCTCAAGGACGCAGGCCGCAAATTGTGGCACGTGGACACGCAGGCGAATCGCGATCACGTCCATGTGCCGCGCCCCAACACGGACGAGGAGCCCTTCTGAAATGGCGCGCGATTTCAGCCCCGATGTGGACGACTTCCGCGAGGCTGTCAGAGAGGTTCGCGAGAAGTCCCAAGAATCGCGCCGAAGCGCGCCCACTCACGACTCAAGGCAGCGGGATGAAGACAGGACTCTGTCGCGGTTGCCGGAAGTCCAAGATAGTCGCCCCAGGGAAGTCCCGCCGAAGGAGGCTCGCACCGTTCTTTACGACCGCTACCGGGCCTATGACTTACGCGAGTCCGAAGCGCAAACCCTCACCGATCTGGGCAAGTTCCGCGTCATCGCAGCCGATGATCTTGCGCGCTTCGGATACGACGGCGACAAAGGGCGCATGGAACAGGAAACAACGAACCTGATTCGGCAGGGATTGGTCGAGGAGAAGCGAGTCGAAGTCTCTCTTAGCAAGACGACCAGAATGTACACGCTGACGAAGACGGGCCGGAATCTCTTGCTGAAGTCGGACCGAGTGGCGAGAGGGCAGGAAATCTACTCCGGTTTCGTGAAGCCCAAAGAGGCCAAACACGACAGCGAACTTTATCGCCTCTATCAGAGGGAATCCTCTCGGATTGAGGCGCGCGGCGGCAAGGTGCGCCGAGTTGTTCTGGATTACGAAATGAAGAAAAAAGTGAACCGCGACCTCATGCGGCTGGGCCGCGAGAAGGACGATCCTGCCAGGAAACAAGAGGTGGCGGAGCGGCATGGATTGCGCGCCGTTCATGGCCGCATTCCGGTGCCCGATTTGCAGATCGAATACGAGATGCCGGAACAGGGAATTGCGCGCGTGAATCTGGAACTGACAACCGGGGACTACCGGCCCCGGCAGCTCGCCGACAAAGCCCGCGCTGGATTCACGATGTACAGCCATGGAGACGATGCATCTCGCGTGCACCGAATCTTGAATGACCGGGAACTGACTGCGGAGATTCTTTCGCTATGACGATTCCTCAGCATCAGATCGACGCGCTCAAGGCTTTCGGATACACCGAGGACGAGGCTCGGTTCCTATACCTTGTGGCGACTCATTCCGGTTACTTCCTCGCGCGTCAATTCCTCAATTTCGTGGGAGCCAAGCGCGGCTATCGCACGCACTCGCTGACGCAAAAGCTCATTACCCAGGGCCATGCCACGATGCGGGAATATCGGCGGAACGGATGCGTCTACCATCTTTATTCCCGAAGGCTGTACGCGCAGATTGGCCGCGAGAATCTCCGCAATCGCCGCAGGCATCGGCTGGAGGCCATCAAGACCAGGCTTCTGAGCCTCGATTTCATTTTTGCTAACCAGGAGTATCAGTACCTCGAAACCGAACCAGAAAAGGTCGCCTATTTCACCGAGGAACTCCGCATCCAGAAGCAGTGCCTTCCGGTGAAGCTTTACCTTGGCGGGCCGAAGAGCCAGCCAACGCTCCGGTACTTCGTGGATAGGTTCCCATTGTTTCTCTGTTCTCCCGCTTCTGGCGCTCCCCCTGTGGTCACCTTTTCCTACGTCGATCCGGGCCTCGAAAACCTGACTGGATTTGTTACGCATTTGGTCCAGTACCAACCACTGTTCCGTGAGCTTTCGAGCTTCAAGTTCCTCTACATTTCGAACGCTCCATTGCACTTCGAAAAGGCCACGGAATTCTTCAGGTCTCTTGTGAAGGTTCCGGTCGAATCCGACATCGCAGCGGACCTCATTCGGTATTTCAAAACGCAGACCATTTGGGAGACACCTGAATTCAGGTCGCTCGCCAAAAGCGACCTCTTATTTCTGAATCAGGCGAAACAGAGATTCAAGGGAGAGCGATTCGAGACGCTACTAAGGAACTGGAAGGCGGCGCAAATCACGGAAGCCGAAATCCGGGCCGAGTTTCCGGCGCGGACTCAAGAGCGGAAGGTTTACTTCGACACGTATTTGGTGCCAAAGCAGCCCGATTTTCGAGCGAAAGACGATGAAGCTGCCTGAACGGTACAGGAAACCGCCGTTCTGGGAGGGGTTCTGTTCGCGTTTCAGCTTGAGGACCGGCGAAGCCTAGAAAGGCCAAAGAGATGGAGCGGCGAGGAGCAAGAGATGCGACGGGCAAAGACACGTACTTGGGCGGGAGCGACCCCACTTTTCGGCCATTCGGCCTGCAAAGTGACCCGTGGGGTCGCTCCCGCCCATCGGCGCTGGTAATCGCGCCGCATGTCTTCGCCCCGTCGCCACAAGGAGAAAAAGAGGAGGAAGAAGCCAATGCCAATCGTTCAGAGGGAACCAACCATCGTGAAGCGCGAAATCCGTCTCGAACAGCCTGTCAATGAACTGCTCGACGACTATGCAAAGTTCATCGAAAGCCGACCGGATCATGTCGTCAATTCAGTGCTGAAAAAGATGCTCTCAAAAGACCGCGATTACAAATGCTGGAGGAGCCAGCGGACCAGTGCCGAGACGCCATCTCTGGCGGCTCGAAAGGCCGGTGTTTAATGAGCGACATTCTCGAATATCGGCATTCCATTGCTGGCGTGCTGGCGCTTGCAACTGGGCTCACGCTCTTCTACCTGTACCCGTTCCCTGAGTCGAACATCTTTCTGCGGGTGATTTTTCTGCGCGCACCGGAAGCGTATCTCAGTTTCAAATACCTCACCCTCGCGATGCTATACGCAACCCCTTGGCTGGCCTATTCCGTGGTTCTTTCGGGCGTCTACATCTTCACGCTGAAACTGCGGCGGCCCGATAAGCCAGGACGCCTGCCGCGTTACCCCGAACCGCGCAAGCGCGACCAGCTCTTCCTTGTCGCTGGAGAGGTTCACAACCCTCGCAAACCGACGCCTTCTCCGAACCCCAAATGGCTTGTGATTCCCGAGAGGGGTCTCTATACGGGCATTGCCATTCTCGGTGCTGTTGGGACCGGCAAAACGAGCTGCTGCATGTATCCGTTTGCGGACCAGATCCTCGCGTATCAGGCACACGACCGGGCCAAGCGGATCGGAGGGTTGATACTCGAAGTGAAAGGCGACTTCTGCAACAAGGTGCGCGGAATTCTCCAGAGACACAGGAGGGAAGAGGATTATGTCGAAGTCAGCCTTGATTCGGAGTACCGCTACAACCCCTTGCACAATGACCTCGACGCCTACGCGCTGGCCTACAACATCGCATCACTCTTGAACAACCTGTTCGGCAAAGGGAAAGAACCTTTCTGGCAGCAAGCCTACACGAACCTCGTGAAGTTCATCATCCTGCTTCATAAAGTGGCCTTCGATTATGTGACCCTATTCGACGTGTATTACTGCGCCATCTCGCCGGAAGTCCTTGAGCAGAGAATCAAGCAGGCGGAAGAGATGCTTCTCGACCGGCATTTCATTCTGATTCCGAAAGCCGTTTACCAAGAACATGTCGAATTTCTTCTCGACATCGATTTCGTCCCGGACGAGAGCAAAGAGAAGGAACTATATCGAGCCGAAGCTACGCCCGAGATCGAAAGACACCTCAAGAAACACGGGATCGAGTATCAGAAGAAGACCGTTGCGGCACCCGAAAAAGCCGACCCGGATAAGAGAGCCAAACTGGAAGCAGTGAAGCGCTGGTTTCACAATGACTGGCAACGGATTGAGCCCAAGCTGAGGACCTCGATTGTCGAGGGAATTTCGGTATTCCTTTCGCTCTTCGACGACAACCCGAAAGTGAAGCGAGTTTTCTGCCCTCCGAAGGAGTGCTTCGACCCTCAAGCGAACGCCGATTTCAAATACGGCAGACCCCTGCCTTCATTCTCCTGGCTCATTGAAAACGGCAAGGTCTGCGCGCTTAATTTTCCGATCAGCATGAACCCTGGCTTGGCGAAGGCCATCGGCGTGATGATGAAACTCGACTTCGAGCGGGCCGTTTTGAATCGGGTGCCCCAGATCGAGGCCCATCCCGAGCAGTATTTCCGGCAGGTGCTCTTTCTGTGTGATGAGTACCAGCATTTCGCTACCGTAGGGGAGAACGAGCCGACCGGGGATGAAAAGTTCTTCAGCCTGTCGCGCCAGCCGAAGTGCATCTCGATTGTCGCAACGCAGAGCATTAGCTCGCTCAGATCGACGCTTCCTGGTGAGACCTGGCGCACACTTTTGCAGACGTTTCGGACGAAGATTTTTCTCGCGTTGTCAGACGACTTCTCCGCGAAGACGGCCAGCGAGCTTTGCGGGCGGGAAGACCAACTCAAGGTTGCATACAACCTCTCGGAGACCGGCCACGATACGCGCGTCAGTTTTGTGACCGGGAAAGCCCTCTCGAACAGGGCCAACATCACGACCTCGAAGAGCTACATCCAGCAAAGTGATTTCCGCTTCGATACGAAGACGTTCACTGAGCTGCGAAACGCACAGTCCATCACCATCGCGTACGATGGCATCAATCCGATGCCACCGATGTTTTGCTACCTCAAGCCCTATTACAACGACCCAAGCAAATCGTATTTCCGGCAACTCGCTGACGGGGAACTGTGATCGAGGATTGATGTGCTTCGTTAGGAGGCTTTATGGCTGAGGCAGCGATTGAATTTGAACCCCTGTTGGATAGCGAAGAAGCTGCCAAGTTGCTGGGCAACATTCACGTCAAAACCCTGCAACGCTATGCACGCCAGGGAAGTTTGCCCGGCTATCGGATCGGAGGTCATTGGTTTTTCCGCGCATCTGAACTGGACTCGTGGCTGCGATCTCAGTTAAATTCGTCTTGCCATCCGTGCCGCTCGAACTAGGAGGCAATGCGAAATGTTCAAGCGGACACGGTATCAGTTCGGATGGTTACGTAGGAAACCCCGCAAGCGAGGTCCCGATGTTTGGGTTTGGGTCTATAGGTCCCGGACACCAAACGGAAAGCGGAAGGAAAACTCGGTGATTGTGGGAAGTGTACAGAAGTATCCCTCGGAAACCGAAGCCTGGAAGGCCGCTGAAGGACTTCGTTTATCAATCAACGATCCAAATCCAGCTGAGGAGATAACTTTCGGCGCGGTCATAGACCGTTACCTTCGAGAGGCAATTCCCAAGAGACGTGTGACTCAGAGCCGGTATCGATCATGGATCAAGAATCACATTAAGCCTCAGTGGGCAAATGTTACTCTCGCGAAAGTGAAGCCTCTACCAGTTGAGAAGTGGATCGAAAGTCTCAGCCTTGCCCCGAAGAGCAGAGGGCACGTGCGCAGTATGATGCACGTTCTGTTTAACTGGGCGATGCGGTGGGAGCTGATCCCATTTCAAATCAACCCCATGAACCTCGTTCACATCAAGGGATCGTCCAAGCGCGAGCGCGAACCTCGGACACTAACGATCGAGGAATTTCGCCAATTCATCGAGCATGTGTCCGAGCCTTTTCGGACAATGTGCATCGTGACCGCTTGTCTCGGACTCCGCGTGAGCGAGACCCTGGGCTTGAAGTGGGGCGACTTTGACTGGGATGATCTGCGAGTCAGAATCCAGCGTTCATGGGTTGCGGGAGTCGAAGACGACGTGAAGACTCTCTATTCGAAGAAGTGGATGCCAGTTGATGAGATCCTTGCCGCGTTGCTCTTGGAACACAAGGCAAGGACGGCTCCGCAAGCAAAAGGCACCGATTGGGTCTTTGCAAACCCGGAGACCGGAAAACCGTACTGGCCTGGACGCCTGCAGGAACACCATCTCGTTCCGGCTGGAAAAACGGCTCAGATCGGACGCATCGGTTGGCATACGTTTCGTCACACGTACTCGACTCTTTTGCGAGCGTTCGGTGTTGACGTGAAGGTACAGCAAGAATTGTTACGTCACGCTGACATTCGAACAACCATGAACATCTACACGCAGGCAGTTCCACAAGCGATGCGGGAAGCACACGGAAAAGTAGTTCAAATGTTGTTGCCGATGCGGAAGGCGGGATGATGAAAACGAGGCAGCTTTAGGGCAGCAATAAGCGTTCCCTACGCTGCTAAGTTGTTTCTTTATGTTCCGTAGAATGTTTCGCAAGTCCTTGAGAACACTGGAAAGGGTAATTTCGATCCCCACCGCCCCTACCAAACCAATTTGCATTTCTAACAAAAATATGCTCAGAACAACCGCGGAACTTTGTGCGGGAACGCTTAGGGGCAGGGTGTTGTTATATGCCAGGTTCGGAATGTTCAACGAAAAGAAAATCGCGGTCCTGAGAGTCCTGGCCAAAGGCGGACCGATGACACTGCCGGAAATCGCCGCTCGTCGACGAGATGTCGCATGATCCGAGCATAGCGCGGTATATGGAAGATGCCAGAACGACTTTCTTTCAGCGTTCCTGTCGGCTTACCGGACGATTGGTCCTGGCGGCGGCAAATATCCGGATTACCGGACATTTGGTCCGACAATTACCCTAAGGGCCAAAGTGAAGAAAAGAAAAGCTTAGTGTTCAGCACTTTCGCTTCGATTGCGGAGTTTCAGCGCCAACTGATTCGAGATCGTGTTCGCTCCGGGTTCGGCATGGAGCTTGTCCCCTGGCGAGAATTATTGCACGACCACGGTAATCTGAAGAGATCGTGACCCGCCATTGGCAGACGCCGTCACGGTAAACGCATAGGATCCCAGAGGCGTGCTAGGGTTTCCTCCACTCGATCCGTTTCCGCTGCCGCCACCGCAGCCCCAACTTGCCAGCAGCAGCGCGCCGACAAGAAGCAGTACCGCCGCACGGCCACATCGCACTGGCAGCTGGCCTTTCGCGCTTCCTCTAAAGTTGGCTGTCGCTGCCGCGGCGAGCAGCACGAGCAACGCCAGCAGCAGCACGAGTCGTAGCTTGCTTCGAGCGTACCCTGAAGGGATAAGTCCCGCTGCGGTCCCGGCCGTACTCGTAACGGTCACTTGAAACCCTGCCGGCGTGTTTCCGCCGTTCAACGTTATGGTGCCTGGTTGAACACTGCAACTTCCTAGCGCGATCGTCCCGGAACAAGTTATTCCCACTTCGCCCGAATAGTTGTTCGGCGCCAGCTGCAAGGAAAACACGGCCGGAGTTCCAGCGGGCACCGTGATCGTCGTCCCTGCGCCTGCTGCGGGCTGAATCGCAAGATCTCCGACTGTTGCCAAGAGGGGTACGGTCTGCGGCGAGCCGGCGGCGTTGTCGGTCACCGTTAAGGAGCCGCTGGATGAACCGACGCTCGTAGCGTTAAACGTAACCCCGATCGTACAGTTAGTGCCTGCGGCGAGGCTCGTGCCGCAGTTATTCGATTGACTAAAGCTGCCGTTTGCGCCTGACTGAGCACCGATTCCCGTGACATTCAACGTGGCGTTGCCAACATTCGAGAGCATCTCAAGCTGGGTCCATGTCGCACCCACCAGCACAGTCGGAAAGTCCACGGGCGAAGGATTGAACGCAACACTTGGCGCTGGCGGAGGAGGCGGCGGAGGCGCGGCAGTAACCTGAATCGTTTCCGGAATCGTGAGGGTAGTTACTCCGTCTGTCGCAACGACATTAAAGGAGTACGTGCCAACGGGCGTACTCGAACCTACTGAAATTTGAAATAGTACGTTTTGGAAATCACCGCCGGGCAATGTAAATGTATCCAGGCCGAACTGAAATTGACAGCTTGCGCCCGCTGGCAATCCTTGACACGAAGTTTGAAAAGTACCGGACGCGTCGCCGTTCGATTGAACGCCTGCGCTCCACAATTCTGAGATTCCTCCTTGTTGGACTGTGTTCAACGGCGGCGGCACAACGACCTGAGTAAACGAATCGATCGCACGGCCGGGAAAATCGTATGCGATCTGCGTTCCCCCGTTGCCTTCCGCAGTGATAGAAAACCAGCGATTTTGCGCCACGCTGGACCCAAGAGTGAATGGAACCTCAACGGAAAGCTGTCCCGCGGGGATAGTAACCGAGGAGGGAATTTGAACTCCCGAGTCGCTCGCCGAGAGTGAAACAGCGGTATCGGAGGCCGACGGCAAGTCGAGAGAAATGGCAAGCGAATCGGAGCTGCCCAGAACTGGCGTTTCCAACGGTTGAATTTGAAACGAGGGCGCATTCGTGGCAGCCAGCACCTGATAGGACGCGGTGTAATTCGGCGTTTGCAAGAATGCCGCGCGCCCGTCTCCTAAAAGATTTGGCGCGGTGAGGTCTGGGATTTCCCGTATTCCAAGGCCGAATACATCATAGGTCGGCGTAAATGTGCCATCGCCGTTGCCCATCAGGAATTGCACGTAAGCAGGGCCGCCATTGAGGGAATCGAATTGAAACAAGGCAACGTCCGCATTGCCGTCGCCATTGAAATCACCGAAGTAAGTAGCGAAGCCACCACTCAGGGTCACATTGTTTCCGGTAGACACATCAAAAGTCCCGCTATAGGGCGCGTAAGTCGTGGGCGAGCCAAAACTCCCGTTCGCCTGGCCAAGATAAATGTTCACTTGCGGCTGGGCTGTGCCGGGCTCGCCCTCAGCTATCAGTGTACTTCCGCTCTCGATATCGATCACGTCGAGACGGCCATCGTGATTCAAGTCCGCCATTGTCATCGCACTCAAATCTTGCAGGACATCCTGTGGCGCCTGAAACGTGCCATCACCATTTCCCAAGAATTCGAACAGATCTCTTCCTCCAGGAGCGCCGGGTCCGAACGTCTCGTCGTAAAGCCACACAAAGATGTCCGGCTTCCCATCGCCATTTGCGTCTCCCACGAAGATGGCCTCTGGGTAAGGGGAGATATTTCCCAACTGAGAGCCGAAGTTAACTTGGTAGGACTGCGCAAACGTGCCGTCTCCGTGTCCCAGATACACCGTCAACTGACTCGGAGTTGCCGCTGGCCCGGTTCCCGTCGCCACGGCAAAGTCGAGATTTCCATCATTGTTAAAATCGCCTACACAAATTGCGCCAAAGCCATAATCCCCCTGAGTCGTAAAGGGGATTTGCACTGGTGTGCCGAACTGTCCGTTCCCCATATTCTCCGCGTACACCAGTTGCGGTGAGCTTGCGGCGCTGTCATCGAAGACCTCTGCGAGAAAATCCAATTGGCCCGTCTTCCTGAAATCGGCAAACACAAAATCGGCGATCCTCAAGGATGGATTGCTGCTGATTGCCGGAGAGCGAATAGGCGCGGAGAACTGGCCGTCGCCCTGGTTCAGCATCACAGTAATGTTCAACTCGCTGGCAGAACCATTAGCATATTCGACCAATCCGAGATCGGGCTTACCATCCCCGTTGATGTCCGCAACTACAAAGCCTGAGTCGGGGGCGTTGGGTGGTGATGTGGGAGTACCTTCTTCAAAGCCATCGTAGCCTCCCTCGGGCGGGCCGAAGGCTCCCGAGCCGTTATTGACGTACACTGTCGTCGTATTCGCATTCTGGTTCGCCGTGATGACGTCTGGGTGGCCGTTTCCCTGCAGGTCGGCCACAGTTAGGGCGTACATGCCAGGGTCGCCGCGATAAATCTGCGCTGGGCCGAAATGGCCTGTTCCGTTGTTGAATCTTACCGTTACGGTGTCTCCGGTTTCCGTGCCATATCCTCCCCCAGGACCTCCTGGGACTCCGCCGACAATGATATCGGGATAACCGTCTCCATTTAGGTCCGTAACCGCTAACCCGAAGCCGATATCTCCTGCTCCATAGACTTCATAATTCGTGGTGTTGTCAAAATCGCCTTCGCAATCGCCTGGATAAATGTAAACCAGAGCAGACGTATCCAGGTCCACAACATCCGCGCAGCCGTCCCCATTCACATCGGCCAGGACGGCGTTCAGCACGTCACGCACGGGGTTCGATTCATCGACAACCGCCCCAGCGGTGAAGGTGCCATTGCCCTGGCCCAGGTAGATTTGCACGATCGTGCCCTCGGCATTGGCTCCAGTAACTAGAACGTCGGGGATGCCGTCGCCATTGACATCGGCTACCGAAAACTCGTCTGCTCCCACAAGTTCGTCGGGTGTAGGATTGGGCGCGTAGATCGGCGAGCCGAATTGTCCTGAGCCGTTATTCAAAAGTGCCGCGAAATACGTGTTTTCCGTATCATTTCCGGATATTCCCACCAGCAAATCGGGATGACCGTCACCGTTCAGGTCGGCAATGGCTACGGCAAGCGGCGAAGCCGATAGCGGAATCTGCACCTCTGGCTGAAACGTTCCGTCGCCATTTCCAAACAACACTCCGATGGTCTGGCTATCTGCTTCGGCGACCACTAAGTCAAGCTTTCCGTCGCCATTTAAATCTGCGGCCGCCAATGCAACCGGTGATTGTCCAAGAAGCTGGATGATTACGGGCAGTTGGGCCGTCCCGTCACCATTGCCTAGATATAGATCGAGCGAGTTGTCGCCCGCGTTCGCCACCACCCAGTCGAGCTTGCCGTCGCCATTGAAGTCGCCTGTCACAACGCTAGCAGGAAGTGCTCCAGCGGGAAGGGAAGTACGCAACAAGACTCCTGGCAGAGCACTGGGCGTCGGGCTCGGCGCCAGTGGATTGCTCTGCATCTGGTGCAAGTTCTTTGCAGGCTGAAGCGCAGCTCGTAGTGACAGTCTTGCCCCCGGGAGCCGTCTCGATTGCTGTTCGAGGTTACGGAAATAACGTACAGCTTGCGGGCCCTCTTTCCCTGCCATCCGCCAACCTAGAAAACGTCCGGCCAGCGTTACCTGTGGTTCCGCTGGGTGCGGGCCCATTTGTCCGGTTCGCTGAGACAGGACCGGCGAAGGATGAAGGCTTTGTTGCGTACGATAGGATTGCTGCGCGCGCGCAGAGGGGATCAAAGCCAACAATGTTAAGAGCGCACTCGCAGAAACGACCTGCGCGTAGCGGCTGGGGCCACACACGTTCTCTTGGGCCATTTCTCCGGTTCCCAAAATTGGCTAGTTTGAAAGGAGGACGAAGCGTCATTCTACAAGCGGCTCTATCTTTCAGTCAAGTATCTGTACCTGTACCCCGCTTAAGCTGGCCTTCATCGCCGCGTTTGCTTCTAACAGTTCTAACCATTGGTTTCCAGGGGCGGTCCGTAACGCGCTCTATCGGTATGACTTAGAAGTGGTGGGATGCAGTTTCGATCCCCACCGCCCCTCTCAAAGATCCGCCGAACGGGTGCCCTTTTCCACCTAGACCTCCCGAGTTGAGAAGGTGACAACGATGGATCAATTCGCAGCTCCCGAACTGCTGAGGTTGTCGTTCAACCCGTGCTCAGGTTCCGAACCTCACGTTCCACAGCGTCAAGTCGTGCGAGAGCCGTTTCGACGGCGGGAGCTCCCGCAGCCTGTATCGCTTTGGCACGTCCGAGTGCGCGCTCGGCGACGGCCATCGTCTCACGCAAGAGACCTTTGATTTTCGCTTCCAGCTTTCTCCGAGTCTCACGAACGCGTTCGTCCACGTCGCTTTGTACCCGGGCGCTGTTGACTTCGAGAAGGTGATTGAGAAAATCCCTCGCATCGCGGATTATGCCTTTTCGCAAGCCCAGACTGCCGCGCAGGAGGTCTGCGAGAAGCAGAAAAGGGGACGCAGGCGCAGCGATTCGCTCCATTACATGAAAATAGAAGTGCGACTGCGCTTCCAATCCCTGCTCAGGATCAAGTTCGTGGGGAAGAAGAGGCGGTTCAGAGACACCTGTATCGGCCATGCGCAGCAGAAAATTGTTCCCCATCTCGACAAAACGGCGCACTGTTGTGCGAAAAGCATCCTCCGCATACTTTGCTTCGCTTTCAAGCCACGGTGCGAGTTGCGCCTGAGCGATCTCCTGTGCGAGGTGGTTGACGGCGCGGCGGTAGGCAGGACCGTTGCGCCCAGAGCGCACTGAAGGGAGGGCCTTACTCAGTTTCTCCTGCGCATTCCCTGGCGCCTGCTTCAGGAAAGCCTTCCGCCGTTGCCCAAAGATCTCCGAGAGGTGTTGCTGTTCCGCTGTCAATAAAGCGCTGAGATCCCGCATGGCCCGTTCTGCGTCCTCCAGTGTCTTTCGCAGTTCAGCAATGCGATGTTCGGACTCCTCCACAGGCCGTTGAAGCGCGTTCCGCTCTTCATGGATCACCGCTAGCACCTGCTCGGCGGTCTGCCTGAGCCCTCGCTTGGCCGCTTCGCGCACCAATGACTGGCCAGAATGCTCCACCAGAGAAATCAGGGATCGAACTAGCTCGCTCCAGTCCCTCTGGGGGCCGCGCTTTTCTAAGCGCTCCAGCGCGCTGACCTGGAAAATCGTAGGCACGGCTCGCCCCAGCCGCTTCCCCAAGACGCGCCGGGCAAATGCAACTGCCTCGGAGCGCTCCGTCTCATTGGCTCGATCTGCCTTGTTAAGCGCAAAGAGCAAGTTATGGACTTCCCGGCCTACAGACTGAACAAGTTCGAGTTCCTCACCTGAAAGCGGGGGATCAGCGCCAATGAGAATAATTGCCGCGTCGATGTGGGGAATAAAGTCTCGCGTCGCCTGACTGTTTCCAGAGTGGACAGAGCCCAGACCCGGAGTGTCCACGAGGCACATTCCTGTCCGCAGAAGCGGGCTAGGAACAAAAATTTCCAGTCCGATGATTCTCTTCGCATTCTCCGGATTCTGCTCCTCCGAAACATATTGCGTGACAGCGCTCACGGAGATATCAGCCCAGTCTGCGTCCGCAAAGCGAACCCGTGCGCCGAGGCATTCTCCGTATCGGATGATGGTTGGCACGGCCGTCACCGGAACGACGCCTACGGGAAGCACCGCTTGGTCCACGAGGGCGTTCAGGAGAGTGGACTTCCCCCGCTTGAACTGACCCACGCAAGCTACGTAAAACCGGCCCTCGGAAACACGCTCCGCGATGGATCGAGCTGTGATTGCAATTCTCTCCGCGCCGAACTCAGCAGCGAGTTGCGCCAGCCGGTGGAGAGCCAGCTCTCCGGTGTTCCGCAAAACATCTTGGCGAACATCTGGCATTCCGTTCATTGGAGAGAGCTCAAGGGATGCATAAACGCGCCTGGACTCACTTTCATTAAGTAGTCCACATGGACCAGTTTGGTTTTGATCTGGTCCCCGTAGTGATATCGAGGATCGGCCGCCAATTCACACATTTTCACGATGGCGCCCGGCAAACGGTCGCTCAAGTGCAGAATCTCTTCGCGGAATCCGTCCAGCTCAAGCTCTGCCATGCCAAATCTGTGGATGCACATTTCGACCAAATCTCGAGCTGCTCCTTCCGTTAGCGGGCCCAAACGAATTCGATATTCATCTGTCCAGTACAGACTCCAGGCATAGCCGATTTCACCTTGAGTGTATCCATTCCCTACCAGGTACACAGGAGTCTTGCATCGATTTGTGAACTCCTTCATGAGTCGTGCCATCCTGTGCGCGAACGGCGGCAACTGGTCCAAGAAGAAGCGATATTCACCGTTTTCAGCGGCCGTAAGAAGAATGCCTCGCAGGCGTGGCGTTGATTGTTCACCAAGCCAGCTATTAAGTGAATCCCCTCGTGCGCCGTCGGCGTGAACTTTTTTACGCACGAACGGATCTCCTATGCGATAGAGGCAGCGAAGAAAGTGCGTAATGAGCTGCCGTCCTGTGGCGGCGCCGCTCCAACAGATGCATGACTTTCTTTGCGGCTCAGTAAGCCCCTCAATCGCTGCCTTGACAAGAAAACTCTTGCCCGCATCCGCCGGCCCCCAGATCAGCCGACTCTCACGTTTGCGAATGGCGTCCTTCAATCGCCGCAACTCCGGGTCGCGACCGACTAAGCTATTCAATGAAGCAGCCACGGCACCTCTGTTTCTCAGAAGAATCGCCGACTATCCCGGATCATTCGCTCCCCGCAATTCCGAGGGAACGCGTCCCCTCCGACGCGCGTGCTTGATCACTTCAACTCCCGACATGGCAATCAATCGCTCGACAACCATTTCGTCCAATATCGGAAGGGGTTTCTGAATTTTTCTCTTCGGAATCAGTGACGCTGACCATCACCGGGGCGTCGTGAGAAAAGGATCGACGGTGCGGGGCGCGGCGAATCCCGCTGTCAAAGAGGCAGATCCCGCGCCCGCGCCGAGCGATTCCAAGTCCCGCATAATCCCGTCCACTTCGTTAGCGCCCGGGACGGTCGCCGCTAGCGCTCGCTCGACATGAGCGCGGTAACCGTCTGCGTATCCGTCAAAGACGTGCTTTAGCTGGTTCAAGATCGACATCACCCAGCTTCGAAGCAATCCCGCGTACGTCGTGAGACTTTGATCGAGCAGCGGGCCAATTTTGTCAGCTAGTTGTTGGGCCATGCGCTTCGCCGCAAAATGTGCACCGAAGACAGAGCCTATTGCCGATCGCGGCGCTTCGATATGGCCTTCAGGGAGCTCAAAAATCGGCTCTCCGCGAACGAACGCGTCAAATTCGGTTTCCAAGGGCATGTTCGAAAGATCCAGTGCTTTTGCGACGGCTGTAAGTTCAGCCGCGCAAAAACGGGCAATCGCATGGATACGCTCATGAAAAACACGCGCATGCCCATGAACAGCTTTACCGATCATCACGCGAACTGTTGAGTCAGCAGATGTTTCGTCGAGTCGCCCGGAAGAAGAGAGGAGCTGAGTCGAAACTTCATCGGAGATCTGAGCAGCCGCGAGCGGCAACTGGTCGAGTTCACGATCTGAAACCGAACGTAATTCTTCGATCTTACCGGTAGCCTGTCGAAGCCTGGCTTCCACGTCACGAAGGCGCCCCTCATCAGGTGCCGATCGGCCTTGGCATCGTTGTAAACTCACTTGTAGCGCCGCTACTACCGATTCCCTCAATGCCCCAATCTTGCGCCTCAACGAAGCTGCCCTCAGTTCTTGCGCTTGCTCGTAGAGTGGCAGGATTTCTTCCTTAAACCATTGGTCCAACATCGCGCGATGGCTGGCCATGGCGCTCACCGGATGAACGGGCAGATCCAGGCGGCACCCCGCAGCCACGTGCTCTTTCACGTAGGCAAGGATTTGTTCCCGATCCAAGGGGGCAAGTAGGTCGGCCTTGCTGAGAAGGAGATGCACCGGAATCGTGGCTTCCTGCAAGGTCTCAATCGTTCGGAGATCGTCCGGAGCGAGGGTGGTACCACCGTCGATGAGCACTACCCCCAAATCGCAGCGGGGCAGGTAGGCGAGCGTCTCCGCGGCGCCACTTGTTGCAAGCGATCCAAGTCCGGGTGTGTCCACGAAGGTCACGCCATCGCGCAGCCTTTCTGCGGGAAGTTCCAAGACAATTCGCGTTACATGCTTCTTGTTTCCAGGGTTCTGCTGCTCGGCGGCGAACTCAGCCAGCCGGGCGACTTCAAAGCTCTGAGGCGACCGTTCCGCAAACCAAACGGCGAGCGAAGGGGCCGCAGCATATTTGATCCGCGTCGGAACCGCAGTAATGGGCGTAACCCCTACGGGGAGAAGGTCCGCGCCGAGAATCCCGTTCAGAAGGGACGATTTGCCGGAGCTGACGCGCCCGAAAACGGCAATTTCGAAGCTCTTGTCTTCAACGCGGTCCAAAATCGTGGCAATCGCAGAGCGAAATTCCACAAGGCCGCGCTCCGCAACAATGCCTTCGATCCTTTTCAACAACTCGAATTCATTCGACGTCTGTTCCAGACGCTGCAACCGAGACCGGAGATCTTGCCCTTCGCCTTGGAGCACATACCGGTTGAGCCGCGACACCAGTCCTTGCAGTTCTCCCACAATTCCGTTGAGGTCCAGCGCTACGGACTCCGGGACTTCGCCATAGCCTCGCATGCTCCTCGGTTTCAGGTCGTCGACAGCGATATCAATCGAGCCCAGGGTGACGGAAATTGCGCGCACATCTGGGATTGTAGGCGTTTCCCGCTGGATGCCCTGACCATCCAGCACGCGAATCAGTTGCGCTCGTATCCGCGCGAGGTAATCCTCAATCGTGCGTCTGTTTGCCGACGAGATTTCCGAAATGTACCTCGGAAAGGCGGACTTTGAGGCCGAGCTATTCAGAATAGATTCGACTTCAGAGAGGAGCTTATCGATGTACTGGCAGCTTACACGAAGATGCCGTTGCTGGCTTTCGTTCAACGCGTGCGCAGACCCGCCCATATCGGAGCTCATTTGACCCTCAACGATCAAACGCGTAAGCCGAACTAATCCTCAGCTCTAGCGTTTGTACAGATCGTTCAGCAGGGTCATCTCGAAAGGGGATATAAACAGCTCCCGCGTTCAAGGACCCTCGTAGGAGTCATCAGCCCAATAGGGCGGTTTAGGGTGAACTCCAACACCCACACTGCGATTATCGGTGTCGCATAGGCTCAAGTCAATACGAAGGCCGAGGTTTTCGCTCGGGATTGGCGCGAACTCAGCGCTCGTTCCGGCCTCCGTTCTTCATTCGTGTGGCTTTGCATCACTTTTCATTCCCTCCCTGCCCGTGGCCTTCCATCTCCCATTCCAAATTGACTAACACTCGAAGCACAACATCGACCGCTTGCTCTTTACGGCTTGCTTTGCGCCGCCGAGCTATCTCTGTTTCCACCTGTGGGCGGGCAAACGAGAAGTTCTCAGCTAGACACGTTCTCGCTTCCGTTCGAACAAACGAGTCTGCCGTGGGCAGAGCCTCAATCAGGCGCTGAATGGCAAGTTCCCGGTCATGCGGGGGACATATCTTCATCGCCATTCTCACCGTGCTCACGACGATCTCAGCATCTTTTTCGTTGAGTAGCGGGCGAAGCTCAGCCCAATCACTGGATGGCATCAACAACTCGCCCAGAATTCGCAGAGTGCTTCTGCGCCTTTGCAGGCTCGACGGGATTTCGTCTTCCGCGGGCGGGTTGGGACTCCCAGCGGCTTCGAGCAGAAACGCACGTGCTGATTCGCCGATCTCGCGAAGAGCATCCTCCGCGGCCTGACGACAAATGCCGTCATCTAGCGCCCAAAGGAAATACGGAATAGAATCCTTCCGCGCAAATACTCCGAGACTCTCGACAATGCCCGGCAACAACCGATCGTTGGAACTCTTCTTGAGAGCCCCATGTACATCTTCAGTTGTCCAGCGCGCCAACTCTCTTGCAGCTGTGCTCAAAACTGCGTCCTCTCCGAATCGAGCAACCGGATCATCCACTTTTCGCGTTTGAAGCAGATATTCAATCAGGACGTCTTTTGCGCCAAGCTCTGCAAGAGTTTCGACAGCGAATTGCCGGGGTTGAAAGATTCCACTTGGTTTGCCATTCAGCAAAAAATTCCGTAGAGGGCCGACGGCCCGCTCCCCGCAACCAATCAGAGCTGCCGCTGCGGACCGGCCTCCTTGCAAGGAGTCTAAGTGTCGAACCAAAGATTGGATCTCTTCAGCTGACCATTCCCTCGCGACAGATTTGCCGCCTATGTGCTCGCCGTCAAACATGCCGCTCTATTCTTAATCCTTACCCCGCTGTTCCGGGGCTGCCCCGGTGCGCAGCACGGTTATCAGGTCTTCTTGAATTGCTACAGAAATCGGCATTGCTCGAATCTTCTCGGCTGTTTTGTCCACAGGATATGCAAACGAGCGAAGATCGAGCCTCCCGTCCTTCAAAACCGCGTAAGATGCACGCGGGGCGCCGGACTTCGGCTGTCCCAGACTTCCGGGATTAACGACAAGTGTGTTTCCGATCTGTCTGCTAAACGGTATATGCGTGTGCCCAACCAGGAGAACCTCCGTTCCCGCGAGGCGGCACTCTTCCGCCCAGCGATCGGAGTCCGGTTGGCAATACATGAACAGCGGGTCTGAGGGAACCGCGTGACAAAGTCTGCAGCGTATGTTGCCGACCTGCGCGTCGATTTGCAGAGGCAGGCCGCGTAAATATTTCTTGTCGTCCTCGCCCAAAATCGAATCGGTGTATTTCCGTGTCGCATCCGCCATCTCCCTAAAACGCCGCGAGCAGCGAGCGTCCTCGCCGAACCCTATGCAATGGTCGTGATTGCCCCGAACTTTGTGCGTTGCATGCTTACGGACAAAGGCGATAACCTCGGCTGGTTGCGGCCCGTAATTCACCAGATCGCCGAGCACCCACAGCTGGTCATAGTCTTCCTGCAGTGCGGAAAGGGCATCAAAATTGCCGTGAAGGTCAGAGATGATGACGATCTTCATAGCGTCCACCTAAGAATGCACGGACCGTTGCACTCTAATCTACTGACCTGGGTTTGTCCGGGAAACCAGCTCCCGGCATGTTTCACAACGCTCAGAATCCGCCGAACCCAATCAACAGCACCAACAGCAGGCTCAGCAGCACATAGGCGGCATAGACGTTGACCTGGCCGCGATGCATCTTGCGAAAATGATTAGCGACCCATAACAGGCCGGCAAGCACGGGCCGCGTCAAGACGCGATCCAGAATGTGTTCCTGGGCTTCTTCTTCCACTCGAATGGAAGTCCGAAAGTGTCCTCCGACCGTTTCAATCGTCCGTTTCTGGAGAGGCTTGAAGACTGTCTCAAAAATCACCCGAACCGGTGCGGATAATCCCGTGAAATTGTAAGTCATCTGAGGAAGAAGCCTTGGCAGTCCGCCCGCCCAGGGATTGGACCGCATCGCCTTTCGTGTTCGGGGCAGGCCGTGAAACACGACATAGGAGAGAAACACCAACAGAGCCAGAACCACCACGGTATAGGCTGTGGACATCGCGAAAACCACCGGATTACTGCTCCCACCCCGATGCAAAACCACCAGGCCGCGCCCGGGCAGAAATCGATGTCCAATCTGCGCACCGAGGTTATGGAAATCCGAAAGAAAACCGGGACTCAGGTTCCCCGGGGAATGCGGCGTAGCTCGGAAGAAATCTGGAACAAGAGTGTCCGCGGTCCGCGTGTGAGTTATGGGAGAAACGACTTGATCGAGACTGGGGATCACGTACGTCGGGCCGATACCGAGAAACAAGCACAACACGGCTAACCCGCCCATGCCCCAAATCGCCGAGCGAGGCGCCCGGCGCGCGTTCTGCGCGGCCGGCGAATGAGGCATGCCGAGAAAACCAGAGGCATAGATCATGAGGAAGCAGGTCAAGGCCAGACCAGCAGCTAAGGCCAACAGCGCTCCCGTCAGCACAAAACAGAGCCGAACGGATCGGGACGACAGCTCGACGGAACGCAAGACTGACTGCAAAGTGAGCCACTCGCTGACGAACCCATTGAACGGCGGAACGGCCGCAATGGACAGTGCTCCAACGAGAAAAAACAATCCGAAAGCCGGCAACCGCTTCAGCAAACCGCCCAACTGGTTCAGGTCGTGCGTGCCAGTCGTTTCTTCGATGGTTCCAGCTCCCAGGAATAGCATCGATTTTGAAATCGAATGATTGGTCATGTGATACAAGGCGGCGACAAATGCGATTCCCGCGAGCACAGCGTGCCCCGTCTGCCAAAATACAAAACCTGCGCCGATTCCGGCAGTCACAATGCCCAAGTTTTCGATCGAGCTGTGCGCCAGCGCGCGTTTTAGGTCCGTCTGCGTCGCCGCGTAAACGATCCCGATGATGGCTCCGAAACCGCCCGTGAGCAATGCCACTAAGCCCATTCCCACGTGGCTAATCGGAAATAGGCTTGTATTCACAAGAAGGATCGCATACAGCCCAAGATTCGAAGCCGCGCCAGCCAGGACCGGGGAAAATGCCCCCGGGGAAGCAGTGTAAGCATCGGCAAGCCACTGGTTTACGGGAACCAAGCCGGATTTCACTCCGAAGCCATAGAACGTCAAAAGAAAGATCAGCCAGCGCACCGTCTCGCTTGGCCCGCTTTGCGCTGCGGCGATCTGCGCAAAGCTCATGTTCCCTGTGGAAACTGCAAGCACTAGCAAACCTACAATGCCCGCGAGCGAACCAACCTCGCTCATCGCCAAGGTCGAATACGCCGCACGCACAGATCGCACATTGGACTGCTCGAAAAGAATCAGCCCGTAGATCAAGCCCGAAACGACCTCCCACCAGAATGCAAACGTCAGCACGTCTCCTGCGGCGATCACCAGGACAATGGCGATGTAGAAAAGCTGGAATAATGCCAGGAACGTTCGGTTCGCTCGACATTTGCCGGCCGGTTGCGTTTCGTGAGAGGTGGTCGCAAAGGGGTAGCACGAGGCGAACACCACGGCGGTAATGATGGCAAACAAGCTCCCCAGCGGCGTGAGGTAGAGCGACAGGTCTGCCGGGCCAAGCTGCCACAGTTCCTTGTGAATGGGCGTTTGATGGATCAGAACTAAAATGCCGCAAGCGAGCAGCGCGGCGGACTGAAGCAAGGCCATCCCAGTAACGATAGTTGTGCGCAGACGCGCTGCCCGCAGTGCGCACGCCGCCAGCCCGATAACCGCCAGCAATAGAAAAACATCCAAGAAATTCCCGGCGTTCACAACCCGCCCTCCTGATCGCGCATGTTCTCTAGAGAAGAAGGTGGCACCCGATTCACCGCGAGCAATAAGCCATGAAGAATGGCTAGCGGTGGCGGCGGGCACCCGGGAACAACCACGTCCACTGGAATGCAATCTGAAATGCCGGCCGCCGAAGCAAATGACTTCCCAAAAACGCCTCCCGAAACCGCGCACACCCCCATGGCGACAACTCTTTTCGGCTCGGGCATGGCCTCGTAGGTTTCGCGAAGCGGCTTTCTCATTGCATCGGAAAGAGGTCCAGCTACGAGCAAGATATCGGCCTGACGGGGTGTGGCCGTCGTGAAAAACCCCAGCCGGTGCATGTTGTAATAGGGATTATTCAGCAAATGCGCTTCGCTCATGCAGGCGCCACAAGCGCCCGCATCCACAAATCGAATATGCAAGGAACGGCCGAACGCATTGTTGAGCCGCTCATGGACGCTCTCGGCATCAAGCTGCACTCCCCATTCGTAACTCTGCTCCCAGCGGATGATCGCTGGCGCATCGCGGCGACAACGGCTGCAGTGAATACAGGTGCGATAATCCACGCTTACGCTCTCGGTCGATACCGCAAAACAATGGCCCGGACAGTGGTCCGCCACGACCTGGCCCATGCTCGCTTCCATTTTGGTCGCCGCTGGGCGTCCGGGAGTAATGCCGGGATTGGCATCCGGCGATTCCGGATATGCGCTGCTCTTGATCCCTGTCGCCAGCCCTTTTCCTAACCAGTGCAGCATGAAGCCACCTTTATCGATCACACTCCGAGTTGGACAGTCCGAAGGTCGCTAGGATGATCGGAAAATCCTGAAATCCAAATCCTTCCAGCGCGATGCGAAAAGCAAGCCAGTTCCGAAACGACGGTGTTTCCAACCGGTAGCGAATAACACGGCCTTCCTGATTCAAGCGTACCCAGTGCATCGCCGCCCCAATGGGCGCTTCCACGGTCCCCAAGCCAACGCCAGGCTTTAGCTCAACGGGCACGCGTACCGCCCCATCGGCTACCGAGCCAGCCAGTTCGCGGATTATTCGAATGGACTCGGACGCTTCCCGAAACAAGACTCGTAGACGAGCGTATCCATCGCCTTCGTGTTCGGTTGGAACCTGCACCTGGAGCATGTCGTATCCGGCGTAGGGAAACAGAGCACGAAAATCGCCCGAGCATCCCGACGCCCGCGCAACAGGGCCGACAAGGCTGAATGCCCGCGCATTTTTGGCGCTGACGATTCCCACTTCTTCGATTCGGTCCAGGAAGCTGCTCGAGAACCGTAGACCCTCGTGCAAGGCCAGTAATGTTTCACCTACATTCCCAACGTGATTTGAGATTTCATCGAGCGCATGCCGGTCGAAATCGAGCGCCACACCTCCCAGACAAACCAGCCCGAAGAAGTAACGATGCCCTGCAAACGAGCAGCTCAATCGTAGTAACTCCTCCTCGACAATGGCTGCTTGCGCCTGCGCCACATCCAGCCCAGTTGAGCCGCAAATCGCGGCAATATGGCCGGAGTGATGCCGCAGCCGTTCGAGTTCGGCGAACAGACTCCTCAATTGCGCCGCGCGGTGCGGCACCGAAACCTTCGATGCGGCCTCAACCGCCTGGCAGAAGGCCAGCCCATGCGCGAACGCCGAGCTTCCTGAAAATCGCTCGGCCAGCAGAAGGACGTCTTCGGCCTTTTTCCCTTCCGCGATTTTCTCCACTGCTCGATATTTGTAGAAGAAACGCGGGACCACTCGGATCATTTCTTCGCCCGTCGTCTCTAAGATATATTGTGCGGATTCAGCGAAATCCGAGAATACCGGACCGATGGGCAAAGCCATTGCGCCTGACGCTTGGAGGATCGGTGAAGGGTAAAGTGGAACTGGCGACCTTTCGACCGGCGCCTCTTGCGCAGCGGCGAATTCCCGCCGCATGGGATTGACGCCTTCCGGCCAATGTTCGTGCAGAACGAATTCGCCCAGCTTGGGGTGTCCTGAAAAGCGCAGGCCGAAAAGATCCTCCGCCTCCCGTTCCCCCCAATCCGCCGCGTAAATCAAGTCGCTGATCGAAGGGACCGTATCATTTCCTTCGGTAAGCCTAACAATGAGATACACCCATCCTTTTCCCGTCGGTTCAGGAAACAGGTAAGTGAGCTGCCAACTGGTCGACGCCTGCTCAACGACAAGACTGCCAAACGAACAGCCAAGCTCGTCGTGTAACCAGCGAGCGATGTCTCGCAGACAATCGGGGGGACACTCGATCACACAACTTTGGTGGTCGTGGCCCAATTCCATGTGCGCCTCGACGGAGAATCGCTCCGCTGCGGCGGCGGCGAGAAAAGGCCAATCAATCTGTTGTATCTGCGCTTTTTGCATAAGGCTCTTGCACTGACCTTATTTCCCCAATGCTCTCGCTGCTCCCTCGAAAAGATTTTGCAGGAACGGCGGCAGGTAAAAACCCAAAATCAGCATCGGCACAAAGGCGATTGCGATGGCCCAACTGCAGATGGCCGGGGAATCGTGTCCGTTAAACTCGCCGCCCGCGCCAAACACCATCCCCGTGATGTGGAAGGTGATCGCGCAAAATGCCATCACCACAAAGGCCACCAGCATCCCGACGACAATGTAGTGTTTCGAAAATACCGCTGCGCGAAAGATGAAAAATTCGCTTATGAACACAGCGAACGGCGGCGCTCCGGCGATCCCTAGGCCGCCGAAGAGCAACGCGACCGCGGCCGTCGGCGAACGCCTCATTAATCCTCGTATTTTCGCTACTTCTTGCGTTCCGGTCAGGATCAACACAATTCCAGCCGCAAAAAAACAAAGTGACTTCGTGAGTGTGTGCGCTGCCACCTGATAGATTGCCGCGAAGTGCGCGGGGAATCCTCCCAGCCCCACCGCCACCATGATGATTCCCATGTGTTCCACGGTCGAAGCCGCGAACATCCGCTTGTAGTCGTGCACCCGCAGCAGAACAAACGCGGCCACGCCGACCGACAGCAATCCAACGGTGCAGAACCATGCAGACTGATTTGCAACGTGACTGGCTTCAAGGATGGGGAACAGGCGCATCAGCACGTAGAGCACAGTCGTTGTTTCGATTCCAGAAAGTAGGGCGCACACGGGGGCTGGCGCTTGGCTGTGGGCATCGGGCAACCAGGTGTGAAGAGGAACGAGCCCGACCTTCGTACCGAATCCGATTAGAGAGAGTAGAAAGCCGAGCCACAAAATCGCTGGTGGTATTCGGGAAGCGCCTTGCGACAGGCCTTGCCAGGTAAAAGGAAGGTCTCCACCTGTCTGCGTTCCCCAATACAGAAGAAGGAAACCAAAAAGCCCAATAATCGCGCCCGCACTCGTCAGAATTACGTACTTCCATGCTGCTTCGAGCGCCTCTGGCGTATCCACATAAGCCACCAAGTATGCGGACATCAACGTGGTCAGCTCGATGGCGACCCACACCAGCGTTAAGTGGGCAAGAAGCGGTGCGGCGAGCATCGAAAGAACGAATAAGTTATAGAGGACGAAATAAGCCGCCACGCGGCGAGCGCCGTCATGCGCTTCCCTGTGAACGAGGATGTATCCATAGGAAAAAAGACCTGCTGTGAACCCAAGAAACGCCACGAGTAGGGCAATCACCGCAGACAAGCTGTCTGCCACAAGAAAACCGTGAAGTGACTCGATTTTTCCAAACAGCAAAACCCGCCGCGCCACTTCTGCGGCAAGCATGAGGTCCACAAGACCCGCAATAATCGTTATCCTGCCGGCGAAGCGAGCCGACTTGAAAGGCAGAGCGGACAAGCTCGCTGTCACGATGGGAACGAGCAGCAAGCATGTAAGCGCGGCCATCAGCGCTCTCCCAACGAAGAGAGTTCGCCGACTCGCGTTGTACCAAGTTTGCGATGAATTTGACGGATCAAGAGGCCAAACACCAGCGTCATGATAGGCAAATCGACTGCTGCCGCAATCTCGGCCAGGGTGGGCAAGTGTGACGCAATTGCGGCGCCGGCGAAGAATACCGAATTTTCCATAACCAGCAAACCCGTCAATTGTGCGATTGCCTCTCGCCGGACAGTCACCGTGAACATTCCGAGGAGAACGCAGGCGATTCCGACCGGCAAGTTCAGAACAGTAAACTCCGGCGCAGAAACCACGAAAAATAGGCGTTCCGAGACAAAGAAACCAAAGAAAACCAATCCTGCTGCCAAGATCAGCGACGTGGGAATCGTGAGAGCCTGATCGATTTCGCGCCTGCCGTAGATTTCGTCCCCTACCGTAATCTTCAAAACCCAGGGAACACCGATAACTTTGGTTACGATCACGATTCCTGCAACCACGAGCAAATGAACGGAATGCGTGCCAATGCCAATGGCTGTCGCCGATACGGCAAGCAATAAGGACTCGATGACGAATAACCTTAACGTTGCCAGCATTTGCCGCGTCGCGACGATCGCCAGCGAAACCAACAAGAACAGAGCGCTCGCCAGAGCGTCACATCCAACCAGAGTCTGAGTCGCCATCTCTACGTCCTTAAATCCCCATGAGACTTGCCACCATCGCCATTACGCATACGACGAAGGAGGCTCCGAGGAACTCGTTAATTCGAAACAACCGTAGCTTTGACAGATTCGACTCAATCGCCACCAGAAGAAGGAGAAATAAGATGAGCTTTGCGAAAACCAGTGGGATTGCCAACAGAATGTCGGCAACGCTTTTTCCGGAAGCCAACCCCCAGGGAGTCACGAGAACATTGCAGAAAACGATTGCCAGCACCATAAACTTCATTGCCCCGCCCCACTTAATCAGCGCGGCACCCCGGCCCGAATACTCCAGGTACTTCGATTTTCCAATCATCGCCAGCTCAAAATTGCCGTGCGGATTGTCCACGGGAATGCGGTTCTCATCGGCAAGAAACAGCATCAGGAATGCGACCACGACGAGTATGTGAGAAGGACCCCAGAAAATCTGGCTCGAAAACGCCCAGCTCTTCTGGACGATGTACGGTATCGTTGAGCCCGCAATGAACGAAACCGTAAAAAACACCATCATGAAAACAGGCTCCGCGAGAAAGCTCACCATACGCGAGCGGCTGGCGCCAATCGAACCGTAAGGATTAGTCGTGTCGACCGCCGCAAACGTGATCAGAGAGCCGCTGAGGGCAAAGAGAAATCCCACCGCCAGCATGTCCCCCATGAATGCAAAGAACAGCGGATAATCCGTGAGCACTGGGATGAGCAATGCGACAAAGAGAGGCATCGTAAAAGCAAAATAGGGAGCGGCGCGGAACACCCACGAACTATGCGAAGAGACAATTTCGTCCTTTTGAAGCAGCTTGCAAATGTCCCTATAGACCTGAAAAATGCTCGGTCCACGCTTTGACTGCACCATCTCTTCCAGTCGCGCCAGAATGCCCTCGAGCAGCGGTGAGAGGAAAAGAATGACGGCCACTTGGACGAGATTGAAGGCCAGATTACGCCCCATGGTCGCCTCCGAACAGGGCCGTTCTCTCTGTTACCGAAAAGTTTTGGGTCGGTCGATGATTGACCAAACGAAAAGGCTTGATGAAAGATAAAAAGGTGATCTTGCTGAAGCGGGGCGCCTTTTCAAGGTTCGCGCAACTCACCGGAACGCAGCTCCTAGCTAACAAAATAACCAGGAGTCATCATCTACCCTTAAAATCGGGCAGCGGTTGGGGCGGAACTCCTTCGCCACTACCCGTATCATACTTGCGCTGCTTCGAAAGTCAATCGACACGTTACAGGTCAATGATCAAAACAGAATGTGTCGGTTCTGTTGCTTCAGCTGCAGGCGTTCATTCATTCTGAAGGGTTACGCGGCCCGTCCAAGGTAGCGGGCAGCGCGTGATGTCGCATTCCACGCGGGGATTGCCTCGGTTCCAAAGCTGTGCGTTGGCCCGTGCACCAATAGGTTTGTTCTTGTTGGGACATAGTGCAATATCATTTGGTACCGTGCACCTCATAAGAACGGCGTGCCACAACCGCAGAGCACCAACCCTTCCTCAATTGCGCAAGTCATTGCACAGCCATGTTTCAATTTCTCCCCCAGAGTGCAGTGCAATTCCAACGTACATGTAAGCACAATAGTATCAATCGTTTAGAGGGAACATTTCTTGCCTCGCAACTCGTGTCAAAGGCAATTGGCTTGCACGAATGGCCCACAAGATGGCAGCGCGGAACTGGAGCTGGCGGGTTGGGGAGAAGAAGAGACGACGGTGCATGAACCAACATGAACCGAGCCTCGCCCTTCTTGTCCCGATCCTAATCAGGTTGCGCCGCACTGCTCTCGAATCGTCGCCGTGGGAAGCCATAGGTCATTATCTCACGGCGGCGAAGGTGTTTTTCGAGCAATAAAAGTGGGCGCCTCCGTGGCGTTAGCAACCACAACTCTTAAATTAGGGGCGTGAAAAATGGATCTTCGTGAAGCGATTGCATCTTGGAAGCGAGCATCTCTCCTTCTGGCGGTACTGGCAATCCTACTCGGTGTTCAGTTTTCGCCAATTGCAGGGGCGCAGTCGGGCGGGTCGATCTGGGGCTCTGTGAACGATACGAGCGGCGCGGCGATTCCCGGAGCAACCGTCACCATCAAGAACACGGAGACCGGTGAAACGCGGACCGTCGTGAGTGATGCGACGGGAAAGTTCAATGCGTCGGCCCTGCCCGTGGGCCACTACAAAGTCACCGCCGCCAAGACTGGTTTCCGCACAAATGCAACGACAGGCGTCACACTAGTCGTCGGCCAACGGGAAGAAATCACTCTGGCTCTGCAGGTCGGCGACGTTCATCAGACCGTTGAGGTGCATGGGCAGCCCGAAGCTGTTGCGGTCACGACGGAAGACGTTTCGGGGCTGGTTGGAGAACGCCAAGTAAAAGAGCTGCCGCTTAATGGGCGAAGCTATGACCAGTTGCTCACTCTGAATCCGGGAGTCGTAAATTACACGTCGCAACGCGCCGGCGGTGTCGGAACTTCAAACTCCGTTGTAGGGAATATGTTTTCCGCTTCCGGTCGCCGGCCGCAAGAGAATCTGTTCCTCTTGAACGGAGTGGAATTCACGAGCGCCTCTGAGATCGACAATACACCGGGCGGAGTGAGTGGACAGCTTCTCGGTGTAGACTCGGTGCGCGAATTCGTCGTGGTGCAGAACAACTATGGCGCGGAGTACGGAAAGCGTCCCGGCGCGCAAGTAAATATCGTTACAGCTTCAGGCGGCAATGATGTTCACGGCGCGGTTTACGAATTCCTGCGCAATAGCGCGATGGATGCCCGGAACTTTTTTGATTTTGGCAATATCCCAGAGTTTCAACGCAACAACTTCGGCGCCGCGCTTGGAGGACCGCTTCGCAAGGACAAGAGCTTTCTGTTTGGAAACTATGAAGGCTTTCGTCAGAATCTGGGGCTAAGCAACCTCTCGCTTGTGCCCGACGACACGTCACGCGCGAGCGCGGTAGCCAGCATTCAGCCGCTCCTGGCATTGTGGCCGGTGGCGAACGGCCCGGAGCTTTTCACGTCCACGGGCGCCGCAAGCGGCATCGCCGAGGCCTTCACCAACCCTGTGCAGAACATTGGCGAAGACTATGGTACAACCCGATTCGACCAGGTCTTCTCGGACAAGGATTCTTCTTCTGCTACCTATACCGTTGACGACAGCCGGGCCGTTTCTCCGACCACCAATCCGTTCACCCTGGCGGATATTTTCTTGCGGGAACAAGTCGTAACTCTCGGTGAAACGCACATCTTTTCTCCCACGCTCCTCAACCAGGCAACCGTGGGCTTCTCGCGCGGAGCGTTCTATTTTAATACGAATACCACGGTGGACTTGCCAAGCTGGGTCCAACCCGGAGACCCTGTGGGAGCCGTCGTGGTCGGCGGTGGCACCACGCTCAATGGCGCCTCACAGATCACGAATGGTGGCACCAACGCGGGCAGTAATCTGACCGCCGTCCGCAATCTGTTTACCCTCAGCGATAAGCTGACGGTAACGCGTGGCATCCATCTTCTTAACTTTGGCGTGTGGTCCGAGCGTGTACAGGCCAACGACACCTTGGAACAGGATCAATTCGGGCAGATTTCGTTCTCCACGTTGCAGTCGTTTCTCCAGGGCAACGTAAGCACGTACACTTTTGCTCCCGCTTACACGCCGCTCGGTTGGCGTTCACTTGAGGGGGCCTTGTACGCCGAGGACACGATTCGGCCGAAACCCTCCTTCGAATTGGAACTCGGCTTTCGCGACGAATTCACCAACGGCTGGAACGAGGCAAGCGGGCGATCTTCGAATTACGCCTTTGCGAACGGTGTGATAGACACCCAGCCGTACGTCGGCGATTCCGCCTTTACCGTGAACCGCGCAAAGTTTTTGCCGGCGCCCCGCATTGGCTTTTCTTGGTCACCGTTTGCCTCGAAGAAGACCGTAGTTCGCGGCGGCTTTGGTCTCTATTACGCTCTGCTCGACGACTTGAGCTACCGCCTCGATCAAAACTCCCCATTCAATGCCGTTTTCGCGGTGAAGAACATCCCGTTTTCGAATATCGCGCCGGACTTAACCTACACGGGATCAAGAATTATTCCGAGCGGCGTACAGCCTGACCTTTGGACGCCCGCTGTGGAGTCTTGGACTCTCAAAGTTGAACAAGAGATCTCCCCGGACACCTCCTTGAGCGTCGGCTACATCGGTTCGCATGGCTACCACGGGCTGCTCTCTTTGGATGCGAACTTGCCGACTCCGACGATCTGTCCTTCGTCGCCGTGCCCTGCGGGTTATCCTGCTGGGGCGTACTACTATCCGTCGGGTGCGCCGCTGTCCAACAACGCCGTGTGGAACACCACGACCTGGGTTTCCGAAGGGGTTAGTTCGTACAACGGGCTTCAAGTGGATGTGAACCACCGTGTCAGTAAGGGTTTGCAGTTCCGCGGAGTCTACACATTTTCGAAGGCGTTGGATGACGGAGACAATATGAACACCAGCGTTGCAACCAACTCTCCCACCTTCGTCTCGAATCCGTTGGACCCGATGGCCGATTACGGACGCGCTTCGTTTGATATTCGACATTCCGCGGTCCTCAATGGAACCTACGCGCTTCCGTTCGGGCGCGGCAACACGGAATGGGCCAATCGGCTCGTGGGCGATTGGCAACTCAGTGGCATAGAAACGTTGCAGTCGGGCCTGCCGTTTACGCCGCAATTGTCCTACAACCCGTCGAACGACGGCGACACGCGCAATCCCGTGCGGCCTTCGCTGAATCCCAATTTTACAGGGCCGATCATTCTGGGAGGGCCCAGCGAATACTTCAATCCGGACGCGTTTATTCAGCCCCTCCCCGGTACGTATGGCAATGTTGGCCGCAACATTCTGCAAGGACCGAACCTCTTTGAAACGGACCTGTCTTTAGCAAAGAAATTCAATCTGAGCGAACGCCTGAACCTGCAGTTCCGTGCAGAATGCTTCAACATCTTGAATCACACGAACCTCAACACACCGAATCCTGTGGTCTATACGGCGGCGACTGGAGGGCCATCGCCGACGGCGGGCGTCATTACGTCCACGGCGACAACTTCCCGGCAACTCCAGCTTGGACTGAAGCTGCTGTGGTAAGCGCTCTGTGAAGCCACGATTTCGGACTTGGAAACCATTAACAGCGGAGCGACATCTTAGTGCAGGATGATCGGTGCTAAACGTGTCGTATCCGCAGTCGTTCTCCTTGTCTTTTCCGGTATCGTTTTTCGAACTGTAGAGGCTCGCGCAGCGCAACTATCTCGATCTTCGGAAGCCGCGTCGGATTCCAGCGCGCAGACGAATGCGGACTTCTACGCGGCTGCCGACGAAGTTCTGCAGGCGATGAGCAAGATCTTGGCTCTGCCCGTGAAGTCCCCGCTTCAGAAGAGCATTCGCACAAAAGCCCAGATCCGCGAATACTTGGTCGACGAACAAAACAAAGAAGAATCGCCCGAGAAGCGTTATGCCGACCGGCGAACTCTCGAGGCTTTTGGACTGATTCCGAAGGGTTTTCCTCTGGATTCGTTCCTCTTGGATCTGCTCACCGATCAGGTCGCCGGTCTTTATGATCCGCAAAAGAAGGAATTCTTCATTGCCGATTGGATCTCGCCGGCTGACCAGAAACCGGTCATGGCGCATGAACTTACCCATGCGCTCGATGATCAGTACTTCCATCTGGACAAATGGCAAAAGGCCGTGCGCTCCAACGATGATGCGTCGCTTGCGCGTGATGCCGTGATCGAGGGGTCGGCGGTCGCCTCTATGATGGACTACACTCTGGCCGACCTGCACACCAGTGTTCGCGAGTTATCGGACATCGCTCCTTTGATCGAATCGAGTGTCGCCGATCAGATGGACAAGGATCCGAATCTGGCAAAAGCTCCTCCATTTATCCGAGATGAACTACTTTTTCCATATCTCGAGGGCGCCGAATTCACACAGAAAGTCTTGAAAGCGAACGGCAGTTGGGCCGATTTTCAGAAAGTGTTCAAGAATCCTCCAGCCTCGACGCAACAGATCCTCCATCCGGATCTGTACTTCCAGAACGTGAAGCCTCAACCGGTTGATTTGCCTCATCTGAAGTCCGCCATCCCGCGAGACTATACTCAGCTAGACGAAAATGTCGTCGGCGAATTCGCCTTAGGCGAAGTTCTGAAACAGTTCTTGGGGCCCGGCGATGCAGAAAAGTTTGCGCCCATGTGGCGCGGAGACCGTTATGTTCTCTTTGAAAACAAAGACACAAAGCAAACCATCCTCGTAGTCTTGCTGGCGCTGGATAGCGAGAACGATGCCGCCTCTTTCTTCACGGCGTATCGCAAAGCTCTCGAGAAGAAGGATGCTGTCAAAGCGCCGCTCGCACAGGGCCCCGAATTTGTAGCCTTCGGCAACGTGTTTCTGGCATGCGTTCACGAAAGATGCCTCAGCGTGGAAGGCGCCAACAGGGCCGTCTTTGATCGCGTCGACCGCCAATTGCGCTGGCCGGTTCAGCCGGAAGCGACTGTCCCTGTTCCTGCGGAGACATCCTCTTCGGGAAATCTGCGTTAGGGGTCCAATATCGGGTCGCTCGGCGGGGAGCTAATCTTTATAGCTCGCAATCGTAAAGCCGCTATAGAATATCCGCATGGCAAAAGCATTCCTACTTTTTGATTTTGGCTCGGATGAAGAAGCCGCGCAGAAAGCGCGTCACCGTATCGACGCATGGAAGCAAGCCTTCCGCCTCGGGAATAAAGTTCAATTTAAGCTGGAGCGTCAGCCATCTGCGGAATCGGGAAATTCACCGGGATCGAAAGATCATCAGTCCAAAAGCAAACATGGTGCAGCGAGGCAGGAGAATACTCCGGATGCGGAGACGCCCGAGCGCATTCGTTTGTTAATTCGTCTGGATTTCTCGGCTCACGAAAAGCATTTGTTTCAAACCTGGCTTGAGCGCATTCCCAGCGAAGAGCCTTTCAAATCCGTAAAGCCCCAAGCGATTCAGCGCGACGCGGAGAATTTCGAGCAGACCTCCGACCTTTTTGACTCCTTGAATTGAATGGCGATCGCGCTGCCGGGAGACGCTGATTGCCCATTTGGTGCCATACCCTCCATTCGCTATAATGGCGAAGGCAGCTTAGTTCCCGTCGGCGAAAGGCACCGGATGGCTCTCCAGACGCGCACGAAGTCAGCCAAGTTCGACTCCGCAAAGTACCAAGGACTCAGCCGTGAAGCGCTGATCCGTCTGTATCGGACGATGTTCCTTTCGCGTCGCCTCGACGACCGCGAAATCCAGCTCAAGCGTCAGAATAAGATTTATTTCCAAATCAGTAGCGCAGGGCATGAGGCGGCCACGGCTGCGGCCGGCCTCGTTCTTAAATCCGCCTACGACTGGTTTTACCTGTATTACCGTGACCGCGCGCTTTGCCTAATGCTCGGCGTCACTCCGTACGAGATGCTCCTCGAAGGTGTGGGCGCAAAAGACGATCCGGCTTCTGGCGGCCGTCAAATGCCGTCGCATTGGGGACACCAGGATTTCAACATCGTCTCGAAATCCTCCCCGACCGGTACGCAATGGCTGCAGGCCGTTGGCGCCGCGGAAGCTTCGCTCTATTTCGATCGCTTCCCGAAAGCCCTTGCTCAAGCCAGATCCGCGCCTCTTGGTCACGCTGTGCGGCACCAGCACGACGAAGTTGTTTGCGTTTCGGGCGGCGAAGGGTCCACCAGCGAAGGCGAGTTCTGGGAAGCGCTCAACACCGCGTGCAATCGCAAGCTCCCCGTGATTTTTTTGGTTGAGGATAACGGCTACGCAATTTCCGTTCCGTGCGAGGTGCAGACGCCGGGCGGCAACGTGTCTCGCTTGGTCGCGAATCATCCCGGACTACATATCGAAGACTACGATGGAACGGATCCTCTGGAGAGCTACGCCGCGGCGCAGCGCGCCGTCGAATACTGCCGCAACCGCCGCGGGCCAGCCCTGCTGCTCGCGCATGTGACGCGCCCGTATTCTCATTCGCTTTCGGACGATGAGAAGCTTTACAAATCAGCGGCTGAGCGCCAAGCGGAAGCGCATCGCGACCCGATTCCCAAGTTCGGGCTGTTTCTCGTTCGTGAAGGGATCCTGGACGAACAGGAATTGGAAGCTCTCGAAGCCGGAGTCGAAAAGGAAATTATAGAGGCGACCGACAAAGCCCTCGTTGCAGAGCTGCCGGCGCCCAATTCTGTCTATGAGTTCGTTTATTCGCCAGAGGTTGATCCTACGAGCGATGCGTTTGCTTCACAGTCCAAAGAATCCGGACAGCCGCTCACCATGGTCGAAATGGTTTCTACCACTCTTATGGACGAGATGGGTCGCGACGAACGTATTGTCGTCTTCGGAGAAGACATCGCGGATTGCAGCCGTGAGGAAAACCTCGCGCATCTGAAAGGGAAAGGCGGAGTTTTTAAGGCCACTTCCGGATTACAGCGCAAGTACGGAGGCGAGAGAGTCTTCAATTCACCTCTGGCGGAAGCCAACATCGTTGGCCGTGCCATTGGCATGTCTACGCGTGGCATGAAGCCTGTCGCGGAGATTCAGTTCTTTGATTACATCTGGCCGGCCATGATGCAAATTCGCAACGAACTCGTGACCATGCGCTGGCGCTCGGCAGGGAAATTCAAGTGCCCCGCAGTGATTCGCGTCGCGATCGGGGGTTATCTGACAGGTGGCGCGATTTATCACAGCCAATGCGGCGAAAGCATCTTCACGCATCAACCAGGCTTGCGGGTCGTGATGCCGTCCACTTCGCTCGACCTCTGCGGGCTCCTGCGCACGTCGATTCGATGCGATGACCCGGTCATGTTCCTCGAACACAAACACCTGTATCGCCAGCCGTACAATCGCAGCGCTTACCCCGGCGCCGATTTCACCATACCGTTCGGCAAGGCGCGTCTTGTCCGGGAAGGCGCAGACGTCTCTATCGTCACTTTCGGCGCGGTGGTCCATCGTGCGGAAGTAGCTGCGGCTGAGCTTGCGCGGCATGGAATCGAAATCGAGATTCTCGATTTGCGGACTCTCAGCCCCTATGACTGGGACGCGATTGCCACCTCCGTGCGTAAGACGAGCCGCGTAATCGTCGCCTACGAGGATTCAATCTCTTGGGGCTATGGCGCAGAAATTGCCGCGCGTGTCGCGGACGAACTTTTTGAAGATCTCGACGCTCCGGTGCGCCGCGTGGCCGCTACCGATACATTCTGTGCCTATCAGCCGAAGCTCGAGGATGAAATCTTGCCGCAAACAGAGGATATTGTTCGCGCAGTTCGGGACATCGTCGCATTCTGAATTGTTTGTGCAACAATTTGGGCGTCTAGGCCGTATCTGGTATTGAGAGATGGAGTGTTTCCGTCGGAACGAAGGAATGGGAGGCTTCTATGATCTGCCCGAATTGTCAGCGAGAAATCGCGGATTATTCCCGGTACTGCTATTTCTGCGGAAGGCACCAGGCAACGGCGTTTGCCGGCGCTCCCACGCGGCGCTTGCATCGTTCCGTATCGGACTGCAAGTTCGCCGGAGTGTGCGGCGGTATCGCTGAATACTTCGAGACGGATTCAACGATTGTGCGCTTGGTATGGGTGCTCGTCACCTTTGTAACTGGCATCATTCCCGGGCTCGTTGTGTACCTGGTAGCGTGGCTCATCATGCCGGAAATGCCCGTGATCGTGCAGCCGGTTGTGCCTGTGCAGAACGCGCCGGAAGCTCCGCGGACCTGACTCTCGGCTTGAAATACAGCCGTCCGTCTAGGCCTTGTTCTTGAATATCGCGCGGTCGAGCGAGATCGCGCCCGCTCCGACTGCTACCAGCGCGAACGCACCTACCGCCAGCGCCAGCGGGAATTGATAGTTGCTCACGGCCATCAATCCTCCCTGAGGAAGGTGCACGCGAACGATGGCCACGGCCATTTCCCCTGCCAGTAAGAGCGCGGCGATCCGCGTAAAAAGCCCCAGAATCAGCAGCCACCCGCCAAAAAACTCCACTATGCCCGCCACATAAGCGAAGTACGAAGGGAAGCCCATCCTCGGG
>JBAPRL010000082.1:0-92981 GCA_049281095.1 Candidatus Acidiferrales bacterium
GTTCTTGGCGGTTTGCCCGGTGTCAAAAGCCAAGATCTTTCCGGATTGATAGTCGCGCGGCCCGGCGAACACTGGAACAGCTGAAAGCGCAGCCAGGCAGAGAATCGCGAGAGTCTTCATACCCTTCTTTTTTAACGCGCACCGGAAGCGGCGTCAAGAGCGACCGCAGTGCCGTCAACAAACAGTACACAGCCGCGCGGAAACGAACGCGCTTGGCGAAATGCCCGCCGAGTATTTCTGCTATTCTCTCGTGTGTGCGCCGCGCACTGAACTTCGTCATGTTCTCTGCTGGACTCCTCTCGCTTACGGTCGCGTGTGCCCTGGCTCATCTTCCGAGGGCTGCGGCCCAAGCTCAGCAGCCTCCGGCGCAGCAATCTTCCGCGCAGCCGGCGGCACCATCCGCGGCGCCGTCGCAACTGGCTCCGACGCTGCGCACCGTTGTCATCGACCCCGGCCATGGCGGCGACGACACAGGGGCCCGCGGGCCCAGCGGCGTGGCGGAAAAAGACATCGTTCTCGAATTCGCGCAGACAGTCGCAAGCTCGCTGCGCGCGCAGGGATTTGACGTTGTGATAACGCGCCTCGGCGATACCGATCCTTCGCTGGACGATCGTGCCACGGTCGCAAACGCGCAAGGCAATGCCATTTTTATCAGCTTGCATGTGGGCTCAACCGGCCTTGTGGGCACCGTCCGAACGTACACGTATCGATTTCCGGCGACACCGCAATCCGCGCCAGCCAGCGCGCAGGGCGCGAACGCAACCCTGTCCCAGGCCCCCGCGCCGCCGCCGGGATTCCTGCTCTGGCGCGAAGCACAGAGGTCATTCTTGACGCAGAGCGTGAAGTTAGGAGATTTAATTCAGGTTGAGCTCGCCCAAAAATTCAAAGGCTCCCCGGAAATTTCCAGCAGCGTACCGGTCGCCGTGTTGCGCTCGGTGGCCGCGCCGGCCGTGGCCGTGGAAATTTCGAGCGTTGCTGCTGATCAACAGCACCTGGAATCCATGAGCGCCGATTTGGCTTACAGCATTGCGCGCGCAGTGGCTGCTTACAAAACGATCTATCCGCCGGGAGGCAAATGATGACCCGGCAAGTACAAGTTATTCTGATTTTCGTTCTGCTCGCGGTTCTGGTTGGGCTGTTTTCCCTGCGCGCGTTGCACCGCCGAGTTGCGCGGACCGAGCCGGCGCGTGCCGTCGAAGAGCAGGAGCGTCGCGCAGTAATTGCACCCCCGGTTTCCACGCCCACCGACGTAACGGCAAGCGCCCAGATTTTCTGGATTTCGGCGACGGCGCCCGATCAGCTTGCGCCGGTGACTGTGCAATTGCCGCTTTCTGCAGATCCCGCGGAACGCGCCAAGCAGTTGATTAACGCGCTTATCGCCAATCCGCCCACTCCGGCGCAGCGCACTTTGCCTGAGGGCGCGACGCTCCTCGATTTGTATATTTTGCCTGACGGAACAGCGATTGCCGATTTTTCAGACGAACTCTCGTCGGAGATGCCTTCGGGAATCTTGAGCGAGTGGATGGCGGTAAGCTCCATTGCGCAAACGCTCGGCGCGAATGTCCCGTCTATCGCGCGGTTGAAGATTCTCGTGCACGGCCACGAAGCGGAAACTCTCGCGGGCCACATCGACATATCCGATTTTGTGGACGTCCATTCTCCACCTTCATCTCCGCTGCCGATTGCGTCGCCCAAGTAGCGCGCCAAGGGTGCGGAACCTACCCTCTCGCCCCAAAACCCGGTCGGCCAGCGATTGACAGACTCCCGTGCGCCCGTCACACTGATGCAGAACGGTTCAAAGAGGGCTTTGCAGGGCGAGGGAGTTTGCGAGCAGACAAACGAGCGACGAATGAATTGCGGCCGGTCAAGCTGACGCCGGACTTTGTGTCCACGGCGGAAGGCAGCGTGCTCATTGAGGCCGGGCGCACCCGCGTCGTAGCGACGGCGACGATAGAAGACGGCGTGCCCCATTTCCTGAAGGGGCAAGACAAGGGCTGGGTGACCAGCGAATATGGCATGCTGCCGCGCGCGACCGACCGCCGGACTCCCCGCGAAGCTGCGCGCGGAAGGCAGTCGGGCCGCACTCAGGAAATTCAGCGCCTGATTGGGCGCGCATTGCGCGCGGTGACCGACCTCGAAGCGCTTGGTGAACGCACCGTGTGGATTGACTGCGACGTCATCGAGGCCGACGGCGGAACGCGGACCGCATCGATCTCCGGCGCATTTGTGGCCCTCGCCCTGGCATTCGAGCGTATGAAAGCGGCCGGAATTTTGCCGAGAATTCCGCTGGTGGATTCGGTGGCCGCCGTGAGCGTTGGGATCGTGAAAGACGAGTTGCTGCTCGACCTCGCCTACGAAGAAGATTCGCAAGCACAGGTTGACATGAACGTGGTGATGACCGGCGCGGGCCAGTTGGTCGAGGTGCAAGCCACGGCCGAGGGGCGGCCGTTCTCTTCCGATGAGTTGCAACAGCTTCTCCGGTTGGCCGGCACAGGAATCCGGTACTTAAGCGAAGTGCAGCAGGAATTGCTGCATCTGAATTTTCGCGCTCATGCACGTTAAGCTGCTGTTGGCTTCCTCGAATGCAAGCAAGCTTCGCGAATACCGCTCGCTCGCCGCTGGGTGCGCCCGCGAAATTGCGATCGACCTCCTGCCCGGCTTTTCCGAATCCCCTGCCTTTTCCGAAGATGCCCCTACCTTTGCGGAAAACGCGGCGGGCAAAGCGCTGCACTACAGCGGGTTCGCGAGAGAAATTGTTTTCGCGGACGATTCAGGACTTGTGGTCGCAGCACTTGGAGGCGCGCCGGGAGTGCGTTCGGCGCGGTATGCGGGCGAGAATGCAAGCGACGCGCAGCGCAATGCGAAGTTGCTCGCGGAGATGCGCGGAAAATCCGGCGAGGCGAGGAAGGCAAAGTTCGTGTGCGTCATCGCCGCTGCAAAACAAGGCAAGATGCTGGCGGTCGTGTCTGATTCCGTCGAAGGCGCGATCGCCAACGAGCCTCGTGGCAGTAATGGATTTGGCTACGACCCTTTGTTTTATTTTGCGCCCCACAAGAAGACGTTTGCCGAACTAACCGAAGCGGAAAAAAATCGGTTTAGCCACCGAGGAAAGGCTTTCCGCAATCTTCACGAGGCGCTGATTTCGATGACAGCGCCCGATGTCGAATCTCCCGTCGAGCGAAAACTGTAGAATCCGCGCGATTCCCTACTGAATCTAAGATAAGCTTGTTGAACCATCCGTGAAGGGGTAAAAAGGCTCTGTCCCACCCCGAGGAGCTCCCATGGCTACGGCGAAAATGGCTCCGGAGTCTCTCCAACCGCTCTTGGACCGGTTGGAGGATGCGCGGAAACGAACCGATGCTCTCTTCGCGTTGATTCGGCCGGAAGCGCTCTCCGAACGCCCCATACCGGAGCGCCACAGGCTGGTTTTTTATTTAGGCCACCTCGAGGCGTTCGACTGGAACCTGATCGCGCGCGATGCGCTGAGCTATCCGAGCTTCCATCCCGAATACGAAAAGCTCTTCGCCTTCGGCATTGATCCTGTGGATGGCCAGCTTCCCCATGACGTGCCGAGCGATTGGCCGGTGGTCGACGAAATTCGCGCCTACAACGAACGTTTGCGCGAACGAATCGACACGGCGCTGCGTGTGCCCTCGAACAAGCTGCCCGACACCGTCGCGGGCAGAATTCTGCTGCATGTTGCAATTGAACATCGCTTGATGCACGCGGAAACCCTGGCCTACTTGATGCACCATTTGCATCACGATCAGAAGAATGCCCCCGCAAATTACGAAACAGCCGCAAAGAGCAACGCTCCCTTCGCGCCGGGCGTGGCAAACGTCCCCGCCGGCACAGCGACCCTCGGCATCCGCCGCGACAGCGGGCGCTTCGGCTGGGACAATGAATTTGAAGAAAATCAGGTGAGCGTCCCGAAGTTTCGTATCGACGCATATCCAGTGACAAATGGCGAATTCTTGGAGTTTGTGAACGCCAATGGATACGAAAATAACCAGCTTTGGCCTGCAGAAGACTGGGCATGGAAGAATTCCGCGGGAGTTTCCCATCCGCACTTTTGGGAACAGGATGGCCAGGGCTGGAGCTACCGGGGAATGTTCCAGAGCGTGCCGCTGCCGCTCGATTGGCCCGTTTTCGTTAGCTACGCGGAAGCGGCAGCGTACGCGCGCTGGAAAAACCGACCGCTGCCCACCGAAGGGCAGTGGCACCGCGCTGCATTTGGCACGCCCGCGGAAAGCGAATGCGCGTATCCCTGGGGCGACGTCGAGCCGAGCACGGAACGCGGCAATTTTGATTTCGCGCGATGGGATCCTGCGCCTGTGAATGCGCATCCCGCCGGACAAAGCGCGTTCGGCGTGCACGATCTTTTCGGCAATGGCTGGGAATGGACTTCGACTCCCTTCGCGCCGTTCCCTGGATTCGCCGCTTTTCCGTTTTATCCCGGTTACTCCGCAAATTTCTTCGACGGAAAACACTTCGTGATGAAGGGCGGCTCGCCACAAACCGCCGCGTGCATGCTGCGGCGCTCGTTTCGAAACTGGTTCCAGCCTCATTACCCCTACGTCTACGCAAAATTTCGCACAGTGGAGGAATAATTCATGGCCACTCCCGCAAGGCTGTACACGCATGGCGTGTCTGGAAATGCCCGCGCGGATTTCGCAGCGGACGTTCGCGCCGGGTTGACGAAACATCCGCAGAAAGAATTGCCGTCAAAATATCTGTACGATGAAGTGGGTTCGGCGCTATTTGAGGTGATCACGCTTTTGCCCGAGTACGGCCTTTCTCGAGCAGGGGCGCGTCTGCTGAAACGCCACGCCGAAGAAATCATCGACCGTTTGCCTTCGCCGGTCGCCGTGGCCGAATTGGGCTCAGGAAGCGGGGCGAAGACTCGCTGGATTCTTGAAGCCCTATCGCGGCGGCAGCCGGTCACTTATTATCCCATCGACATTTCGCGAACGGCGCTTTCCCGTTGCTGGCAGGAGCTGGGCCGTATCGATTCGGTGAGCATCGTCGGCTTCGAACGCGCTTATCTTGACGGGCTGCTCGACGTGGCCTCGCGCCGCAAATCGGGCGAACGACTGCTTGTGCTTTTTCTCGGAAGCACGATCGGCAACTTCGACCGGCCCGCTGCCGCAAAATTTCTGTGCGAGGTGCGCCACATTTTGCATTTCGGCGATGCATTGCTGCTGGCGACAGACCTTGAGAAATCCGAGAGCGAGCTTCTGCTCGCTTACGATGATCCGGCCGGCGTAACCGCGGCATTCAATCTCAATTTGCTGGCGCGCATCAATCGCGAGCTCGACGCGGATTTCGATCTGGCATCTTTCGAGCACCTGGCGCGCTACAACCCGGCGCAGCGACGCATCGAAATGCATCTCCGGTCGACGCGCAGGCAGACCGCTCACATCTCTAGCGCGTTGCTGGACGTGACCCTCGAGAGCGGTGAAACCATCTGGACCGAGAGTTCTCACAAGTATCGCTGCGAAGAGGCTGCGAAAATGGGATCCACGTCCGGTTTTCGCTGCGAAGCACAGTGGGTAGATGCGGAATGGCCTTACGCTCAAAGCCTGTTTCTGGCCGAATGATCGTCGAGCCACAAAAAGGAACCCGGGCTTGCTGGGGTGAACAAGCCCGGGGTTGGGGGCACTGAGGGTGGGCCGGAAGATCGTTGTCTAAGCGGGCGCTGTTATCACCAGTTCATCGAACGCGCCCACATCATGAATCGCAAAGCTTCTCTGTAAAGCAAACCCGTCAATATTCCACAGAATCCGGCAATCCACGGCCAGGCATTTTCAGCGATGCCGCACGGAGCGGCCTCCACGACCGCGTGGACGGCCGGTCGCACTGCCCGCACTTTTGCAGAATCGTTCATCGCGCTTGCTCGGCTACTGCACCATCACGAGCGGAGTATCCTGCTCGATCGCCACGACCATAGACTTGAAAATGTCGACATCCCAGTTTTCGGCGATACGAAGGCGAAGCACGCTGCTTGTTTCGCTGACCAAACGGCCACGTACCGGAACGCGAAGATTGCCCGCGACTACCCGAAGAATCACCGGCTGGCCCATCCATACCGTGTAACTGCCTTCCATGGCCTACCTCCCCTACTGGAGTTGTTTGTGTGGCAGTTGTCAGTCTGAGGGTCGGGCTCGCTCGGGCAAATGGTACCGGGGACTAATTCGGGTAGGAGCAAAGTACTAAGCAGAAACAGGACCGCGGGCGCGACCGCGCAAGTCCTGCTTTTCTGTTATGTTAGTCGGGTCGCTTCGGCTGGGGCGCGTCGCCGTTTCAGAGCAGTCGCCGCGAAAATCACGCAATTGCGGATATTTATGGGCATAAATTTCACAGCGATTCCCTGGCAAGGGTTAATCCACAAACTCTACAACGTCCAAGACCTCGTGCAATCGGGCGGCTCCTTTTTGGTCTGCTCGATCATATTCGTGGAAACGGGGCTCTTTTTCGGCTTTTTCCTTCCGGGCGATTCCTTGTTGGTAACGGCGGGCGTGTTTGCCGGGGCAGGTCGCGTTGGGCTGGCATGGCTGCTATTTCCCGCATGCCTGTGCGCCATCGCCGGCGACCAGTTGGGCTATTTTATCGGCCGCAAAGCCGGCGAGAGTCTGTACCGCCGCGAAGATTCGCGATTCTTCAAGAAAAAGCATTTGCAGCGGGCCCACGAGTTTTACGAAAAGCACGGACCAAAGGCGATCATCATCGCTCGTTTCGTGCCGATCATACGGACGTTTTGCCCCCCGGTGGCTGGCGCCTCACAAATGCGCTATTCGCGATACCTGATCTTCGACATCTTCGGCGGATTCCTGTGGGTGTGCAGCATGGTTCTGGCCGGGTACACGCTCGGCAGAAAAATCCCCAACATACAAAGCCGCATCCACTGGGTGATTGCCGCCGTGATCGCGTTATCGCTCCTGCCGGCGGCTATCGAGGGGTTGAAAATGCTCAGGAGCAAGAGACAGTCCGCGTAGGCAATCGCTCGGTCATAACGAAGCCAACGGAACCATCGACACAAAATGCAAACGGGGAACCTCGGTTCCCCGTTTTGCTATTTTCCTGAGGCCCGGTCGGCGTCGCTAAGGCGCCGGAAGGGCTCGCACCGCAAGAGCGGTGTGAATGTCATCAGGATTCTTGGTCCGGCGGATTCATACCACGTCTCCTCCGTATTCCAAGTCTTCTCTCCCCTCATACTCCGCCGTGGAGTCGAGCGCAATAGGATTTTCGCCTGCCAGGATATCCGTTGGGCGAAGCCTGTGGAAAAACCTTGGGAGTGCCACTCCGTAATGCTGAATCCTGCTAGCGCACAAAAAGCCCTTCGCGGAGTTGGTCGCGCCCCACGAAGGTCTTCGCAGAACGGAACCGGCCAAAAAGGTTCAGGATTTCGCGATTCTGGAACGGGCGATCGTGCGCGACCACCGGACCGATAGGAATGGTTTCGATGGTCTGATTATCGACAATGCGGTAGCGGTATAACCTCTCCGGCTTGCTGTGAAAAATCGCCAGAACAGCTCCGCCGGGCTTCACAATATCGTACAGGCGGTCCGCGATCTTAGGAAGCAGCTCGGAACCCAGGTGGTCGAAAATGTCCCACAGCAGCACCGCATTAAACCCCTCTTCCGGATATTGCAGTGAGTGATCGAGGAAGCGTTCCGCAATTTGACCGGGCGAAAGCGGCTCATAAAAATCGCTCTGCTCCTCAACGCGCTGTCTTTCATCCTCCGCGATGCGAAATTCCTTCCACGAACGCACCAGGTCGTCTGTGGTCACGCGGAATCCGCGCTCGATGAAAAAATTCAGAGTGGCCTGGGAGACCGAACCAAGATCGAGAAGGCGTCCGTTTTCCACGTCGCTCAGAAGCCACAGGAAATCCTTCAACCCGTTTGAAACGCGAAAATTCGGCGAGCTGTGGCTGGCGGCCGCCGCGACAGCGGGCGCAGATTGCGGTTTTCGCGACGGCACTGCCGCCGTCGTGCTGCCCAACCGGGATTTCACTATGAAATTCATCGACTAATGCGGGCTCCGCTGCGTTTCCAGGACGACCGGTGAACCCGCCTCCGTCTCGGCCGAAGATGGCTCACGCGAAATAAAGGGCTGAGAGTTTCGCTTATTCTGGCGCTCGTGGGCGTCCGCGGCTGGGCCCATTTCCACCCGTCCATTGAACCGTGCGCCGTCCTCGATGGCGATGCGCGGCGCTTCCAGGTCGCCTACCACATGGCACGAACTACCGAGCGAAACACGCTCGCGCCCGCGAAGATCGCCTTCCACCCGGCCGTACACGACAATCTCAGAAGCTTCGATATCCGCCTGAACATGCCCGGATTGGCCGACCGTCAGCCGCGAGTCCCCCAACCGAATGCTCCCCTGCACGTCACCGTCGATGAGCAGGTCAGCCTTGCCCGTCAATTCGCCCTTGATGCAGATTCCGCGAGTCAAAACGGCGGCGCCGGAGGGCGGAGTCTGACCGTAGGACGGCTGCAGGGGAGAAGACGGAGAACTTCCGGAGGACGGTACAGGCTTCTGACTCGGAGGAGCATACGCTGCTTCAGAAGTACCGGGAGTACCGGAAGAAGATGGCTTCGCTTCAGGCTGTTTCCGCCACATGGAAACCTCCAACTCGGTGAGATGGTCGTTACGACTCGAACCAACGCACAGGCGACAATAGCGGTTCGAGAACTATATTACAGGGCCCGGCAGATGTAAACCAAGCATAAATCCAGGCGAGATTACGCGAAAGGAACGTCCGACCCCGGGGCCCGCGACTAGTTCTGCCTGCGAACTCAGGCCCTGATGATGCACTTCCCAAAACGCGACAAACATCCCAACAAATTCATGAAAGAAAGTCTTCACGCCGACGCGTGTCCTCCACCATGAATCAGGATCGTAATCGTGATCTGGCGCCGCCTCAACTAGCACACGAACATCCGCCGGGAAGACATGCTCGCAAAGATAGTGCGTGCGGCGCGTGTGATAGTTGGAAGTGACGATCATCACCCGTTTCCAGCCGTGCTGCTCCACGAATCCGCGAATGCCTTTCAATTCTTCCAGCGTATCGGGAGCGTCGTGCGCAAACGGGATGATCGCTTGGCGCGGAACTCCTCGCGCCTCCAGGTCCCGCTGCATCAAATCCGCGATGCTTGTATAGGGACGCAGCCACCGTCCGCTGCCCACAACACGAGGCGCCCATCCATCGTGGTAAAGGTCCGCCGCGCGCGTAGCACGGTCGGCGGTAAAGTCGTCGTCACTGAGAACCACAATGACGTCCGAGGTTGCGGGAGGGTCGGATTCTACCCAAAAATTGCCGGCCAATCGAAGCAGTGGCGCGCGCACCAGGTATATAAGAGCAAGCAAGACCACCAGGACGATCAGCAGAATGAGCTTGGCGATAATCCCACCACGCTCGCCGTTTTGTAGAAAGTCCGAGCCCGACGCACCGTTCATGAGCTAGGGCTGACCTGACGCAATCGCTCCGCAGCTTGCTCCGGCAGCAGGCTATTGAAGTAAACCTCTTTGATAACGTATGACCTTTCGTTTGTGGGAACGAGCGGCATGATTTCTATGTGCCAGTGATAATCATCGGCGATCGTGCGCCAGTATTCACTTAGCTCGCCTTTCGTCTGCAGCGCATTCGGTGAAGTGTGCACAACCATGTGGTATCCCTGCGAGATGGCTGGTAGCCGTCGCAGCAAGCGCGCCAGAAGCGCGCCCAGGGAACGGAAATCCTCCGCGCCCGGCGCCTCGAATTCATGATTGTGATGGCGCGGCATGATCCATGCCTCAAACGGCACGCGCGAAGCGTACGGGCAGAACGCCACATAGTTCCCTTGCGAATCCACCACGCGCTTCTCCTGTTTTTCTTCCTGTCGCAGGATATCGCAAAACACGCAGCGTTCGCGCTCGCGAAACCATTCCCGGGCCGCGCGCAGCTCATACAACACTCGCCGTGGAACAAACGTCGTGGCCGTAATCTGAGAATGCGAGTGGGGCCATTCCTGGCCGGAATTTAAACCATGATTCTTGAACACCGTCACGTACTTGAAGCGCGGGTCGCCTTTCAGGTCGGTAATGCGCCGCGCATACGCTTCCAGAACTAGCGCGACATGCTCGGGGCTCTCCCCGGCAATCCCGCTCTCGTGGTTTGGCGTGTCGACAACAATTTCGTGCGCTCCCACGCTGCTCATCCGATCATAGATTCCCTCAGCGGACCGCCCGGGATCGCCTTCGATCCGGTACAACGGGCGAAAATGCGGGAAAACGCGCACCTGCCATGGCCCTTGCGCGGGAAACTGCAAAATCGTGCGTGTGTCCGCTTCGTTTCCGGGACATAACGGACAAGGCTGCTGCGGAAGCTCACCTAGGTCGGAATGTCCAACCACCACCCAGCTTCTCGTGATCGGGTCTTTTCGCAGCTCCATGAATTCGATACTCCAAAAAAGGAACGCCCGAATTTATACCTCAGCGCGAAGACCGGAGCAAGACAGCGATTGCCCGCCCGTGCGGCCATGCGTGGTTGATGCTCATGCTATTCTGATGCGCGATGAACGATGTCGGCGGCACGAGCGCTCAAACTGCAATCGACGAGAAACACATGCGATTGGCCCTCGAAGAGGCACACGCGGCCGCGCACGCCGGAGAAGTGCCCATCGGTTGCGTCATTGCCCAAGGTGAACGGGTGATTTCGCGCGCTGCCAATCGCACCATCACCGATTGCGACCCCACCGCTCACGCAGAAATTGTCGCGTTGCGTGCGGCCGCTGCGGCCATGGGAAATCACCGGCTATCCGGAATCACGCTTTACGTAACAATCGAACCCTGCGCCATGTGCGCGGGGGCCATGCTGCAAGCGCGCGTCGACCGCCTCGTGTATGGCGCGGATGATCCAAAGGGCGGCGCCGTCTGCTCCTGCTTCGCCTTATTCGATCATCCGCGACTGAATCATCGCATCGCTGTCACTCCCGGCCTGCTGGCCGAGGAGGCCGCCGCCGCTCTGCGGCATTTCTTTGAGGCTCGCCGGTAACAAGACCGAACACCAGCATGACTCGGATTCGTGAGTTGAACACAGCCGGCAAACCGACTATACTTCGCGGTCTACGCGGCGAAACAATCGTTTCAAAAGCGAGCGGCAATCGACGAACGGGAGGGATTTTCATGAAGATTCACCAGAAAGCGATGCACTATGCGTTCGGGCTCTTGATAATCAGTTCGGCTACCATGCTCGCGCCTTTGGCGGCGCAGGCGCAAGAGTCCTCGGACCAGGCGGCTGCAGCTACAAGCCAGCAATCGCCTGCGGCGCGCAGTAAGGATGGCAAAAAACTCTTCGGCACGCACGAAGCATTGCGTGTCGCGCGCATCAGCTCTCCGCGCCTCTCTCCCGACGGCTCGACGGTCGCTTACCTCGTTGCCTCGTTGAAAATGGAAAAAGACGAGCCGGGCAAATCCGTAACAAATCTATGGGTTGTTCCGGCCGCCGGCCCCGCGAGCGCCGCGCGGCAGTACACTCGCGGCGATAAGAGCGTCTCCGACATCGCGTGGTCCCCTGACGGAAAAATCCTCGCCTTCACTATGGCCGGAGAAGACGAGAAGAGCGGCCCTCAAGTCTGGTTCATGTACGCGGACGGCGGGGAGCCTTGGCAAGTCACCAAGCACAAATCCGGCGTGCGCGGCTTTGAGTTTTCCCCGGACGGCAAAACGCTTCTCTTGGTCGCTACCGCTGCTCCGAACCCGGATGCAGAGAAGCGCGAGAAGCTCCAAGACGACGCCGTGGTCGTCGACCACGATTTCAAGTTGGCGCAGCTCTGGACCTGGAACATTGCCTCCGGCGACGAAGTGCAGATCACCAAGGGTAACTTCACCGTCAGCGATCCGCGCTGGTCTCCGGATGGCTCGCACATTACCTTCACCACAAATCCCACGCCGCTGCTGGACGACATCAGTTTGCAAACCGCTTGGGTACTCGACATCGCCAGCGGCCAGCAACGAAAGCTTGTCGATACGACTGAGGATACTCACACCGCGCGATGGTCTCCGGATGGCAAGTCGATCGCCTATCTCAGCGACCGCGGGATGATCGAGCAGGTGAATCTGTCCGTGGTCAGCGCCGATGGCGGCGAGCCGCGGAAACTGACCGGCTCGTTTGAATTGAACGCCGGCATGCCCGTCTGGGCACCGGATGGTAAGACAATTTATTTCAGCACGGAAACCCGCGAATCCATCGATATCTTCGCCGCGGACGTTGCCGCCGGAACAGTCCGGCAGCTAACCGACAAACCCGCAGTGATCAGCCTCGATGAAATCAGCGCGAACGGACAAACCGCCGTCGGCACATGGACCGATCCAAGCCATCCTGCCGAAGTTTTCCGCTCCGATCTCGGCTTTGGTTCCATCGCGCCCATCACCAACCAGAATGCCTGGCTCGCCGACTATGCATTGGGCGACACCGAAGTCGTGCGCTGGAAGAGCAGCAAAGACGGAATGGAAATTGACGGCGTCCTCACCAAGCCGGTCGATTTCGATTCCTCGCGCAAGTATCCCTTCCTGCTGAATCCGCACGGCGGCCCGACTGGAGCGTCGCCGCTCTCGTTCAATCCGCAAGAGCAGATCATGGCTGCCAATGGTTACCTTCTCCTCGAACCGAACTTCCGCGGCTCTTCAGGACGCGGCGAAAAATTTGCTATGGCCAATCAGAATGACTGGGGCGGCGGAGATTACAAGGACGACATGAGCGGCGTTCAAGCCATCGTCGACAAGGGCTGGGCGGATCCAAATCGCCTGGGCGCGTTCGGCTGGTCCTATGGCGGCTTCATGACCTTCTGGATCGATACGCAAACCGACCGCTTCAAGGCCATCTCGCCCGGCGCTGGCTTGCCGGATCTTTACTCGATGTATTCCCAGACGGACATTCATCGCTACCTCACGAACTTCTTCAACATGAAATCGCCGTGGGATAATTTCCAGGAGTACTGGGATCATTCGCCCATGAAATACGTAGAGAATGTTAAGACCCCAACAATGATCCTCCACGGCATAGCAGACACGCGCGTACCCATTCCGCAGGCGGAGGAATTCTATGAAGCACTAAAGGAGCGGCACGTGCCCGTCGAATTCGTCAAATATCCCCGCGAGAACCACGGCTTCATCGAGCCGCGCCACATTCAAGACCGCTGGCAGCGCTACCTGGTTTTCTTCGGCAAGTACTTGGACAATCCTCCGGTGACCGAGCCGAAGGATGTCCTCGACCGCATGGCAAAGGATTTGCCGCAGGGGAACACATCTTCAGAAACCCAGGCAGCCACGGGCATGGAGCAACGCTAAGAGGTCAGCGCTAAAAACTGTAGCGCTTGGCCGCTTCGAGTTTTCTTGAAGTTCGAAAGCGGCCGAGCGCTCGTCATTGTCCGATCTTCGTCGCTCTGGTAATCTTTTTCCTACGCAACTGACGCGGAGAGGTGTCTGAGCGGTTGAAAGAGCCCGCCTCGAAAGCGGGTAGCCTGGCAAAACCGGGCTCGTGGGTTCAAATCCCACCCTCTCCGCCATTCTTATGTTCTTGGATTCAATGCTTTGGCGCGAGTGCCCCGTCAACACTCCGTGAAAATTCATCAAGACTTCAGGTACCACGGCGCGTTGATCACCATGATTCTTTGGCTTCCCTTGAAAAGCAGCGCCGCTTTCAGCCAAGTGGCGCGCTGGTTATGCAGGAAATATTGATACCAGTGCTTTTGCACCAGCTCCGGGATAATCACCGCGATCTGGCGTTTCGGATTCTTTTTCTCCAGGTCGAATACGTAGTCCACAATCGGATTGATCACAAACCGAAACGGCGACTTCAGCACAGTCATGTGCGGTACGGGCAGTCCGGCCTTTCTCATCGGCTTTTCCACGCATTCGATCCATTGCTTGCACACATCTCCTTCGTCCTCTCCGCAGTCCACGTGCAGCACGTGCAGCTCGGACGACAAGTTGATCGCGAACTGCAACCCTTCGCGGCTGATTTTATTCCACGAGGTCGCCGGCATCACCACGATGGGCGCGCCCAACTGCGTCAAGTCGATCGGATTTGGATCGGCAATTTCCTGTTGAACCTTCGAATAGTGGCGCCGAATCGAATACATCAAAGCGATGATCAACGGAATCAGCACCGTCACGATCCATGCGCCTTCGACAAACTTCGTAACCGTCACCACGAGCACCGTGCCGGCGGTCATGGTGGCTCCAAAGCCGTTGATGAACATCGCCGCGTGCGATTTCTTTTTGCCGGCGCGCCTCCAGTGCATCACCATGCCCGCTTGAGACAGCGTAAATGCAAGAAACGCGCCAACCGCGAATAGGGGAATCAATCGGTCTGTTGTGCCTCCAAACGCAATCAGCAAAATGCCGCAAAGAAGCGCGAGAACCGTGATGCCCTCTGTATAGACCAGCCGCCTTCCTTGAATGGCCATGGGGTACGGAAGATAGCCATCCTGCGCCAGGAGCCTGCAGAGCCTCGGAAAATCAGCGAAGGGCGTATTCGCGGAGAGCGCCAGTACCAACAAAATCGATGCGATAGTGATGAAGTAGAAGACATTCCTGCCCACGACAGCAGCCGTAAGTTGCGAGAGCACGGTCTGGTAGCCAGAGCCCGGATCCGTCGCGCCGATATGGTAGGCGCGGCAAAGAACGGCAATTCCGGCCAGCAAGATCACCAGCAGTCCAATGATGATGGTCAGCGTGCGCTGCGCTGTTTGCACCACAGGCTCGCGGAACGCACGCACGCCGTTACTGACGGCTTCGACGCCGGTCATCGCCGTGCAGCCGCTCGAAAACGCCTTCAAGATAAGCCATACGCTGACGGCGGCCGCGGCCCCGCGCAAAGCAGGCGGAGCTGCTACCGCCGCCGGGTGGCCTCCTGCAGCGATAGCCTTGAAAATTCCTATGGCCAGCGTGATCAGAAGCGTTCCGGCAAAAAGATACGTCGGAATCATGAATATCGTCCCTGTTTCACGTACCCCGCGCAAATTGATCACCGTGATCAAGACCAGAATTGCAAGGCACAACGCGACCGTATGGGGCTGAAGAGAAGGAACCGCGGAAATGAGCGCGCCTACTCCCGCAGAAATTCCGACCGCCGCGGTCAGCACGTAATCGATCATCAGAGCCGCGGCGGCCAGCAGTCCGGCGAAGGGCCCGAGATTTGTCCCTGCGACTGTGTATGATCCGCCGCCGCCCGGATAGGCTTCGATAGTCTGGCGATAGGAAAAGAACACGATCAATAGAAGGATGATGATGCTGACCGTGATCGGAACAATGTATATGATGCTCAGCGCCCCCAACGGGATCAAAAGCGCCAGAGCCGCTTCCGGTCCGTACGCAGCCGAGCTGAGCGCGTCCAATCCGAAGACGGGAATGCCGCCCACTGCTCCTAGTTTCTCGCCTCGTTCTTCGGAGGAACGCAGCGGCCGCCCGAACAAGAAATCAATTATCGACATCGATTAGCTCCGCGGTACAGACTCGACATCCGAGCTAAGCACAAATCCCATGTGGACACAAAAGCTTGAGATCGCCTAGGTGTTGACCGGATTAACAGCACTGCACCTCCGTGAAACTAGGCATAAACGCCGTTTGCCAATTATGGTCTGGCCGAGCGGTTTGGTCACGATTTAACCCCGACCTGCTTTTCCAACACCCACCCGCAAAGTTACCAGGTGAGACTAACCATCTTAATATCAACATGATATGCGACGGACCGGGATGGCCGCGCTCATGCTCTTACAGTTCTGCTTGCAGTCTTGTCGTTACGTTCTGTGGCCCGACTAAGGAGCTGCGTTGAAAATGAGAAAGAGAAATCGGAGCAGCGGATTCAGCATGATCGAGCTCCTCGCGTCCATGTTGATCATGGGCATCATGGTCGCCGCCACCCTTGCGGAAATGCAGCCGACGCTTCAGCAGTTCCATGCCAACTCCGCAGCCTACCTGGTGGAAGGCCAGATGCGCTTAGCGCGACAGACTGCCATCGCCGAACGGCGCGACATCATGTTTGCGGTAGTTGGCACCAACGAAATCACCCTGACGATCCAGGGTATTCCTGCCGGCACGACACTCTTGAGCAAAGTATTTCTCCCTCCGACGGTGCAATTCCTGCTCTTTGCTGGCAATGGCGACACCCCAGATGCCTTTGGTAATGCGGGAACGGTCTGCTTCAACTACATACCGCCACCGACGGGAACTTGTTCGAATCCTCCGATCATCCAGTTTCAAAGCGACGGAACTCTCATAGATGGCAACGGTAATCAGCTCGACGGCACGATTTTTATGGGCGTGTCAAATATACCGACAAGTGCGAGGGCGGTCACGATCCTAGGCACCACCGGGCAGGTCCGCATGTATCACGGCACCGGTAAGGGATGGATACAGCAATGAACAATCAAGCTGCACGCACGCGTCAGACATTCCATTCTTCTGCTGGATTCACGCTGATCGAAGCAGCCATTGCGCTGGTCGTGCTCGCGATTGGAATTATGGGACTCGCGGCGATGATGACCAACGGAATCGCCTACATGAGCATGTCCCAGGCGGACTATCTTGCGCAGCAAAAAGCCGCAGAGGCAGTCGAGAGCATTTTCTATGCGCGCGACTCCCAGCTCTACACGTGGGCCCAGATTCAAAATGTATCTAACGGAGGCATCTTCCTGAACCCTGCCGAGGTCTTGTGCGATCCCGGACCGGACGGAATCATCGACACCGCGGATGACAACACAGCCGATCTCGATGCGGTCTACATTCCCGGCCCCAGCGGTACCCTCGACGGGGCTGGCGCTATCAAGCAGACCCTGGACACGTACACGCGCACGATTGCCATCACTGCCGTCCCCGGCGAGACAGATGTTCGCCAGATTACCGTCACCATTAACTACACCGCTGGCCGTTTCAAGCGCCAGTACGTGCTGACAAGTTATATTTGCGAGTTTTCATAGTCGGCCGAGGCACATGACATGAGACGAAACTCAGGCTTCAGCTTAATCGAGCTTCTGGTTGCGGTCACAATCACTATCGCCATCGTTGGCGTTTCTCTGGACGCCCTCAACCAGGGCCAGCGCGCCAGCGAAGCAATCTCTTTGATGAGCAACATGACCGAGAACCTTCGTGCCGGCATGGATCAAATGCAACATGACCTTGTTCTCGCCGGTTCCGGCATCCCCACCGGGGGAATTTCCATTCCCAACGGAAGCGGCGTGCCCATCAACCAGCCTTCCCCCACAGGCGACGCGTACACGTTTGCCGTTGGCTCGACGGCAATTTCCGCCGTCACTCCTGGCTTCGGTTTGGGCCCGCTCATCTCCGGCACCGTCAATTCGGACATGGTGACAATCATTTACGCCGACAACCAGACATTTCCTCCGGACACCGTCGCTGCGCCCGAGGGTCTGCCCTTGAGCGGCAACATCATCAATGATCCCGGCGCTGTGGCGCCGGATACGCCTTGCAATGGCAGCATCAATTCCACCGGCACATCGGTAATTTTCGACGCGACCTGCGTTGTCTTCAATGCAGGTAACGGCGCTATCGGTACCGGCGACCTGATTATGTTCAGCAACGCCCAGGGCAACACTTTGGAATATGTAACGGGGGTTACTGGCCAAGTCATGGCCTTCGTCAAGGGCGATCCCTACGGCCTCAACGGCCGAACCGATCCTGCAGGCACAATTTATCAGCTCCAGTCGGCCTCGGCGCCCAATCCGGTCACCTACCCGCCCACCACCGCGACGCGCATCTGGATGGTGACCTACTATCTCGACAACACAAATCCGTCTGGGCCTCGCCTGATGCGTCAGGTCAATTTCTTCACTCCCGAGCCGGTGGCGGAGTCCATCGAGGCGCTTTGGATCACCTACAACTTCGTGAATGGAACGGCTTGTGGCGCGACCTGCTCGAACCAGCCAATCCCACCGGCAGGCATGACTGCAAATCAAATGATGAGCGCGAACTTATTCCTGGGAGCGCGCTCCGATAAAGCCTTTTCTTGGACCAAGCAAACTTTTCGCAACAATCTCGTCGCCCAAATCAGTCTTCGTGGGCTGGCATTCACCAACCAATTCCAGTGAGTTTTGCTATCGAGGATAACTCCATGAAAACGAAAACCCAGTCCGGTATGGCACTCGCAACCACACTCATCGTTATGTTTCTCGTCGTTGCGCTGGTTATTGGCTTCTCGTGGATGGTCTTGATGGACCAGCGGCTCGGAGGCGTCAATGGCGCTGAACAATACGCCTTCTACGGTGCCGAGGCCGGCCTAGAGAAACTCACCGGGGATCTCGCGACTCTTTTCGGCACCAATTCGGCGCCTTCCGGAGCCCTAGTTAATGCCATTGCAGTAGCGGCAAATACGCCCGTCATCCAAGGCATCCAGTACCTCAATCCGAGTGGGAGCTTGGGATACCAGATCACCTTTCCAGAAGACGCGTCGGGTAATCCACTGGCCACAAACCACGTCATCCAGTCCGGAACCTACCAGGGCATGACCGGCCTTCTCACGCCCTACACCCTGACGGTCACCGCTCGGAATCCCGTCACCAACTCGGAAGTCAGGCTCACACGCAACGTGCAGACCGTTGCTATTCCCGTTTTCCAGTTCGGCATGTTTTCCCAGACGGACTTGAGCTTTTTCCCCGGCCCCGATTTCGACTTTGGTGGTAGCGTCATGACCAACGGCAACCTGTTCCTCGCTGGTGGCGCCGACCTGGTGTTCAATGCCAAGGTCTCGTCTGCCAAAGACATCATCCTTCAAACTCTGTCGAACGGCTGGTCAACAAGCACCGGATACGGTGGAACGGTTTACATTCCTACGACGGCCGGTGGATGCCCCCAAGGAACCTGGCCGGCCGGTTCGACCGCAGGCTGTCGCGCCCTAACCGTGACCGAAGGTAGCCTTGTGGGAGGTGTGGGTTCCGCTCAAAACGAGCCCACGTTCCAGAATCTCTCTTTGGGCACCTACAACGGTTACGTTCGGAGCTCCGAAACAGGCGTCAATCCTCTCAATCTTTCGATCACCTTGAACGCAGGTGCTAACCCCATTGACCTCATTCGTCGCGGTTTGCCATCTGACAGTGCGAGCGTCCTGTCCCAACGCTACTATTCTCAGGCCAGCGTTCGCATCCTCCTGTCGGACAACCCGACGGACATTACCAGCCTCCCGTGCGTCTCAGCCACTGCCCCGACGAATTTAGCGACGCTCACCACCGCCAATCTCGGCGGCGTTCCTATCGCAGCGTCTTACTCATCGGGCACCTACTCGCCCGCGGAAGCTCCTACCGTAGGATCCAACAACCCGACATATGGAAATGGCTATTGGCCGAAGACGACCAACACTGCTTTGCTCAGCGGATATATCAAGATTGAAATCCAAACTGCCTACGCCGTGCCGCCGGCTGCATGCGGAACCTACCAAGACGTCACCGCGCAGGTTCTTGCCCTTGGCATCGCAGGGAAGAACATCAATCCGAGCAATGGTTATACGACGTACGGATACACTTATCTGCCGCCGCTTCCCACGACCCAGCTCCCTTATCAGGGCACGGGCTCGACCTGCAGTGACGCCAGCCCGAACGCCTTAATTCGCTTGGAGCGGGTACGCGATAATCCCTCTACCGGTGGCTCCAGCGTCACCAAGGAGTGCGGCTTCAGTTCTACGAACGTCCCCAGTACCACCGCCACCGACTACTGGCCAAACGCGCTCTTCGACACTCGTGAGGGTAATCTCCGCGACCTCACGCCCACGGGCTCGGTCACATACACCGTTGGCTCGGGCGGGAGCGCACGCTCGCTCACTTTTAACTACTCCAGTATGCCCACCCCTGGTGGCGTAATGGATTACACCGAACTTGACATCACGAATCTGGCCAACTATTTGACGACCAATGCAACGGGGAAATTGGCCAAAGACCCCGTGAATAGCACCAACGACTTCGTCATCTACTTCTCCGACCGTCGCGGTAACTACACGCCAGCGGCAGTCGCCGGATGGCCGCCAGCTTCTCCTTCCACCCACGAAACAGGCGAATACGGCTTCGAGGATTCCATCAATCCGTCGAGCGGGTGGGGATGCCCAGATGGTGTTCTTGACACGGGCGAGACCTTCGACATGGTCGAAAATCCGGGCAACCAAGTAGTGGGAGGTACCCCGGAAGACTACGGCGAGCAAAGTCCTATGTGGGCAAACGCGGGAAACCCTACTCCAGCTCCCGTCAACGCGTATTTCCCGACGCTACTCAGCACCCTGCTGAGCGCGACCCAGCCCGCCATTATTAAGAATCCCAACTGCACAGGCCCGAATATGCCTTGGCCGGGTGCCTACATTGTGCAGCCGCAGGAAGCGCGTGAGAATGCTCCTATTTTCTTCCGCCGCGCGCTGAAGCTCGTCAACGCCACGAACATCAATCTCGGTACTTGTCCCGACGCCGTGCCTTGCGGCCTGACAATCGCTTCCGAAAACCCTGTCTACGTGCAGGGCGATTTCAACGTCGCTCCGAACGCAAATGGTGTCTGGAGCACGACTAACATCGGCGCATCTGTCGTGGCGGACGCAGTCACTTTGCTGTCTGACAATTGGAACGACGTCAACTCATTCTCCTCTCCGTACAGCACCGCCTCGCTGCGAAACGCCACGACAACCACGTATAGGTTTGCCGTCGTGGCAGGCAAGGGCATCTCCTTCCCTCAACCCGGGGCTTGCGGAACCGGGGCGTGCTACGACGACTTCGGTACCGATGGCGGCGTTCACAATTTCTTACGTTATCTCGAAAGTTGGAGCGGCCAAACCCTCTACTACAAGGGTTCGGTCGTCAGTTTTTACTATAGTCGTCAGGCAATAGGCGTTTACAAGGACGGCTTGACCAACACCGTCTACGTGCCTCCGTCCCGCGGCTATAGCTTCGACTCAGACTTCCTGACTCCGAGCCTTCTGCCGCCGCGTACTCCTATGTTCCGTGACGTCAACACCATCGGCTTTACGCAAACGACGCTTCCAACGCCCTAGGCCCAGCACCAATCAATCCCGCAGCACGAGCGTCCCGGCCCCAGCCGGGACGCTCTTTTTTTTTCACGCATCGGAACATCACGATGACCTGGGCATCTCCCTACTTCGCCGCCGCATAGCGAGTAACCGTAAACTCGCTTTCGCGAACCTCCGCCAATCCCTTCCGCGCGCGAATCTCGCCCAGCGCTTGAGCCTCCTCAATTCGCGCGCTGTCGCTTTCATATGTGCCCACGCGCACTTCATGCATCAGGTGGTATTCGATCAATTTGTTGCGCAGGCAGCGCACGCGCACGCCATTGCGCCGCAGCCGCAGATCAATGTCCGTGTCTTCCCCGCCGCGTCCCAGGAATTCTTCATTGAATCCGTTCACCGCGGCGAAATCCTGCTTCATGACCGAAAAGTTGCAGCCAAGAATTCCGTTGTTTTTTGATTCATAGAAAACCGGCAGCTCAAATCCATGCTCGATCACCCGCGCGCGCCCTCTCAGCCATTCCATCACCAAAGTCCCGCCCCCGAAATCGAGCCCGCGTTCGTAAATAGCCTCCGCCGGCGGCAGAATTTCCTTTCGTATATGCACCCGCCGGCCCGTCAGCGCCACGCCTGGCTCCAGAAACATCAGATGATTGCGGACGAAATTCCGCTGCGGCAGGCAATCGATGTCCACAAAAATCAGGCGTTCCGTGCCCGCAACAGACACAGCTCGATTCTGGATGCGCGTCTTGCGGAACTCGCGGCGTTCGTGCCGCACGTGCACGATTTCGCGCGTGAATGTCGCCGCCCATTTGCGCAGGATGGGCTCGTAATTCTCGCTCGAGCCGTCATCGGCAAGTATCAACTCGAAATCTTGAAAGCTCTGCCGGGCAAACGCCGCCAGGCTCCATTCGAGAATGTTTGCGTCGTTGTACGTCGCGAGGATAATCGAAGCGGGTGCGAGCTCTTTCACGCGCATTCTTTTGCGTCGGCCCCGCTCACTTCGCGCGCACCAGCGCCCGGTACGGGATGAATCGCGGCACGCGCCGGCAGTACTCGATGTACGGAGCGCCTAAGCGCGCCCTCAGCTCGCGCTCTTCAAATCCAATCACCATCAGCACCAGCACAAGCCACACGCCGCAAATTCCCCACATCAGCGGCGTCGCGGCCAGCAAGCACGCTCCCAGTACCGACGCGATCATTCCCACGTATCGCGGATTGCGCACATACGAATAAATCCCCGTATCCACCACCTCGCCGCCGCCGGAAAGCTCGACCTTCCCAATCAGCCGCGAAGTTCCCAAGTCCTGCCTCGCGCGTTCGAACAGCCACACATCCGCCGCGATCAGCAGCAATCCAAACCCAATTTGCAGATCGCCAGGGTGCCTTTGCGCAAAAAGGGCGCGCCGGAACACGATCAGGCAAATCGTCACCAGGCCCCAGGACGCTACCAGCGCCGTGATGTATGCCGCGCGAAGCCGCCCTCTCCAGTAGCCAATCTGCGGATGCACCACCAGCCAGAAAACCGGATTGGGCAGTTGCAGAAAGAAAACAATGGCCGCTGCCCATCGGAAAATGTTCACGAGCGCCCCGCGCGCCACGGTCACGGATGCGCCCGCGCGCCTCGCAAATTCTAATCAAACCACCAGCCCGCCGCAATCGCGCTCGCCATCCTTCGAACAAACGCCCATTGACGCCGCGCCCGTTTCGTTGGAGGATTCTCATTCTCGTTTGCGCCGACTGGAGCCAATATGCCCGAAAAAACTTCATGGAACAAACTCGAATCCGAAAAGTTGAATGATAAAATCTCGCGCCAGATGATCTTCGGCGAAAGCGCCATGCTCGCGCGCATCCTTCTTTCCCGCGGCGCCATTGTGCCCCGCCATTCCCACGTCAACGAGCAGATCACCTGGATTCTTTCCGGCGCTCTGAAGCTGATCTTTGACGACGGGGAAAAAGTCCTGCGCGAGGGCGAATTTTTGCTGATTCCCGCCAATATGCCCCACTCCGCCGAGGCTCTCGAAGACACTGTGGATATCGATGTCTTCGCTCCGCCCCGCCAGGACTGGATTAAGAAAACCGATACTTACCTGCGCCGCTCAATTTAGATTTCGCGCCGCACAAAACAACGGGAGAGTCAAACCATGGATCTGGGTCTGAAGGGACGTGTCGCCATCGTTGCCGCGGCCAGCAAGGGCTTGGGCCGCGCCGTGGCCGAAGAGCTCGCGCGCGACGGCGCGGAAGTCGCCATCTGCGCCCGCTCGGCCGCCAATCTCAAGAACGCCGCCGAAACCATCCGCAAGGCCACCGGCCGCGAAGTCTTTTCTCAAGAACTCGATGTCACCCGCGCCGAAGCCGTCCATGATTTCGTCGCCGCCGTCGCGAAGCGCTTTGGCCACGTGGACATTTGCGTCACCAACGCCGGCGGCCCGCCCTCGAAGAAATTCCTGGATATTTCCCTGGAAGACTGGCGCAACGCCTTCGAGCTGACCCTCATGAGCGCCGTTTATTTTGCCCGCGAAGTTCTTCCGCTCATGCGCCAGCGCCACTGGGGCCGCCTGATCGCCATCACTTCGGTTTCCGTAAAGCAGCCCATCGACAATTTGCTGCTCTCCAATTCCCTCCGCGCCGGCGTCACCGGCCTGATGCGCACCCTCGCCAATGAATTCGGCCCCGACGGCATCACCGTCAATTGCGTCTGCCCCGGCTACACGCTTACCGAGCGCCTCGACGAACTCGCTGAAATCCAGGCCAAGAACGCCGGCCTCAGCCGCGAAAAAATCTTCGAGCGCCTCAGCGCGCAAGTCCCGCTCGGCCGCGTCGGCAAACCGGAGGAGCTTGCCGCCATGGTCGCGTTTCTTGCCTCCGAACGCGCCAGCTACATCACTGGCTGCTCCATCGCCGTCGATGGCGGCTATATCAAGAGTCTTCTGTAGAAGTTTACAAAAGAGCGCTCCGCGCCTTCGCCGCCGCACTAAGGCTCACCCGCGTCACTTCCCGGCGCGCCGCTTCGGTATCCGCTTCTTGCGAGGTCGCTGCGTAACGCCAGGCTCGTATTCACTCTGCACCAAGCCGCCCTTATAGCAGCGCGTTGCAACGTGACGAAGGCTAACGTCGTGTTGAACAGGACCAAACAGCGGGATTCCCTCTCCGATCAGGACTGGCACGCGTGTCACCACCAATCGGTCGATACAGCCGGCTGCGAGAAATTTCTGAATCGTAATGCCGCCGTCTACGTAAGCATGTTTGAAGCCCCGAGCCTTCAGCTGCTTTACGATTTCCCCCGGTTCGCCCGACATCTGTTCAACAACGCCGCCTTTGACGGCGGAAAAATCAAGCGGACGGCTGCTCAGCACCACCACTGCCTTTTTGCCGTAAGGCCATTTTCCGAAGGTCAGCACCACTTCGAATGTCCTCCGGCCGATCACCACCACATCCACGCTGCCATAGAATTCGTCGAAGCCGTGCGGCTCCTGCCCGCCAGCATCCAAGAAATCGAGCGCGTGGTTCGCCCGGGCTAGAAAGCCGTCCACGCTGACTCCGCAGAAGACTGACAGCTTCATGGCGTCTACCTCCGATTTGAATCTTTTGAGGTACAATCTACCCCGCCAGCAAAATCCTCAGGTCCCGCAGATTATTTCCCGTCGACCCGGTCACAATCGCGTCGCCCAACCGCTCGAAAAACGTAAACGCATCGCTTCGCCGATAAAATTCTGCCGGCTCCATTTTCGCCTCGCGCGCTCTCTCGAGGGTCCCGCCGTCCGCCACCGCTCCCGCCGCCGGACTGTTGCCGTCGATCCCGTCCGTCCCCGCGCTCAGCACCGTAACTTCGCGGCCCGCAATCCGCTCCACGCACGCCAGCACAAATGCCGAATTTCTTCCGCCAATTCCCTTCCCCGTCACCGGGCTGCTCACTTCGCCATCTGAAATCAGCGCTACGGGTTGCCCGCGAATCGACCGCGCCAGCGCGTCCACCTGGCTCAACAGATGCTCCGCCGCTTTTTTCACCGGCCAGCCATCCGTTTCGTTGTCGCACACCGTGAAAAACCCTGCCGCTTCCGTGGCCACATGCGCGTGATGAAACAGGTCTCGCCGGCCCAGCAGCAGTTCAAACTTTGCCCGCGCAAACGCCCTGTCTCCCTGCTTCGGCGTCTCTTTCAATTCGTGCCGTTCGAATTTCTCGCGCAGCTTCGCCGGCAGCTTTTCGAGCAAGCCGTATTGCCGCGCAATTCGCTCCGCGTCCGCCACCGTCGTCGGGTCCGGCAGCGTCGGCCCTGACGCCAGCGCGGTCTCCTGCCCTTCCGGAACGTCCGTCACGCCCAGCGTGATTTTCACCGCCTCCGGCGCCGCAGCGGCCAATCGTCCGCCCTTCGTCGCGGAAAGATGTTTGCGAATCGCGTTGATTTCCTGTATCGGCGCGCCGCAGGTCACCAGCGCTTGGTGCAGTTTCGCAAAATCCTCAACCGACACATTTTCATCGAGTGGCAACTCAACCAGCGAGGACCCGCCGCCCGACAGCAGAAAAAATATCAGCGTGTCGCTCCCGCATTTCCGCACCAACTCTAAAATCGACCGCCCCGCGCGAAAACTCTCCGCGTTCGGCACGGGATGCCCCGCGACAATTGCTTCCCAGCCATGCAATGCACGGGCCGGTTTCGTCGGCCCCGCCATGATGCCGCGCAGCTTAAATTCCGGCGCCAGAGCGGTCGTAAGGCCTTCCGCAAGCGCGACCGCTGCCTTGCCGATGGAGATGGCCACGATTTCGCGGTACTCGCGCAGATTGACGCGCGCGTCCGCCGCGCAAATCGTGCCGTCGTCCAGCCGCAGTTTTTGCGCAAGCGTCGAGGGAATATCAATGCCCGCCAGCGTGTCTCGAAAAATCTGCCGCGCCGTGGCTTTTCTGTCTACCATTCAAATCCACGCACGAGTTGCGTCGCAACAATGCGCTGCTTTGCAAGAGAGCGCCGCGCGCAGTCTACTCCTTCGCCTTCCACAGCCCGACTGTGTTCCCTGCCGGATCCTGCATCCATGCAAAAGTTCCAGTCGGGATATCCACCGGCGGCACCAGCGTCTTTCCGCCAAGCAGTTGCGCCTGATCCAGATATTTCTGCACGTTCTCGACCTTCACGTAGAAGATCGTATAATGATGCGGCTCGTGCCCCAACGCCGTGATGTGGCCCGTAGCTCCCTCCCCGGTGTCGATCATCGCCGCAGGGCCGGCTTGCGTAATTTTCCAGCCAAAGAGCTTCGCGTAAAAATCCTGCGTTTTTCCGCTGTCCTTGCAGCCAATTTCAAAATGCACGATCGGATGCCCCACGGTTTCCTCCTTGCAATTTTATTTGGCAGCGAGCGCTTCCGGATTCAGCACGTTCGGCGGCCGCCGCCCTTCAAACAACGCGAGTACGTTTTCCACCGCCATCACCGCCATTTTCGTACGCGTCTCTACCGACGCGCTGGCGATGTGCGGCGTCAAAATCACATCCTTGCGGCCCACAAGCGCAGGCAGAACGTTCGGCTCGTTCTCGAAGACGTCCAGCGCCGCGCCGCGAATCTTCTTTGCCCCCAGCGCCGCCGCCAGCGCCGCCTCATCCACCACCGGCCCGCGCGCCGTATTGATCAGATACGCTCCCGCTTTCATCTTCCCCAGCGTTTCCGCGTTGATCAAATGCCGCGTCGTCGGCAGCAGCGGCACGTGCAAGCTCACGAAGTCCGATTCCGCCAGCAGCCGGTCGAGTTCCACGTGTTGCGCCCGCAGCTCGCGCTCAATTTCCGCATCCGCGCGCATCGCATCGCTGTACAAAATTCGCATGTCGAAGCCCCTCGCGCGCTTCGCCACCGCGCGGCCGATGCGTCCAAAGCCGATAATGCCCAGCGTCTTCCCGAAAACATCGCCGCCGCACAACTGATCCAAATTCCATCCCGGCCAGACCCCCGAACGCATCCACATGTCGCCTTCCACGATTCGCCGCGCCAGCGCCATCAGCAGCGCGAACGCAAAATCGGCCGTCGTATCGTCCAGCACCCCCGGCGTGTTCGTGGCCGCGACTTTCCTCCTCGTGCACGCGGCCACGTCGATGCTGTCGTAGCCCACCGACACCGTCGCCGCGATTCGCAATTTCGGCGCGCGCTCCAGCAACTCCTCGTTCACTTTTTCCGTGAGCAGGCAAATCAGCGCGTCCTTGTCGGCCACTCGCCGCAGCAGCTCCTCGCGCGGCGGCCGCTCTTCCTTCGTCCAATATTCTACGTCACACTTTTCTTCCAGCAGCTTCCGCGCGGGAGAGAACATTCCGTGCGTCGCCAGCACTTTTGGTTTCATCATCTATCCTCGGCAAAATTCCCGCGACCGTGAGTAGCACACCGCCTCGCCGCGTGTCAACGCGCCCCGGCCATGGCGCTGGGTCTGTTTGAATTTTCTTGATCGTGACACAAAGAGTCAAAATTCAAACTGACCCATTACCCGTCCATCCACAAATGTCGCACATCGAACTTTCATTGCGCCGCCGAGCATTCCAGTCTATATTTCCCCGCAATGCACGACCCTCTGGTTCAATATCTGGTCGGCGTCGGCATCTTGAGCGTCGGACTCGTGATTCTCCTTTCCTCCGCGGAAATCGCGCACAGCTTGGGGCGCTTTTGGGAGCGCTGGACCGGCAGGCGTCCGCACGCCGCCGCCGGAGACAACCGTGATCCCGCTCCGCCGTTTTACCGCGCTCGCCTCGTCATCTGGCGCGCTCTTGGCCTTTTGATCGTCGCCGACGGACTGATTTGGCTCGGCCTCGCCACCGCCGAGGTTTTTCACCTCCTCCCCCGCTCCTCCCGCTAATGCCGACAACGCGAGCGCACAAGAAACGGAGTCATGAACAAGAAGCCAAGTGGGGTTGCAGATGAAGCAGATCCCCGCCGTGGTGGCGTTGATGGATCAGAGTAGTTCTTAGCGCTCTAGGGGCAACCGTCTGGTTGTTGTGCGGCGCATTGCCACGGCGGCAACTTTGGGCAGCAATTCGCTACTTGCTCTGGGACTTGATAAGCATCTCGTGTACAGCGGCCTTCCATTCAGAGCACTTCTTGCCCGCATCTCCGTATTGGGAAACTGCGGTAACAACGTCGCTGCCATTCGAAGCATCTCCGCTCGGTATCGATGCAGCGCCGTCGCTTGTAATGGCTGTGTTGCCGCGGAATGTTCCGAGTGATTTTGACCAGTACCGCTTGTGGTCGTTGCCGTATTCGGCAAACGCTACAACGTTCCAATAATCAATCGACGATACCTGTGACGTCGAAACGAAAGTACAGGCATAGTTGGCCATCGATTGTCCGTGGGACGCTAGCGGAGGCATGGGCAAAGGTTTCGGTTCTTTCCCTACTGCTGCGGCGCAAGGAAATACCAGCAGCAAAGCCAACATCCAACGTCTCGCCATCGCCGTCTCCTCTCCCAGAATCGCAGGCGGATTGCACATCTGCCGTTCCGCGTGGCGAATTTACGAAAGCACTGATAAGCATCAGGTTATATTCCAATTGTCTCGATATATACAACTACGATTATTGAGTAGGTGTGGCTGCTCACTGTTGCGGGTGTGTATCTCTTACCCGCCCTTGCATTGACCAACCACCGCAGCACGACTATATTGGCTCTCACACGTCTAAGCGACCATGAACCAGCACCTCATCGCCGATCTCGAACATCTTCTCACCCACGAGCACGTCTTGAGCCGCCCCGAAGATCTGCTTCTTTACGAATACGACGGCTCTGTAGAAGTCGCTCGCCCGAACTGCATCGTTTTCCCGCGCGACGCCTCGGACGTAGTTCGTATCGTTGAAATCGCCAATCGCCATGACGTTCCGCTTGTCGGACGCGGCGCTGGCACCGGCCTTTCTGGCGGCGCGCTCGCGCGCAACGGCGGCATCATCGTTTCTTTCGCACGCATGAATCGCATCCTCGAAATCGACCTCGAAAATCAACGTGCCGTTGTCCAGCCCGGCGTCGTCAATTCCGATTTATCCGCCGCTGTCGCCCACGCCGGTCTGCATTTCGCGCCCGACCCTTCCAGTCAGAAAGCCTGCACCATCGGCGGAAATGTCTCCGAAAACGCCGGCGGCCCGCACACTCTCGCCTACGGCGTTACCACGAATCACGTCCTCGGCATGCAGCTTGTTCTGCCCGATGGCCAACTCGTTCGCATCGGCGGAAAATCGCTCGACGCGCCCGGCTATGATCTCTGCGGCCTCTTTGTCGGCTCCGAAGGCACGCTCGCCCTCGTCACCGAAATCACCGTACGCCTCACGCGTTTGCCCGAAGCGATCAAGACTCTGCTCGCCATTTATGATCGCATCGACGGCGCCACGGAGACCGTCGTCGAAATCACCGCGCGCGGCATCACGCCTGCGGCCTGCGAAATGCTCGATGGCTGGACGCTTCGCGCCGTGGAAGCCTGGGTCCACGCCGGATTTCCTCTCGATAGCGCCGCTGTGCTTCTCATCGAAGTCGACGGCATGCGCGAAGCAGCCGAAGAGCACGGCACGCAAATCACCGAAGTCTGCAAACTTCACGGCGCGCGCGAAGTTCGCGTGGCCCGAAACGCCAAGGAGCGTGATCTTCTCTGGAAAGGCCGCAAGAACGCCTTCGGGGCGGTCGGCCGCTTGTCACCGACCTACTACGTGCAAGACGGCGTCATCCCGCGCACCAAGTTGCCGCAAACCCTTCGCGAAATCGATCGCATCGGCAAGGAAAATGGCTTCGAGATCGGCAACATTTTCCACGCCGGCGACGGCAACTTGCATCCCATCATTCTGTTCGACGCGCGCGACCCCAAGCAATTCCAGCGCGCCGTTTCCACCGCCGACGCCATCATTCGCTTCTGCATCGAAATGGGCGGCGCCATCACCGGCGAACACGGCGTGGGCATGGAAAAAGATCGCTTGATGCCGCTGCTTTTCACCGACGCCGATCTGGCGCTCATGCGCGGCGTTCGCGACGCCTTCAATCCCGTGGGCCGCCTGAATCCCGGGAAAATCTTCCCCACCGGCAAGGGTTGCGGCGAAGTCCGTATTCGCCCCATGCCGCTCTCCGGTAACCCCACAAGTTCGCCGGAGCCGAGCCCTTCGTGAACTCGCCCGCGACAGTTCAGCATTCCCGCATCGCCGACATTGTCGGCGCGCGGAACATTATCACCGAGCCGCAGGAAATCTCCGCCTACGCCGTCGATGGCGTCGAGCCGCAAATCGCCGCCCGCCCCGCAACCGCGCAAGAAGTCGCCGAACTTGTAGAGTTCGCCGCGTCGGAAAATCTCGCCATCATTCCTGTCGGCGCGCGCACCAAACTGGGCTTCGGCATGCCTCCCTCTCGCTACGATCTCGCTATCGACACGACTCGTCTCGACCGCGTCATTTCCTACGATCCCGGCGACTTGACTCTCAGCGTCGAGCCCGGCATTCGGCTCTCGCGTCTCGCCGAAACTCTCGCCGAGCACAATCAGTTTCTCCCGCTCGCGGTTCCGTTCTACGATCGCGCCACCGTCGGCGGCACGCTCTCGAGCGGCGTCGATTCGCCCTTGCGCCAAGCCTACGGCACCGCGCGCGATTTTGTCCTCGGTATGGAATTCGTCTCCGGTGAAGGCGCGCTCACCAAGAGCGGCGGCCGCGTCGTCAAAAACGTCAGCGGCTACGACTTGCACAAATTGTTCCTCGGCTCGATAGGCTCCCTCGGCGTCATCACCCGCGTCAACTTCAAAACCTTTCCACTGCCGTCGTCAGAGCGCCTATTTGTCGCCTCGCTAGCATCATCCGACGAAGTCTTCTCGTTGCGCCAAAAAATAACCGCTTCGCCCATTTCACCCTCCACTCTGGAAATTCTGAGCCCCGAAATGACGGAACTGCTCTTTCCGGCCGGCGCCAAGTCCGCGGCGCTCAAAGCCGCAGCGCCTTCCGGCTCGGAATGGCTCTTGACCGCGGGAATCTCCGGATCGAGCAACGTTCTCGATCGCTGCTCCAATGACTTGCGCCAAATGGCCGACCAATGCGCCGCCAAGAAATCCGCGCTCCTTTCCGGCCACGACCGCGAAACCGTCTCGTCGCGCCTTCGTGAAGCCATTCCGCTTACGCTCCACTCTTCGCCCGCTGCGATCGTGTTGAAAATCACCGCGCTTCCTTCTGACCTCCGTGGTGTTCTGTACTTCCTGGCGTCGGAATCGGAGCGTTATAACGTACGCGCCGCCGCTTTGATTCGTGGTGCTGGCGTGATCTACTGGGTGGTTCTTCCGGATTCCGCCGAAGCGCTAAAGGAAAAGGCGGCCGTGCGGCAAGAAGTGTTACAGGAAGGCGACCGGCACGATTTTCGCGCTACCGTGGTCGCATGCCCGCCGGAATGGAAACGCGAACTCAACATCTGGGGCCCGCCGCGTGAGGATTTTCTGCTGATGCAGCGCGTCAAGCGCGCCTTCGACCCGCACAATATTTTCGCGCCGGGCCGTTTCGTCGGAGGCCTCTAGTGACGTTCCAACTTTTCGGCCCACAGGGCTCGAAGTTCCCCGATAATAAGTTGGAACGGTACTGAGTAAATGTCCATCTCCTTGCCTCCGCAAACTCACGAAGAAGCTCAGCGCGAATTCGCCGAGACTCTCAGCGGCTTCACCGCCGGCGACAAGCCCGATTACGCCGACTATTCGCGCTGCATTCATTGCGGCCTCTGCCTCAACACCTGCCCCACCTATCGCCTCTGGCACAACGAAGCGGATTCCCCGCGTGGCCGCATTCGCCAAATGGCCCTGGTTGATCAAGGCCGCCTCGAGCTCGGCGAGAGTTTCGTCACCCACATCGACCGCTGCCTCGACTGCCGCGCCTGCGAGACCGCCTGTCCTTCCGGTGTCGAGTACGGCAAGCTTGTCGAACTCGCCCGCGCGCAAATCGCCAGCAATTTCGAGCGTCCGCGCATTTCTCGCTGGACCCGCGATTTCGTCTATCGCCGCTTGCTCCCCGACCCGCGCCGCATTGCCCGGCTGGCTCGTCTCATTCGTCTCTACCAGCGCTCCGGCCTCGAAACGCTCGTCCGCACCGCCGGCATCTTGCGTCTTTTCGGCCTGCAACAGCGCGCCGCGCTGCTTCCGCGCATCGATTCGGACTTTTTCTTTTCGCGTCTCGGCAAAACGTTCCCGGCGCGCGGCCAGCGCCGCGCCCGCGTCGCGTTTTTTGCGGGATGCGTCGCCCAGGTCACCTTCACCGAACTCAACGACGCCACCATTCGCGTCTTGCAAGCCAACGGCTGTGAAGTTGTCGTGCCCGCCGGACAGCTTTGCTGTGGCGCTCTCGCCGCCCATGCGGGCGTCCGCGACGTCGCTCGCGACCTCGCGCGGAAAAACATGGAAGCATTTTTGGCTGAGCCTTTCGATGCCGTCGTCACCAACTCTGCTGGCTGCGGTTCAACCCTGAAGGAATACACCCATCTTTTCTCGGGAAGCGATCCCGCGCAAGAGGGTGCCTCCCGCAATGTCCTCGACGCCAAGAACGCCGTCGAATTTTCGGCGAAGGTCCGCGACGTCACGGAATTTCTCGCCAGCCTCGGCCTGTCCGCGCCGCTTCGCAAAACTCGTATGCGCGTGACCTATCAGGATTCCTGCCATCTCCTTCACGGCCAAAACATCCGCGAGGCTCCGCGCACCTTGATTCGCGCCATTCCCGGCGTGGAGTTGGTGGAAATGCCCATGGCAGATCACTGCTGCGGTTCAGCGGGAGTTTACAACGTCACGGAAACAGACACGTCCATGCAGCTTCTGCGGGAAAAAATGCGTCACGCGCAATCCAGTCGCGCTTCCGCCATTGTCACCGCTAACCCTGGATGCATCTTGCAATTGCGCGCCGGGGCAAAGCTTTACAACACGCGTCAGGAAGTTTTCCACGTCATCGAGCTTCTCGACCGCGCCATTTCGACCTGACCGTTCTCCGCAAATTCACCGCTCGCCGATCAGATACCGGCAGCCGCGCTCGCCCATTTCCGCCGAATGAACTGCGCCTGCCGGCACGTCGCAACGCTCCCCGGCCCGGTAAGTCTGCGATTTTCCGCTCATCGTGAGCGTCATTTCGCCCGCCAGAATGATGTGCGCCGTCTCCGCATCGTGCACGTGGTCCGGATACTGCGCGCCCGGCTCATCCTGCCACACATACGTTCGCGAAAATCCTTCTTTAGCCAGCTTGTTCGCGAGCGCTTTCTCGTCCATAGGCTCCGTCACGATTTTGCTTTCATTCGTCGTCCGATGTTTCGCAGTGACTTCTGGCCCAGCTCATGCCGTTTTACATGTAATATCTCTTCTTGCGCACACACATGAAGAATCATAAGCCAAAAGCCCTGCTTCTCGAAAACGTCCATCCCGATGCCGCCGCCCGTTTCCGCGCTGCCGGCTACGACGTGGAATCCTTGCCGCGGAGCCTTGACGAAGACGCTCTCTGTCAAAAGCTCCCGCGCGTTTCTATCCTGGGCATTCGCTCGAAAACCCACGTGACGCCGCGTGTCTTGGCCCGCGCCGCCGGCTTAATCGCCGTTGGCGCCTTCTGCATCGGCACCGATCAAATCGACCTGCAAGCCTGCGCCCGCAAGGGCGTCGCCGCTTTCAATGCCCCGTATAGCAGCACGCGCAGCGTTGTTGAAATCATCCTGGGCGAAATCCTCCTGCTGGCGCGCGGCGTCTTCGCGAAAAGCCAGAAACTCCATCGCGGCGTGTGGGACAAGTCCGCAACCGGCAGCAACGAAATCCGCGGCAAAAAGCTCGGCATCATCGGCTACGGAAAAATCGGCTCGCAGCTTTCCGTTCTCGCCGAATCGCTCGGCATGGACGTGTACTTCTACGACCTCGAGGTCAAGCTCGTTCTCGGAAACGCCAAGAAGTGCCGCTCGCTCTCGCAGCTTCTATCCCTCGCCGACATTGTTACCCTGCACGTCGACGGCCGCTCGGAGAATCACGGCCTGATCGGGGAAAGGGAATTCCGCCGAATGAAGCCGGGGGTTATTTTTTTGAATGCCAGTCGCGGCTTCGTCGTGGACGACGAAGCACTCGCCTCGAGCCTCAACTCCGGCAAAGTCCGCGCCGCTGCCATCGACGTTTTTCCTCGCGAACCCAAGGGCAATCACGAAAAGTTCGCATCTCCTCTCCAGGGCATCGAACAAGCAATCTTGACGCCGCACGTTGCCGGCAGCACCGAAGAGGCGCAGCAGGATATCGGCTCGTTCGTTTCAGAGAGAATTGTCGACTACGCGCGCGACGGCAGCACTCTTTACAGCGTGAATTTCCCCAACGTCCAATTGCCGAAAATCAAGAACGCCCATCGCCTCATTCACATCCACGAAAACATTCCCGGAATGCTGGCGCAAATCAACCATGTTTTCGCGGCGCACCAGGCCAACATCCTCGGGCAATATTTGAAGACCACCGAAACGATCGGTTACGCTATCACCGATATTGGCACCGCGTATCGAGAAAAAATCCTCGGCGATTTGCGGGAAATTCCCCACACCATCAAATTCCGCGTTTTGTACTGACGCGCGCAGAAACGCAGCGCCTAAAAACAAGAAAGGGGCACGCGGGAGCGTGCCCCTTCTTCCCCGTTGCACCGAGTAGGAGTCGCCGGGGCTTGCGTCGCTGGCCGGATGCGCAGCCGCGTTGCAAGTTCGTGTACGTCAAGAATCTGATTCTTTAGTTGTTGTCGTCGGGCGGTCTCGTCACTTGCCCGCCATGAAACGTCCGCGGCGCAGCCGTATAGTCCGACGGCACCATGAACAGCGATTGCGCCGGCTCGCCGCGATTGATGTTCGTCAATTCATACGTGGTCGTTCCGAAACGCGGATCCGTGCGCGTGCTCGAAACCACCATTTGCAAGTCTTGCGAATACCACTCTTCGCGCGTAATCACGATGGGCGCGTTATTGCCAATCTGGCCCGCCGGGATCGTTCGTGTGTAGCGCGTGCCCTCAACCGTCAGCCCATCCATCGTTTTCGTGCCCAGCGATTCGGTCTGCACGTTGGCGTTCTGGTTCGAGCCCATCTTCCCCCTCATGGCCTCTCGCCCTTGCTCATTTCCCCCTGCGGAATGGTTCATCGTCAGCGCCGTCTTTTTGTCTTCATTCAAAATATAATTCTTGCCAGCCACAGGGTCTCGAATAAACGCGAGATGCGGCACTTGTCCCGACGCCGCCAGCGGCCCGATGGCCGGCAGGGTCATTTCTTGCCTCGTTCTGCCCACGCTGTCGCGCGCCACATTGCCGCTCTCTTTCTGGTCCACCTTCGTCCCGTTGGACAGCACTTGAATCGTCTCGCGGGTCACTTGTGCGGAGAACGGCGCGCCCGTTACCACCTTCCCGCCAAATCCGCCGACGAGCCGCTCGAACGCAAAGTTCCCGGGCCCCATGCCTCCTCCGCCGTGACGTCCCGGCATTCCTGGACCCTGCGCCTGTACCGTCAGGCCCATACCGACCGCAACAAACGTCACCACGGCGTACTTGGCGATTCTGCCCATCATTGTCGAGCTCCTCTCTGCTCTTCTTTGCGGCGCTTAAGCCGCTAAAATAAAAATCCTTCTACTGCACCAGGCGCACCGCGCGCGGCCAGCCATCTTCGCCGACCAGCAGATCCGCCTGAATCATATCCCCGCCGTTCATTTCGTCCACCGGATAGCCCAGGCTGCCCAACGCGCTACGCGTCATCGACACGCGAACCACTAGCCCCGAGTCATCCGCCGAAAGCCCTTCACCATAGGGCACCGGAACAAAATCCGAAGTCGAATCCTCGGCCGTCGCTGTTTCAACAGCCGCTGCTTGTTCCGTAGCGCCGCTTCCATGAGAAGCCGCGGAACCGGTCATCACCGAACTTGGATTCGTCTTCGCTCCGTTCCTGCCGTCCACGCGCCCTCGCGAAAAATTCCACGCACCGATGGTCACAAGAACCGCGGCCGCTGCGGCCAGACCCGTCCATTCCGCCCAGCGCAAGCGCGACCGCCGCGCCCGATACCGCGACCGTTCCAGGCCCCGGTGATACTCTCGAAACGCCGCCGCCAGCGACTCTTCCAATTGCGCCGGCGCTTCCAATTGTGTTGCATCGTCCGCGGCCTCTCGAAGCGCCTGCGCCAGCAATCGCGCCTCCGCCAACCGCGCCGCGCACGCTTCGCACGTTTCCCCATGGAAACGGGCCATCACCGTCGCCGCGTCGCCCAGGACGTCGCGGGCGTCGTCGCGCGCTAGCTCATGAACGATGTTTTCGAAATCCCTACAATTCATCTTCATTTCCTCATTTACGGCTGGCTCCAATAGTTCCCCCTGCCGACTTTCCTGCTCCGGCAGGGGCAGCCCGCAGCCGCGCCGCCAACATCTCACGACCGCGTGCCAATCGTGACCGCACCGTACCGATCGGGCAATCCAAAACCTTCGCGGCGCTTGCGTAGTCGCGCCCCTGCAGGTCGCACAGCGTCACCACCTCGCGATAATGCGCCGGCAACATGGTCACCGCGTGCCGCACCTGTTCCACCGTCTCTCCGCGAGTCAACTCGCCCAGCACCGCCTCCCGCTGCGCATGGTGAGCCGAGTGCCCATTCCGCCCGCCAATCGCCTGGCCTTCCAGATTGGCTTCCTCCGTCAGCGGCTCGTAGCGTCGCTCGCGCTCCAGCAGCCGCCGCACATGAATTCGCGCGATCCCGTACAGGAACGCTTGCGGCTCGCCTCGCGCCGCCTCGAATTTCCCGGCTTTTTGAATCAACGTCATGAACGCTTCCTGCATCACCTCTTCAGCCGCTTCGCGCCGGCCGGTCATGTGCAGCGCAAACCGGTAGATTGCCCCTTGATGGCGCGCATAGAACAGGCGAAACGCCTCCTCATCGCCTATGGCCATCCGCCGCAGCAGATGGTCGTCTCGGGGTTCGTCCCTCTCCGGCATCACTTTCCATTGGACGTATCTGCCGCGTTTCTCGATATCCATTCCTCCGCCGGGGTCAAAAAGTTCCAAATTATTACGCCTTTGACCCTTCCAGCACCCCTAACGCGCAGGCAGACCGTCCCCCTTTACCTTAACCCGCCCCAATCGCTCCAGTTGCGCTTACCCCGCTTGTGCTACCCTATCGTTCTCGCCAATGCCCGTCACCCGCCGAAGCCTTCTTGCCACCCTCACTAAGACTTGGTGGTTGACCTTATACGGCCTATGGGGCTTTCTCGGTGCCGTCGACCTTGGAGTCACTCATTACGGCTCTCCCGCTGCTAAAGAAAAGTGGGACAGCTACTGGGTCATCTCCCGCCCCTCGCACCTCATCATCACCCTTCTCGTTTTCACCATCGTCTTTCTATTCGAGCGCGCCTACCAGGAGATCAAAAAAGCCACCAAGGACGAGAAAGCCGAATTCAGAGCGAAATTGCATGTCGTCGCCGGATGTTCAGCAGCCGCGGACGAAATCTTGACTCGTGCGCCACACGAAGGCGCCTCCGACGACGCCTGCTCCAAATGGAACGCCGAAGTTGATAGCTGGGTACAGAAGACGTATGAAAAGCTCAACACTTTAGTAGGCATGACCGCCGCAACCCAATTCAACACCAATTACTCCGTTAAGAAAGAGTCCTATCCCGGCTACGCCCCGTCCTGCGCCTTCGCCATGCAAATCCTGAACTTCCGCAAGCGCCAGCTCGAAGAAATCACCAAACAATCCAGCGTCTTCATCCCCTCCTAGCCCGCCGCCTGACCTCTTGTAGCGCCGGCCTTCAGGCCGGCACCGATCTCATCCCTGTCCTCTTTTGCCTTTCGTAGAGCATGCCTCAGCCTACCCTACTTCTCGCGCCGCCCTGCTCCTCCCCTTTGTCATTCCGAGCCTGCCTGCGGTAGGCAGTCGAGGATGCGGCTTGCCCGCCGTGGCGGGCGAGCATCCGACGAGGCCTGCTCCGGTGGAGTCCACCGGACTCCCGCGACCGGAGAATCTGCTATTGCCCTCGCGGGTGCCCCATGCTCGCCTTCCGAGCGTGGGGTCTTTGCCTCTTTGGAGTGCGGCGGCCTGCCTGCCCTGAGGCTTGCCCGCCGTTTGGCGACGCGAAGGGAACCCGGTCGCCCCGGCTGCGGTAGCAGCCAACGCGATGAAGTTGGCGAACGGCGGCGAGGCCTGCCTGCCGCTTGCCCGCCGTGGTGGGCAGGCAAGCTCGACGCCGCTTTGCCTCCCATGCTGCCCATCGTAGGGGCGGGCTTTAGCCCCGCCCGCCGCGCGTTTTCGTAGGCGCGCTGCTTGTTTACCCTGCTTGCCCTGACGCAGGAAGGGTCGCAGAAAGAGCAGCCATGCCATAAATCCGCCTTTAACGCTTCCTTCCTTTTCACGCGCGCCTTGCGCCTGCCCCGCCGCTGAACTTCATTCGGCTCGTATACCGTTTAGTCAAAGTACTATTCTCATTGCTTCGCCGGCCTGCTATCAATGAACAGTGGGTCGTCAGGAGGCCACTCATACATGCGATACGCCATGATAATCGCGCTTGCCGGATTGTGCGTCGTTCCGACTCAGGCACAGCAAGCCAGCACGACCAACGCGACGCAGGATTCGAAAACCGCACCGTCCGTGGATTGCTCGAAATTCGATTATGCAACGGGGTGCAAATCCTTCAACGAATTGCTCACGGCTGGTGATGAGGCCACTCTTGAGGAACTTGGGCGAACGCAGCAAGAGGTTGCAAGGGTCTGCTTCGTTGAAGATCCATCCCTCGCTGACACTTTCTACATCCTTTCCGTCCATGTGCCGCCGGATTCTTTCAAAGGACACGTAAAGTATCTCGCATTCGCCGACTTGTACCGCTACGAGAATGGGGTCAGCGAGAACGCTTTCGACATCCTCATAAACTGGGTGTTCAGCGGCGGCGAACTAACTGCAGTCGGCGGAGACCGACTAGATCCAGATGGTTCTTTTTCGATCACGCCTCAGCAAACTGAGTGGTTGATTACCTATCCAAACGTCAGCGACAGCAGAACGCATGAAGATTTGAAGATTATGCTTTCCACAGGCAGGTTCACCGTGTCGTTTAGCGCCTTCAAGAATGAGAAACTTGTTCTCGGCTCGGAAAGTTTTTCTGAGGGTCACTGCATAAGGTATCAGGGCGGTGCGATATCCGAGTCAGAAGCCATTCCGGGTCAAGCGGTGCCGCTCGCATCTGCTGCGTCTGGGAGCGTGATGGCCACGGTTCCCAATCACTACATTTGGGTAGGCCGATTTGAACAAGAGGACCGCGCTCAGAATGTTTCCGAGCGGATCGAGGCTCAAAATCTTCCCGTCGCGATCAAGCCAATGCGAGATGCAAAGGGCCAGGAGCTTTTTGTTGTGTTGACGGGTCCGTATCAACAGGCCGAGGCGCAGAAAGTGCTGGCATGGCTCAAGGGCGTGGGCTTCCCTGAAGCTCGGCAGGTTATGCCGGGACAGAATCAGGACCAGGCGAAGAAACAGGGCAATTCGACAAACTGACGCCGCAAGCAAGTCATCATAAACCAGCGCGCATACAAATTCAGCTCAGCAGACAACGCCAGCGATTCGTGGTAGGATTTCGCTTCGATGAAACTCGGCGGGTACACAATCCACGTTGCCCCGGCGACAACATATCGCATAAGGTATGAAGATGAGCATGTCCGTTTCTATCTTGACGTCTTATATGCAGGGACATTTCAATATTCGACGATTGTACCCAGGCGAATCGCCCGTTCCTTTATAAATTGGCTTGTCTATGGAATAGAGAACTGGCGCGGGCTAAGCCGATGCAAAGGACTACGTGAAACCTACAACGACATAAGCTGTCATCTCCTGGCCGAGGATCTAGCTCTTGTTCTTCTTACGGAGCGGGGAAAGGAGTCACTGCTGGCCAACCTGCCCACGGACGCGCTTCCGGGAAACCAAGATTGCAGTACGTGGCATTTCCTGCCCATCCAATAGTATCCGCGCGAAGTATTCGCTTTTCTCCTTGCCTCCTTGCCTCTTTTTTCTCATCACTTGTCACTCCTCACCGTTTTTCGTACCTTAGAGGCGCAACGGAACCGCAATTTTCGCGCACGCGCCGCGGAGGCCACATGCAGGAATTCGACCCGCAAATACTGAACGAAAAACCCATCCCTCCGCCATCCGAATTTCAGCGTCGCGCCCGCGTCCGCTCCCTCGACGAATACCGCAAACTCTACGACCGCGCCAAAAACGACCCCGAAGGCTTCTGGGGCGAGCAAGCCAAAATGCTCGACTGGTTCGCGCCGCCGAAAAAAATCCTCGAATGGGACGTGCCGCACGCGAAATGGTTCTCGGGCGGCACGCTCAACGTCTCGCACAATTGCCTCGACCGCCATCTCGCGAAAAACGGCAATAAAATCGCCCTCTACTGGGAAGCCGAAGACGGCAAGCAACTGAAATTCACCTACGCACAGCTTCATGAACGCGTCTGCAAATTTGCCAATGCCCTGCTCAGCCTCGGCGTGAAAGACGGTGACAGCGTCGCCGTTTACATGCCCATGATTCCTGAGCTGCCCATCGCTTTGCTCGCGTGCGCGCGTATCGGCGCGATTCATTCCGTCATTTTCGGAGGCTTCAGCTCCACCGCTCTCACCGACCGCATCTCCGACGCCAAATCCAAGCTGCTCATCACCGCCGACGGAGGCTATCGCCGCGGCCACATCGTTCCGCTCAAAGACACTGCCGACAAAGCCGCGGACGCCTGCCCGTCCATCGAAAAAGTTGTCGTCGTCAAACGCACCGGAGAAAAAGTTTCGTGGAAGCAGGGCCGCGATCTGTGGTGGCACGACCTCGAACAGAAAGCCTCGCCAAATTGTCCCGCGCCTTCGTTCGACTCCGAACATCCGCTCTACATTCTTTACACCAGCGGCACCACCGGTAAACCGAAAGGCGTGCTGCACACTTCCGCCGGCTATCTGCTCGGCGCGATGTACACCACGCAATTGGTTTTCGATTTGCGCGACGATGACGTCTACTGGTGCACCGCCGACATCGGCTGGGTCACTGGCCACAGCTACATCGTCTACGGCCCGCTCGCGAATTGCGCCACCTGCGTGATGTATGAAGGCGCTCCCGATTTTCCGAAGAAGGATCGCTTCTGGGAAATTATCGAGCGCTACAAAGTTTCCATTTTTTACAGCTCCGCGACGGCCGTTCGCGCGTTCATGGCCTGGGGCAGCGAATGGCTTGCGAAACACGACCTGTCCAGCCTGCGCCTGCTCGGCACCGTCGGCGAACCGATAAATCCCGCCGCGTGGAAATGGTATTCCGACGTGATCGGCGGCAAGCGCTGCCCCATCGTCGACACGTGGTGGCAAACCGAAACCGGCGCGATCATGATTTCGCCGCTGCCCGGCGCAACGCCCACCAAGCCCGGCTCGGCAACGCTGCCGCTGCCCGGCGTGATTTCGCGCGTGGTCACGCTCAAAGGCGAAACCGTCAAGCCCGGCGAGACCGGCTACCTCATCATCGAAAAACCGTGGCCTTCGATGCTGCGCACAATTTTTGGCGACGACGAACGCTTCAAGCGCGATTACTGGAGCCGCATCCCCGGCGTTTATTTCACCGGAGACGCCGCGCAGTGCGACGCCGACGGCTACACTTGGGTTCTTGGCCGCGTCGACGACGTCATCAAAGTCGCGGGCCATCGCTTAAGCTCGATGGAAATCGAAAGCGCCCTGGTCAGCCATCCCTCCGTCGCGGAAGCCGCGGTCGTGGCGCGTCCCGACGAAATCAAAGGCGAAGCTATCGTGTGCTTCGTCATCCTGCGCTCCGGCCACGGACCTTCTCCGGAGTTGCGTCTCGCGCTCACCGAGCACGTCGCGGTAACCATCGGCAGCATCGCGCGGCCCGCCGAAGTGCGCTTCGCTGACCTGCTCCCGAAAACGCGCAGCGGCAAAATCATGCGCCGCCTGTTGCGCGAAGTCGCCGAGAAAGGCGGCGTTTCCGGCGACGTCACCACGCTCGAGGACATGAGCGTCATCCAAAAACTCGCCAGCGCCAAAGCCCTCGAAGAAGAGGAATAGCGTTTCGAGCTTCGCGCGCTTTTGGAAAAATAAATTTCGCGCCGAAAACATCTGAAAAACTTGGTTCGCCGGCGCCGTCAAGCGCATCGGTAACAGTAGGAGGAAAAAAGATGAAACCCAGAATCGAAATGATGAAAGTAGATCCGAAAGCCTGTCAGGCGATGTCCGCGCTGGAAAACTACGTGCGCAATTCAGGAATTGAAACACCGTTGCTCGAACTCGTGAGAATGCGCGCCTCGCAAATCAACGGCTGTGCGTATTGCATCGACATGCACACCAAAGACGCACGCGCCGCGGGCGAGACCGAGCAGCGTCTCTACGGTCTGGACGCGTGGGAAGAATCTCCATTTTATTCTGAGCGCGAACGCGCCGCGCTGGCTTGGACTGAATCGCTCACGCTTGTTTCCGAAACGCACGTCCCTGATGAAGTCTTCGAAAAAGTGAAGAAGCAATTTTCCGAAGCGGAAATCGTCGCGCTCACCGTGGCCGTCGTGTCGATCAACGGCTGGAACCGCATCGCCATCGCCATACGCGCTGTCGCCGGCACGTACCAGCCGCAGGCGCCAGCGCAGCAAGCAGCTTCCCATAAAACCGCCTGAGGCATGAGGTACTAGAACAGGCCAAATTGTCTCTTTCCGCAGGCAAAATCGGGCAAAATTGGCCTGGTAGAGCAGGCCATTGAAAAATGCGGTTTTTCGGGTTTCTCGCGACGCGAGTTTTGCGAAAAGTGCGAATTCCCTAGGAAAAACGCAAATTTGTAGACCATGGTTGCCGCCGGACTGTACGGCGGCGTGACGAGGCGACCAGGCCAATTCTGAAAAAAACGGCAAAAAATAGGTTATAGGACCAGGCCATTCCCCTGGTGCTTCGACAGGAGGAAAAACAGTGACAAGTGACGAGTGGCGAGTGACTAGTTAAAGACAAATGCTTTGAGCGGATGAGGAAGACGAAGTGGTCAGTGGTCAGTGGTCAGTGGTCAGTGGTCAGAAAAGACCGAATACTTTGCGCCCGCCTGCCCACCACACGCCGCAGCGTGCAGGCGGCGGGCAAGCGGCAGGCAGGCCTGTTCCACACGAGACGGCGCCGCGACTCGAGGAGTCGCGACCTTTCCTTCGTCAGGGTAAGGGAAGGGAGCGGCGCCCCTACAACCGGCGTACAGCACGCACATCAACGAGCGAAGGAATTGCAGACGCTGCGGCTCGCGCGTGGGCCGATGAATCCGATCGGCCCCTACAAAGGCAACCGTGAAGCGATTGGAGGACTGAGGTCGAGAACACAGGGCAGGAAACTTAGGCGAGGGGGAAACGTCTTATAAGCTGAGGAGACGCTGCGTGGGTGCCAAGGGAGGCGTGATGCGAAAAGAGGCTTGGTTCACGACGATTGGGAAGATGAGTTTGGTGATGCTGCTGGCGGGTCCATGGGTGATGGCGCGAGCGCAGGGGAAGGCGGCGGTACTTCCGGGGCCTGTGCCTGCACAGATCGTCAACGCGAAGAGCGTGTTCATTTCGAACACGGCGCCGGACGGGATGCCGTCTGACATTCTGGAAAAGTTCGGGGAGCCGAACCGGCCTTACGATCAGCTGTATGCGGCGATGAAGGCGTGGGGACGTTATGAATTGGCGGGTGCGCCGGCGGATGCGGATCTGGTGATGGAGATACACTTCAGCCGGTCCGTCTATACGGGCGGCGTGGGACAGGGAGCGGAATTTTATTTGAGCATTCTGGACGCCAAGACGCATTTCGTACTGTGGACGTTGGTGGAGCCGGTGGAGGCCGCGGTGCGAAAAGTGAGTTGGGAGAAAAACATCGATGCGAGCGTGAGAGCGTTGGCGAACGATATGAAACCGCTGGCGGGGCTCCAACAACAGTGATGAGTGACAAGTGACGAGTGGCTAGTGAAATTCGAAAAGCGAGAAGCGTGAAAACCTCGCGTGCAAGGCGACGCGAGAGGAAGATGAATTGAACCTCGTGCTGGCACGGCTGAAGCCGTGCCCTGACCACATGCCTGCCCGCCACACGCCGCAGCGTGCAGGCGGCGGGCAAGCGGCAAGCATGCCTGTGCACGGCGCGGGGCGCGACGGGGGCGAAGTGCCGGCCTTAAGGCCGGCGCTACAGAGTCGCGATCCTTCCTACGTCAGGGCAAAACGAGCAGCGCTCCGACGAACGATAAAGCAAAAAGCTGCAGAACCTCAAAATGCGAGGCTCTGCGCTACACGGCGAAACGAAAAACAACGGCAGATTCCTCGTCGGATGCTCGCCCCATCCTCGCCTGCCTACCGCAGGCAGGCTCGGAATGACAAGTGAGAGAGGCAGGGCGGCACAAGGAGTAGGTGGGCTGAGACGCGACTCGGCGAAAGGCAACGAAGCGTAATAGGCGTCGAGGCGAGATCCTTCGGGCCGCGAAACTTGGCCCTCCGGATGACAAGAAGAAGCAAAGAGCAAAGACCCCACGCTCGGAAGGCGAGCATGGGGCGCCCGCCGAAGCCAGCCGCGAAATAATGATGTTTGCTCTGCGCGTTAAACTGCTGGAACTTGACCGTGCCACAGCGGGGATTTCAGGGTCCTGGCGCGTTACTTCTTCTCGCTGGGTTTTAGATTCAGGGCGGCGGAATTCATGCAATAACGCAGACCGGTGGGCGCCGGACCATCGTCAAACACATGGCCGAGGTGGGCGCCACACTTGGAGCAGCGTGCTTCGGTGCGCGCCATCCCGTGGCTCGAATCTTTGTGCTCCTCGATTTTGCCGGTGTCGGCAGGCTGATAGAAGCTGGGCCAGCCCGTTCCGGAATCGAATTTCGTGGAAGAATCGAAGAGCGGCTCGCCGCAACAAACGCAGTGATACGTTCCGGCGTCATGGGTGTCCCAATACTTGCCAGTGAAGGGCGGCTCGGTACCCGCTTCGCGGGTGACGTGATACTGCTCGGGCGTAAGCCTGCGCTTCCATTCCGCTTCGTTTTCTTGGGTTTTCTCTGCCATGTGTCATGCCCCACATTTCAAATGCCAGTAGATGTCTAGGTTAGCGTCATCAGACTTCCAAGGAAGGATTCTAGACCACTTTTAGGCAATGCGATCAACTCAACAGCAATTCCCTCACCGCGGTTCGCAGGGTTCTTCTTATGCGGTTGCTCATGCAGCCGCGAGGCGAACGGGTTCGGGATGACAACGCGCTTCGGTCAGGACAAACTTGCTCCATTGGACTTGATGATGTTGGCGTACCAGTGGGCGGAGTCCTTGAGGATGCGCTTCTGGGTGGGAAAATCGACGAAGATCATGCCGAAGCGCTGGGTGTAGCCTTCCTGCCACTCGAAATTATCGAGCAAAGACCAGTGCAGATAGCCGCGCAGCGAGACGCCTTCGCCGGCGGCGCGGGCCAGCGCTTGCAAATAACGTGCGGTGAAATCGATGCGCTCGGGATCGTGAACCTGGCCATCGAGCGAAACCCAGTCGCGGCAGGAGCAGCCGTTTTCTGTGATGAAGATGGGAAGCTTGTAGCGTTCGTAGAGCCATTTCGGGCCCCAGTACATGGCGTCGGGGGTGACTTCCCAGCCATTCGCGGTGAGCGGGAAGCCCGCGGGAAAAGCGACGGTTTGGCCTTTGCCGTCGGGAGTGGCGCGGACGATGCGGCCGCCATAAATATTCGCGCCAAGAAAATCGAGCGGCTGGTGAATGGTCTCCAGGTCTCCGGCGCGAATTTCCGGCGCGCCTTCTCCGAGCGCGCTGAGCGCATCCTGGGGATAGTTGCCGGTGTAAACGGGATCAAGCCACCAGGCGTTTTCGCGCCACCAATACTGACCCGAAAAATGATCGATGGGGCTGGCGAAGGTGGCGGCTTTCGCGGCGGCAACATCCGCGGTGGAAGCGGTTTCGGGCAGGCAGGGCGAAACGTCGCAGGGATAGCCGATCTGGACGGGCTTCTTGGAATTGGCACGTATCGCTTGCACGGCGCGGCCGTGCGCGAGCAGCACGATGTGCGCCGCGCGCATATATTCGTTGATGGGAAGTTTTTCGCCAGGAGCTTGCAGGCCGACGACGTAGCCGCCGCCGATGAAGGAGCGCGGCTCGTTGATGGTGAGCCAGTATTTGACGCGGTCGGAGAGAGTGCGCGCGAGCAGGGCGGCATAGTCGGCGAACCAGCCGGCCATGTCGCGAGCTTCCCAGGAGCCGCGCTGGACCAGAGCAAGAGGCGTGTCCCAGTGAAATAGGGTAAGGGTCGGAGTGATGTTCGCGGCGAGAAGAGTGTCGACAAGGTGACTGTAGAAGTCCAGGCCTTTTTGGTTTACCGCGCCGGTGCCTTCCGGAATTACGCGCGACCAGCAGACACTGAAGCGAAAAGCTTGCAGGCCCATGGACTTCATGCGTGCGATGTCTTCGGCGTAACGGTGATAAAAATCGCAGGCGACGTCGCCGGTTTGGCCGTCACGAATGGCGCCGGGCTGGCGGACGAATTCGTCCCAGACGGAAAGGTCTTTGCCGTCTTCGCGAGCGGCGCCTTCAATTTGATAGGCGGAAGTGGCCGCACCCCAGAGAAAATTCGCGGGAAAGGGAGACTTGGCTGGCGCCGGACCGGCGGCTTGCTGCGGTTTCTGCGACTGAGATTGCGATTGGCCGGTTGTTGTTTGACGAAGGGCCGCCAAGGAAATTGCGGAGCCCGCGGACGTGGCCAGGAATTCGCGGCGCGTGAGGGCACGAATTGCGTTGGGCGGCGATTTCAATTCATTTTTCATGGTCAATTGTCAGGAGGCATGGCGCGACACCTATTCTCCGTTAGAATTGCACGTTTGTCACTTGCGCGGCTCGAACATGCTGGCAGCCACGCGGCTGACCAAACTGCGAGGCGCGAGCCTTTGGCCTTCGACGCTCATGGTGTTCTTGAAACCCGAGATTACGCTGCTCTTCCCCGCGGCGAGGGCGCGCAGGCCGGTTCGCGCGACCTTCTCGGCCGTCTCGGCGCCGCGAAACGTGCGCTCCGGCTGGCCGGCGACTTCGCGAAATTCGGTGCTGGTCGAGCCGGGACAAAGCGCGCAGACGTGCACGCCGGAGCGTCGCACTTCCTCGGCAATGCCTTCGGCGAAGCGCAAATCGAAGGCCTTGGTGGCGGCGTAGGTGGAAACGTACGGCACGGCCTGGAATCCAGCGACGGAGGCCACAATGAGAATGTCGCCGTGGCGGCGGGCCACCATATCGCCTAAGTAAAGATGCGTGAGATGTACCACAGCGGTGCAGTTGACCTGAATCATTTCCAACTGCCACGCGAGATCCGCTTCGTGGAATCGTCCGTAGGAGCCGAATCCGGCGTTGTTGATGAGAAGCTCGATCTCGAGAGACTTGTCCTGGGTGAATGTGCGGATCAGTCCGGGAGTGCCGGGTTTCGCCAAATCGGCAGGCAGAACTTCCACGTTGATGCCGCAGTTGGCGCGCAGGCGGCTGGCCAGGGATTCGAGGCGGTCCTTGCGCCGGGCGGTGATGACCAGATTTGTGCCCGCGGAGGCGAGCACCTCGGCCAAGGCAAGCCCAATTCCGGCGCTGGCACCGGTTACCAGGGCCCACTTGCCGGACCATCTTGCCGAGAATGCGCTCTTGGGGTTCATCTCCGGAGCCCTCAGTCCGCAAAACTAGAAGGCCATGAAAACACAGCAAAGGCGTTGCTGAACAGAGGAAAAAACAGTGAAATGGGCCAAAGTAGCCGAATCAATGAAAATTCGTAGGGGTTTCCAAAAATGGAAGCCGGTCAGGTGCCGCGGGCGTGGCAGCGGCTGAGGACGAAGTCCCGAAGGCGAACGCCTTCCCGCTTCATGCGGTCGAGCAGACGGCGGGCCCAGATGAAGTCGACGGCCAGCAGGCCAAGACCCAGCAGAATGACCAGCCAGCCTGGTCCAGGGCCTACCAGCAACACTACGCCGACAGCCAGGAGCGCGAATCCGCCAGAAATCCGGAGGGCTCGGCGTGTGTGCTGCAACGTCTTGAAGAAAAAGAGTGACATGGCTATTTGTTTACCATCCGTTCCATTTGGAGATGCCGAGGTGAAACTGAGCCTGCATTTCCGACACCCTTTTAGATGCACTGCCACACTGCAAGAGAGCACGCAAACAGCCAAATCGCAGCGGCTCGCGCGCGCTGCAAACCCCGCATTGCTAATCGTTTCGCGTTCGGAGGCCAGCGGGGCGAGAGGGTAGATGCGCACAATGGGAAAGAAACTACTCGCGGAGGTGAAAAAATGGGCATAATCGCGGGGGATGCCAGGAGCGGGGCGCTTGGATTTCTTGCCAAGGAAGGGTTCGAAGTCACCGGATTTGCCGGTTGCGCGGCTTAGTTCACGCAGCCTCGGTCGGGGACAGAAATGCGCGTGAGGAAGACCTACTAACGGTATGCTCGCTCGGATACTCGTCGCGTTAGCAGCGCCAACAACGGAGCGGAAGATATGGGTTTGGCTGTATCACCTGGGCGGGCCGGGGCTGATTGTCCTGGGACTGGTGGACAGCTCGGTGATTCCGATTCCCGGGAGTATGGACGCGCTCACGATCGTTCTCGCCGCGCATCACCGGCAACCGTGGCCGTATTACGCGGCCATGGCAACATTCGGTTCCGTTTTGGGAGGTTACATCACGTTCCGGCTGGCTCGAAATCAGGGAAAGGAGCGGCTAAAGAAAACGCTGCAGCGCGGGTGGAAAAGAACAGCCACTGACTTTTTCAAGAAATGGCGCTTCTGGGCCATCGCTGTGCCGGCGATCTTGCCGCCACCGATTCCCATGGTGCCCTTTATTGTGGCAGCGGGCGCCACGGACTACTCCTGGAAGCGGTTTGTCGGAGCGATGACCCTTGGCCGCGTAATTCGCTATGGCATTCTTGCGTATCTCGGCAATCTATACGGCAGGCGGATCATTTCGGTTTTTTCAAGGTACGGCTGGCCCATTCTTTACGGACTGATCGCCCTCGCCATTATCAGCGGGCTGACCGGTTTTATCGTGAGCCGGTCTGAAAATGGCAGAGCCAGGGCCAAGGCGGCTTAGTGGAGCGAGATCTCAGTATCTACGCGACTACGAGCCCGTGTTCTTGCGCAAGAGAATGGCGGAGAGGGTGGGATTTGAACCCACGGTAGGATTTCTCCTACACACGCTTTCCAAGCGTGCTCCTTAAGCCGCTCGGACACCTCTCCTCGGCGGATATGCAAGAGCGTAGCAGATCGATCGCCGGGCAGCAATCGCATCGCGCCGCTTTCGATGGGAAGAATAGCGCGCAAGCCGACAATTCATTATAATTCTTGGGCTCCGCTTCCGGGGTAGTGCAATTGGTAGCACGCCAGCCTTTGGAGCTGGTTATCCTGGTTCGAGTCCAGGCCCCGGAGCCAACTTCAAGCTGTTGTAACGCGCTAAATCGAGCAACGCTATTTCTGCTGTTTTCCCTGGCAAGATTCGCCCGCTGCTTTGCACGCTGACTGCTTGCGGGCCCGAGAGCGCAGAGAAAAATCCGCACAAGAAAAAACCCTGGATTCCCTCGCGGGAATCCAGGGTTGACAGAGTAATGGATTTTCGTTTAGAACGAAACGCGGAGCCCCAGTTCGATCCAGCGAGCGCTGTTGGTGCGGTTATTGGGAACGAATGTGTTGGTGATCTCGCCGAAGGCCGACGGGTTCTCCAAACTGAGGAACGGGCTTGCGAAGTTCACGTTGTTGAACACGTTGAGGAACTGGGCGGAGAAATCAGCCGAAATGCCTTCCTTGATCTTGGTTGATTTGCCGACCGCCATGTCCATGTTCCACATTCCCAATCCGCGGAGAGGATTGCCCGAGCCGTCACGACCATCCGTTGCAAGGTTAATGTAACGGAAGTCTCCGAAAGCGGCCGCCGGGTTGGAGAAGACGTTGAGGCCCGTTCCGCCATTGGCCGGATCCGTGGCGGTACCAATGCCGCCCGAGCCAGTCACTCCGGAGTTGAGGCTGTTCTTCAGATTCGACGTTGGAACAGTTGGAATTGCCGGAACACCTGCACCGAGGATGGATGAAACACCCCAAGCGTCGGCGCTTTCGGTGACGGTATTCGGAAGGCCGGAATAAGCCTCGAAAATACCGGACCAATACCATCCGCTCACGGCCCTGTCGAGCCCATTGCTCAGATGGAACCGGTGTCCCGTGCCGAAGGGAAGCTGATAGACATAGTCGGCGGTGAACAGGTCCCGGCGGTCATATAGAGAGGGACCGTAACTGGCATCCGGGTTGAAGGCGTTGAGGAAATAGCCGGCGTTGTCTTGGTTAACGAGCGACTCATCGAGAGACTTGGAGTAGGTGTAGTTGACTTGGAAAGTCAACCCCGCCGAAGTCTTTTTCTGCAAGCTGACGATGAAGGCGTTGTAATTGGAGGTGCCCTCGTAAGTGCGCAGGACGGAGACCTGGTTTTGCAGGTTGTCATAGGGCGTCAAGCCTTGCCCGAACCGGTATAGATCCATCTGCTCGAACAAGCTCTGAACGTCGCCATTGGCGAAATCGGACCCGAGTTGAGATATCAGGCACGCAGTATTGCTTATGGTTGGCGTGGTTGTGCAGGTATTTGCCGCATATCCCGGCAACTGGTTCTCGAACCAAGGTTGCGCGTTAATAGTAGTAGCCCCCGCGCGCAAGCCACCGGCCACGGTGTCAAACGCCTGAGCGAAGCTTTCACCTGAGCCCGCATCCTTGAAAAAGTACGGAGCGTTGTCGATGTCCGCCGAAGTAGGGATGCGGGAAGCCATATTCCCAACGTAACCAACTTCCAGCAACATATTGCCCGGCAGCTCGCGCTGGATGTCCAGATCGAGGTTGGTGGAACGGCCAACCTTCATATCGGGGTCATCCTGGAAGGAGATGAAATTCCCGAACGGGATGGTGGGTACAACCGGATTGGCCGCCGCTGGAACGACCGGCACAGCCATGGCTCCGTCCACTCCGACGCGAAAATCAGTAGCCCCGGGGTCGTTACAGACCGAGCCGCACCCGGGCGTGACTTCGGCAAGCGTTTGACCGAAACCCGCGCCGAGCATGGGAATCACGACGTTTTGGATGGTGTTCTCACGGTCATAGACCAAGGAGTAGCCGCCACGAATTACAGTCTTCTTGTCCCCCAAGAATCGACCGAGTAAGCCATCGCCAAAGCTTGGGTTCCAAGCAAAGGAAATGCGCGGGGCAAGGTTACCCCAATCGGTATTGAAGACGGGAGCATGCGCGGTATTGACAGGAACGTAGTCGGTTAGAGGGTTATAGATCTGGCCCTGGAGAGCAGCGGTCATTCTGGCGCTCATGTACGTCGGAGCGGTCAAGGCCTGCCCGGTGACGTCGTTGTCCAAAATGGTCTGGCGGCCCAAGGTGTCGACTGGCGCGCTCTGCCAGCCGTAGGCGAGCCCGTAGCTGATGGTCAGGGAGTTGGTCAACCGCCACACATCCTGACCGTAAAAATAGAATTGGTTCTCGGTGGTGTTGTTGCTCAGAGGGGTCCCAAACGGGAGCGGCTGCAAGCTTCCATTGCGAACGGCGAAGATGGACGTGTTGTCAATAAGGCCCAAGGAGCCGGCATAGAGTTGGTTCCATTGCGGCACTTCTCCGGCAGTCAGGCAATTTGTGACAATGGCCCCACCGCACGTGGGCGGTTCCTCGGAAGCCGGAATGGATAAGAAGGCGCCGGCACCGTCCACGCTATCCAACGTCGAGACCAAAGAAGTGATTCCACCGACCACGGTATCGGCACGATCCGTGAGCAAGGGCAGGTGGCGATCGTCGGTACCGAACTCCAAGGTATGCTTGCCCCTGATCCAATCAATGTTGTCGGTGAACTGAAGGTTCTTCTGAAAGTAATCCTGGAAGCGCGCGTTGGTAGGGGTGTTGTCGATGGGCGCGGCAACCAAGGCTTCCGCTGGGTTAATGGCAATGAACGGATCGGAGGTGACACCGGATGCTGTCTCCGGGAGATTGAACGCCGCCGCGGAGGTTGCCGGAGTCTCGACTTGGAAGTTCTCCCAATTGCGCACCCAGCCAAATCGGAACGTATTGGTAAGAGAGGGCGTGAGCAAGGTGGTCAACTGCCCGGTCACCATTGCATCGCGAGTGGGGCTACTGTTGACGGCAGACGGGCTGCCATTGAGAATGCTGATTTGAGGATTCGGGTTACTGATGTCACGGTAATAAGTGTAGCTGCCGGAAAACCGCCACTTGTCGCTGAAATTGTGATCAAGGCGCAGGACGCCAAAGTCGGTAGTCAGCGGCGTGGAAACAGTTCCCCGGTAGCCGGTTTCGTTTAGGCCGTCGCCGCCAGCGGAGTTTCCGGTCGCAGGTTCCAAATTCCAAAACTGCTGAACAGTGGGGCTAATCCCTATTCCGCGGGGGTCACAGGGCAAACCTCCCACAGGACCGCAGGCCGTAGAAGTGGCCAAATTGTAAGTGTCAGTGTTGCCGGACGCGTCCTTAAACGTAAGAATGCCTGCCCGCAGGTTCGCGGTTGGAATGTCCCGCGTGAATGTGGAGGATTGTGGGAAGCGATTCAGCTCGTAATTGGCAAAAATGAACGTCTTGTTCTTGAAGATGGGACCGCCAAAACGAGCGCCACCGAAATTGTCCACCAAATGAGGCTCGGATATGCCCGCGGAGTTCAGGTCCCAGGAATTTGCGTTCAGGGCGCTATTCTGGGTGTACCAGTAGACAGAGCCATGATACTGGTTGGTGCCGTGACGGCCGAGAAGGGCGATCTGTCCGCCCGAGCTGCGGCCGAAGGTGGCGTTCGGGGTGCTGACTCCGACGTTCAACTCCTCCACGCTATCGATATTGACGGGGACCCAAGTGCCGTCGCCCACGAGGTTGTCGCTGATGTCGACGCCATCAAGGGTATAGGTGTTCTGGTCATCCATGGCGCCGGAAAAGCGGGCGTCCGGCGTGGGAAACGCTCCGTTCCCCGGGGACACTGAGGGCTGGATCGTGATCAACTCGGTGGCTTGGTGATTGAGTGTGGGCAGCGCGTCCATTTCCTGACCCGTGACGGTGCCGCTGACTTGCGCCGTGGTGGTTTCCAGCTGGACATTGGCGCCGGCTTCGACGGTGACGGACTGACTCACCTGGCCGACCTGCAAAGTGACGTTCACCGTATAGCTCTTGGCGATGTCCACCACGAGATTCTGCACGGTTCCGTTCTTGAAGCCTTCTTTCGAGACTACCACCGTGTACGTGCCAGGCGTGACTGTTGGAAACGTGTATTCGCCTGAGCCGTTGGCAGTGGCGGTCAACGAGACGGTTGTGGCCACGTTGGTCAACTTGACCGTAGCGCCTGGAACCGCGGCGCCGCTCGGGTCAATGACCGTGCCGACCACGGTAGAGGACGCCGATGTCTGGGCTTGAGCGCCCCTGGGAAGAACGAATCCTGCGATAAACACCAACAGACCAAATATTAGAATCAACCGTTGTTTCACGAGTCGCACCCTCCTAGCTCAATTTTTCGCGCTGTCGATACCACCCAAAGCCGAGCCCTTAACCACACCCCGATACAGTATTCCACCGGAAATAAGGGAGATATGTTTGCCCTAGTTAGACAACCCCGAAACGCTGGCGCATTTTATAGTGCATTCGATCTATGAGTGTCAAGAAAACCGCCACGCTATACCCCTTAACAGTAACGACGCAATAGCCAGCAACATTCGCGCTTGGAGCCGAACTGCCTGGTCTGCTATGCACGCACAGCGCCGTCGTCGGGAACGACCCTTGCTGCGGTGAGTACACAGAAAACACGAGATTTACCGCCGTGGGAGCGCTGTGCAACGCGAATGCAGCGCACACGAAGAGTATGCATTTCCATATCTCTTTACACTAAATCGTAGCCGTCAATTCACCGCTTGGTAACAGAACGTCTCCAAGCCCGCTGGCGGCCCGACGAGGTTTTCACAGACTGAGAGACTTGAGCGTGTAAAGAAGCCCTGACGGTTTGCTGGCGAAGGTTGCGTGCTTGTCTTCGCCGCAGCAGCGGCATACTCTATCGCGCAACGTGAACACAAACTTCGACACGCAATTTTTGATGCTGGGCGTGATCTGGTACGTGGTGTTCTTGTTCTCGACGGTGTGCCACGAAGGGGCGCATGCACTCGTGGGGAAGTTGAGCGGCGATCCAACGGCGTTCCACGGCGGCCAGGTCACGCTGAATCCGTGGCCGCACATCCGGCGCGAGCCGGTGGGAATGGTGGTCGTTCCGATTCTTTCCTACGTCTTCGCGCATTGGATGATGGGCTGGGCCAGCGCGCCCTACGATCCAACGTGGGCCCAGCGATACCCGCGACGCGCGGCGTGGATGGCGCTCGCGGGGCCAGGGGCGAATTTTCTGCTGATGCTTCTGGCAGCCATCGGCATTCACGTAGGAATGGCCATGGGAGCTTTTCGAGCGCCGGAGAGCGCTACGTTCACGCAGGTGACGCAGGCCACAGGAAGCGGAGCGCAATTGGCGGCGACAACGCTGAGCATTCTGTTTGTGTTGAATCTGCTGCTTGGGACTTTTAACCTGTTGCCATTCCCTCCGCTCGATGGACATAACGGCGTCACGATTCTCATGAGCCGTCGAGCCGCAGCGCGATTTGCGGGCAGCACGTTTGCAGGGCTTGGATTTGCCGGCCTGCTCATTGCCTGGTTCATTTATGACAAGTTGTTTCCGTACATATTTTCGATCGCATTGAACCTCCTCTATCCCGGGCTGCACTACGGCTGAAGAATCGCGGGCTATGCAGCCGAAGCAGCGCTGGACCAATCCAATACACGCGTTCTGATTTGAACGGAAATCGGCTGCCCGGCGTCAGCACCCGTGGGTAAACCCTTGCGGGTCAAGGCGCGGAGGCTTGCTCGTTTGGCCTTGCTCATGCTCTTCCCTGTCCTGGGGGATTAAACAGATGGCTTCGCTGGACGCAGAACAAGCAAGCAAAATTGCCGAGATTTCCGGTTGGGACACGGACGAGAATTTCTTCGTGGAGAAAGCCGTCCTTCACCGTCATCACAACGGCGACAATAAAGCGGATCTTCGAGCGCGGCTTCGCGTGGGTTCGCTGGTTTTTGTGCGCCTGGCCAGGGAAGCGTCCCTGGACCGCGCGGTCCCGGTGACTTATCAAGTCTCGGGCGTCAACGGAAACGTCAACAACGGCGCGCGCGAAGTGCGTCTCAGCCGGCTGCGCCCACAGGAAACGGCCGCGACGACACTGGTGGAATTTGCGTTTCGGGAAACCGCGCCAAATTGAGGCCCGCTCCGCCGGTAGAGTGCGTCCGTTTTGAAACCCGCAATTCGGAAATGGCAACGACCCCGATTTGGGATTTGAGGCTTCGCTCGGACTGGCTCCTGAAAACTGTTTCGCCCGCAAGCCGGCCCTGCCAGCAATTCCTTTCTTACTAAGCATTTGTGGTTTGACTCCCTACCGGTATCCGCAAGAGCACGCTGCGCTTCGGCGACGGCGCCCACGGTTGTTTTATGGCACACCCCTTGCCTAACCGCTATGGGATGTCCGTAGCGACAGACAAATCCATGGCAGAACTGGTTCGGCGCAATCTGCCTATCTGTGTGCTTGACGACGAAGCAGACCTCGTCGAAATCACGGCGACGAAGCTCGCACGCCTTGGTTTTCCGACGCTAGGCACGACGAAGGCGGAAGACGCTCTGGGGCAGGTGCGCGCCGGCGCGTGCCGCGTGGTGCTGGTGGACATGAAAATGCCGGGAATGGATGGGTTCGCGTTTCTGGACCAATCGCTGCAGATCGATCCCAGCATCGCGGTGATCCTGGTCACCGGCTTCTATTCCGTGGATTCCGCCATCGAGGCGATTCGGCGCGGCGCCCACGATTTCCTGTGCAAGCCAATTGATGAGGAACGGCTGGTGAAGGCTTTGGATGAGCTGGCGGAAGTGTCCACGCGGCGGTCGCAGATTCGCGCGCTCGACGACCAATTGCTTTCCAACTTCGAATTCGAAGGGATTGTGGGCCGCAGTCCGGCGATGCTGGAAATGCTCGATATGGCCCGGAAGATCTCGCGGCATTACACCAACGTGCTGATCAGCGGACCCACGGGATCCGGAAAAGAATTGGTGGCGCGCGCGGTGCATCAGATGAGTCCGGTTAGCCAGCAGAAATTCGCGGTGTGCAACTGCTCGGCGCTGGTCGATACTCTTCTCGAAAGCCAACTCTTCGGGCACATGCGCGGCGCCTTCACCGGCGCAACGGATACGCGGCCAGGGCTATTCGAATACGCCAATGGGGGCAGCGTTTTTCTGGACGAAATCGGCGAAACCTCTCCGCAGATGCAAGCCAAATTGCTGCGGGTGATTCAGAATCGCGAGATTCAGCGCGTGGGTTCGCCGGAGGTGAAGAAGGTGGACGTGCGCATTGTCGCCGCCACCAATCGCGATCTCCGCAATGAAGTGCTGGCCGGGCGATTTCGCGAGGACCTCTTCTACCGGCTCAGCTCGCTGGAGATTCAAGTGCCTGGCCTGTCCGAGCGCACCGAAGACATCCCCATCCTGGTGCGCTACTTCCTGAAGAAATACGGCGAAGCGTATGGCAAAACGTTCCAGGGACTCACGCGGCGCGCACAGATTGTCCTGCTGCACCACGCCTGGCCCGGCAACGTCCGCGAGCTCGAAAACGTGATTTCCAGCGCCGCGATCAGCGCGACGAATGAATTCATCGACGTCGCCGACTTGCCCGGCAACCTACGCAAACCTACAGGGCGCACCGGCGCTACGGAAGAAAACTGGCGGCCGCTGCCGCTCGACGAAGTGCGGCGAATGCATATCAAACGCGTTCTCGAAATGTGCGGAGGAAACCGCGTGCGTGCGTCGCAGATGCTCGGCATTGGGCGCACCAGTTTGTATCGTTTCCTGAAGCGCGAGCCCAGCGAGCCCATTGGAAAGAGCGCCGCATAACGCGTAAACGGACGCGCAAGGTTGCCCGCGGTTCCGCAACGGCACGCCCGGTTCGTATTGCGCTGTGCGCGTTTGGAACATCTCCGCACTGCCTTTCTTTGCCCACACTTAGCGCAAATCGCGGTGGCCGCTCGCGTGCAAGCTGAATGGTACTGAGGAGTACGCCGTGCAAGACACCGTCAACTGGGAAGAACTCGGAATTGAAGCAAATAAGGACCGCCGCCGCGAGGCGCGGATTCCTCTGACCATCCCCATCGAAGTGACCGGATTCGATGTGGATGGAAAATTTTTCTGCGAAGCGACAAAGACTGTCGACATTAGCGAGAGTGGCTGCAGCTTCCCGCTCAAACTCTGTCTGGAGCGCGGAGGAATCATCGCCATTAAGGTGCTGGTGAAAGACCTCAAGAAGAAAAGCGAGCAGCGGCCTTTTCTTTATCAGGTTGCTCGCTCCACTCTGGAGGGCGATTACTGGATGATCGGCGCGGCCAAATTGCAGCCGGAGAGCGTGTGGTTCGTAGCCTTTCCAAAATCAGAGACGAACAACCAGGCGAAGCAATAGCCGCGTAAGCAGCACGCGGCATGGCATCGGCGCGCAGCGCAGCCAAGGGGCGGAGCTGCGCGGTGCAAGAAACTGACTTCCCTCTTTTCCTTACTTCATCGCCCCGCTAACGGCGCTCGCGGCCGCAACGGGCACCCAGACAGTGTTATCGAGACGAACCAACAGCCCGGTCTGCGCCGGCAACTGAACGTCCTTGCCGCGCTTGGTTGCAACATAGACCGCGCTGCCGATCAGGCCGATGCCGAAGCCGCGCACGACGTGACCGAACACTTCGCCAACCAGCGAACCTCCGCCCGTGCCGATGGTCGCGTCCAGGACGTAGCCTTTGACGTCACGCTTTTCCTGGACCTCTACGCCTTCGACTTCGTTAAGGTCCCTGCGCAGCTTTCCGCCCTCGTCCGAGTCTTTGTAAATACCGAGCAGGCTCATACGCGCGGGAAGAATGCGGTTGTCCACTTCGATGGAACTGAACGTCAGCGTCATGGAAGCGCCGCCGCGAATCAGCGCGAAATGCTTCGGGGGTTCGACGTTGCTGACAATGCCGTGCACCTTCGCGCCCGCTGGTAAGACCATTTGACTGCCGAGATAAACCGGCTCGGAAACGACCGCCTCGAACGGATCTCCATCACGCGCGACGCCGGTGCTGAGCCCGCTCAGAAGCGTGAGCCGCACTTGGGTGCCTTGCATCACCTGGGCTGTCTGCGCGTAGACGGCGGGAACCAGGGAGAGCGCCAGGGCCACTGCTGCAGCAAAACAAAATGACCGCTTCATTTCGAATCCTCCATGCCCGGAACGTTGGTGCTCCGAGTTTGTCCCGTTTCGTGGGACCGTCCGCTGGCGCTGCGGGAGGGTGAGGAGGAAATCACCCGGAAGAAAGATACAAGATCGCTCGAGCGGTGTGTCGAGAATTCTGCGCGCGCGTTCCAAGAAACAACGGATTATAGTTCCATCGAACTGGCAAATCGCGCCCGCTTTCGCGCGCAGAAGCGGTGTGTTAGACTCGCGGAGCGAGTGAGAAACGCGGCGCGAGAAATGCGCGGCGAATTTCGTTCGCAAACCGGCGGAACTTCGGGCTCTGTGCGACGATTCCCCGCAAACCCCGCCAGGCCCGGAAGGGAGCAACGGTAGCGGGTCAGTTTCGTGCGCCGCGGAGTACCCGAAGTTCCTTACCAGCGCGCGAAGCGAGCCCCAGGAATCCTCATGGCTTATCAAGTGATTGCACGGAAGTGGCGGCCGCAAACGTTCGGCGAAATCGTCGGGCAGCGGCACGTGACGCAAACGTTGGAAAACGCCATCCGCCAAAACAGGCTGGCGCACGCGTACATTTTTTGTGGCACGCGCGGCGTGGGCAAGACGAGCACGGCGCGCATCCTGGCGAAGTGCCTGAATTGCGTGAACGGGCCGACGGCGACGCCGTGCAACGAGTGCGAAGCCTGCCGCGGAATTACCGCAGGCACCACGCTGGACGTGCTCGAAATCGATGCGGCCTCGAATCGCGGCATCGATCAAATCCGCGAATTGCGCGAAATGGTGCGCTACGCGCCGGCCGCGGCCCGCTACAAAGTGGTGATCCTCGACGAAGCGCATCAGTTGACGGATGAAGCTTCGAACGCGCTGCTGAAAACTTTGGAAGAGCCGCCCGACAAAGTGGTTTTCATCTTGGCCACCACGCAGCCCGAAGATTTGGCCGACACGATCAAATCGCGCGCGCAGCTTTTCCAATTCCGCTCGCTGGCGTTTCAGGAAATCGCCGACGCGCTCGCGCACATCACCCAAGAAGAAAAATTGAAAATCGAGCCGGGAGCGCTGGCGGTGCTGGCGCGCGCCGCGGAAGGAAGCTTGCGAGACGGGCTTTCGCTGCTGGAACAGGCCATCGCGTATTCCGGCGACAAAATCACCGATAAGCAGGTGCGCGAACTGCTGGGCGTGGTCGGCGAAGAAGTGCTCGATGAATTGATCTCGGCCATCTCTGAGCAATCGGCGGAGAAAGCGCTCACACTGGTGCAGCGGCTGCATGCCGACGGGCAGAACTTGCAGCATTTCTGCCGCGAGGCTATCCGGCACGTGCGCAATCTGCTGGTGGGCAAAGTGGCGGGCGCGGAATCTGCGTTGATTACCGAGCCGATGGATGAGCGGCCGCGGCTCGCGAAACAGGCGGCGCTTTTCAGCGAAGAAGACCTGACGCGATTCTTCCAGATTCTGATGGCCACAGACGAAGACTTGCGCCGCAAGCCGGACCCGCGTTTGCATTTGGAACTGGGTTTGCTGCGGCTGGTGAACGCGTCGCGGCTTGCTCCCTTGGAAGAAGTGCTCGCCGATTTGCGCGAAGAGAGACTGCCTTCGGATGGCGGACGCAAAGCCGTGTCGCATGGGCCACAGGCTTCCGCTGCGCCGCGCGGTGCGAGTGCAAGCGAAGGCAAAATGCACGCCGCGGCCGCGGCGGCGGGCGTGAGCGGCAGCGCTGCACCGCAAAATGCGCCTGCACCCACATTCGACAAAGATGTCGAGCGGCCGGCGCCGGTGCCGACTTCCGCGCCGCGCATCGTCGCCAAGGCCGTGGAGAGCCGCTTCAGCGGGCTGGCGGCCGCGCAGATGGAAACGATTCAATCGCAGCTACGAAATCAGAAATTTTTGTGGTCGATGGTGGAGCATGCCACGCGCTGGGAGCTCGAAGGCGGCGAAATGAATTTATATTTCCCGCCGGAGAGCCGCGCGCTTGCGGAAATGTTGCAGGCCAGGGACCCTATGGAGAAGTTGCGCACCGTACTCAGTTCCGTGATGGGCCAGCCGCTGCGGGTTTGTGTTAAACTGGATTCTGGCCGGACCGCGGCACCGCGCGCGTCGGAATTGCGCGCGCGAATGGAAGAGGATCCCATCGTTCGAGCAATGCTGGAACGCTTCGGCGGGCAGATCTCCGAAGTGAAACGGCGAAGCGAGGACTGAAATGGAAGTCAAAGCGCTACAACAAATGATGTCGCAGTTGTGGCAGATGCAGGAGAACCTCGAACACAAGCGCGGCGAGATACGCGTGGAAGCGAGCGCCGGCGGCGGCATGGTCACCGTCAAAATGAACGGCCAGAAGCAGCTGACGGAAATTAAAATCGAGCCGGAGATTTTTGCGAACAAAGACCAGGAAATGCTGCAGGACCTGGTGCTGGCAGCGGTGAATGAGGCTTCGCGCCGCGTGGATGAAGAATTCGCGAAGCAGATCAAGGACATGACCGGAAGCATTCCGGGAGTGGCGGGACTGCGCATCCCGGGCCTTTTCTAGAGGGCCGGGGCGGGCACGCACAAAGCTTTTGCAAATTACTTCATTCCGCAGAATTCCATTGCCATTCGGATTTTGTTTGCTCAGGATGACTGATGCCTGATTTTGCGCCGTCCATCACGCGGTTAATCGACGAGCTGAAGCATCTGCCCGGTATCGGCCAGAAGACCGCGCAGCGGCTGGCGTTTCATCTGCTGCGCGCCGATCGAGGCCAGGCGCTGGCGCTTTCCGACGCCATTCGCGAAGCGAAGGAAAAAATCCGCGAGTGCTCGGTGTGCAACAACATCACCGACACCGACCCGTGCTATTTCTGCACGGCGCCGACGCGGGACAAGAAAACGATTTGCGTGGTGGAAGAGGCTCCGAATATTTCCGCGATTGAAAAGACGCGCGAGTACAGCGGGATGTATCACGTCTTGGGCGGCGCGCTTTCGCCGTTGCAAGGACGCGGGCCGGAGCAACTGAAAATCAAGAGTTTGATCGAGCGGCTCAAGGGCGGCGCGGTGGAAGAAATTATTATCGCGACGAATCCCACGGCGGAAGGCGAAGCGACCGCGGTCTATCTTTCGAAGCTGATCAAGCCGCTGGGCGTGCGCGTGACGCGAATCGCCATGGGCATACCGGTCGGCTCGGATCTGGAATACGCCGATGAAGTTACGATGGTGAAAGCGATGGAAGGCCGCCGCGATTTGTAGCAGCGGCCGTCCCGTTTTTCGTTGCCGTTGGGTTTACTGTCCGGCGCTTTCGAGTGCCGAGGCCGCAGCGTTGATGGAATCCGCCTCCTTCTGCAGCACGTCGGCTACAATTCCGATTTCCTGCGCCGCCTGCTCCCAGTTTTTCTGCTCGATGGCTTCGCGAACTCCGGGAATGGTCTTCACACCGTAGCCGGTGTAGATGCCCGGAGCGTAAAGCTGGTGCTTGTACCACGGGCGACCCGGCAAGCCAGCATCGCTCATCAGTGCGCGCTCGGTGGTGATCAGGTCTTGATCCACAGTTTGGAACGAAGCACCCGATGCGGAGGCGCCCTGCTGCGCTTTGTCAAACGCAGTTTGGTAATGAGCGGCGCTCTGCTTCAGACTGGCCACTGCGGTATCCAGCGGAGAAAAATCGAGCGGCTGGGGAACGTCTTCCATTGCCGGCGGAACGAATTTCTTCGTGGGATCGGCGGTTGCGGTGAAAATGCCGTCGGTTATTTCCTTGTTTTGCCATTGGATTTGGTTGATTTCGGTTTTGTCGAGTTTTTCCAGTTCGGAGACAAAACGACCGACGGCGTCCGCAAGGCCGGTGAAGTCCAGCGGCGGCACGTCGGAATCGGCCAGGCGCATCACCGTAGTGCCCGCCGTTTGCGACAGGGTGCGGCCGTACTGTTCGGTGGGATCGTCAAAATGGGAATACCAATAAAAGTCGTCGTAGATGGAATGGTAGATTCCGCCGCCGACTTCGCCGCCGAAGCCGTAGTTAATCGACGCGATGCCATCGTGGTCGATGAAGGCGGAATAATCAGAACCGGAGCCTAAGTCGCCGATGATGAGATTCTTTTCCGACTCGAGCTTCTGGCGCTCTTCGGGATTTTCCGCGCGCGCCATGAGAGCCAGCCGCATGCGTTTGCCGACGGAAATTCCCTTCTCCGGATCCTGGATGTCATTTGCGACATTGTTCACCAGCGCTTCCAACTCGTGCGAACCTTCCGCTTCCAGATAGCCGCGGCCGTTGGTGTCGGAATTGATGTAAGCGACGGCGTGAGTTGCCAGATCGTCTCCGTGTTCTTCGACCCATTCGGTTGAGCCCAAGAGGCCGGGCTCTTCGCCGTCCCAGGAGCAATAAACGAGGGTGCGCTTGGGGCGCCAACCCTGTTGGTAAAGCTCGCCGAAAGAGCGGGCTTCCTCGAGCAGCGCGACTTGACCGGCGATGGGATCCTCGGCGCCATTCACCCATCCATCATAGTGATTCCCGCGAATGACCCATTCATCGGGATAAGTGGAGCCGGCGAGCTTTGCGATCACATCGTTTACCGGCTTCAAATCCCAATTGAATTGCAGTTTTAGGTGAACTTTGGCGGGGCCCGGGCCGACGTGATAGGTGATCGGGAGAGCGCCGCGCCAACCCGACGGGGCGACCGGGCCGCTCAGCGCTCTAAGAAGCGGGAGGGCGTCACCGTAGGAAATCGGCATCACGGGAATGTCCTCGATGGTCTTCGCTTCCTTTATGGGCAAGCGCTTGGCGTTGGCGTCCGCGCCAACTCCGGGAGTGAGAGGATCTCCCGGATAGATTTCCATCTTCACAACGCTGCCTCGCTGTACGCCCTGATCCGGGCGCCAGGGACCCTTGGGGAAAACATCGCCTTCGTAGTAGCCATCGTCGCGCGGATCGGAATAAATGAGGCAGCCAATGGCGCCGTGCTCGGCGGCCAGCTTGGGTTTAATGCCGCGCCAAGAATGGCCATAGCGGGTGATGACGATAGCGCCTTTGACGGAAATGCCCATGCGCGCCAGCTCTTCATAATCTTCCGGCACGCCATAATTCACATACACCAAAGGAGCAGTGACGTCGCCATCGGGAGAATAGGCATTGTAGGTTGGAAGCTGTTCTGATTGCTGGTACGAAGTGGGATCGCCGGGCACGGGAGGCTCTTGTATTTTGGCGACGTAATGCGTTGGCGCGACCATTTCAAGGAGGCGAAACTTCGGCGTGGGGAAAAGGACTTGGAATGTCTCAATGTGCGCGTCCCAACCCCATTTCTTGTACTGAGCGAGGATCCATTCGCTGTTCTGCTTGTCGTATGGCGAGCCGACGTGATGCGGACGAGCGGCGAGGAGCTTCATGTCCGCTATCATGTTGTCTGGCGAAGGAATGGCGCGGAATTTCTGTTCCCAACTCTGTTCGTCGGCAGAGGAATTGCCAAAAAAGCCGGCGAGTCTTGCTTGTTCCTCCTGCTGGCCGATGGTGAGAAGCGGCAAGCAAAGGATAAATCCCAGCAGAAACACAAGACGACGCATAAGGCCTCCGTGAAAAGATGGGAATGCTCTTGCAAAAACTTTAGGGCGTCACGCCGCCATAATGCGGAATGGCATCGCGCGCGACGTTCTTGTACACCACGCCGCCTTTCATGACAAACGAAACGCGGCGGACGGCGGTGATGTCCGCGATGGGATCGCCATCGAGCGCGATGATATCGGCCTGAAGCCCGGGCGCGATGGAGCCAATTTCGCTTTGCCGATTCAGGGATTCCGCTGCCAGCGAATTCGCGGAGATCAGCGCGGCCCTGGGCTCCTGACCGCCGTCGCGCACGCGATCAATCAGTTCCTCCGCATTGCGGCCGTGCGCGCCGGCAACGGCATCGGTGCCAAAAACAATTTTCAGGCCGGGAGTTTTGAGCGCGCGGTGGTACAGGTCCGCATCAAGCGGAAGGGCTTGCTTCATTTGCTCGAAACCGGATTCGGTGTAATTGCCGATGCCGAGATAGCGCTGTTCATTATCGAGATAGTTCTGAATGACCAGGCCGACCTGCGGATCAAAATACGTGCCGTGCTCGGCCATCAAGCGCAGGTCGTCGTCGGTGGCAAAGGTGCCGTGCTCGACTTCGGTGCAGCCGGCGAGGGTGGCCATGCGAACGGAACCGCGATAGGCGTGCACCAGAGTGCGAAGGCCGCGCTTTTTGGCCTCGTCGCATGCGGCATTGAGCTGGTCCTGCGAGAGCGTAGGGCCGCCGCCATCGCGAATGCTCTGTGAAGCAAAAATCTTGATGAGGTCCGCACCGTCGGAGGCGACCTTGTCGATGTAGGCGCGAATCTGGTCCGGGGTTCCGGTGGCGTCGCCGCGTCCGAAAAGGGGCCGGAACGCGGTGAGAATGCGCGGGCCGGGAATTTCGCCGCGATTGATCATGTCGCGCAGCGGCTTGTCCTCGGGCGCGCCGACGCTTTGCACGGTGGTGAAACCGTCGACCAAAGTGAGCCAGGCGTTCGATTCAGCGGCGAGCGCGGCTTGCTCGGGAGTCTCGGATTTGTCTTCGGCGCGTCCGTTGGGGCCGAAGTGATAGGTTATGTGGACGTGGCAATCGATCAAGCCGGGAAGAACGGTGAGCCCGCGCAGGTCGTAGGTAACCGGGCTGGCGTTGGGGTCAATGCGGACGATTTTGGAATTCTCGATAACGATGCGCGTATCGTGAAGAACATGGCCGCGACCGTCGAGGACAGTGCTTGCGGCGATGACGATGGGTTTTTCCTGGGCGGAAGCGCAAAGAGAAAACGAAAGCGCACACAAACCTAAAGCAAGACGGAAGATATTTCGCATCAGATCTCACCCCGAAATGCGCGTGTTATCACGGCGGGAGTGCACGAGTCAACTGAGAACACATATGGGGAGGACAATCCGGCGCAGCGATGAAGATGAGATGGGAAGCTGAAAGCCAGAGCATTGGAGGGGTCCGCAGAACCAACCGGACCACCAAAATTGTGCTCCGCAGGATCGATGGGAGTATAAGAACGGCGCTGGGGATAACCGACGCGAAGCACGAGACAGACTGAAACTGCTGGTTAGAATGGGCGGAGAGGACTGCAGTGCAAAAAACGCGATTTCAGTCCCGATTAGAAAATGGTATGGCCTTGTTTTTGTGTAAGTTACGAAAAACGGACTGGTGTTTTGTGTACCGATTAGAATTTCTGGCGAGTTAGGTATTTGCTTTCTGCGAGTTAACCTCGATTTTGGCTTCCAGGCCGGTTTTAAAATCCCGGCTGCGAAATCATCCTCCACAGCAAGCCCCTTAGAAATACAAAAGCCACCGAAATGGTGGCCTGCGGGGTGAATCGCCCGCACAACACCGTATGTACCACTTTATAACTATAAAGTCAAGGAAAAAGAGCCGAAACGGCAGCTTTATTCGGTCATGGGGGGCTTGCCGGGACGAGGCAGCTAAGATATAAGTCGGGAAAAGGGAACAAAGAAGGAAGGCATAGATGCAAGAGAGTCCTGAAAATTATCTGAAGCGGTTGCACGGGTACCTGGGAGACGGCGACCCGATCGCGACGCAAATAGCGACACCGAAAAGAATCGCGAAGCTCATTCACGGAGTGCCCAAGAAGAAATTGGCGCGACGGCCGGCACCGGGGAAATGGAGCGTGACGGAAATCATCGCGCATCTTGCCGATGATGAACTGGTGGGCGGGTACCGAATTCGCAGAATCCTCGAACGTCCGAGCATGCCCATCGAAGCTTTCGATCAGGATAAATGGGCGGAAACGGGCAAGTACGCAAAGCGGGATGTGAAGAAATCGCTGGAATTGTTTCGCACGCTACGCGAGGCGAATTTGGGTTTGCTCAGACAGATTGATAGAGCGCAGTGGGAATTCTACGGAGTTCATGCGGAGCGCGGCGAAGAAAGCATCCGCACGATCGCCAGGCATTATGCCTGCCACGACATCAACCACATGAAGCAGATCGAAAGAATTCTCGGCAAGGGCGAGGCTGGGGCAGCGAAGCGGCGAGCCTAACGGGTCGTGTTTTTTGGCGCAGCGGCAGCGAGCAGGCGAGCGGCGGCGTAACCCTTTTCGCACAGGGCGGCGCGTTTCGGCTAACTGCCGCGCCAAGTTAGTGTTAACTTAGGACATCGCCTCTGAGGAGCAAGGTGTGTCTGAATCATTGCCATCGAACGACCCGGCCGTTCAAAAACGGCGAAGCACGCGAATTGCGCAGTCCGTGCCGATCACGGTCAGCGGTGTAGACGCCCTCGGGCAGGCATTCAAGGAACGCACTTCCACAGTTTCGGTCAACTGCCACGGCTGCAAATACCAATCGAAGCACTACGTTCCCAAGACCGCGCTGGTGACGATTGAGATTGCGCGCGCCGAATCCGATGCGCCACCGCGATTGGTGGAGGGGCGCGTAGCGTGGGTGCAGCGCCCGCGGACGGTTCGCGAGCTTTTCCAGATCGGCGTTGAGTTTACGGTGCCCGGAAACGCGTGGGGCATTGCCTTCCCTCCTGCGGATTGGTTCCCGCTGCCGAACGAGCCCGCGGAACAACTTGGGGCCGGGGCGATTGAGATTCCGGTGGCGCCAGTGGCCGAGGCACCCACGAAGAAAAAAGAGGAGAGCGCTCCAGCGCCGACAGCGCCAGCAGAGACAAAGAGGACCGTAGCGGGGAACGTCCCGGCGAATGCACCGGCAAGCGAGAGCAAAGTTCACGTGCTGCCCACGCCTGCGTCACGCGCACACGAAACAGCGCACGAATCGATGTCCGCTGCGCGGCAGATGGCGCGGCTGCTGGCGGAGGCCAAGCAGCATCTGCGGAGGTCGATGCAAAGCGGCGCGGCAGAAGCTGTGGCGCAGGAGGTGCGCACAGCACGGGAGAAGGTAGAAACACAACTTCAGGTTGCCGTAAACGAAGCGGTAGAAGATTCGGTGACGAAAGCCACGGAGAAGTCCGTGCAGGCCGCGGTGCAGAGTGCGGTGGAAAATTCCCTGCAGCAGCTGGTGGAGCGAGCCACGCAGCAGGTGGTGCAGAATGCGCTGGCGGCGTTCGAGCAGGCGCGCGAGGCAGCCAGTCCGAAGGCAGAGGAACTGGATTCGAGAGTGCGCGCGGCGGTGGAGCGCGTGGTCGAAAACTCGGCGGCGAAGCTGGCGGAACAGACGATTCAGGAGAGCGTTCACCAGACGGTTGAGCACGCGGTAAAGCAATCGGTGCAACAGGCGGTGGAGCGCGCCACGGCGAATTTGCCAGCAGCGCAGCCGCCAGCGACCGCTCCGAATAATGAGGAAACACTGCGACAGCTTGATGAAGCCGCACATGAGCGGCTGGCGAACTGGCGCAAGGAAATCGAGGATGCAGCGGGCGAGCTGCAGGAAAAATCGCTCCAGAGGCTGAATACCGCATCGGATTCGGCGACGCAAAAGTGGCGGACGGAGTTCGATGCGGCACTCGAGGGCGCGTCGGAGCAGATGAGCGCACAATTGAATCAGATTTCGCAGGCGGCGACGGCGCGCGCGGAGCAGGAGATTTCGGCGCGCGGCGCGTCGCTGCAGGCGCTGATGAATGAAGCGGCAGCGGAGGCGCAAAAGAACCTGGAAGCACTGTGCACGGGACTGGAAGAAAGGCAGGCGCGCGCCGAGTCGACCGTAAACAAGGCGCACGAGGCGGCACGACGAGCGGAGGAGACTTCGTCGCAGATCGAGGCGATGTCGCGAGCGACGTACGACGACGCGCAGCGGAAGCTGAACGACTTGCTTGCTACGCAAGCGAGCGAACTGGACCGGCGCGCCGATGAGCTGGTAAAGAAGAAAACAAGCGAACTGGAAAAGCCGATCCAGGAGATCGCGGACGATGCGATGCGGCGAGTAGCGGAACAAGTGGAGCAGCAATTGGCTCCGCATTACCAGCGGGCGCAGGAAACGAGCGAGCAATTGGTAGCCGCGGGACAGCAAGCCCAGGACGTGCTGCAGGAATTCAGGACGCAGATGCATGACGTGTCGGAGCAAGCGCTCGAGACTTCGCTCGAACGCATGCGGCAGCAAATCGCGGATTTGCCGGCGGACTTCGAGGAGAAATGCCGCGCGGCGCTGACGAAGGTGGAAGAAGAGTTGGATGCAAAGACGACGGACGCATCGCACTCGACCTTCGAGGCTTTGTACAAGGCTTCGGAGTGGTATCAGAAGAAGGCGCAGACAAACATGCAGAGCGCGCTCGAGAAAATGCTGGAACAATCGACGGGCACGATGCGCGAGCGAGCGGCGGACCTGTCGAGGATGTTCGCGTCGGAGCTAGATCATTGCAGCCGCAGCTACGTGGAACACGCGCAGGGGCTGATCGAGGAAAGCGCCAAAGAGGTAAAGGAGCGGACACGGGAGCAATTGACAGAAACGGCGCAAACGACCGCGGCCACCGCGATCGACGAGCTTGGCCGGATCGCGCAAGAGAGCCTGGTGCAGTTTGAGCAAATCGCCAGGGCGTCATCGGAGCAAGCCGGGGCGGCGGTGAATCAGAAATCCGAAGAGGCGCTCGCGGAATTCAATATTCAGGTGGAGCAACGGCTGGCCGAGGGCGCCGCGGAAGTCCGGCGGGATCTTGAGGAACAACTGAAGCCGCTGGTGGAAGAGTTCCACACAAAGCGAGACATCGAACAAGACGCGTGGATCGAACGGATGAAAGGGACCGTCGAGCAATCCATAGAACAGTACAAAGAACGGCTGGAAAACGCGTCGAACTCGTGGCTGCTGGCATCGGCGACGATGCTGGGGCAGAACTCGAAAGGCGTTCTGGAAACGCTTTCGCATGCTGCGGAAGAGCGGCTGCGCGACACGTGCGCCGAGGTATTTGCCAATCTGGGCGAGACATTGCGCGCGCGGATGCTGGGACTTTCTTCAGACGTGGGCACGGAGAAGAAGTCTCCCGAAAAGAACGAAAAGAACGAAAAGAAGTAGATAACGGTTCCTCCCGAAGCAATCCGTTTCATATTCCCGGGACACGTTTCAGGCGTTGAGCATAGGCGAGGTCATCCCGGTATAATGCTGGGCATGGCCAATCGCGCGTACGCGAGCATTTGGAGCCGGAATTTCTCCGAGGAAACGCTGATCGAACAGTGGATGGCGTTTCTGGAGACGGTTCCTTTTTCGGGCGAGCGAGCGGGGTTCACCGAGCTGGTGATCCGCGCGGTGGATGCGTCGGAAACGCCGATTTTCGAGCAGGATTTGCGTTCGGGAGAATATGGCGCGGAGGTGCTGGCGGATTTGGCCCGCGAGCACGCACATGAGGATTGCGCGTACGAAACGCAGGCGTTCTGGGATTTGTGGACGTGGGAGGAGTCGAATGGGCGGTGGGTGCAGAAGCCACAACCGTTAAGCATTATTTGCTATGGTAGCGATTTCGGCGAGGGGATTTGGAAGGAACAAGGACACTTCCTGGTCGATGCAGGGTTTGAGCACTTTTTTACCGGGCACGCCAGGCTGCTGGGATTCCGGCGGGGAGATGCGGAAGAGGCAAGGGATCCGGAAGAAGCAAATTTCGTCGCGATGATGTCGCAGCCGGAGAATTTGCAGATGTATCAGGAAAAGACGCAGGAGAACATACGGAGGCTTTACGACTGGATGGCGCGGATTGAAACGGCAATTCCGGTGGAGCGCTATCAGCTATGGTCGGAGGGAGAAGAGAATTTTGAGGCGCGAATGGAAGAAATTCTGGCGACGCGGTAGCGCGGCGGCGGTCGCGACGGCAACGCTTGCACTGGGATTGGCAGGTGTGAGCGCGCAACAGGCGGCGAGTACCCAACGGCACAATGAACTGACGCTGGCGGGGCTTCGGCCAGGAATATCCAAGGTGTCGGTGGAACAAAAGTTCCCTGGACTTGGTCGAGCGATGGTGAATTTACAGGGATACTACTGGCTGGATAACTGTGACGGAAGGATGATAACGATCGAGGCTGACAAGGATCGAAGGATAGGCACGATCACGGTATCCTCACTCGGCGTTGCTTCTGCTGACTGCCTCGCCCGGAATGAGGCGCGTTTGCGCGCCGGCGTAAAAACAGGGCGAGGATTGCAATTGGCCGATTCGTGCGCGCGGGTCACGGAACTCTATGGCGAACCGGAGTCACGGGGCCCTTCCGTGCGGGGCTCGCGCAAGCTAGAATTGCTGTTCTATTCTTTCGACTGGGCGGGGGAGGATGTGCCGCAGTCGATGGAAGTTTCCTGCGACCAGGCGAGTGGGCGCGTGGTGGAAATCACGCTGGCATCGGCAACGCTTTAAGGAGAATATGCGAAAACTTTTGCTGGGGGGCCTGCTGTGCATGGTCCTAGCGGCTGCATCGTGCAGCGATAGCGGGCATCCAAATACGCAACAGGCGTCGAAACTGGCAGCGCCGGCGTATCCGCCAGCAGTGGACCAGGTGGCGCAAAAGCTATTCGGATTGGAAACAGAGGTGATTGCGTATGGGGACCTGGCAAAAAACGGGAAGGAACAGGCCTTCATCGTCAACAAAGTGAAAATCACGCCGGAGACGATGGCGCCGGGATTGTTGGTGACGCGCGCGGCGATCATTGAAAGGGACGGCGGCTCGTGGGATGAAGTGCTGCTGGTGGATGAGCATTTGAAGAATCCCAAGGGCTTTCTGGGAGGGCAGCCGATTTCTGCCGTCGATGGCTGGCGCGTGCAGAAGGAAGAGGATCCAAAAAACGGGCTGCAGCTTTATTTCACGCCGCTGCATAAGCCGGCCGGGGGATATATTCAGACCTACGGGGTTCGCTGGAATCCGGAAGTGAAGCGTTATGAGACGATGGACCGAAGTTTTCAGAATTTCCTGACGGAATTGCCGAGCCTCGAGCCCGTCGACGAGAGATAACACGAGATCATGAGCGCAGCCGCACAAACCGTGAGCGCGGTGAAGCCGACGCAGCAGAAGATCAAGGCGTGGGCGGAGCTGCGGCGGCTGATGCCATATTTGAGCCGGTACAAAGGTGCAACCGCTTTCGGCCTGCTTACGCTGGTGCTGATGGGCCTGCTTGGCGCGCTGCCGCCGCTGATCATTGGCATTATCACCGATTGCCTGACGCACGCTCCGGAACCAATGCCGAACCTGACCGTGAGTTCCCAGGCCGGAGGAGTCACGCTGTGGCACATGTTGCTGGGGCCGATTCTCCACTTCTATAAGCCGGGCAGCGGGCACACGCTGGCGATACTGTGTTTGCTGCTGGTCGGCGTGGTGGTGGTGAAAGGCATTTTTTCGTTTGCTTCACGGTGGATCCTGATCGGCATATCGCGGGACATCGAATACGATTTGCGGAACGATTTGCTGGCGCGGCTGGTGCAGATGGAGCCGGAGTATTACGTGCGGAATCGCACCGGCGACCTGATGTCGCGCTGCACGAACGACTTGGGCGCCGTGCGTATGGTGCTCGGTCCGGGGATCATGTACAGCGCGAACACAATCGTGGGGATGGCGGTGGCCATCGCGGTGATGGTGAAAATATCGCCGCTGCTGACACTGGAAGTGTTGGTGCCGGTGCCGTTTGTTTTCATTACGGTAAGGTACTTCGGCACGGTCATTCATGAATTGCAGGCGAAGATCCAGGCGATGCTGGCGACGCTTTCGGCGAAGGCGCAGGAGAACCTGACCGGAATCCGGGTGGTGCGAGCCTATGGGCAAGAAGAAGCGGAGATGCGCTCTTTCGATGAGGCCAACCGCCAGTACGTGGGACAGAACATCCGCATGATCCGGGCGTGGAGCATGTTTTTCCCGGCGCTGCAATTGATCATCGGATTCTCGATTCTGTTCGTGCTGTGGCAAGGCAGCCGCATGGTCGTTCAGAGCCGAATTTCACTGGGTGCGTTTACCGCGTTTTACTCCTTCGTAGGCTTACTGGTGTTTCCGATGATCGCCCTGGGATTCGTGACGAATATTTTTCAGCGCGGCGCGGCTTCGATGGGGCGGCTCAATTACATTCTGGACGGGACGCCGGGCATTAGCGACGCCGAGGCGCGAGGCGGGCATCAGGCGGCGATAGGGGGCGACATTGAGTTCCGGCATTTGACATTCACGTATCCGACGAAACGGAGCGGGGACAGTTCCAAGGCGCCGGTGAACGCCAATGCCAATGAAGCGAGCGAGCCGGTACTGCGGGACATCAATTTGCACATTCCAGCGGGGTCAACGACTGCCATTGTGGGTCCGACGGGCAGCGGAAAATCAACCCTGGCAGGACTGCTGGGGCGGCTTTGGGAGGCGCCTCGGGGCACGCTTTTCATCGACGGCGAATCGATTCGCGAATGGCCGCTGGCGACGCTGCGGCGCGCGATTGGATTTGTGCCGCAAGATGCGTTTCTATTCAGCGAAACGATTCGCGAGAATATCGCGTTCGGAGTGGAGGAAACGAGTCTGGAAGCGGTGGAAGAAGCGTCGCGAATCGCGAACATCTCCGGGGATATATCGGATTTCCCGGGGCGCTACGAGACGCTCGTCGGGGAGCGCGGCATCACGCTTTCCGGCGGGCAAAAACAACGTACAACGCTGGCGCGGGCGCTCATGCGCGATCCGCGGATCCTGATCTTGGACGATGCGTTCTCGAGTGTGGACACGGACACGGAAGAGAAAATCCTGCAGGGGCTAGAGGACGTGCTCAAGAGACGCACGACAATATTGATTTCGCACCGGTGTTCGACGGTGCGGGACGCGGACCAGATCGTGGTGTTGCGTGAGGGACAAATCATCGAACGGGGCACGCACGAAGAACTGATCGGTCTTGGCGGGTATTACGCGGAGCTTTATCAGAAGCAATTGCTGGAAGAAGAGCTGGCCCGAGAATGAGCACGCATCACGAAGAAGAAAAACTGGGGCGCATTTACGACGCGCAATTGACGCGGCGGCTGCTGAAATACCTGAAGCCGTACAAGTGGCGGGTGTTCCTGGCCATCGGGCTGACGATCATCGTTACGCCGTTGCAGTTGGTCGGGCCGCGGCTCTTCGCCGCGGTGATTGACCGCTACATCACGCCGGCGTTGGCCCACAAGATACCGGTAGCCACGGCATTCCACGGCATCCTGTGGATATCGGTGATCTTCATGGCCACTCTGATTCTGAGCTTCGCATTCCAGTACGGGCAAGTGCGCATCATGCAGTCTGTCGGCCAGCACACGATGTATGACCTACGCAAGCAGATCTTCGGACATCTGCAGCGGCTGCCGATGAGCTTTTTCGACCGCACGCCGGTGGGGCGACTGGTCACGCGGGTGACGACAGACGTGGACGCGCTGAATGACCTGTTCGCCGCAGGCGTGGTGGCGATGGTCAACGATTTCTGTTTCTTGATCGCCGCGGTCGCGTACATGTTGAAATTGAATTGGAGACTGGCTTTGGCGGCGCTTGCCGTGCTGCCGCTGATGTTGTGCGTGACGTGGCTCTTCCGCAACAGCGTTCGAGACGCGAACCGCCGGATTCGCACGGCAATCGCGCGGATTAACGCGTTTTTGCAGGAGCACATCAGCGGAATGTCGGTGATTCAGCTTTTCAATCGCGAGCGGAAGTCACGCGAACAGTTCACGGAGCTGAACCACGCCTACAACGTGGCTTTCAAGGACCAGATTCTGGCGTTTGCGCTTTTCTACCCGGCCATTGAGTTGTTGTCCTCCTGCGCGTACGCGCTAATCTTCTGGTTTGGCGGATTTCGCGTGCTTGCCAGGGGGTTGGGTATCGGAGTGGTGACCGAGTTTTACATGTATTCGCAGCGGTTCTTCATGCCGATTCAGGATTTGAGCGAAAAATTCAACATTCTGCAATCGGCGATGGCCGCTTCCGAACGTATCTTCAAACTGCTGGATGAGCCGCTGACGGTGCAGTCGGGGGCGAAAACCATACCGCTGGAGATCCCGCGCGGCGAAATTGAATTCCGCAATGTGTGGTTCGCATATCGAGGCGGCGAGAATCCGAAAGAGGACGATTGGGTGCTGCGCGACGTGTCGTTCCGCGTGGCGCCGGGACAAAACGTAGCGATTGTGGGGCACACCGGCGCGGGAAAGACGACTGTTATTCAGCTACTGCTGCGTTTTTACGACATCCAGCGCGGCGAGATCCTACTGGATGGGGTCAATATTCGTGATTTGGATTTGCAGGATCTGCGGCGGCTGTTCGGGATCGTGCTGCAAGACCCGTTTCTTTTCAGCGGGACGATCGAATCCAACGTGCGGCTGGGGACCGAGTCGATCGGACGCGAGAACGTGGAGAAAGCGCTGCGCGAAGTTGGGCTGGGCAGCTTTGTGAATTCGCTGGCGCATGGTGTGGGAACGGAAGTGACGGAGCGCGGCACCACGCTTTCGGTCGGGCAACGTCAATTGATCAGCTTTGCGCGCGCGCTGGCGCACAATCCGCGCTTCCTGATATTGGACGAAGCGACATCCAGCGTCGATACGCAGACGGAAACGCTGATTCGTGAAGCGCTGGACCGTTTGCTCTCCGGCCGAACGGCCGTGGTCATCGCGCACCGGCTGAGCACAATCCAGCACGCGGACCGCATCCTGGTGTTCCACAAGAGCAGGCTGCGCGAGGAAGGCACGCATCAGGAATTGCTGGCGCGCCGCGGCATTTACTATCGGCTGTACCAGTTGCAATACAAAGACCAGGAACTGCGAATTTCCGCTCCCATCGTTGAACCCGCCGGAACGTCGCTGCCCGCGAATGATTGAGCGCCTATGGCATTTCGCGCCGGCAATGATGGCGCGGCGGATTGGCATTGGCGGAGAATAGCCGCGAATGGCCCCGCCGCAAATCCTGATTTCGGCCGGGGAGGCTTCCGGGGACATGTACGCAGCGCGGCTCGCTGCTGCGCTGCAAAAGCGGACGGGAGCCCATTTGTTTGGCATGGGCGGCGCGAGAATGCGCGAAGCGGGCGTGGAACTGGTGGCGGACGCGTCGCAGATCGCGGTGGTCGGGATTACGGAAGTGTTTCACCGTTTGCCCGCGGTGTGGCGGGCGTGGCGAACGTTGGAGCGAGAAGCAGCGCGCAGAAAGCCGGCGCTGGCGATTACGGTGGATTCTCCGGGGTTCAACTTTGGATTGGCGCGCAGGCTGAAGAAGCAAGGCGTTCGCAACGTTTACTTTATCAGCCCACAGATATGGGCGTGGCGGCCACGAAGAATGCGCTGGATACAGCGGCGCTTCGAGCGGGTGCTGGTCATTTTTCCGTTCGAAGAAGAGATTTACCGCAGAGCGGGCGTAGCGGTGGATTTCGTCGGGCATCCCTTGGTCGATTCCGTGCACGCGAAGATGACCCGGGACGAATTCGCGACGCGATTTGGGTTGGACGCGAAACGGCAAATCGTGGCGATCCTGCCGGGAAGCCGGCCGAGCGAAATTCGGCGGAGCATGCCGATCATTGCGGAAGCGTGCGGACGCGTGCAGAAGGATCACGCGGCACAGTTCGTGATCGCTGTCGCGCCCGGCGTAAAACGAGATATTTTTGAGAAGTACTCGCGCAACGGTGTGCATTGGACGCTGGTGGAGGACGCGACGTATGACGCGCTGGCAGCCGCGGATTGCGCGATTGTCTCCAGCGGGACGGCGACGGTGGAGGCGGCGCTGCTGGGGACGCCGATGGTGGTGGTTTACCGGCTCTCACGATTGACGGCGACGATTGCGCGGAGGCTGGTGACGACATCTCTGTTTGCCATGGTGAATTTAGTCTCGGGACGGCGAGTAGCGCCGGAGTTGATTCAAGAGAGGTTCACTGCTTCGGCGCTGGAAACGGAACTGCGAAGCCTGCTGGACTCGCAGGAAGCGCGCGAGCGCCAGAAGAATGACTTGGCCAGCGTGCGATCCAAGCTGGGCCTGGACGGCGCAATCGACCGCGCCGCAGAAATCATCGCGGCAATGCTTCCGTCAAACCCAGGCGGGCAACTGACCGAGGCTCTTTGATACTCTAATGAGCGGACATTCCATGACCATAAAAACCGCGGGCATTCGGGCCCTGGGCCTCCTTGCGCTGACGGCGTTTGCCGCATCGTGGGCAAAGGCGCAACAGCTCCCGAAGTTCGATTTTGACGCTGTACATTACGATGTGAAAGCCACGCTCCACCCGGACGAACAGAGTCTGGCGGCAGAAGCGACCGTCGAGCTGGTGGCGAAATCCGCGTCGCGGACGATACTTATGGAGTTGCATCCCGACTTGCAGGTCGTTTCGGTGAAGCTCGCAAGCGACGGCCGAACACTTGATTTCCTGCGAAATTCTTTCAATCCGCTCGATTTGGAGGTCACGCTTCCGTCGAACGCACAGCCAGGCATGCACGTGACGATTATCGTCGACTACACGGGAGCGTTTGCGAACGACGACGACAGTCCGACGAAGGACGTGCGCTTCGCGTGGATTGACAAGACCTCGGCGTACCTGCTGCTGCCAGCGCGCTGGTTTCCGCTGACGGATTACCCTTCGAATCGTTACACGGCGACGTTTCAGATCACGGTGCCAGACGACTTTGCGGTCGCTGGGACGGGACAGTCTTCCACGCCGAACGAACTGCCCGCGAAGGCTGGCGAAAGCGGGCAGGCTGTGTACACGTTCACTTGCAAGGATGCCGCGCCAGTGGGCACTTTCGTCGCGGGCAATTTGCAACTTGTGCCGGTCAACGCGCAGGGATTGACTATCTCCGTGTTCGCGCCACCCTCCGCCAAAGCGAGCGCTACGCGCTACGCCGACGCGCTTGCCGACGTACTTATGCATTACTCGAATGAATTTGGACCGCTGCCCTCGCTGAATATCACCCTTGCACAATTGCCGGACGGAACGCTTGATGGATACTCCGCACCAGGCGTTCTGCTGCTGAGCGCGCACGAATGGGGCACAGCGATCAATCAAACGGAGCTGGCAAGCCTGGCCGCCGGCCAGTGGTGGGGCAACCAAGTGCTGGCCGCTTCATCGGCAGACACGTGGATCACGGACGGCTTGGCGCAATACGTCAGCGCGATGTACATCGAGAAAACGCAAGGCGAGCCGGGTTTCCGGCGCGAGCTGACAAATTACTCAGTGGGTTCGGTGATGTTTGAAGACACGGTACCGATTTCGCAGGCACAGAGCCTGCAACCGTATTCGCAACAATACGAGTCGGCGGTGGTTGACAAGGGCGCGATGGTATTTCACATGCTGCGCACTTCGATGGGCGATGCGCCATTCGATTCCCTGCTGCATGATTTCTACGCGGCGCACGCGGGAAAAACTGCGAGCATCGATGAGTTTGAGGCGGCGGTGCAGGCGAAGCTGCCACCGCCAAAAGCGGGACAGCCGAGCCTAAACGTCGTGGCATTTTTCGCCCAGTGGCTTAATTCCACCGGAGTCCCCGAATTCAAACTGGATTACATCGTGTATCGCACGCCAAAGGGATTCAAGGTTGTGGGTAAAGTGACGCAGCCGATCGAGACGTTTAATATGCCGGTGGAGATTCGCGTGGATACCGAAGGCAATGCGGTCACGAAAACCGTGTCGGTAATGGGCACGAGCAGCCCATTCACGATTGACACGTTCGGCGAGCCCAAGCCGGATGGGATTTCGATTGATCCGGACAACGACATTCTGAAAGCAAGCTCCAAGCTGCGCGTGCGGGCGCTGATATCGCGCGGCGAAGGTTTGGCGGAGCAAGGAAAGTTCGCGGATGCGATTCAGCAGTACCAGCAGGCGCTTGATCTTCAGACAAATAATTCGCTGGCGGATTTCCGCATTGGAGAAGCGTTTTTCTATCAAAAGAACTACTCCGCCGCGGCCGACGGCTTCCGGAACTCTCTCGATGGCGACCTGGACCCAAGCTACCGGTGGGTGGAAGTATGGAGCCACATTTACCTGGGAAAGATTTTCGATCTGACGGGCTCACGCGAGCGCGCCATCAACGAATATCAAAAAGCCGAGGAATTGAAGGACAATACCGGCGGCGCGCAGCAAGAGGCCGAGAAATACATGAAAGTTCCTTACGGCCAGCCACAAACGACAGCGGCAGCCCCCGCGACAAAGCCAGCCAATCGCTAAAGCTGAGCCCTTTCAAGACGCAGCGATTCCCTTCTCCTTCATTTTTTCCCACGCGTGCTCGAAGGTTGCGAGCGAAGAAGCATCGAACAGCACAAAATAGACTTGCTTCAAGGAAGTCGGGCCGTGGAGATGCTTCGCTGCCTCGGCGAGCATGATTTCTGCGCAGTCGTGCATGGGAAAACCGGCAATTCCCGCGCCCACGGCAGGAAACGCGATGGTTTTGAGATTGTTTTGAGCGGCAATCCGGAGCGAATGAGCGGTGGAAGCACGCAGTGCGTGCGCTGCCGTGGCGCCGCCGAGTTGCATGCTAGCTGCGTGAATCACGTGACGCGCTTTGAGGTGACCACCTGAGGTAATCGCCGCGCCGCCGACAGGAATCGAACCAATGGCATCGCATTCGCGCTGAATCTCAGCGCCGCCCTTGCGGCGAATTGCCCCGGCGACGCCTCCGCCAAGCTGCAGGTCGTTGTTGGCCGCGTTGACGATGGCGTCCACGTCCATCTCAGTGAGGTCACCCTGAAGCAAAACGATTTTTGCGGATATGTCGGACACGCGCTTCTGGCTATCCTTGGTCAAGGTAAACCCTGGGCAAAGGAACTAAGTTTTTGCGCTGCCCGCTGCGTCCTTGTAATCGTACACGCCGCGCCCTGACTTTTTCCCCAAACGACCGGCTTTGACGTATTGCTCCAGAAGAGGGCAAGGGCGGTATTTTTCTCCCAGGGTACGGTGCAGATGCTGCAAGATGCTCAAGCGCACGTCGAGCCCGACAAGGTCAACGAGTTCGAACGGGCCCATCGGGTGATTGAGTCCAAGCTTCAACGCCTTGTCGATATCGGCGGCGGTTGCAACACCCTCCTGAAGCATATAAAAGGCCTCATTGCCGATCATGGCGTTGATGCGGCTGGTGACGAACCCGGGAGATTCGCGCACGACGACGACCTCTTTGCCCATGCGGCGACCGGCTTCCACGCATGCGGCGAGCGTTGGTTCCGAGGTTTCGAGGCCGCGGACGATCTCCAGCAGCTTCATCTTTTGAACCGGGTTGAAAAAGTGCATGCCAATGCAATTCTGCGGATGAAATGTAACGGCGGCCATTTCGGTGATGGAAAGAGAAGAGGTGTTGCTGGCGAAGATGGCGCCGGGCTTCGCGAACTTGTCGAGCACGGTGAAAATCTCGAGCTTGGTTTCCATTTCTTCGGGCACAGCTTCGATAATCAAGTCGGCTTCCCTGCAGGCGTCCTGAACAGAACGAGAAGTAACGATTGAGGCCAGTGATTTCTTTTTTTGCTCTTCGGTTACCTTGCCGCGGGAGATGCCTTCGTCGAGGGCGCCACGGATGTATGCGAGCCCCTGTTCGATCACGGACTCAGAAACATCTTCAAGGATTGTCCGGTAGCCGGCAAGGACCGAACAGTAGGCGATTCCGCGGCCCATGGTGCCCGCGCCGACGACAGCGACGGTCTTGATTTCCATTGTTTCTCCGTTCATTCGATTGGGAGTACCCGCGTCACGTCAAGCGTGCCACTTGGGCGGACATTACGCGTGCGCCGGGAAGAGGCGCGCCGCGTTGTCGTACAATATCTTGCGCTGCGCGGCCGGAGAAATCGGCAAGGCGCGAAACTTTTCCATATTGCCGCGAATCCCCGGCACTCCCGGGCCAGGCCAGTCCGTACCCCACAAAACTTTATCGGCAATCTCCTCGATGCGCGGGAAATATTCCATGAGGCGCTGCGGCGGGATTCCGGAAATGTCCATGTACATGTTCGGATGACGCCGAACAAGAAAAAACGCTTCGTTCATCCAGAGCGGGCGGCCGCCGTGAGCAAGGATGATGACCAAATTCGGGAAATCGATGGCGACGTCATCGGCGAGCATCGGCTGCGCGTAGACATTGCGCGCGCCGGGGAAAATCGAAGTGCCGGTGTGAATCATGACGGGAATGCCATTGGCCTGCGCGCGATCGTACATGGCAGCGAGGGGCCCGAAGCCGTCGCGATAGGCATTCGGCGCAAAAAGCTGGTGCGACGGGTGAACTTTCAGACCGCGGATGCCGAGGCTGGCGAGGCGGTCGACTTCAGCGCCCGCATCAGGAACGTATTTTGGATGAACGGAGCCGAAGGCCAGCAGGCGCGACGGATCGGCAGAGCAGTAGTTCGCGATCCAGTCGTTCACCTCCGGCGGGAAGCCGATGACGTCAGGGCTGACGTAGTTGATCAGGCCGGCGCGCTCGATTCCTGCTTCATCGAGAAATTTCAGAAACAAGTTGGCGTCGGCGGAATAGCGCTGAACATCAGGATAATCTTTGCGGCCTTTTTGAATGAGCGCCAGGGCACGAGGCTTGAACATATGAAGCGGCTGGATATGAATGTGAATGTCGATGACCGCGCTTGCATCGGACGCCAAGCTATTCCCTCCCCCAATCGTTCAACAGCAACGGCAGCACAAGAATTCTAGGAACCGTGCTGCGCCGTCCTCCAGACCTCTTCCAACGCGCGGCGCGTAAACACACGAACCATGTCGCGGCGATAGACGGGCGTGGAACCTGACGTAGTAAGCGGCTTGCCGGTCTGAATCGCTGCATGAGCAACTCGCTCGGCCAATTCGAGAGACCATTTCTGACCGACGAGGGCTTCGCTTGAGTCGCGCACGAGTATCGGCGCAGGATTCACTGCAGAGAGCGCTACGCGAGCGTCGCGACAAATGCCGGACGCGTCGACCTCCATGGCCACAGCGACCCCTGCCAACGGATAATCGATGGAATCACGGACGCGAAGCTTGTGATACGCGCCGCGGCGTCCGGCCATGTGCGCAGGCACATGAACAGCAGTGAGCAATTCGTTCCGCGCGAGCGCGATGCGGTCCTTTCCGTCATTCTTGTAGAAGTCACGCAGCGGAATCCGGCGCATGCCGGAAACGCTGGCGATTTCGATTTCGGCGTCAAGGGCGAGGAAAGCGGGAGCGGAATCGCCGGACCAGGCGGCCCAGCAAAATTTGCCTCCCGGGGCCACGTGGCAAATATCTCCATCCTTTTTCAAACAGCCCCCGAGGGACTGGCGCCAAAAATAGGACTGGTTGTACCAGCGGCAGCGCGTCTCCAGGCACAGGTTGCCGCCGACGGTGCCCATGTTCCGCTGCAAGGGGCCGGCGATGGTCGCGATGGCGCTGGAAAGCACCGGGAATTTTTCGGCAAGCCACGGCGTCTCGAGAATGTGGGTCAAGGACGCAGTTGCTCCGATGCAGAGGCCTTCGCGCGGCGAAAATTCGGTCTTGGACAATTCGCGAAGAGGCTTGATGTCGATGAGGACACGCGGAGCAAAGAGCTTCATCTGCAAGTTGGGGATGACGTCGGTGCCGCCGGCGATGATCATGGCATCAGGGCCGTGCTCGTCCAGCATGCGGCACGCTTCGTCGACGGTGCGCGGCTGCAGGACACGAAATGCGGGAAGGCTCATCGCACCATTCCTGGCACGGAGGACTTTTCGGCCACAGGTGTCGTCTTGCGGGCAGCTTTTTCTTTGGCACGCAAGGCTTCGAGAATCTTGTCGGGCGTAATGGGAATGGAATTGATGCGAACGCCCACGGCATCGTAGATAGCGTTGGCGATGGCGGGAATAGTGGCAGCAAGCGAGCCCTCGCCGGCTTCCTTCGCGCCAAACGGGCCTTCCGGGTCAATGCTCTCAACGATGATGGATTCGATATCGGGATTTTCCTTGGTGGCGGGAATGCGATACTCGAGGAGCGATGGATTCATCAGGCGGCCATCTTTCCAAATCATGTCTTCCTGAAGGGCCTGACCGAATCCCATATAAACCGAGCCTTCGATCTGGCCTTCGACGGTCAGCGGATTGAGGGCTTTTCCGCAGTCGTGCGCGGCAACGATTTTGTCGACATGAACGTGTCCGGTTTCAGGATCGACGGTCACTTCGGCAACCTGAGCGCTGTAACTATAGGCTGGCGAGGGTCCCACGCCGGCGCCACGGAAGTTGCCTCCGCGCGCTGCTTCCGGCGGCGCGTAGGTGCCGCGGCCCACGAGCGCTCCATGGAATTGGAGAGCGATAGAAACAGCTTCATCGAAGGAAACGCTTTTGGCCGCATCGCCGGCGTGAGCGATACAATCATTTTTCGCAACGAGATCACCGGGCGAGCAATCAAGCTTCTTGGCAACAGCAGCAAAAATTTGGTCGCGCATGTCTTTGGCGGCATTGAGGCAAGCATTCCCGGCCATAAAGGTGACGCGGCTGGAGTAGCTTCCCAAGTCGATGGGGGTGAGCTCCGTGTCTGCGGCGATGAGCTTGATGCGATCGGTGCGAACACCCAGCACTTCAGCGGCGATCTGAATTTGCATGGTGTCGGAGCCCTGGCCGATTTCCGACGCGCCGGTATACACCGTGACAGCGGAATCGCGGTCGATTTTGATGTACACGGTGGTGTGGGGCATGTTGGAACGAACGATGGGATTGGCAGCGCCGCTGACGTAATGGCTGCAGGCGACGCCGACACCCTTGCCGTAAGGCAATTTGCCTTTTTTGTCCTTCCAATTGGATCGCTCGAAGACTTTCTCGATGCATTCTGGAAGGCCATAGCTGGTGACACGGAGCGAATTGGCGGTGATGCAGGGCGCCTTCAGCAAATTGCGGCGGCGAACTTCCAGAGGGTCCAGTCCCGCTTGATGGGAAAGCTGATCCAGGATGGACTCGAAGGCGAAGCGAACATTGACCGTTCCGTGACCGCGCATGGCACCGCAGGCAGGCTTGTTCGTGAGCACGCGGAAACCGTCGTAGCGCACATTGGCGATGTCATAGATCGCGCCGAGAAGCGCGCCAGAGTACAGCACGGTGACCGGCCCGTAGCCGCAATACGCGCCACCATCCTGAATCACGCGCGCTTGAACCGCCGAGATTTTGCCGGAACGCGTGATGCCAACCTTCAAATACACAATGGTGATGGGGCGGCCGCGATGGGCGAGAAAGACTTCTTCCCGCGTGTAGGTGATCTTCACGGGCTTGCGCGATTTTTTCGCGAGCACGCACGCGGCAATCTCCAGCGGGATGATTTCGCTTTTGCCACCGAAGCCGCCGCCAATGAGCGGCTTGATGACCCGAATCTGGCTCATGGGCATTTCGCAGACTTCCGCGATGGTGCGATGAAGATAAAAAGGGACCTGCGTGGAAGAATGAACAGTCAGCCGATCGTGCGGCTCCCAGATGGCGAGAGTCGCGTGCGGCTCCATCGCAGCCTGGTTGACTTCGCCGGCGTAGTAGCGCTCCTCAGCCACGAAATCGGCTTGCGCGAAACCCTGTTCCGGATCGCCGAAAACGTGGTGATATTCCTTTTCGATGTTGTGCGGGCGCTCCTCGTGAATCCAATTGGACTCGGCCTTCATGGACTCTTCCGGATCAAACCAGGCAGGCAAATGTTCGTAATCGACGCGCAATAAGTCGAGGGCTTGCTCGGCAATTTCAGCGGTAGTCGCGGCTACCGCGGCGACGTTGTCGCCAATGTAGCGAGCCTTATCGAGCGCGAAGACGCGTTCGTCGTGGCCGATGGGCAAAATGCCGTAGGGATTGCGCGCGTCTTGCCCCGTGGCAACAGCCTTCACGCCGGCGAGAGCCTCGGCACGCGAAGTATCAATCGAACAAATGCGCGCGTGGGCGTAGGGCGAATGCAGGATTTTGGCTATCAGCATTCCGGGAACGGAAAGATCGTCGGCATATTTCCCGATGCCAGTGACCTTCGAGACAGCGTCGGCCATGGCCAGAGGCTTGCCGATGATACTGAAGCCGTTTGCTTGGGTGGGGTCAGCCACGTCAGCGCACCGCCGGCGCGTGCGCGGGAGGCGTGGAAGCGGAAATGGCACGCCGCTTTTCCAGCGCGTACTTGACCGATTCGTAGATTTGCATGTAACCGGTGCAACGGCAGAGATTGCCGGAAAGCGCTTCGCGGATTTCGTCGATCGTCGGATTTGGTTTGCGGTCGAGGAGAGCTTTGGTCGCAATCATGAAGCCCGGCGTGCAATAACCGCATTGGGCGCCACCCATTTCCGCATAGCCTTCCTGAACAGGATCGAGATCTCCCGGTCCGCCCAAGCCCTCGACGGTAGTGATTTCGCAACCTTCGTAGCTTGCCGCGAGCGCGACACAGGAAAGCATCGGCACACCGTCGACGAGCACAGCGCAGCAGCCGCAGCTCGAATCATCGCAGCCGCGTTTCGAGCCGGTGAGGCCCAGGTCTTCACGGAGCGCATCGAGCAAAAGGCGATTGGGCGAGAGGGCGATTTCGCGGTCTTCGCCATTGACGCGCAGACGAGCGATTTGTTTATTCACGAGCTACCCAAGGCATATTGAGAGTGTCGATTGCGAACACCCAGGCCCCCTATTGTGCTTGCCACACGGGCTCGCGCTTTTCCAGGAACGCGCGAATGCCTTCGTTGGCGTCGTGGGTCTTCATCAATTCGCGCAGATAAAATTCCTCGGCGGATTGCAGCGACCGCTCAAAATCAGAGCCGTCCGAGTTCCAGAGCGCGCGGCGAGTCGTCGCCAGAACGCTCGGGCTCAATGCCCGTAAATCGTTGACCAGCGACGCGACCGCGTGGTCCAGTTCGTCGTCCGGCACGACACGCGTGATGAGGCCGATGCGCTGGGCCTCGGAGGAAGAGAGCGCTCGCCCGCTCAAAATCAAATCCAACGCGGCTCGCATGCCAACCAGCCGCGGAAAGTTCACCACGGCCACGGGCGGGAAACAACCGAGCTTGATTTCGGGCTGGCCGAATGTCGCGGACTCCGACGCGACAACAAAATCGCAGAACGTCGCGAGCTCGCACCCGCCGCCGAGGCAATGGCCGTGAACCGACGCGATGGTCACCAGTTTTCCGCGCCAGAGTTCAAAGAAAACGCGATGGAACGCTCGGAGCATGGTGGCGACGCGGTCGGGTACGTGATCGCCGACCTCTGCTCCGGCAGAAAAGGCCCTGTCGCCTGCTCCACGAAGAATCAAAATATCACAGCGGCCAGCAACACTCGCGATTGCGCCGTGAAGCTCATCCATCATGGCGATATTCATCACATTGAGCGGCGGCCGATCGAGGAAAATCGAAGCGACGCGACGGTCGATGCTGACGCGCACATTTGAGCTCTGACTCACGTGATCGGAGCGATCCTTTGAGAGCGTGCGTTCACGAGCAAGCGGCACTATTCCATCGACCCTTTGGGGGCGACCCACTTTGGCTCCGTGTTTTGAATCTCGATCACGAGCTTGACGTCTTCTTCTCGCGGCAGAACTTCTTTCAAATGCTCCGCATGCTTCTCGGGCGAGAGCAGCTCTCCCGTAACGCTATACGGCTGATTCGCGAATTCGCCGATATGGCGGTTGAATTTCAAATCCGGAACGTAGAGTTGCGTTTGACCAGCGGGCACGTGTTTGTTGATCTGGTCGATCAACTTCAGGCACTCTGCGTAATACAGGTTGCGGTTATGCTCATTCATGTGGCCCAAATCGGCCGCTTGCTGATTCTGGGCTTCGTCGTAACGCCCCTTCAGTCCCCAAACGTAGAACCAGTGAGCAGAACTGGATTGATCCACGCCAAACAAGTCGTAGCTGACCGGAATCCACTTGTTGACGTATTTTTGAACCACATTGAGCGGCACGACGCCGGCCTTCACGATGCGCTTAATGCCATCATGGCCGGTGCCGAGGTGGAATGACTCTTCGCGCAGCATCGGAATCATGGACTGCGCAAGAGGCGCGAATCCGGAATAACTAAGCATGGTGAGCTGGAATTTGCCGTCGCGATCGACGAAGTCAGTATACGTGAAGAAATCCAGCCAATTGCGAACGTCCTGATTGAATGCTCCGAGCAGCCGCTTTTGCTCAAAGGCGCGGCGCTCGAGCATTTTTTGCGCTTCGACGCGGCCGCCATAGCCGAAGTGGGAAATCAACAGAGTGCACATCTGCCAACCGTGGCGCATTTCTTCGGTGACCACGCGGCAGAGCGACTTGCGATCGTGTTCGCTCGGAGAAGCTTGAAAAAGATGCCTCTGCTGTTCGACGGAAGCAAACTCCGTATCGCCCTGAAAAATGATCAAATTCATCAGGCCATCGCGGATGCGCTGGTCGGGAATATCCAGAACCTTCTGCCACTTCGAGCGGCCCTTGAAAGCGCCGAACTCGATTTCATTGGAGCGAATCGGCCCAAACTTCGCCTCAAATTTGTACTCTTCGATTTCGGGATAATTCACCCCGATATCTTTTCGCCAAGAACCAAACAGATCGACCCAGTCATCAAAAGTTGTAATTCGCGCAGCCGGCATATCCTGATCTCCTTCTCGTGTCCCAAATATCGCGATCCAACGGTGAGCGTTTCACAGCCCCTTCAATTTCCAATTCGCTTGAGCACGGCGGCAAGCTGCTTAAAATATCGCATCTTCACACCGCTGCCTTTCGCGTTTAGCCCGCTTGTCGAAGGCAAGACGAAAACATCGGCGCCGTATAGCTTTTCCTTCTGCAATCCCAGCATGCACGGACGCCCGGAAAACTTTTCATAGACCATCTTGCCGTTGAAGGCGACGATGCGGGGCCGGTACTCTTCCAGTTTCTGCGCCAGCAAGAAGCGACCTTCCGCGAATTCTTCGCGCGCGAGATCGTCTATTCCTTTTGACGGGCGCTTCACCAAATCCGTGAGCCCGATGCCGAATTCGACGATGCGGCGGTCGTCGTTGTAGGTGAGCGGCTCAGGAATGACGCCCGACTCGTACAAAAGCGGCCAGAATTCGTTGCCACGGCCGGCGTAATAGTGTCCCACGCGCGCCGAACGTTCTCCGGGATTGCATCCAACGATCACCAGTTTCATTCCCTTGCGAAGATGATCAGGCAGCGTGCGCATCGCTTCCAGAAGTCTCCGTTGCGAAAGTTAGTCCTTGAGATTCACCCAAACGCTCCTCACCTGTGTGTAACTTTCGAGCGCGTGCATGCCGGGCTCGCAGTCTTCCGGATTTTGACTCGATTTTTGCCGCCATATTGGGTTATTTGCCTTTGAATTCCGGCTGGCGCTTATCGACGTATGCTTTCAAGCCTTCCTTGGCGTCTTCGCTGGTGAAGAGCAACTGCTGCAATTCGCGCTCGATGCCAAGAGCCTCGCCGAATCCTACCTCCGCGCCGGTGACCACGGCGCGCTTGATGCGGCCGACCGCGCGGGAGGCTTTGTTGGGAGGACAAAACTGACGGGCGTAAGACATCACTTCGTCCCAAAAGGAATCGCGCTCGTAGATGTAGTGAATCAGGCCGATTTCGAGCGCTTCCTCGAAACTGAAGGTACGGCCCGTGGTCATTAACTCCATGGCGCGGGCGCGGCCGATGACACGCAGCAGACGCTGCGTTCCGCCGGTGCCGGGCAAAACTCCAAGGTTCACCTCTGGCAAGCCGATCTTGCCGCCTTCTTTTTTCGCGATGCGAATATCGCAAGCCAAGGCGATTTCCAGACCACCACCGACGGTGTGGCCGTTCAACGCAGCGATCACGAGCTTGGGAGTCTGCTCAAGGCGCGACAGCGTTTCGTTCGCGTGCAGACAGAAATAATACTTGAACTGCGGATCCACCTTGGCGAGCATGGGAATGCTAGCGCCGGCGGAAAAAAACTTCTCTCCCGCACCCCGCAACAGCAGCACGTGGGCATTTTCGTCCATGCGCGCTTGCAGGATGGCGTCGTCGAGCTGACGCATCATTTCGTAGGTGTATGTGTTTGCCGGGGGATCATCCAACTCGATGATCGCAATTCCCTGCTCGACGCGGTAGCGCACGAGCTGCTTCTGGTCCACTGCTTGGGTCGTTGCCATTGAAAATGCCTCCTATCGTGAATCTCGTTTACGACTAAACGGCTAGGCGGGCCGTGACATTCGCGCTGCCCCGCCCATTGCGTAATGATCTGCGCGCCCGGGGCTGATAACCGTTCATCACTCCGTGCAAAAACATCCCCGACATGGCGCTCGAAAGGGCTTCGGCCTGAGGATCGTGCTGTGGCCGATGCCACGTGTGAATCCAATTCATCATTCCAAACAACGACAAGACGGCAACGCGAGGAGTCAGGCCGTGCCGGTCACCCTCCGGAAGCAGGACTTCGAAAATCTCGACAGCGATACCGTAATACTTCCGTTTGATTTCAGCAACCTCTTGGCGATAGTGGCCCTCGAGGGCATCGTCCTCGTGTGCAAGGACTTTCATTTCCGTAGGGTGCTGCAAAAAGTATGCGAGGTGATTGTGGACAAGTATGCGCAGGCGTTCCGAAGGGTTCTGGATGCCGCGCAGGGAATCCTGGAGGCGCGTTAAGACTGTTCTAAATGTATGAATCTGGATGAGATAGAGAATTTCCTGCTTGCTCTTGACGTAGTAATACAGGCCCGAAAGGGAGATGCGACTGGAGCGGCTGATATCGCGAACCGAAGCCCCTTCGTATCCCTTCTCCGCAAAGACTTGCGCCGCGTGGCGAAGAATGGTGTCCAGCTTTCGCGAAGCTTGGTCGGGCTCGACGGTATGTGGCATCGGCGCGGAATCGGTCGAACGTTCGTTCGAAAGAAGCATAGTGCCCCGCCGCTACGGTGTCAAGTGGCTTCGTTCGAGAGCGAAAATAGCTCAGCATTTCAGAGCAAGAGTTGCATCGTAGCTCGACCGAACTGAGTCAAATACTAAAGACCGGCAGCGCGCAGGTTGTGCTACGCTCATGCTTCCTATTATGAATGCCAAGCCAAAACCCCAACCCTCTCCAGAAAACCTGGCAAATCCGCTGACCGTGGCCGCTGATAACGAAGCAGCGCTTGTCGCGGCGGCAAAAGGCGGCGACATCTCCGCGTTTGAGGAGCTGGTCAACCGGTATGAACGCAAGATTTTCCGGCTGGCCCAACACATCACGCAGAATACGGAAGATGCCCAGGATGTCTCCCAAGAAGCTTTCTTAAAAGCCTATGAGCATCTGGAAGAGTTCCAGGGGAATTCACGGTTTTATACCTGGCTGGTGCGCATTGCGGTGAATCAGGCGCTGATGAAATTGCGCAAGCGCCGGACGAAAGACGTGTCACTCGACGAAGAAATTGAAACCGAGGAGAATTTCATCCCGCGTGACGTCGAGGACTGGGGGCCATCTCCGGAGGAACGCTATTCACAGGAAGAGCTGGCGCGAATTCTTTCGCAAGTGATCGGCGAACTGGATCCCCCGTTCCGAACCGTTTTCCAATTGCGAGATATCGACGAGCTTTCCACGGAAGAGACCGCGGACTCGCTGGGAATCTCCGTTCCGGCGGTGAAGTCGCGGCTACTGCGAGCGAGGTTGAAATTGAGAGAAAAATTGAACCGTTACTTTTTGCGAGGCGTAGCGCAATGAACTGTAGAGGCGTGGTACGAGAACTTTCGAATTACTTGGACGAAGCCCTGGACAATGGCTTGAGACAGTCGCTGGAAGTTCATTTGGAGCACTGCGAGGATTGCCATCTGTTGGTGGACACGACGAAAAAGACGATTCAGATTTTCTGCAATTCGGAGCCGCTTCCCCTCTCGGAAGATGTGCGCAACCGGCTGCACGACGCCCTGCTGAAGCGTTTGTGCCACCGCCCGAAGAGTTAGGAGGCGGTTCGCTCCCTCGCTCCGTCAGCTTCCCAAAAAGCCACTCGCTTTCCCAATTTTCGTTCCAGCGCTAACTCGTAGACCCGGCCAGCCGTGACGATGTCTTCGATGGCAATGCCGCTCGATTTGAAGAGAGTTATCTGGTCGCGCGAAGTGCGGCCGACAGTGCGTCCCGTGACCAGCTGCGCCAGTTCTTTCACGCCGTCCCAGCGGCTTGGCGTTTCCTGGAAAGACTGGATGAGGTCGCCCGCCTCCATCTGCGCTTGCTCGCATGAATCGACAAAAATGGCGCTGGCGCGCATGACGGTTTCCGAATCCAATTCGCGCTTCTGCGGGAAATTTGCGCCAACAGCATTGATGTGGGTTCCAGGCCGCACCCAACCGCTCTCAACAACCGGACTTACGGCTGTTGTCGCGGTGATCAGGATTTCCGCATCGCGGACGACCGCTTCCGCAGTGGCCGCTGCTTCCACGGGCAGGTGCAACTTAGCCGCCATTTCTCGGGCGAATTTTTCGCGACGCTCGGAATCGCGTCCAAAAGCGCAGATGCGCTCGACTTTTCGAACGGCGACAATGGCCTCAAGCTGAGTCTTTGCTTGCAAGCCGGTGCCGATAATTCCAACGACGGACGCGTCCTCACGCGCGAGCAGCTTGGTTGCCAGCCCAGTCGCTGCGCCCGTGCGCATCTGTCCAAGATAATCGCCTTCGAGGATTGCCAGAAGCTCGCCGGTTTTCGCACGGAATAGCGGAATCATAAAGCGCAGGCCATCACGCGAGCTGGTATAAATTTTCAGGCCTTCGTATCCGCCAGAGCCGTCAGCAGCGGCCATGTAATGCAGGTATGAGAACCCCTCCAAATGCAGCCGCCGACGCGGGTGAACGCTCGCGGTGCGGTCGGAAAGGCGGCGAAACGCCGCTTCGACCGCTTCGAGGGCGACTGGCATGGTCAACAGCGCGCGGACATCTGCTTCGGTCAGCAATAAAGCCACGAACAGGCCTCCCTTACGGTTTGACGGAAGTTCACGGGCTCACGGTCCGATATTAACCTTAAAGCGCAGCACGCGCGAATCTGGGCGGTCGAGGACCAACAGGTCACCCTTCGGCGTGAATGCAACATCCGTCGGCGAGGCGTGTTCACCCCATTCCGGATGCTGCGAAAAATCGACAGTAAGCTTTGGCACTCCGTCGAGGGTCCATATCTCGAGCAAGCGCTTCTGCGCGTCGGAGGCGACCACGAACTTGCCAGAAACAGCGAGGCCGTTCGGCTTTGCCGCGCTGGTCGCCATCTGCATGCCGCTGAACGGAAACTCCCAAGAAGACACATATGTTCCAACGCTCGTAAGTCTCTCGATGCGCTGGGCCTCGGCGTCAGCCACATAAAGATTCCCATCTTGAGCCTGGCGAATCGGATAAGGCATCCAGCGTCCCGCCCCGAGACCCACGGGCTTGCCCCATGTCTCTAAAGTGCGTCCGCGGGGGCTCACGCGTACAATGCGGCCCGCCGTGAAATCAGCGAGATAGAAATTACCGTCGGGATCAATAGCCAGGCTCGCAGGGTCGTGAAAATCGCGCCGATAACGGAAAAAGAGCGTGCGAAAGGATTCTCCCTCGGGCGAAAATATCTGCACCTGCGCGCGACGCCGGTCCACGACGAAGATCGCGCTGCCAGAGTCGATCGCAATATCCCAGTCGTTCTGACTTCCCGAAGCGGCAAAGACCAGGAGCGGATGCCCCAGCGAATCGAACTTCTCGATCTGCGTCGGATCGCCATCATCGGCAATGTAGACGTTTCCGACAGCATCACACGCGAGGGCTTGCGGATTTTGGAACTCCCCTGGTTCCGTTCCTGTCCGGCCCCATTGTCCAAGGAATTGAAGGGGAGGAGGGACAATGTTTTGCGCGGCTAGAGGAGAACGGCCACACGACGAAACGAAGCAAAGCATGGGAAACATTGCTATAGCGACAAGGATATGCTTCGTCGAAAGCAAGCAGAGCCGCAGGAAGCCAAGCTTCGCCCGGTTAACTATGACTCCTCCTCGGGGACGGCCGCTCATTCTGACGTAGAGTCTTGCGTTGAGCGGCACGGGAAGCAACATCCATTCGATGCACAGTTGTGAGTTTCATATCGTACGCGCGATTCTCGACGCCATTGGCACCTAGATTCTGAAACCGAAAGTATGCATCTCCTCCGGGAATTTTTGCCGGTGTGACGTCCACAGGCAACTTCCCGCACAGGCGGCTATCGAGAAACGCGGTTTCGTATCGATGCCGCTTTACACTCCACGTGTAGACGCGCGTCAATGTAAAATCGCATCCGCCTTGAGGGCCACGCGTTCCTGCCACCAGGTAATCGGGCCGGTAGCCGTTCGAGGAGGGGTCTTTGACGCGGTTAATTTCGAACCAGGCGACAATGGTCATCGCTTCCGAGCTTTGATATTCGGGAAGCGGCTCGGGTAAATCGAGGGACACGAGCCGACCGAGAACCCATCCTGAGACGTCGCCGGCGTCCTTCACGCTGGCGCGAACGAGCCACCAATCTTCGGAGTTCTGTGGAGGACCAGCATCGGCATCCAACGGCCGCCTCTGACTTGCCACCTCCGCATGTTGCAGGACGATAACGGGCGAATCGTCGGGAGCCTCCAGGATAACCGGCGACTGTCTTCCGGGACGGGTGTGAAGATTCGCGCGAGCGCGCGTGCGACCGACCGCTTGGACCGGCATGGATTTTGTAGTTTCCGCGAGAAGGGCGACGCGGCGCCAGATGTCTGGGTCCATCAAGGACACCGACGACACCCAGCCGCGCACTCCGGCGGGGGTGCTAACCAGCACGTTATCGGCATCGCGCTGGTAGATTTGGACGGGCTGGCCATACGCGAGATTCGCAACGGGCAAACGAATCTGAGCGGTGCTGTTCCACACAGTGGCGCCTTGACCACCGATATACGCTTCTTCGAGCGGCACCCTTCTGTGCAAACGGTACTCACGGATCGCCAAAGCCAGCGCCAGGCCAACAATTACCGAGACGATAAACGCGCGCCGCATTAGGTTCTGCTCCAGAGAAAGAACGCGGCCGCACGCGGACTCGCGACATCCGCCGTCAACACGCCGACGACGATGTGGAACCCGTTTGTCATTAGGGCCGGGTACAGGTTAAGCGCCTCTACAATATCAGATTAATTTTACATCCATTACGA
>JBAPRL010000083.1:0-2483 GCA_049281095.1 Candidatus Acidiferrales bacterium
CAAAAAAAGCAAAAAAAGCAAAAAAAGCAAAAAAAGCAAAAAAAGCAAAAAAAGCAAAAAAAGCAAAAAAAGCAAAAAAAGCAAAAAAAGCAAAAAAAGCAAAAAAAGCAAAAAAAGCAAAAAAAGCAAAAGCTTCCCTAGTAGGGTTCAGCGTTTGTGCAGGACGGCTTTGATTCCGTGTCGTGGGCGCAGGGTGACGGATGGAAATAGTGTGATGGGGTGATCGGGCACCAGCGCGAATCTATAGCGTTGCGCAATCGTGGCGAGCAAAAGCGTCGCCTCCATCATGGCGAATCCCGCTCCGATGCAAACGCGCGGGCCGCCGCCGAACGGGAAATAGGCGAAGCGCGGGACCTTTCGATTCTGAATCGGGCCGCTGCGAATGGGATCTTCGTTGGAGGGCTCGGGGCTCCAACGCTCCGGCAAAAAACGCTCCGGCTCAGGGAAAAATCGCGGGTCGCGCTGCGTCACCCATTGCAGCATGAAAATATTCGTGTGCGGCGGCAGCTGATAGCCACCTGCCTCGAAGTCCGCGCGCGATTGGCGGCCAATTCCCCACGCGGGCGGATAGAGGCGCATGGATTCCTTGATGACCATTTCCGTGTAGGGCAAGCGCGGCAAATCGTCAGCCGCGGGAGGCCGTCCGCGCAAGACTTCATCGAGCTCGGCGTGCAATTTGCGCTCGGCGTCAGAATTTGTGGCCAGCAGATACCACGTCCAGGAAAGCGCGATGGCCGTGGTCTCATGGCCGGCAAGAAAAAGGGTCATGAGGTGGTCGCGCAATTGAAGATCGCTGAGCGGGCGTCCATCGTCATCGCGGATTTCGAGCAGCGTCCCGAGTAAGTCACTCGAGTTCCCTGCCCTGGACTTTTGCGCGTTGGCGCGGCGTTCGCGAATGATGCCGTAAATCACTTCGTCGAGCTGATGCGTGGCGCGGCGCATCCGCCAACTCCCCGGCACCGGAAAGTTGCGGGGCAGCAAAAACGCCCAGCCCGCGATGCGCGTGAACTGCTTCATCGCCGTTTCCAGCGCGAAACCGACGCGATCGGCGCTTCGCAAAACGTCTGTGCCAAAGAGGGCCTTACCGACGATATCGAGCGTCAGCGCCATCATCTCCTGATGCAGATCGCGCGTTTCGCCGTCGCGCCAGCGGGCCAGCAGGCTATCCGCGCACCCGACCATCACAGGCGCGTAGGAGAGGATATTTTCACGGCGAAATGCGGGCTGCAGCATTTTCCGCTGCGCGCGCCACGCGTCGCCTTCGCTGGTCAGCAGGCCGTTGCCGAGTACTTTCGCGAGGGCGCGATAATCGCGCGATTTCAGGAAATTCGCGGGATTGGTCAGCAGTACGGATTCAATCGCTTCGGGATGCACGAGCAAAATCATGGGCACGTGCAAAAACTGAAAATACACGACGTCGCCGAAGGTGCGCGCGGCGCGCTCAAAGCCCGCAAGCCAGTCGGCCCCGGGAAGTGGTATGTTGCCAAGAACCGGCCAGCCAGGCGGGCCGGGAGGCAATTTGCGCCGCGATTTTGTTCGCGGCTCGGCGATTTCGGTATTCATCGCGCCAACATCTTAGCAGCATTGCGCGCACGGAGCGGCGGGGAACACTTCGATACGAATCGATCTCCGGATGCCCCAGCGCGGCTAGCCGAAGAGCGAGCCGATGCCGAGGCCAATGTCGCCAAGAAAAGTGCCAGTGCCGGGGCCCTTTGACGCTTGCTCCTGCACGTTGAGCAATTGCGCCGGCACGCCCATCGCTTTTCCCAGCAGGTTCGAGTTGATGTTGTAGGTGTTCTCGAGCGCATTCAGGCCGGCCATTTGCTGTCCGATCTGTTCGTTCGCGAATTGGATTTGGTCCGACTGCGCCTGGCTGGCGAGCGTTTGCGCTTCCTGCTGACCGAGCTCCGATTGCAATGCGCCGTAACCGGCGGCGTTGTTCGTTCGCGCCACGCGATTCGCGGCCGTTTCTTGCAGCGCATCATAAGCCGTGCGCGTCGCGCCCATGCCTTGCTGCTCGATGGCCGATTGCTGCGCGGGTGTGTAGCCCGGGCTGTTCAGCAGGTTCTCAATCGTCGGCGTCAGAACCGAGAGTTCCTGCTGACTGTTCTGATCCGTCTGCGAGATGAGTTGGTTCTGCGTCGCGAGCTGTTGCTGCGTCAGTTGCTGCGTTTGTTGCTGCGCTCCACGGCTCATGGATAGCCTCCGATATCTTTGTAATTAGCTAACTCTTATTGTATAGTCCGCGCTGACGGTGCAACTAGGATTCGCCCGCTTTTCGTAGGACATGTGCTTCCGAGGGCTGGTTGCTTAATGGGTCCGTAGCTCAACGGATAGAGCGCTTGCCTGCTAAGCGAGAGGTGCGGGTTCGAATCCCGCCGGCCCGCTGTCTCTATAGTAAATGGCTATTGACACGGCTCAAGTGAGTCGCTATGCTGCTTCGCAGCAGGCAAGCGCTCTGGCCTTTGGGCTAGAGTTAAAGT
>JBAPRL010000084.1:0-11817 GCA_049281095.1 Candidatus Acidiferrales bacterium
TCTTAAATTCAGGCAAGCATTCCTTGTAGCATTCACTCGCGCCGCGCGTTGACTTCACGTCACCGCCGCGCTTAAGATGCCAGCGTATTTTCTGTTTTCTTCAGGGGGCATAGATGAATTCCAGGCGGTGGCATTTTCTGACGGCGGCTCTTGCGCTTGCCGTGCTTGTGATTGTCTCGTATTCGTTGCTGCTGCAAGGGGTGCGCGTCAACGCTGCGATGAATACGCACGCGCTAACGACCACTGTGGCGGCGGCAAACCCCCGCCTCGCGGGCGCGTATCGCTTTCAGAAGGGCGGCTGGACCTACGTGCACCTGCAAGGCTCACCAGACCAAATCGGCTATCAGCATGGCTACCTGCTCGCACCGGAAATCAAGGACGCTTTCGCGGCGGTGAAGCTCGAAGATACGCACACCGCGAAGCACGATTGGAATTTCTTCCGCGATGCAGCGCAGAACATGCTTTGGCCGCATATCGACGCGGAATATCAGGCGGAGTTAAAAGGAATTGTCGCAGGCCTGAACGCGCGCGGCGTGAAGATGGATTTGGACGATGTGGTGGCGTTGAATGCGTTTATGGAGCTGCCGGATTATTACGCGCCGTGGTACGACAAGCGGCACAAAGTGGCGAACGCGCCGAAACGGAAAGTCGTGGGACATTGCAGCGCGTTTGTGGCCACGGGAAGCTGGACCAAAGACGGCCAGATCGTCATCGCGCACAACAACTGGACAAACTACATGGACGGCGAGCGCTGGCGCGTCATTTTCGACATCACTCCCGAGCACGGCTACCGGATGATCGGAGACGGCTTTCCGGGAGTGATCGTGAGCGATGACGACTTCACCATCAACTCGGATGGGCTGATGGTAACCGAGACCACGATTTCTGCGTTCCACGGCTGGAAGCCGGACGGCATTCCCGAATTCGTGCGCGCGCGCAAGGCCATGCAGTACGCGGGATCGATCGACGACTACGTAAAAATCATGCTTGATGGAAATAATGGCGGCTACGCCAACGATTGGCTGCTCGGCGACCGCAAGACGGGCGAAATCGCGCAGTTCGAGCTGGGTTTGAAGGCATATAAAGTCTGGCGCACGAAAGATGGCTACTATGTCGGGGCGAACTTCACCAGCGATCCGACCGTGACCAAGCTCGACACCACCTACAACTTGAACGATCCGACGATGTCGCCGAACGCGCGCCACGTGCGTTGGGACGAGCTCATGAAGGAAAACAAGGGAAAGATCGACGTGTCGCTCGCGGAAAAATTCGAAGGGGATCACTTCGACGCATACACGAAAAAAGCAGGCGCGGACGGCCGCACCCTCTGCGGGCACGGCGACGTGAACGCGAAGGGCGATAAGGGTTGGGACGTTGCCCCATTCGACCCGATGGGCGCCGTGCAGGGGAAGGTCACCGACAGCGATATGGCCAAAGACATGACGCTCGTGGCGCGCGCGGGCCACCCCTGCGGCGAGAATTTTTATGCCAAGCCTTTTCTGGCTGCTCATCCCCAGTACCGCTGGCAAGCTCCTGAGCTGCGCGACATGATCGCCGGCCCGTGGACCGAGTTTCATTCAGACCAACACCCCGAGAAGTAGCCGCATCTTCTTTATTTTGTTCACGCGCCTGTGGGGGAAAATCCCTATCGACGGGCAGCGTCCCTCGTGGGTTATACTGCCCGAACCGGGGTAGGACCCGCCCCCATCCAGGTTCGTAACCCTACTGTGCGCCGAGGATAACCGGAGCTTTCGTGACTCTGATCGAGGCCTTGCTGTTGCTTTTGATCGTTTCCCGGGTGATCGGGGAGCTGGTCGAGCGCCTCGGCCAGCCTGCGATGATCGGGGAGATCGCTGCAGGCGTGCTGCTCGGACCCTCCGCGCTGGCGCTGATTACCTTCACTCCTGAAATCAAAGCCATCGCTGACTTGGGCGTGTTCCTACTGGTGTTCCTGGTCGGAATGGAAATGGATCTGGGCGTTCTGTGGAAGGCCTTTCGTGGCCGCGGCGCGCTGGTGGGGCTGGCCGGATTCACGATTCCGCTGGCGCTGGGAATATTGATGGGCTACACGTTTCGCATGGGGCCGACGCAGATGGTTTTTGTCGGCCTGTGTATCGCCATCACCGCTCTTCCGGTCAGCGTGCGGATTCTGATGGATCTCGACAAGCTCCAAACCGACATTGGGCAGAGGATTATCTCCGCTGCGGTCATGAACGACGTTGCGTCGCTGCTCTTGCTCGGCGTCATTCTCGGGGTCAAAGCCCATGGACCTATGACGAGGACCCTGCTTACGTCCGTTGGCTTGGCGCTGGTAAAGGCCCTGGTGTTCATGGCGGCAATTGTTATCGTGTCTCGCGTGATTAAGAAATACACGCCGGGCCGATTCCGCCGCTCCCGCAACTTGATCGATCCCCTGCTCGTGAAACTCAAGGGAAAAGAGTCATTGTTTGCCGTGGTGCTGCTCTTTGTGTTTGCGTTTGCCAGCCTCTCCGAGCTGTTAGGGCTGCATTTCATCGTGGGGGCATTCTTCGGATCCATGCTCCTCAGCCATGCGGTGCTGGGAAAAGCCAATTTCGAAGAGGTAAGGAAAACCGCCTCGAACTTGACCATGGGATTCCTGGGGCCGATTTTCTTCGCCGCGATTGGGTTGGAATTCGATGCGTCGAGTCTGCGAGATTGGAAGCTCGTCGTTGCGGTGTTGGTGGTCGCGTTCGTCGCCAAAATCGCCGGAGGCTACATTGGCGGCCGACTTGCCGGTCTGGGCGACCCGCAAAGCTGGGCGTTGGGAGTTGGACTAAACGGGCGCGGCATCATGGAGCTGGTGATCGCGAATGTTGCCCTGTCAAACGCATTCATTGGGAACGAATTGTTTACGGTGCTCGTTTTGATGGCGACCGTGACGACGATTGTTACGCCCATGTTGCTGAAGAAGGCGTTTGAGCGCCTGCCTGCGGAACAAGGAGCCGCGCTGACCGTGGGACTTAGCAGCGACGCCGCAGACTGATTTGAGTTTGGCTAGTATTCCTCCTCAGAATCGATTCGTTTGAGTGGCGTAATCTTCAGCGTAATGCGAATCTTGCGTAATCGGACTTCGCTGAGGATGGCGCGCCGCGCATCGGCGGGAAGCTCCTCGGGAGAAAAAACTCCGGCTCGGTCGCGCGGGAAATGTTTGATAAATAGCGCGGCGACGTGCGCCGTGGCGTAAGAGATTGGTGTGGTCGTCATCCCCGAACGACGCAGCTGGTAAAGAGAAGGCACGCCGGCGTCCCATCGAACCAGCAGCGGCAGATCATCCTGCGGTCCATCTTTCGCGCCTCGCACCAGAACGGCGGCGGCGAAGCGCGCATCTTCCAGAATCCCCCGGCGAATCAGCGCCGCCACCTGCCGCGGTGTCGGAGTCTTGGGAAAGCGCTTGCTCACAATGCCGTGAGAGCGGCTGAGTCGTCCACGGCGCTGCCAGCGGCGCAACTGTTCGATGTCGCTGCCGCCGATCTTGGCATCGGCGTCCCTGAGTTGGACGTTCGTAGCGATGGTGCAGACCTCATCTTGCGCCGCAAGGTAGACCGGGATCTCTCCGATGGGCGGCGGGAAGCGGAATTTCTCCCGCTCGCCGAACTTCTTGCCGAACGTGAAGCGTCCTGCGCGATAGACGCGCGGGCGCGACGTGGCTTCGTCGAACGCCGCTTCCGGAGACCACGTAGAAACAGGATCGCGGCTCTCCGTGTCTTCGCAAAGGCGGAAATGGATGCTCTCGACCGAATCCAGAAGTTCCACGCCACGCCGCGCCAGCAGGTTCGTGAGCCCTGGTGCGATCCCGGCATTAATCACTGCCGCGCGATTTTTCTGGACGAAACGGCGATGATAGGCGAGTTGTTCCGGCTTGAATGGGTTTCGCGTGAGCCGCGAATTCAGATCGAGATAATGCACCCGCAAGCGCAGCGCCGCACGAAGCACCACTTCGTTGTACATGGCCGGCGCGCAATTGGCCAGCAGATGGCAACTCCGTGCGGCGCGCACGATGGACCACAGATTGCGCGCATTGGCTTCACGAACCTCGATGCCGCTTTTCCTGCCGAGGAAGCGGCGCGCCCGTTCGACATCCCGGTCGCCGCACCAGACCGTGTGACCCTGGCGGGCGAGCAGTTCAGCGAGTAGCGAGCCTGTGCCGCCAACGCCAAGTACGAAGATCCGCATCGGCTCGCAACTTTACCATAACCTATTCGCTGCGCTAGCAGCGCCGGCTCAGGCGTTTCCTGTCCTTCATGAATTGCTGCGGGAAGGAAAGCGGCGTAGACTGGTCGGGACTCCGATTCTCGCGGCCTGCCGGAGAAAAAACCAACGGCCTCGGGGACGATTCCATCGCTCGAAGAGCGCTGGAAACGCATGTGAGTTATTTCTTTCCATGCGTTCAGGGTGCCGGAGGAAACTCCCGCGCCTCCCTTCACGTAAGCCTGATCAAGTTGCGCGCCGTTTGCCTACTTGCTCACGTGAATCCGTGATTTGGAAAGGAGAAGACTCGGTACACTCAGCGTGTGCCGTTCTTTCTGCCCGATTCCAATTCCCGGAGTTGGGCATTTCTATTTTGGGGAGCTTATCTGCACACTCTAGATTCAGACATGAGTCACAACGAAAGCGGCGCACTGGCCGACAAATTCGGCCGGCAGATCACCGATCTGCGAATCTCCGTCACGGATCGCTGCAATTTTCGGTGTGTGTATTGCCGCTCCGCGAACCCGGAAAATCATATGGCGGAGCACAAGCTGCTCTCGTGGGATGAGCTCGAACGTCTCGCCCGCATTTTGGTGAGCCTGGGGATTCGCAAAGTGCGCGTCACCGGCGGGGAGCCGCTGGTGCGGCTTGGCGTCGAGGAATTTATTTCGTCGCTGCGTGCAATGGGCGTGCCGGACTTGTCCCTCACCACCAATGGTCAATCGCTCGCCGAGCGTTGTGACCGCCTGGTTGACGCCGGACTGAACCGCATCAACATCAGTTTGGATTCTCTCGATCGCGCCAAATTCGAGAGAATCACGCGCACTCACTCGTTTGACCGCGTGATGGCGGGAATCGACGCCGCGCAAGCGTCGGGGCTGCGTCCGGTGAAAGTGAATGCGGTCCTGGTGCGCGGAATCAACGACGATGAAGTCGAGAGATTCGCAGAATTCGCTCGCGAACGCGATTTGATCATGCGTTTCATTGAATTCATGCCCCTCGATGCGGATCGCGCTTGGACGCGCGACCTGATGGTCCCCGCAGCGGAAGTCAAAAGCCGCATCGAAGCGCGCTGGCCGCTTGTGCCAGTGGCGCACGAGCGCAGCGAAACCGCGCGCAAGTATCGCTTCACCGACGGCGGCGGCGAAATCGGATTGATTGCGCCTGTGACCCAGCCATTCTGCGGCTTCTGCTCGCGTATTCGCCTCACCGCCGACGGCAAGTTGCGGACTTGCCTTTTCAGCAAGGACGATCACGACTTGCGGGGCCTGCTGCGCGGCGGCGCGGACGACGCCCAAATCGCCGCGGAGATTCGCGCCATCGTCATGCAGAAGGAGGCCGGCCACCGGATCAACGAGCCGGATTTTGTGCCGCCGTCCCGCACAATGGTTTATATTGGGGGTTAAGAACCTCCATGGGCGACGACGAGCAAAGGCTTTTCAGTCTCACCGAAGCGGAGCGCGCGCGCGCCGAGCTCGAGCCGGTACTGCTCGAGGCCATGGAAGCGCGCCGCCGCGCCAAAGCCATTGACGACAAAATGACTGAGCTGGCCACACGCATTCAAATGTCCGGCGGAATGCGTTTTGATTATCAGCACGCCGGGCAGCAGCGGCTGGAGCAGAATAGCTTGGAGAGCTCCATCGCTTCGGCGCTGGAGAAAATCCACTCGACGGGCTGTGTGGTGAAGGATCTGGACACGGGCTTGCTGGATTTTCCGGGGCGCCTCAATAACGAAGATATTTACTATTGCTGGCGCGTCGGCGAGGATCGCATTCGCTTTTATCACCGCCAGGATGAAGGATTCGCGGGACGCAGACCGATTGACCCGCGCGACGCGGATTATCGCAACCCGATCCAATAGCGCATCGGCAAGCGCTCGCCGAATATTTCCACCACGGCCAGTCTCCGCCAAGAAGGAATTCCATGAGTGATGGCGCAACAAATCGGCTGAAGGATTCCGTAAGTCCCTACTTGCGCTCCGCCGCTCATCAACCGGTGGACTGGCACGAATGGGGCGACGCCGCCTTTGCCAAGGCGCGCGCGGAATCGAAACCGATTCTCCTCGATATTGGCGCGGTTTGGTGCCACTGGTGCCACGTCATTGACCGCGAGAGTTACGAAAATCCCGAGATTGCCGCGCTCATCAATCAGTTTTATGTCGCCGTAAAAGTCGACCGGGACGAGCGTCCCGATGTCGATTCCCGTTATCAGGCCGCGGTGAGCGCCATTTCCGGCCAAGGTGGCTGGCCTCTGACGGCCTTTCTCACGCCGGACGGCAAGCCTTTCTTCGGCGGAACATATTTCCCGCCGGAAGACGCCATGGGCCGGCCCGGGTTCAAACGCATCTTGGTGGCTGCCGCGGAAGCGTTTCGCTCGAAGCGCGCCGAAATCGACGGCTCGGCGGCCGCGCTCGAAGACGCCGTTCGGCAGTCCGAGAGCTTCTCGAACGTGCGCGCGCCGTTCGATGCAGGTATTGTCCAGGCAATGGCCCAGTCGATTGTGGACAAATTTGACGCGCGCAACGGCGGATTCGGCCACGCGCCGAAATTTCCGCATCCGGCGGCGCTCGACTTGTTGCTCGAACTTGGGCAATCGGCGCGCGACGCGAAAATGCTCGAAGTGGCGACCGAAACGCTCACCAAGATGGCGCTTGGCGGCGTTTACGATCAGCTCGGCGGCGGGTTTCACCGTTATTCCGTCGACGAGCGCTGGTGCGTGCCGCACTTCGAAAAAATGTCCTACGACAATTCGGAGCTGCTGAGGAATTACTTGCACGCGTTTCAGGTCGCGAACGTGACCCGGAAGCGCGAGGCGGAAGAAGCCGGCGCCGCGCAACTGTTTCGCGAAACCGCGGAAGGAATCATCGGCTGGGTCTTCGACACGCTGAGCGACCGCCAGCGCGGCGGATTCTACGGCAGTCAGGACGCGGACATTTCGCTCGACGACGATGGCGATTATTTCACGTGGACGCAGCAGGAGTTGCGCGCAGCGCTCACGCCGGAAGAAGCGCGCGTAATGGAAGAGCATTACGACGTCGGCCCCGTTGGCGAGATGCACCACAACCCAGCGAAAAATGTCCTGTGGGTCGCGTCAAGCGCCGGCGAAATCGCTCGTGGCGCTGGAATGAACGGGAGCGACGTGCGCCTCGTCATCGCGCGCGCGAAAGGCAAAATGCTTGCTGCGCGAACCGCGCGGCAAGCGCCCGCGGTCGACCGCACCGTCTATGTCAGTTGGAACGCCATGTTCGCGTCGGCTTTTCTCGAAGCCGCGCGCGTTCTGCGCCGTCAGGACTGCCGCGAATTCGCGCTGCAGACAATTGACATCATCCTTGCGCAAGCATGGGACGACACAAAAGGGTTCCAGCATCGCGTGGGCGGAGAAAAAATCGACGGAATGTTAGACGACCAGGTTTTCATGGCCGCCGCGCTGCTCGATGCCTACGAATCGACGCTCGACCGCCGCTACTTTTCGCTTGCCGAGCGCACCATGCTGCTGGCCATTGAAAAGTATGGCGATCCGGAACACGGCGGATTTTTCGATCGCGCGTCCGACGCGGCTCCGATGGGCGGCCTCGACGTGCGCCGCAAACCCTTTCAGGATTCGCCGACGCCGGGAACCAATTCCGCCGCCGCGATTGTTCTTGACCGGCTCTACGCCTTCACCGGCAATGGGAAATACCATGATTGGGCGCGGCTCACCCTCGAAGCCTTCGCAGGAATTGCCCCGCAGTACGGAATGTTCGCCGCAACCTATGGCCTCGCGGCGCTTCTGCATTCGCGCCACACGATGCAGGTGGTAGTCACCGGCGCGGTTGATGATGCGAAAGCGGCGGCGCTCGAAGCCGCCGCGAACTCCGTCTATCGCTTCGCCAAAAGCGTCCTGCGCGTCACGCCACAAGTCGCCACGGCAGATGCCCTCGCGCCTACACTCAAAGAAACTATCCCCCACCTAGATCCCGACGCCGCGCAAGCGATTGTATGTGCGGGGACTTCGTGCTATCCCCCGGTGAACGAGCCGGAGAAGTTGATCGAAATGCTGGCGGGCACAGGTCTGCAAGCGGCGGCGAAGTGAAGAAGCACGCAAAGAAAACAGTTCAGGCTGGCCCAAAAGCGCAACCGCCGCGGCCCACGCAGAAATTCTTGCCGAAGCCCCCGACGCTCGAAACGCCGCGCTTGCTACTGCGCCCCCTTGAGCTGACCGACGCCGAACAGATCCAAATCCTCTTTCCGCATTGGGAGATCGTGCGCTATCTCCTGAACCGCGTCCCGTGGCCCTATCCGCCAGACGGCGCATTGCAATATATCCGTGATATGGCGCTCCCGGCCGTTGCGCGTGGCGAGGCTTGGCACTGGACGCTGCGGCTGAAAACCGAACCGGATCAAATGATCGGCTTCATCAGCTTGATGAAAAACGAAAAGGAAAATCGCGGCTTCTGGACGGGATTGCCATGGCAAGGCCGCGGGCTGATGAGCGAAGCGTGCGACGCGGTCACGGACTATTGGTTCGACGTGCTGAAATTTCCCGTGCTGCGCGCGCCCAAAGCCATTCAGAACGTGGCGTCACGGCGCATTTCGGAAAAACAGGGCATGCGTATGATCGCCACCGAAGAGCGCGACTATGTCTCCGGCCGCCTTCCCGGGGAAATCTGGGAAATCACCGCGGAAGAGTGGCGCAAACGGAGACGCAGGAATCTTTAGGCTGTCGATGTGCTTCGGATTGCCGTCGGTGCGCCGCGATGCGATAATGAGCCCGCAATTGTTTTTCGGCCGGGCGAAGTAACGCAGTCGGCGTAATTCTTCTTGGCATTACGGGGCGGGGGAAAAAATCATGGCGTTAAGAGATGCATGGATTGAAAAGCGGCTTGCGACCGCAGGCGTGAACGGCAGCCGTAACGTTTCGCAGATGCACTATGCGCGCCTCGGCATCATCACTGAGGAAATGGAATACGTGGCGAAGCGTGAAAAAATCACGCCCGAATTGGTGCGCGACGAAGTCGCCCGCGGCCGCGCCATCATCCCCGCCAACATCAATCACCGCAACCTCGAGCCCATGGGCATCGGCGTGGCGTTCAAATGCAAAATCAACGCCAACATCGGAAATTCTGCAACCACTTCGAATATCGATGAAGAACTCGAAAAGCTGCACCGCTCTGTGCATTACGGCTCAGACACGGTCATGGACCTTTCGACCGGCGGCGACATCCCGAAGATCCGCAAAGCGATCATCGACGCGTCGCCTGTGCCCATCGGCACGGTGCCAATTTACGAAGCGCTTTCGCGCGTCCGTCGCACCGAAGATTTGACCATCGAGCTGATGCTCGAAGTCATCGAAGAGCAGGCCGAGCAGGGCGTCGATTACATGACCATCCACGCCGGCGTGCTGCGCGAATTTCTGCCGCTGGTGCGCAACCGCATCACCGGAATCGTCAGCCGCGGCGGCGCGCTTCTGGCCGTCTGGATGAGCCATCACAAACAGCAGAATTTCCTCTATGACAATTTCGACGCCATCTGCAAAATTTTCAAGAAGCACGACGTGAGCTTTTCGCTCGGCGACGGCTTGCGGCCCGGCTCGCTCGCCGACGCCAGCGACGAAGCGCAATTCGCCGAGCTGAAAGTTCTGGGCGACCTCACAAAAAAAGCCTGGGAGCACGGCGTGCAAGTCATGATCGAGGGTCCCGGCCACATCCCGATGGATCAGATCGAGCTGCAGGTCAAAAAAGAAAACGAGCTGTGCCACGAAGCGCCGTTCTACACCCTCGGCCCGCTGGTCACCGACATCGCGCCCGGCTACGATCACATCACCAGCGCCATTGGCGCGGCGATGATCGGCTGGCACGGTGCGTCGATGCTTTGCTACGTTACGCCGAAAGAGCATCTCGGCTTGCCCAATGCCGATGACGTTCGCCAGGGCGTGATCGCCTACAAAATTGCTGCACATGCCGCCGATGTCGCGCGTCACCGCCCCGGGGCGCGCGACCGCGATGACGCCTTGAGCTACGCGCGTTTCCTTTTCGACTGGAACAAGCAATTCGATCTATCCCTCGATCCGGAAACCGCACGCGCCATGCACGACGAAACTTTGCCCGACGATTTTTACAAAGAGGCGAAATTCTGCTCCATGTGCGGCCCTAAGTTTTGCTCGATGAACCAGACTCAGCTTGCCGAAGCCAATGACGGATTGGATCAGCAGGCCCGCCAGGAGAAATTCGTGCGGCTCTTGGCTAAAGTCGAAAAGTGAAACTCGCACGGGGGAACATTTTCGGGCCCGCGCACGTAACTTGATTAGGTACGGCTGTGGCCCGCCACAGCGGAACTAAGGAGATACGGCCATGCTCTTTCTTGCCCTAGCCACCGTAATGTATTTCCTGCCATCGATCTTGGGCCATAACAAGCGCAACGCGGCCGGCATCTTCCTCGTCAATTTCTTTCTCGGCTGGACCATCGTCGGCTGGGTCATTGCGCTGTTCTGGGCTTGTACCGCGGACGCCCGCATGCCTGTGATGGTCGTCGCTGGGCCGGGCCATTACTGCAGCCAGTGCGGTACGGCGAGCATTTTTGGCGCGCGCTATTGCGCCACGTGCGGCCGGCCCGTTTAGGGATGTCGGCGACAGCCCCTCAGTTTCATGGGTCTTGGATCCGCAGATAAACCGAAAGCATCCATACAGGAATGAAACCGAAGATGGCACACGCTTCAGCAAACGAAACCCTGCGCAAGGAATTCAACACCTGGGCCGATGCCGGCAAGGGCGAAAGCATGGAACACGAGCATCGTCCCATCGTCGAGCCGATGCTCGCCATGATGCAGTTTGCTCCCGGCGAGACAATTCTCGATGTCGGCTGCGGCGGCGGCTGGCTCGTGCGCGAACTTGCCCCGCGCGTGCCGCAAGGCCGCGCCATCGGCATGGACCTATCCGATGAAATGGTCGAGCGCGCCCGCCGCGCATCCTCCAACGTGCGCAACGCCGAATTCATCGTCGGCAGCGTGGACACCATCCCGCGCGAGCCCAACTCATTCGATAAGGTGATCTCCGTGGAATCCTCCTATTACTGGCCCGATCCCGCCGCCGGCATTCGCGACATTTTCCGCGTGTTGCGCCCTGGCGGCTTGGCGTGGATTCTCATCAACTATTACCGCGACAATCCATATTGCCATCAATGGGCAAAGCTCATTCAGATACCCATGCATCTGCTCTCCGGCGACGAATGGGCGAAGCTCTTCCGCAGCGCAGGATTCTCCGAAGTCATCCATCGCCGCATCGTTGATCCCACTCCTGCGCCGGAAACGTATACCGGACGCTGGTTCCGCGACGCTGCTGAGCTCGCCGCTTTCCGCCGCGAGGGCGCTCTCCTCGTCCACGGCGCAAAACCCGCCTAGCGCTAGCTCGCGCCAAGCGCACCTCATTCAAGCCGTTCTTACCTTCGCGTTTGACGGGGTAGAGGATAGGAGCAGCGTTCTTTATCTTCCCGTTGCCACAAAATACAAAAAGGGAGGGGGTGACCCCTCCCTTCCGTGTCCTGCTTTCCGTTCCGGCTACTCTTACTGCAGCGGGGTCAGTGCTTCGCACACCGCTTCAGTCGTTGCAGTCGTGGCACCCGTCGGATCGTCATA
>JBAPRL010000085.1:0-30591 GCA_049281095.1 Candidatus Acidiferrales bacterium
GCCGCCAGGCGCTGATCAAACTCGGCGGCGTGGAACAGGCCAAGGAACAATACCGCGCGCGCCGCGGGCTGCCCGCGGTGGAGAGCCTCGCTCAGGACATTCGCTATGGCCTGCGCATGCTGCGCAAGTCCCCCGGCTTCACCGCCGTCGCCGTGCTCACCCTGGCCCTCGGCATCGGCGCCAATACCGCCATCTTCAGCGCCATTCAAACCGCCCTGCTTCGCCCTTATCCGTTTTACCAGCCGGAGCGCCTGGTCTCGCTCTGGTCAACAAACGGAAAGTCGCACTACACCGACGGGCTCTCCGGTCCCGACTATTTGGATTGGAAATCGCAAAGTCGTTCCTTCACGCAGGTTGCTGCCTACGTGTTTCGCGAGTACGCCATCGTTTCCATCGGCGCGCGCCAGCAGCGCCGTGTCTGGACCATGCTGTCCACCGGAAATCTCTTCGCGACGCTCGGCATCGAGCCCGCACTCGGCCGCTCATTTCTGCCACAAGAACAAAATTCCAATTCGCACGTTGCCATGCTCAGCTACGCTCTGTGGCAGTCGCAATTCGCTGGCAGTCCGCAAGTGATCGGCCGGAACATCACCGTAGACGGCACTCTCCGGCAAATTGTCGGAATTCTTCCGCCGCGTTTTGATCCGCCTTACGAAGACGCTCCCATCGGCGTCGTTCTTCCGACCCCCTGGGATTCGCCCATTCTGCGCGATCGTACCGGCGATAGCTTGCTCGTCGTTGCGCGCCTCGTGCCCAACACGAGTGTCTCCAGCGCGCAATCCGATTTGAACATCATCGCCAGCCGTCTCGCGCTCGCCTATCCTGCCTCCAACCGAAATCGCGGTGCGCAGGTCGACCCCATAAATCACGAAGACGCATTTCTGCGCGATCCGCTTGGGGTGCTTTTCGGCGCGGTTTCATTCGTCCTATTGATCGCTTGCGGCAATGTCTCCGGACTGTTGCTCGCCCGCGGCCTCGCCCGCCGCAAGGAATTCGCCGTTCGCGCTGCGCTTGGCGCGTCCCGTGGCCGGCTGATTCGTCAGATGCTCACCGAAAGCCTGCTGCTCGCGCTCCTCGGAGGCGCGTTTGGTCTCGCCGGAGCTTGGGAGATCGCCGGCGTCCTAAGCAAAATGGGAGCCGCGGCAATTCCCGCATTGAAAGACCTTCGCACCGATACTTTCACCGCAATTTTCGCCTTTGCCGCATCGCTCGCCGCCGCCGCAATTTTTGGACTCCTTCCTTCGCTGAAAATTTCCTCCTTCGACGTCAACTCCTCGCTCAAAGGCAGCCCTCTAGCGAATTCGCGCGCGCTCCGCCCCGCGCAGCTTCGAGGATTCTTGGTCGCCGCGCAAGTTGCGCTCGCCACCATTGTTCTTTGCGGCGCCGGCGTCCTCCTTCGCAGCCTCCATGAACTCTCGAGCACCAATCCAGGCTTCAATGTGAACCATCTGCTCACCGCCGACGTTTCCAAATCCGCATCTCCCGCCGCGCAAATCGCCTTCTATGACCAGCTGCTCGTGCGCGTCAGAACGATTCCTGGCATTCTCGACGCCGCCGCAACCAGTGCGCCGCCTCTCGGCTCCGACGCTGTCGCTCCCATGCCGCCCTTCGATGTTCCTGCCGCGCACTCTTCCAGAAGCCGTCCTTCGGCGATGGTCCGCGTCGTCACGCCCGGATATTTTCGCGCCATCGGCGTTCACATCCTCGCGGGACGCGAATTCGCCGCGCAGGATTCTGCCGTTGCGCCTCGCGTCGCCATCGTCAACCAGTTTGTCGCCCGCCAATACTTCAAAAACGGTGACGCCATCGGGGAAGACCTTGTTTTTTATCCCTTGCACTATCCTGCGCGATTTACGCCGCAACCTGGCGTTGTCCGCGTGGTCGGAGTGATTCCCGACGTCAAACATTGGTTTACCGGCGGCACGCCTCACGTTGATTCCGAAATCTATCTTCCCTACGCACAGGCGCCCGTTGCGGACATGATGCTTGTCGCGCGCTTCGACGGCCGCACACCTGCGGTCGCGCATGAGCTTCAAAAGCGCATCGTTGCGCTCGATCCCAGCGCCCTTCTCGATGATCCGCAAACAATGCGCGAGCAATTTAGCGAGACGCTCGCTCCCAATCGCTTCTATCCCGCCCTCCTGTCCGTCTTCGCCGTTATCGCGCTCCTGCTTGCCTCCATCGGAATCTACGGCGTCGTCTCCTATTGGGTCCGCGAACGCACCCAGGAGATTGGAATTCGCCTCGCGCTCGGCGCTCGTTCGTTCGACGTTTTGCGCTTGGTCATCAAGCAAGGTCTGGTCTTCGTGCTTGCGGGCGCGGCCGTCGGCCTCGCTGCGGCGTTTGCGCTCACTCAGTTTTTGAGCACTTTGCTTTACGGCGTGAAGCCGCGCGACCCTGCGACCTTCATCGCCGTCACTGTTCTCTTGATCGCTGTCGCGTTGCTCGCCTGTTACATTCCGGCGCGCCGGGCGATGCGCGTGGATCCGATGGTCGCCCTACGCTACGAATAGGGCCTTTGTATTTGTAGCGGCGATTTCTTGCTCTGAGGGATTTTGCGAAGGGCACGCCCCTGTTCTTTGTCTTGCATTGCTGGGTTGCCTTTGTGGTGCCCATTTTTATCCTAAGCGCCTAAGATGCGGGCAGCCAGGTTCCGTTTTGTTGGCCCGGGGGCGACCCCTAGCATCCAAACGCTGTTTCATCCGGCGGCAGCCGGCCTTCCGCTGTTTTCGCTTGCTATTCGATAGGTAGTATGTTATATGGATAGTTACCTCGATGATAATATAAGGATTACGGTGAAGTCAGACATCATCGGTCCAACACCGGCTTGCAGCGAGCTTCCCGCAGCGCGAATTGCCGCAGTTCATCTGATTCCCGGTCCGCAGCCTCGAAAATTGGAAATCCCCGAAAGCGGCACAAAACAGAGAGCCCAAAAACTTCTAACCGATAATTTTGGAGCGTCCTGTGTGTTCCGGATGGTTTTGCGGAGCACGCGCTTTGCGCTCCGGCCGGTTCTGCGGAGAGCCTTTTTGCGGCGCAAACGAATCCGTCTCCGAAGTCCACGAGCTGCTTTTTCGGCTTTTGCGGTTCTGGGCCTGCCGCCCGCAACCCCGAATCTTTCTAATCGCCAACCTCCAGAATTAGAATCCAGCCTATCTCCCAGAAAACAAAGAGCGGAAGTTTTTCTAATCGCCAATTTTGGCAGGTTCTTTGCGCTCCCGATGGTGTTGCGGCGCGCCTTTTTCTTTGCGCAGGTGCCGCGAATTGCGGGATTATCCTTTTGGTTACCGCGGCGAACACCGGCCGGGAATTTTCTTGCGTGTAGCCGCTGGTGCTGAGTAGGATAACCCAGCAAAGGAGCAGTAAATTGCCAAAAGAGAAGCCCAAAGTAAATATCGGCGAAGTGATTCGATCGTATCGCAACGATCGCGGCCTCTCTCAAGGCGACATCGAGCGACGCACCGGGCTTCTGCGCTGCTATCTTTCGCGAGTGGAAAACGGCCACACCGTGCCTTCCCTGGAGACGCTGGCGAAAATCGCGGAAGCCATGGAAATCAGCTTGGCCGATTTTTTCCCCAGCGCGGATACGCCTCAGGATCGCGAAACGAAGAAAATGTTGGGTGAGCTTTCCGAGGAAGAGATTCGCTTTCTGGCCGACATCAAGAAATACAGCACCACGCTGACCGATGAAGACAAAAAGCTGGTCCTGGCGATGATTCGCAAAATGGCCACGGTGGTTCCTCGTGCCGTCGCCGCTGCTCCACGCGCCCGCTCCGCCTCGCAGCGTCCCGGCTACTAACGCCGCGTGCGCTTTGCATTGCGCACAGTCTTTTTACAAAAATGAAATGGGAATTTGTGATTGACCGAGCGCGGCTTTATTTGCGAACGATTCCGTCAGGCCCCTTCAGAGTGACAATCGCGCGGTAAACTTTTCCTCGCCCCACCACCAAATCCTTCGCGCGCGCTTCCACCTCGAACGCCAGAAACCTTCCTTCGTATCCAATCAGTCGCGCGTGCGCCTGCACAACGGTTCCTTGCGGTACGGCTTTCAGGTGGTCCACTTCGATACGCGTGCCCACGCTGATCGTTCCCGCGGGCAAATGAGGAGTGATGGCCTTCGCCGCGGCGACTTCCATCAGGCCAATCATGGCCGGCGTGGAAAAAATCGCGGGCAGATCGGGATTGTAGGCCGCAATGGTCCACTGAAATTCCACTACTTTTTCGACGCTGGCCTGCAAATTCTTTGGAAAACGCGGGAGCTCGCGCTGCGGGGCAGCAGATTTGTTTTTTTCCGGCTGCGCCGCTGCTGGCGCGCTCTTTGCTTTCGGCCTGCGCTTGCGGACCCGCGAAGTTTTCACAGTTCCTCTTGCGATGGCGCGGGAGCGTGCGGTGCGTGGAAAAAATCGTCCAGGAATTCGGCGAGAGTGACGCCGAACTGTTTCCAGAGGCGCTTGCGCAAGCTGGCATAGTCCTGCGCGCCGCTGAAAAGATCGCGCAGCAGCTCGCGAAAAGTGGCGCTGCGGCGCGCAAACTGCACCATGCGCGTGGTGACCGCGCCGCCGAGGAAAGTGCCGCGAAAAACCAGGCGCACCAGACGCGCGGCGATTTCCAGATCGGCGACAAATTCGGCGCGCAATCGCGCGGGATAACTTTCGGGCTGCCCTTGGGCAATGGCCTGCGCCAGCAAATCGCCGGAGCGAAGCGCGTAGAAGAGGCCTTCGCCGGTGATGGGGTCCACGCACGCGGCGGCGTCTCCCGCGAGCGCCCAGTTGCGGCCGGCAATTTTTCTGTTGCGCAAAGTGCCGAACTCCGGCGAGGGCAAAACGTGGCTGTAAAAACGCGCGCCCTCGGTGGGGAGTTTTTCTTCGCGAATAAAACCGTCCAGCAGATCACGCAAGGATTGCGTTGTGTACTCGGCCATCTTCGCGCAAATGCCGACGGAAAGATGGTCGGTTCGCGGAAAAGACCACATGTAGCCGGACATGCGATGGAGAAATTTGATTCGGACCAGCTCGTCTTTCGCGGGGATGAAATAGCCGAGGGTGACTTCCAGATCTTTCGGGCGAAGCGGCGTGGTTCCGGGCAGCAGTTGATTCCGCGCGCCGCCGGCCAGCACGACGAAATCCGCCGCGTACTCTTTGCCTCCGGCGGTGAGCTGGACCTGTTCAGCCGCCGTGTCGACGCGAGTCACGCGCGCGTGCAGCGTCTTGCAGCCGGCGGCTTCGGCGCGGTCGAGCAAGAGGCCGTTGAGCACAGCGCGGGAATAAATCACCAGCGGCCGGGACATTTCAAAGCGCGCGCGATGCCCGCGGCTGGAGATCAGCTCCGCGCTGTGAATTTCTTTTTTTGCGGCGGGACCGTCCAGCAGGAAGGGATATTTTTCGATGGCCTTGTGGGTCAAGCCGCCGCCGCAGGGCTTTTCCCACGCCAGGTGTTCGTCAAAAAGAGTGACGCCGAATCCGGCGACGCTCAATTTCTCGGCGCAGAGAGCCCCGGCGGGCCCGCCGCCCACGATGGCAATTTGTTTCATTCGCGTGAAGTTCGCTGGCAGACCAGATTGCCGCGTCTGCTCGAATTTAAAAGTATAGCATCATCTTACGCCGTGCAAATTGGCTGGTGCGCGTCTGGTACCGGGGTAGTTTCCGTTCAGCGAGCCTCAAGCACGCCGACGAAGCGCAGCGGATTGGAATCCAGAATTAGCGTTCGCTCTTGCGCCGACGAGCCCATCCCGGAATTCCTGGTAGGATTTCAGAATCACGGCGAGTTCCATGAAAGACACGACTTCCCGGAAGCATCGGAGCTGGCCACAATCTGCCGTGACAAACAGATCGCAATATGCGAGGCACGCCGCCATAAAGGTATCGGCAGCGCCTGCCTCGAGGGAAAGACTGCTCGGTGGTCTGAGGTAATAGTCGTATCGTTTCGCACACAAGGCGACCATGAGTGCATGGAACGGTGGGCACTCCTGAAGAAATCTTTGCACGATTGCGTCAGTTGCGCGGTTCTTCGTGCCTCCTTCATAAAGACTTCTTGCCATTGCCACAAATGTCTTTCCTGCTTTTAACCGCGTAATCGACTCGGGAAAAGTAGCCGGTCGCACTGCACCGCCATCCGCGAACAGCTTGTCATAATGGGGCTTCATGCCAGCGTAAAAGCCCTTGAATTTGTTGTTGATCGCCCTGTTTTCCGCCCTTGCCTCTTCTGAGACTTCATCGCTGAGGTTTTCCTCACAGGAAATTCTCTCTGCTTCGGGAAACCCTACATCAACCGATCGCCAGTCAAATGACGAGCCTCCCTCGAATGCCGTAATCAGTTTTTCCAGCAGCACGTCTTGAGGATCGATAGCGTCGCCAGCGAATAGTAGTCGTCTACACAGACTAACGAGCCTTCCTCTGCGATTCAGATTTCTGTGCGTGTTCTTAGTCGCGATAACCTCGGAAATGCTCATGAAGGTGAGTCGAACATGGAATCCGGAGGTGAGCCTCGCGATCAGAGCATCCGAGTCTGGGTCGTCCGCCAAGTGATTGATGGCGCTGGTGTCGAACGTCAAGATCGGTTTGTAGTCCATGATATTGGTTCTTCTTGTGCTCGATTTTAGCACGATGTGCGGGGGCGTTGGAGTCGCGCTGGATTCCCCAACAATGAACTTATTGGGAGAGACTGTTTAGGAAACCATCCAGGACGGAATTGAAGTGATCGGGGTCGTCGGCGAAGAGCGCATGGCCGGCGCCGTGGAAAACTTCCAGGCGCGAGCCTTTCACGCTCTGCTGAATTTGCGCCTGCGCTGCGGCGGACATGTACGGAGAATCCGTGTAGCAGAATAGCGCGGGCTTGTCCATTTTTGCGGCCGTGGGGCGATAGTCGGCGGCGTATTTGCCGACGAGGAGCGCGACGGCGTCGCTGGTGGGCGTGCGGAGGCACGCGGCGATCACGCGATTGAGGTATTCGGGCAGCTGCGGCTTCTTGAAGCAGAGATTGTGGACAAAGGCCTCGGTATTTTTCTGGCGGTCGGCAAGAATTTGGCCGATGAACAGCAAATCCGCGTTGCCTTCGCCGGGCGCGAGGCCGCCGAAGTTATCGTCGACGAAGACGAGGCCGGCAATGTCGCGCGTGCCGAACTGGTCGACGTAGGCGGCGACTTCGGTGACGGCCATGGACCAACCGACGAGCACCACCGGCGCCAGATGCAGTTGATCGACCACGGCTTTGATGTCGCGGGCGCGCGCGGCGGGATACAAGCCTTCGCTGGTTTGCGAGGATTCGCCCTGCGAGCGCGGGTCCATGGCGACCACGCGATAATTTTTGGAAAAATAGTCGAGCTGCTTTTGCCAAATCCACGCGGGCATGGTCCAGCCGGGAACGAAAAGAATGGAAGGCGTTTTCTGCGGCTGGAGAGCGCGTTCGCCTTCGTCCATCGGCCGTTCACTGGTTATGGGCTTCAAGGCGACACGCTGTTGGCCCGCTTCGAGGTAATGGATTTTGACGCCGTCGACGGTAGTGATGAAGCCGCTCTTCGTTCCCGCCGCTCGCGACCCTGGCGCAAGTGCAATTAGCGCCAACAGTGCGAGAACGATTTTACGTCGCGGTTTCATAGTAGGTGGGGCGCCTTTTTTTTCCTGCCTATCGCGCTTCTTCACACGCGCGGGTACTCCCGAGTTTTGTTTTTCGAGTTTCGAGTTTCGCCGGCCGCTCGCCACTCGTCACCAGCCGCCGTCTTCACGACGACGCGAGCGATTCTCTTCGCGCTTGATGATATCGCGCAAGCTGAGCATTCGCGCTCGCCACTGTTTCGAGTTCGCTCGCCACACGCGAAAGATTTTTCCCCGGCACCACGACGTACATTTCGCCTTCGCCGAGGCCGGTGTAGACGCGGTTCCCAATGCAGCCCGAACTCACCACCGAGCCATGCACCATCGCTGCCGGCAGCGCCATGCACGTGGGCCGCCCCAAGATCGGAATCGCCGCGGCGCAGCCCGCCCGCAGCGCCGCTTCGTGCAGCAACATGATTTGCGACGCGGCTCCCGCGAAGAGCACCACATCCGGTTCCACCGGAGTATCGCCCAGCGGCGCGTAAACGATTGCGCCCGGTTCTTTCGCCAGGCGCGGAATGTCCGGCACTTCTTCCATTTTGAGATACCCGATCTGCGCCATCAGTCCCAGCGTTTGTTCGAGTTCCTTCGCTCGTTCCGGCGGCAGCGGGATGCTGTGCGTGTAGCTTCCAATGGGGCAGTTATAGTGGTCCTGCGGAACTGTGTAGAAAACTCTTCCCGCCGCGGCCAACCGCCAAAAGCTGCATCCCGACGGCTCCGTGCCCGTGAATTTTTCGATTCCCGTGGGCGCAGCGTCCAAGAACTTCACAGCGACCGGACGCTTCCGCACGCCCAGTAATTTCACAATTTTTTCCTCAAGTTCGCGGTAGTTCATGCTTCTTCCCCCTGGCGGTGTCTTTCGTGGCGTCTTTTCGTCACTTGCCACTCGCCACTGGCGTTTTGTGACGCAGCGCGCGGCCGGCGAGGACGCCGGTGTAGTTGCCGGCGTTGACGGCGAGTGAGCCGTTGATGAAGACGTATTTCACGCCGGTGGACAAGACTTCTGGATGCTCGTAGGTGGCTTTGTCGGCGATGGTGGCGGGATCGAAGGCGATTACGTCCGCAATGTAGCCCTCGCGAAGCAGGCCGCGATCGTGCAAGCCGAGCATCCGGGCGGGCAGTTCGGTGCTGACGTGAACCATGAAGGGAAGGGTGATCAATTTTTTTTGAAAGACGTAGAGGCGCAGCTTGCGCGGAAAAGTTCCGTAGAGGCGCGGATGGCCGGGCGAGCCGTCGGAGTCGGTCATGACCCAGGGCTGGCGCATGAAGTTGTCGACGTCGGCTTCGCTCATGTTGAAAGAAATGACGCCGAGCTCGTCGTACGTTTTGTCGCGCGAACAGGTTTGCAGAATAGCGAGAGCGGTTTCCGGTGCGGGCATTTTTCGCGCGGCGGCAACTTGCGCCAGGGTTTTGTCGTAAAGCTCGGGCATGCGCGACGAAGTGAAAAGCAAAGTGTTTGCGCCGCCGCGGCGTTTTATGTTTTCGGTGATGGCGCTGAGAAGTTTTTCGCGCTGCGCAGGATCGGCGAGGCGCGCGGCGACTTGTTGTTGCGTGCCTTCGTGCGCCCACGGCGGCAGTAGAGATGCGGGGAGGCTGGTGCCAGAGCCGGTGTAGGGATACTGCGCGGCGGTGACGTCTTGGCCGGCGGCGCGCGCGGCGTTGATTTTTGCGATGGCGTCGACGCTCTTGCCCCACACGGCTGGGCCGAGCGCTTTGATGTGCGAAATGTGCACGGGAATATGGGCTTCGCGGCCGATGCGCAGAGTTTCGTCAATGGCGCCGAGCAGGCCGATGGAATAGGAATCCTCGTCGCGCATGTGCGTGTCGTAAAATCCGCCGAACTGCGCGGCGACTTTGGAGAGCTCGATGACTTCGGGAGTTTTCGAGAAACTTTGGGGCGCGTAGAAAAGGCCGGTGGAGAAACCGAAAGCGCCTCCCTGCATTGCGGTGCGCACGTAGGCGCGCATTTTGTCGAGCTGCGCGGGAGTGGGATCGGCGGCGACCATGCCCATCACGGCGCGGCGGATGGTGCCGAAGCCGGTGAGCACGGCGACGTTGGTGCCGATGCCCTGATGCTGGTATTTGTCGAGAGTCGCGGCGACGTCGATGGGGCCGCCCCCGTCGTTGCCGACGACGACGGTGGTGACACCCTGCATGATGTAGTTGAGATTGTTGCGGCGGGCGGGATCGTTGAGGTAGCCGTCGGCGTGGGTATGCGGATCAATGAAGCCGGGGCAGATGACCAGGCCTTTCGCAGAGAAAGCTTGCTTCGCACGGAGATGCGCGGCGGAAGCGTTGCCGATGAAGACGATGCGGTCGCCGCGAATGCCGACGTCGGCGGGGCGGGGCGCGCGGCCGGTGCCGTCGACGATGCGTCCGCCGAGGAGCAGGAAGTCGAGCGATTGCGTTTGCGTCTGTGGTGCGGCGCGGCCGGCGGATGAAGCGATTCGCGTGGCGTTTGATACGAAGAGAAAAAGCGCGAGGAGTAGCACGCTGCGAACGCCGAATTTAGCGAAAAGCGACCTCATAGATCGACGCGCATTGTAATACAGGACGGAAGAGGAAATCTTATGAATGAAAGGCAAACGAGTGCACATGAGATGAAAGCAAATACAACGCGCGACGAGGAATCTAGGAAGGGGCACGAATTAGGAAGACTTTAGGACTAGGTGATGGCGACTTCTTCGTAGGCGCCGAAGACGGCGCGCATGGAGTCGCAGATTTCGCCGAGGGTGGCGTAGGCCTTGACGGCTTCGTAGATGAAGGGCATGAGGTTTTCGGAGCCTTCGGCGGCTTTGCGGAGAGCGTTCAGGCGGCGATCGACTTCGGCGGAGGAGCGATCGGCGCGGAGTTTGTTCAGACGTTCGGTTTGACGATGGGCGACGGTTTCGTCGATTTGCAAAGTGTCGATGGGCTTTTCTTCGGCGACGAAATCGTTGACGCCGACGATGATTTTTTCCTTGTGGTCAATTTCCACCTGATAGCGATAGGCGGCTTCGGCGATTTCGCGCTGGGGATAGGCGCGTTCGATGGCGTCGACCATGCCGCCGAGAGCATCGATTTTTTCGATGTAGTCCCAGGCGCCGCGCTCGACTTCGTCGGTGAGCGTTTCGACGAAATACGAGCCGCCGAGAGGGTCGACGGTATTGGTGACGCCGCTTTCGTGAGCGATGATTTGCTGCGTGCGGAGTGCGATGGTGGCGGCGAATTGGGTAGGGAGGGCCCATGCTTCGTCGAGCGAATTGGTGTGAAGGGATTGCGTGCCGCCCATGACCGCGGCGAGAGCTTGCAGCGCGGTGCGCACGACGTTGTTGTAAGGCTGCTGCGCGGTGAGCGAGCAGCCGGCGGTTTGCGTGTGGAAGCGCAGCGCACAGGAGCGCGGATTTTTTGCGTGAAAACGTTCGCGCATGACTTTGTACCAGATGCGGCGCGCGGCGCGATACTTGGCGATCTCTTCGAAGAAATCGCTGTGGGCGTTGAAGAAAAATGAGAGATGCGGAGCGAAGTCGTCAACATCGAGGCCGCGGCGAATGGCCCAGTCGACATATTCGATGCCGTCGCGAAGAGTGAAAGCAAGTTCTTGAATGGCGGTGGAGCCGGCTTCGCGGATGTGATAACCGCTGATGGAAATGACGTTGAATTTGGGAGTTTGCTTGGCGCCGAATTCAAAAGTGTCGATGACCAGACGCATGGAAGGGCCAGGAGGATAGATGTATTCCTTCTGCGCGATGTATTCCTTGAGGATGTCGTTTTGAATTGTGCCGGAGATGCTTTTCCAGTCCGCGCCTTGTTTTTCGGCGACGGCGAGATACATGGCCCAGATGACCGCGGCCGGAGAGTTGATGGTCATGGAGGTACTGACGCTCGAGAGAGGAATCTGGTCGAAGAGAACTTCCATATCAGCGAGGGAGCTGATGGCCACGCCGCATTTGCCGACTTCGCCTTCGGAGAGAACGTGATCGGCGTCGTAGCCCATCAAAGTGGGAAGATCGAAAGCGACGGAGAGGCCGGTTTGGCCTTGCGCGAGCAGATAGCGGAAACGCTGATTGGTGTCTTCGGCGGCGCCGAAGCCGGCGAACTGGCGCATGGTCCAGAGGCGGCCGCGATACATGGTGGAATGAATTCCGCGCGTGTAGGGAGGTTGGCCAGGATAGCCGAGATCTTTCTCCGGAGACCAATTCGGGAGATCGGCGGGAGTGTAGAGACGCTCGATTGGATAATCGGAAATGGTGGTGAATTGTTTGGCGCGTTCGGGAGACTTGGCTAAGGTGGGCTGAAGAACTTTTTGTTCCCATTCGAGTTCGGCGGGAGAAGGCTTGCGACTCGATTCAGGCTCCGCGCTGGTTGTAACCGACGAGATGCGATTTTCCTTGGTCATCGAAGCAGCGCCTCCCGAGATCGACACTCAGACCCTGAATTCCATTGTAGGTCAATTGGCAGGCCGGGGAAAGGGGAGTGGTCGACGCGATGTGAGGAAAAAGAAGCCCGAAGGAGTTGAGATTCCTTCGGGCCCAGTATGGCGTGGAGCGACTTATATTATTTGTTTCCCTCCAACCCGAAAACGTCCCTCCCAGCCAAGTGGTCGCCGAGGGTGCCGGGAATCAGCGGGGCGCTGGCCGTGAAATTGTCGATGGGCTGGCGATTGCCGGCGATGGAAATATTGTTGCTGGTGAGCGTCCGTCCCATGGCCTGATTGAAATTAACGAGGGCGATGGCCAAGCTGGTCTTGGCGGTAAGCTCGTTCAGTTTCGCTGCGTTCAAATCACGGGACTGAAGAACGACGTTGTAGGTGGTAGACGCGCCCAATTCGAACTTCTTCACTTCGTCATCGTAGGTCTCTTGAGCAAGCTGAGTGGCTTTGACGTCCGCCACCACCAACGCAGCGTCTTGTTGGAGAGCGGTGAGAGCCTGGCGGACTCCGACGACGATGGTGTTTTTGTCGCGCTGGAGCGAGGTTTGCTGTTGGCGGTCCACCAATTGAGCCTCGGCGGCGGCTGCTTGCGCCGAGCGATTGCGAAGCGGCAAGCTAAGGTTCAGGGTCGCCGAATATGTCGGGAATCGATTGTGAAACATATCTGAATAATCCGTGCCGATTCCTCCTGGAACGTTGGGAGCGAATGTACCGTTGGGAAAGCCCAAGAAAGTAGGCAGCCCGGCAGGGGTCAAGACGGGATTGCCATTCGCATCCACAATGGGCTCGGTGGTATCCGGGGTGATCGTTCCATTGGGAAGGAAGGCCCCACCGGCAACTCCGCCCAATCCGGTGGTCGTATAGTTGCCGGAGAGAGTGAGTTGCGGGAAAAGGGAATTCCTTGTCGCTTTGATTTCAATCCGATCGTTGCTCAGTGTGAGCTGATCGACCTTCAGTTCGGGCCGATTGGCCCAGGCCTCGTTCACTGCGTCCGGGAGGGCAACAGAGGGGACCTGCGGAGTTTCATCGAGGGTCGTGGTGGGAACGATCTCCAAGCCTTGCAGGCGCGGATCCATCGGATCTTTGGTAATCAAGTTGAGAACGACAGTTTCCTGCTGGAGCTGATTTGTCTGGGCGGCGATCAGCGCCTGGTTATCCGAGGCAATCTCGGATTCGGCCGTGACAACATCGAGGTGAGCCAGCGTTCCGATTTGAAGCTGGCGCTCGTCGTCCTGGTAAAGTTTCTGGGAGACAGCGAGTGTCTGTTTGGCGACGTCGACGGCTTGGCGATCGGCAACAAGGGCCCAGTACTGGGTCGCAACTTGGGTGATCTCCGCGATGACTTGCTCTTCAAACTGCAGCTTTCCGACTTCATCAGTATTCCGTGCTTCGAGAATAAAGCGCATGTTCGGCAGCAGGCCGAATCCCCTCAGGAGGGGTTGCGACACACTGACAGCGATACTGGACTGAATTGCCGGATTGAAGAAGAAATCTTCGGGAATCGACACAGAGGAACGTGTGTTGTCGAGCGCTACGCTGAAAGTTGTCCCGGTATGAAGTTCCTGCGAATATCCAACGTTGAACTCAGAGGTGTGGCTCTGCAAGACGAAGAAGGTTGAACTGGCAGTGCCCACGCCGCTCTCCAACGCGTTGTTAACCGGTTGAACAGAATCCGCAATGTTGGTGTTGGCGAAGAGCACGGGATCGAAGGTGCCGCCTCCGCCTCCTCCAATGACGAACTGCCCGAGCGGCGTTCCGCCGCCTTGAGCGTTGAGCAACTGGGTCTGGTCAATCCAAGGGGTGTATTCGGAGACGGCGATATTGAGGTCGTTCTGGAGATCCAGAGCGATGGCGTCCTGCAAGCTGAGCTGTAGCTTGCCGTCCTGAACGAGGGTGTAAATCGTCGGCGAATTCACCAGACTCGGTTGAGGTACAGACCGCGCCGTGTATGGCGCAAAAATATCCGGGAAGGATCTCTTACCCGTCGTGTAGTTCTGGCTTTGCAGGAGACCGGGATAGGTAACCGTGGAGGGCTGCGGCGAGCTTCCCGGCGCCTGCCCTGCCGTTTGGGTTCCTTGTTGGGGCGGCGCTTGCGCGAAAGCAGGCATTCCAACCGCTAAGGAGGCTCCCAGATAAAGAGCGACGACGACTCGAAAAAACCTTGCAGTCATATAGTTTTCTTCCTCTCACCTATTAGAAAATCGTGCTTTTTGCCTTAATTGTAATTAAACGTGCCAGCACTGCGATTTGTTTCAACTGATTCGATGCAAAGTGGCCGCCAGTCGTATGCGATTGGAACTAAGCGAGTAATGGGAGGTCGTGCGGCATCGATCGTTTGCGAACGGACGCGGCCCAACCACGGGCGAACACACAAGGTAAGCAAGGTAGCATCGGTGCGGCGAGTTGACAATGGGGGCAGCGTGGCCTAGGCTAACGCCGTTCCAACTTTCCGCTCAAGTGTTTGGATGAGCTGCTCTTACGGGTAAGCTTTCGGAGCGATAAGTTGGAACGGCACCAGGCGTCTTTTTTGGCGAGGGAGGAATTCGCGTGGACGCAAGCGAAATCCGCCAACTGCTCGAGAAGGTGGGAGCGGTGCGGCAAGGGCACTTCGAGCTCTCCAGCGGAAGGCATAGCGCGACGTACGTGCAGTGCGCGCTCGTGCTTCAGCATCCGGAATTGGCGGAGCGCCTGGGGCGGGCGTTGGCCGAGAAGTTCAGCGGGTTGCAGATTGAATGCGTCGTTTCACCGGCCATGGGCGGCATACTGATCGGACACGAAGTGGGCCGAGCATTGGGCGTTCGAGCGGTTTTTGTGGAGAGGGATTCATCTGGGCAGATGGCGCTGCGGCGTGGTTTTAGCTTGCGCGGCGGCGAGAGGGTTTTGGTGGTGGAGGACGTGTGGACTACGGGAGGGTCTACACGGGAAACGATGGGTGTTGTCGAACAGGCCGGCGGAAGAGCGGTTGCCGCAGGAGCGCTGATTGACCGGAGCAACGGAAATGTGGAGTGGGACGTGCCCGCGAAGGCCCTAATTGAGATAAGCATACCGAGCCACGAAGCATTTGACTGTCCCCTGTGCCGCCGAGGCGAGCCGATCACGAAGCCAGGAAGCCATTTTGCGCGCCTGAGCGCGTAAAGCCTGCCCGCAGAAAAAAAACTTGCAATTGTTTCACGTCGGCGTCAAAATACGCGGCAGATTTTTCCGCGTGGCCTCTACTTAGAGGGTAGGTGCTTCGCAAAATAGTTTTCACGCTGGGCCAATTGTGGGTCGGAGTACGAATACACAGATGTAAGCCTCCGCTCGCGGAGACGCGCGGAGTTACTTTCCTGAAAACATTGGAAACGAACGGAAGGCCGATTGAGGTTTGAAAGATGGCGATTGTGAGGGTCCCTCAGCTCGGGCGGACTTTCATTATGCCCGCTGAGATCGAAATGCTTCTGGCAGGTATTGGCGTTGAGTACCAACGCTGGACGCGTGTAAACCCGATTCCCGCCGCTTCTTCCGCAAATGAAATCTTGAAGGCTTACGAGCCCGAACTGGAGAGGTACAAGACGCGCAATAATTTTTCGGCTTACGATGTGGTGGACCTGACCCCGGAGACTCCTGGGCTCGAAGATATGCTGGGCCAGTTTAAGAAAGAGCATTGGCATAGCGATTACGAGAGTCATTTCATTTTGGCCGGGCGGGGCGTTTGCAATATCCGCGCGCTCGGGCAGCCGGTCGTCACTGTGGAGCTTGAGCCCGGGGATTTGATTTCGATTGGCCGCGGGATTCGCCATTGGTTCGATCTGTGCGCGGAACATCGGTTCCGGGCGATCCGGTTTCTCACGCAAGCTGAAAATGACGGCACGGAGTATACGGGAAGCGGCATCGAAGCCGACTATGAACCGGTGTGCATGGGACTTGCGTACTTTCCTGCGAAAGCCATCCGCCCAATGCGGCCGGCGTCTCACCACTTCTGATTCTTCTCTTCGTTTGTTCCTCTTGAGAGAACGGCGTCATGCGATAATTTCCCGCGCATGAGAAATATCAAGCTGACCCTCGCGTATGACGGCGCAAAGTTCCACGGCTGGCAGATTCAACCGGGCGTAGCCACGATCCAGGGATCAGTGACGGATGCGGTGCGCAAAATCACGCAGGAGCAAGTGTCGATTCATGGGGCCAGCCGGACGGATGCGGGAGTGCACGCGTTGGGGCAAGTGGCGAGTTTCAAGACGAAGTCGGCGCTAACGGCGGAAGAGCTGCAGCGCGCGCTGAATGCGCTGCTGCCGCCGACGATTCGCGTGGTGGCGGCAGAGGAGATGGGATCGGATTTTCACGCGCGATGGCGAGCGATGGAGAAAACGTATCACTACCGGATATTTCGAGGGCGGGTGGTGTCGCCGTTTGAATATCAACGCGTCTTGCATTATCAGTATCCGCTGAATGAAGAGGCGATGGTTGCGGCGGCGAAATACTTCGAGGGCGAGCACGACTTCACTTCGTTCACGGCGTCAAGCGGGTCCGAGGAAGCGGACAAGGATCGTTCGCCGGTGCGGATGATTTGCCGATCGGAACTGGAGCGCCGCGCGGAACAGCAGGAGATCATTTATGTGGTCACGGGGAGATCTTTTCTGCGTTACATGGTTCGCAAGATGGTGGGCACGCTGCTCGAGGTAGGGCGGGGAAAGTTGCGGGCAGAGGATATTCCCGCGTTGTTCGAATTGCGGGACCGCTCGCGCTCAGGCCCAACTGCGCCGCCGGAGGGCCTCTATCTGGTAAACCTGAAATATCCCGAGCCGTGGAAAATTTGACAGAAGGATGGAAGTGGCAGCGGCGCTGGCGCGCAGCCCGACTATGCAAGGGACATTGAAAAAATCGTTGTGGCTGATTGCCGCGCTGATCGTTATCGGGGCATTGCTCTATCACGAGCGCGGCGCGGCGATGCTGGCGGGATTCAGCTGGCAGAAGCTGGGCGCGTCGCTCAAAGACGTGAACGTGGGCTTGCTGGCGCTTGCGTTGGGAGCAATTTTTGTTTCCTATGCGATCCGCGCGGCGCGATGGAAGCGATTCTCACGGTACATGGGGAAACCGCACTTTTGGAACATATACAGCGCGACGATCATGGGGTTCACGGCGGTTTTTCTGCTGGGGCGCGCCGGCGAGCCGGTACGGCCATTGCTGATCGCGCGCAAGGATCGCTTGCCGGTTGGCGACAGCCTCGGCGTCTACGTGCTCGAAAGAATTTTCGACGCGGGCGCAACAGTGGTGCTTGCGGCGTGCGCGCTGCTGGCGATTCCGCGCGGCTCTCTTGCAGGGTCAGCGAAAGAGTCGAGCGCGTTGTTGCGGGACGCGCGGTTGGCGGGCTGGGGGCTGTTCGGTGGCCTGGTCGTTTTGATTGCGCTGCTCGTTTATTTTCGCATGCATGGCGCGCGAGCTTTGCAATCGCGATTGCACCATTGGCACAAGCGAGGAGGCTGGCGGGGCAGGATCGCGACGCTCGTCGGCGGCTTCAGCGAAGGCTTGCAAGCGATTCGCTCCGCGGGTGACCTGTTCGCGGCGATCTCTTATACTGCGATTCACTGGGCGGTGGTGGCGGTGGTTTATTTCTGGGTGATTCTGAGTTTTGGGAGCAGCGGAGGCGATTTGGGGTTTCGCGGGGCGATGCTGGTCCTGGCCTTTACGATGGTGGGTTCGGTGGTGCAACTGCCGACGGTGGGCGGCGGAATGCAATTGAGCACGTTCCTTGTTCTGAGCGTCATTTTTGGAGTAGAAAAGGAGCCGGCAGCGGCGATCGCGATCATGATCTGGATCATAACATTCGCGGCGGTAACGATCGTCGGGTTACCGCTGCTGATTCACGAGGGGTGGTCCATGGGGGCTTTGCGGCGCTTAGTACGCGAGGAGAAGATGGACGAGGAGCACGGCGGGCATGCGTCACTCGCGGAGATCGACATGGCGAAGCGCGCGCCGGAGAAGCGCCGGTGAAGTGTCCGTATTGTTCGCATCTGGATGACAAGGTGGTGGATTCCCGCGAGGGCAAGGCCGGGGATTTGATTCGCCGCCGGCGGGAATGTTTGAAATGCGGCAAACGATTCACAACGTACGAGCGCATTGATGAAATTCCTTACATGGTGATCAAGAAGGACGGAAGGCGAGAAAAATTCGACCGGCATAAAATTCTACAAGGGCTGTTGCGCGCGTGCGAGAAACGGCCGGTGCCGACGGCGAAACTGGAAGCGCTGGTGGATGAAGCGGAGAAGTTCGTCAATGAGGCTAAGGATCGCGAAAAGACCACGTCGGAGATTGGCGAGCTGTTGATGGCGCGGCTGAGGAAATTGGATAAGGTGGCGTATGTACGATTCGCTTCGGTTTATTTGGATTTTAAGGACGTGAAGGAATTCATGGCGGAACTGAAGGGCCTGCTGAAAGAAAGGACGAAGAAATAGAAGTGGGTTAAGGTTCCCAGACGCCGGCGGCGAAAGTTTTGACGGTCTGAAAGCCGAGATTCTCATACAGGCGGACGGCGTTGGCGTTGGTGGCGGTGACGGTGAGTGTGAGGGCGCGATAGCCGTGGTTCCGGAGGGCGGCCAGAGAAGCTTCCATCAGGCGGCGGCCCAATCCATTCTTTTGATAGCCGGGAAGGACGCAGATTTGCGTGGTGTGCCCGATGCCGGGCGCAACCGTGGAGGTGAGCACCATGGCGATGGGCGTTTCCGAGGGATCCGAGCGCACAACGAAAGAGGCTTCCGGACAGAACTGGCCACAGCCGGGAAGAAGAACGATGTTGCGCAGGAACTTCGTGGCGCCAATTTCGGTGCGGTATTGATCGTTGATTTCGCTATCGACATGATCAGTGTATGCGCGCTGGATCAGGCGAGCGCAAGGCTCCAGGCATTTATCGGTCCAGGCTTCCAGGCGCAGGCCGTTCTGGGCCTGCGAGGGAAAAGGCGGCCCGGCGGGAAGATCGAGGAGCATGAATTGCCGGCGGCGAAGGCGGAACTTCTGTTCCTCGAGAACTCCGTCCAAAGCGGTGCCGAAGGGCATCAATTGAGCCTCGATGCGCTCGATAAACGGCGTGGCGCGAAGGGACTCGAACATTTCGAGCAGAATCTTTTTGCTGACGCCGATGTAGTCAGATTGAGAAGAAGCGAACAGCCCGCCGATCAGGCCCTTTTGATCCTCGAATACATAGAATCCATAGCCGATCGGTTGCTTCCCTTCGAGTGCAGCGTAGCCCGCGAGCGAATGTGAGTCGATGAACTTGCGGATAAGGTGCTGCGAAGGACGATAATCCCAATAGAGCTCTTTGCGCCAGTGATCCGCCTCCTCTTGGAACAAGGGCTGCAAAGCGCGCGAATGAACTTGCCGCAGATCCAGAATCTGCATAAGTCGTCTGCTCGGCCTCGCTAGGATCAATTATAGCTTCGGCTGGCTGCCCGGACAAATGCGCGTGGCAAGTTCCCCAGGGCGGCCGCAAGAGTTGTGCCGCGTTTGCGAGCCATGCTGAGAAAAAGTTACTAACCAAAAGAGGCGTCGGCGAAGCTGCGCGAATGAACTGTGCTAAACTGCGCGCGAAATGAATCGAGAGCCCGGCAACGCATGAGTTTTGTGGCGAAATTGAGGCGCGCGTTGGCGCGGGTCGCGCGCATTGCGGGGATGTTCCTTGCGCTTGCCCTGTTTCTTTTCCTCGCGGTCGCGACGATTTCCGGTTACTTGCTGTATCAAATCCTATCGCCTCCGCGAAGTCCTGCGAACGTCGATGTGACGTTGCTGATGGGGCATCCGACGACGTATAACTTTGACATTCCTGGCAAAGGCAGCCGCGAGGGATGGTTTTTCCCAGGACTGCTGCACGCGCCAACGATTGTTCTGTGCCATGGATATGGGTCGCAGCGCGCAGACGTGTTGACGCTGGTGACAGCCCTGCAGGAGCACCAATTCAATGTCTTTCTGTTCGACTTTACCGGCCACGGCTCGGTTCCCGGCAGGACGGCGCTTGGTTACGGTGAAACCGAGCAACTTCTGGCGGCGATTCGCGGCCTCGAGCAACGCGAGGACATTGATCGCACGCGCTTCGGCGTTTGGGGAACAGACCTTGGCGCGTATGCGGCGCTTTCGGCGGCCGGACAGGAGCCGCGCATCCAGTCGGTCGCGATGGATTCCGTTTACGACCAGCCATCGGATTTTTTGATGGCGGAGCTCGGACACACGGGCCTCGGTGGATTGCCCCTGGTCAGGATGTTTTGCTTGTTCGGATTTCGAATGCTCAATTACAAGTACCGGAACGTGCCGCCCGCGCGGGCGTCGCTGGTGCGGCTGCAAGGTGTTCCCAAGTTATTCATTGAATCGACCGACAGGCAGGAGTTGGATGTAGAGACGTTGCGCATGTATCAAATTGCTCCGCCACCGAAGGACCATCTGGTCGATTCCATGACGTATTCTGAAATGAGCGATGAGGGACGACGCAAGTACGAAGACCGCATCGTGAGTTTCTTTCTGCAAAACCTTCCGCCTACCGGGCAACCGGCGCAGTAATTCCGCTAATTGTCCGCTTTCGGCTTCACGGATTCGACCCAGCAGTACGGCAGGAAGCGCGCGACCATCGTTCTGTGGATGATGCCGAGGTCGTTCAATTCCATATCACCGCCGGGGCTTACGAGGGCGTAGCTTTCGCTGGAGAAATGCGGATCGAGTTGCGGCAGCGAGTCGCGGTCGAGATAGAAGCGCAGGCCGTAATCGCAAGTCCGGTTGATGTCGCCGACGGAGTAAAGGTCGGAGGGCGCAGAAATCGTGGAGCGAATGTTGCGAGCGAGCGGCCTGGTGGAGAGAAGCGGATCAAGTCGCGGCAAGACACGAAGATTTGCGGCGAGGACTACGCAAGCGGATGTGAGCGCGGTGAACGCGAGGACGAGCCACAGTTTGCGCCAAAGGCTGAGCAGCTCGATCGCCACGCCCGCAACTACGCCGATGAGCAAGGAAGCAACCGCCAGGTTGCTGACCGGCGAGTGATACAGCGGCGCGTAGGCCGGTAGGCGATGAAGCCCGATAGCGCCGGCCACGCCGAGGGCGACCCATATGGTTCCGGTGGCGACTCCCATCCATTGGGCCTTGCGAGGAGCGTGGTCCATGGCGTGGACGAAGGAATGCGCCAGCAAGACAGCCAGCGGCGGAAAAACGGGCAGGATGTACTCGGGGAGCTTCGATTGCGAAAAACTGAAAAATATTGTGGGGAAAATTGCCCAGCAGGCGATGAAAAATCCCGGAGACGTGCGCCAGGAGCCATCGCGAAAAATGCCGCGAGCGTCGAAAGCGGCGCCGACCAGGAGTGCGGACCACGGTAAGAGTCCGAGCAAAATAATCGGGCCGAAGAACCAAAACGGCTGACGATGCTGAAAGACGGGAGTGAGGTAACGCTGGAAATTGTGCTGGACGATGAACACGCGGAAGAAGGTGGGGTTGGCGCGCGCGCAAAGTACGTACCAAGGGAGTGCGACAACGGCGAAAGATATAACGGCGAGCGGATGCAGCATGTGAATTGCGCGCTTTAGGTTCTTCGTGGCGACGGCCCACAGGAGCACGCTGCCTCCGGCAAGCGCGAGCGCTGCGGGGCCCTTTGCTAATGTTGCAAGCCCGAGCCAGACGCCCAGAAGAGCTAATTCGATCCGGTCATTTCGGGTTCTTCCTAATGGATCAATCCCGAAGACGCCGCGTTTTTCGAGGATGCTTGCGGCGGAGAGCAATGCGAGGGAGAGAGCGGCAGCGAAAAGCATGTCGGGGCCGGCCGCGCGCGCGAAGGCGATGACGCCGACGGATGTGGGAAAAATCAAGAGAACGGCGCGGGCCGTTCTGGCGCCGTAGCGCCAGAAGGCGAGCGCGGCCATGGCGATGGCCGCAACCAGAGCAGCCAAGGCAGATGGCAAGCGCGCTGCATACTCCGACGAATGCAAGAATTTGAAACCGGCCGCAGCAGCCCAGTAGTAGAGGACAGGTTTTTCAAACCAGGGCTGGCCGTAAAGTCTTGGCGTGAGCCAGTCGCCGGTGCTCGCCATGTGCTCAGCGATCCAGGCGTAACGAGGCTCGTCAGGGCCGACCAAACCAATAGCCGAGAGGCCGCTAAAAAGGCAGATGATCAGGGCTATTCCGATCAAAAGAGCGGCGAGTGGGCGATGTGTGGGACCGCGGTGCTTTTGGGCCACGTCGCCGAAGTGTATCAGAGATGCGCGTGCAGCTACATGCGCACTGGTTCGGGGAAAACGAGTGTGCCAGAATGACGCGCGATGCGGGAATGGTGCGAGTATGTCGCGGCGTGGGCGATTCTGAAGTTTTTGGGAATTTTGCCGCGGCCGGCGGCGCGCGCGGTTGCGGCGATGGCCGCGAGGATGCTGCTGTGGAGTCTCCCAGGGCTGCGGCGCACGGCGATGACGAATCTGCGGCTAGCTTTTCCCGATTGGACGGACGGGAAGCGGCGAGAAGTGATTCGCCGGATGACGCGAAATCTGGGATGGATGGCGGCGGAGTTTGCGCACTTTCCGAAGTTGTCCCGAGAAAATATCGAAAAGTTCGTTGTGCTGGATGGTTTTGAGAATTTCGACGCCGCGAGACGGTTGGGAAAGGGCGTAATTTTTTTGACCGGGCACATGAGCGCCTGGGAGCTTGCACCCTTCGCGCAGGCGCTCTACGGTTATCCGCTTTCGTTTCTGGCGCGGCCCATCGACAACACGCGTGTGAACCGGCTGATTGATTCCTACCGGTGCCTTTCGGGCAATCGGCCGATTGAGAAAAATAATTCGGCGCGGGCCACGCTGCGAGTGCTGCGCGACGGAGGAACGGTTGGCGTTTTGGCGGACCAAAACACATCCGTGGATGAAGGTGTGTTCGTGAATTTTTTCGGCATTCCCGCAGCGACAACCACGGGGCTGGTGCGCATGGCACGCCATACCGGCGCCGCGGTGGTTCCTGGATTTTTGTTTTGGGACGATGCGATGCGCAAGTACAGGCTGCGATTTGAGCCGGCTGTCGCGATGCGGCGCACGGAAGATGAAACAGGAGACATTCGCGAAAACACGGCGCGATGCAACAAAGTGATTGAGGACTACATCCGGACGCATCCCAATCAGTGGCTTTGGGTGCACAAGCGATGGAAAAACCGGCCTCCGGGCGAGCCTTCGTTGTATTCCGGGTGATCGAGTAGAGCACGGGCGTTTGCAGGATGGGGAGACGCAAATGAAGAAGATGACGGCTGCGGAGCTCGCGAAGTACTTGCATGCGAGAATTGACGGCGACGGCGGCGCGTTGATTTCAGGCATCGCGGCCCCGGAAGATGCGGGCGGCGAAGACTTAATCTATGTGGAGGCGATGAAGCACAAAGAGCGCGCGGAGGAGTCTGGGGCGCGGTGCGTCATTGTCGCGGAAGGAATGGAGCTGCAAAACAAGACGACGCTGACGGCGGCGCAACCGAAACTTGCTTTCGCAAAGGCAGCGGCGCAGTTGCTCGAACCGCTGCCTATCGCTGCGGGGCGTCATGCGACGGCGCTGATTGACGCTTCCGTGAAACTGGGAAGCGGCGTGCTGGTCGGTCCCTATGCGGTAATCGAAGCGGACGCGGCGATTGGTGCGAATACAGAGATTGGCGCTTTCTGTTTTATCGGGCGTGGAGCAAGAATTGGAGAATCTTGCCGTCTGTTTCCAAGAGTGAATCTTTACGCGGGTGCGCAGCTGGGTAATCGAGTTGTGGTTCATTCCGGCGCGGTGATCGGCGGAGATGGATTTGGGTACGTGCATGGCGAGGGGCGATACATCAAGTTTCCGCAGGTCGGGACAGTCGAAATTGGAGACGACGTGGAAATTGGAAGCAACGCAACGATTGCGCGCGGTTCGCTTGGAAAGACGCGAATTGAGCGCGGTGTGAAGGTGGATAATCTGGTGCACGTCGCTCATAACGTCCACATCGGCGAAGATACGATCATCGCGGCGCAGACGGGAATTTCCGGCAGCTGCGAAATTGGAGATCACGTGGTTATCGGAGGCCAGGTGGGGATAGCGGACCATTGCACCATCGAGAGCGGGAGCATTGTCGGCGCGCAAGCGGGAATTCCTACGGGAAAGAAGATTCGTGCGGGAGAGACGGTGTGGGGAACTCCGGCGCGACCGCTCGCGAGGTTCAAGAAGCAGTACGCGTGGTTCGAGCGACTGCCAGAACTCGCGGAGCGTCTACGGAAAATGGAAGAAAAGACCAAGTAAGCCTGGACTCGCTTTATTGCATCATAGTGAAGCGAGACGCTTAGAATCTGGAGCGGGCCGGTTGCGGGACTCGCAGGAAGCAGCTAAGCGCAGGCATTGCCAGGGCTTACGGGTAGAATTCGGAGGCACTTTTTGTGTTGACCGAAAAGCGTAACGCTCTGATAATTAGTATTTTAGGGTGCACTTCCGCGGATTTAGCCAAGTCTTGGGTCCCATGAGGCGCGGAGGTGAGGCTTGCCCGCTTGAACACAGGCAAGAAGTGGCAAATCCAGTAGAGGATTGGTAGTGACGCCAGAGAGCGCGAGAATGCAGGAAAACGAAACATCGGCGGGCGCGGCCACGCAAAGGGCGCGCGTCGCGGCCGGTAAGGTCGATTCTCGTTTGGACACGGTACTGGAGCGGGCGGTTCAGCATTTGCTCTCGCTGCAAGCCTCCGATGGGTATTGGTGGGGTGAACTGGAAGCTGATACGACGCTTGAGGCTGACTGCATTTTATTGCACAACATCCTTCAAGACGGCGAGAACCCGCGGGTGCGGAAGTTCGCAAGTTATATCCGGAAAAAACAACAAGAGGATGGCGGTTGGAACATTTATCCGGGCGGCCCGGCGGAATTAAGTACATCGGTGAAAGCATATTTCGCTTTGAAGCTGGCGGGCGATTTGCCGGATGCACCGCATATGGAGAGAGCGCAAAAGAAGATCCGCGAGCTTGGCGGAGTGGAGCGGACGAACTCTTACGTACGGTTTTACTTGGCCATGATCGGGGCAATTGCCTGGGATATGGCGCCGGCGATTCCCCCCGAGCTGATGCTTCTTCCCAATTGGATGTTCGTAAATTTGTACGAGATGTCCTCATGGACGCGGGCCATCATCGTGCCGCTATCGATCATTTACGCGCTGAAGCCGGAGTGGCGAATTCCGAAATTCACAGGCGTGGATGAGCTGTTCGCGAATAGCGCGAACGCTAAGGCTGCATTTGCCTGGAGCCACAAGATCATCTCGTGGCGGAACACGTTTTTGGCGATCGATAAAGCGCTGAAGTTGCACGAGCGGCTGCCGTGGAAGCCGTTTCGCGGGCGAGCGATAGCGAAAGCGAAACAGTGGCTCTTCGAACACATCGAACGGAGCGAGGGTCTCGCGACGATTATCCCGGCGATGGCGAATTCCGTTTATGCGATGCTTGCCGTGGGACATAGACCGAGCGACCCCTTGGTTCACCGGGAACTGGGCTGGATTAACGCATACGAGATTGAAGAAGACAACACGTTGCGCATGCAACCTTGCATCTCACCGGTGTGGGATACAGCGATCGCGATGGTGTCGCTCGAAGAGGCAGGCGTGGATGCATCGCATCCCGCGCTGCGGAGCGCCGCAGGATGGCTGGTCGATCATCAGATTCTCGGGCCGGGCGACTGGCAGGTGAAAAACAAGGATGCGGCGCCGGGAGGATGGGCGTTCGAGTTTCGAAATGACTTCTTTCCCGATGTGGATGATACGGCGTTCGTGCTGATGGCGCTGCAACGCGCTGTCGACAACGATCCGGAGCGCTGTGAACGAGCCGCACGGCGCGGATTGGCGTGGCTATTGAGCATGCAAAATCGCGATGGTGGGTGGGGAGCCTTTGACCGCGATAACGACAACGCGGTGTTGACGAACATTCCTTTTGCGGACCACAACGCGATGATCGATCCTTCTTCCGCGGACGTGGCCGCGCGTTCCATCGAATGCCTGGGCAATTTTGGATGGGCGTCTTCGCACCCGGCCATTCAGAAGGCGCTCGGCTATCTGCGGCGCGAGCAGACGCCGGAAGGCGCGTGGTGCGGACGCTGGGGAGTGAATTATATATATGGAACCAGCGGCGTGCTGCGGGCGATGGAAACGATCCATTGCAATGACAGCGCGGAATGCGGGCGCGCGGTTGAGTGGCTGAAGAGCGTGCAAAACTCCGACGGCGGATTCGGCGAATCGTGCAAGTCCTATGACGACGCGTCGCTCAAGGGGATAGGGGAGAGCACCGCATCGCAAACCGCGTGGGGATTGATTGGGCTGCTCGCAACCGTGGGCCCGGAAGATCCAGCCGCGTTGCGGGCGGTCGCATGGCTGAACGAGCGTCAGAATGATGACGGGTCATGGGCCGAGGACGAATTTACGGGAACTGGATTTCCGTCCGTCTTCTATTTGAAGTATCATCTGTACAGAAATGCGTTTCCGTTGTACGCGCTGGCGCGGTACCGCAACATGCGGGCTGGGATGAAAGCAACACCGCAATCTTTTCAATTCGATCCGAATCAATTCAAGTATCGAAACGGACGGGGGTAAACGATGAGGTTTCCGCTGAGCTTGACCGCCAACCTGACGAAATATCTGGCGGGGAAAGCGATTCGGGGCGAGAAGAAGTTTCCATTGGTATTGATGCTGGAGCCCTTGCATGCGTGCAATTTGACGTGCACGGGATGCGGGCGCATTCGCGAATACAAGCCCACCATCAATGAGTTGCTGACCGTGGAGCAATGCATCGCGGCGCTGGAAGATTGCGGTGCGCCGATCGCTTCGATCTGTGGCGGCGAACCGCTGATCTATCCGGAAATCGGGCGGCTGGTGAAGGAAATCCTGGCGCGCAAGAAAAACATTTATCTGTGCACGAATGGAATGTTCATCCGCAAGCGCCTGCACGAGTTCACGCCAACTTCGCGATTTTTCTTCAATGTTCACCTGGACGGCCTGGAGAAGACGCACGATTTGTGCGTGGAACGCGACGGCGTTTTCCGCGAGGCGATTGCCGGAGTCAAGGCGGCCAAGGCCGCAGGATTTCTGGTGTGCTCGAACACCACAGTGTACAAAGAGACGGACATCGAGGAAATCGCGGAGCTTTTTGACTACCTGCGCACGCTCGGCGTGGATGGAAACATGCTCTCGCCGGCGTATTCATATGCTTCGGTGCAGACCAAGGACATTTTTATGTCGCGGCAGGACGTGAACGAGAAGTTCCGGCGCGCCAGCAAGCTGTTGGAGCAGTTCAACGTGATCACGTCCCCGATTTACATGGAGTTTCTGCGCGGCGAGCGCGAGTTGATGTGCACGGCGTGGGGCAATCCCACATACAATCCGCGCGGCTGGAAAGGCCCGTGCTATTTGATGACCGACGAGCACCACAAAACGTTCGGAGATCTGATCAACAACACGCCGTGGGAAAAGTACGGCTATGGCCGCGACCCACGTTGCGAGAATTGCATGGTGCAATCGGGCTATGAGGCTTCCGCCGTGCTGGGCGGCAACAGCAAGTTTGGAGATACCTGGAAAATGCTGCAATGGCAGATTTCCGGCAGGATGGGCGGACGCAAAGGCGGGAAAAGTAAGAATGGCGATTCTATCGCACGAAACGGAAATGCCAAAGGGAACGGGAACGGACACCAAGTGAGTCTTGACGCCAGGCCGACAAACTTGCCGATAGAGCAAGCTCCCCGAAAGGAAGAGGCTTTCCGTATTTTATGACAACGTTGGTAACCGGCGCGACTGGGTTTGTCGGGTCGCATGTTGCCCGGCAACTGGTCGCTGCAGGCGAACCCGTGCGCGCACTGGCGCGGCCGAGCAGCCGGCGGCAAGCGCTGGATGGCATTGCGGTCGAGTGGGTCAAGGGCGACCTTCGCGACGAGGCTTCGCTTGCTCTTGCGCTGCGAGGAGTCCGGCGCGTTTATCACGTGGCCGCAGACTATCGGCTGTGGGCAAAGCGTCCGCAGGAAATCTACGAAAACAACGTGACCGGCACGAAGAATTTGCTCGCTGGGGCATTGCGCGCGCGTGTCGAGAAATTCGTTTATACCAGTACGGTGGCGACGATCGCAGTGCCGCGCGGGTCGAGCTTGCCGGATGAAACGAATCGAGCTTCGGTCGATGAAATGGTGGGGAATTACAAGAAATCGAAATTGATCGCGGAGCAAGAGGCGTTGCGGGCCGCACATGAGGGTTTACCGGTGGTTATCGTGAATCCGACTACTCCCGTGGGTCCCGGCGATTGGAAGCCAACGCCGACGGGCCGGATCATTCTGGATTTTCTTCTTGGGCGCATGCCAGCGTACGTGGATGCGGGGCTGAACTTCGTCGCGGTGGAAGACGTGGCGCGCGGGCACTTGCTTGCGGCCAAGCGCGGCAAAGTGGGAGAACGGTACTTGCTGGGCGGGAAGAATTTAACGCTGAAGGAACTGCTCGACGCGCTGGCGAAGATCACGGGTTTGCCCGCGCCTACACGGCAGATTCCACACGCGGTGGCGCTGGTGGCAGCATATGCAGACGCGGCATTTTCCCGCGTGGTGGGGCGCGAACCGCGCATTCCCGTGGAGGGTGTTCGCATTGCGCGGCACAAAATGTTCGCCAATGATGCCAAGGCGCGCAAAGAGCTGGGATACGAGTCCACACCGGTGGAAGAGGCCCTCGAGCGCGCCGTGCGTTGGTATACCGAGAATGGCTGCGCAAAAGTTCCCGAACCAGCGCAGATCGCCCGGGCTTCGGCGGCTTGAGGCGCAACGTTGAGAATCCTGATTACATTCGCGTTAGACATGGAATTTGCGCCGTGGCGCCGCCTGCATTCGTTTGCGCAGATTCCGGACACTGAGTTTGCAATGCATGAAACCAAACTTGGCGACCCGCAGGTTCGCGTGGCGCTCACAGGCGTCGGTGGCGTGCGCGCGAAAAGTGTTGTGCGTGCCGCATTGGAATGGCGGCCTGATATTTGCGTTGCAGCGGGACTCGCTGGCAGTTTGCGCGCCGACTATCGCGTCGGGCAAGTTCTCGCGGCGCGGGATATCGTGGAGCTTGAGAGCGGCCGGACGGTGGCAGCAGATGCCGACCTGCTCCATCGAGCCAAGACCTGCGGGGCCGTGGTTATCGACCGGCTGCTTACCTCCTCGACGATGGTCTTGTCCGCCGAGGGAAAGAGGCGGCTGGGAAATATGGCGGGAGCGGTTGAGATGGAGAGTTTTGCAGTGGTGACGGAAGCAGTCGCCAAGAGCATTCCGGCAATTGCCATCCGTGCGATTAGCGATGAGGTGGATGAAGACTTGCCGATGGATTTCGGGGGCGTTTTGGACGACAGCGGAAACGTGAAAACAGGGAGAATTGTTCGCGCGCTTGCGCGTGCGCCGCAGAAATTGCCAGCGCTCGTGCGCTTGGGACGGCACAGCCGAGCTGCGTCAATGAAGCTTGCGGAGTTCTTGGAGCGTTACGTATCAGGATTGGCGGCGGCCTCTGGTAAGGTCGCGGAAATGGCCGAGGCGGGAAGAGCATGAGCTCGACGGCAGCGATCGTGTCCAAATCGGCTGAAAGCACGGGCATGGCGAAAATGCTGGCGGGCGTTTATCGCGGCAAGGGCAGGGTGGTGTGCGAGGAAGTTCCGATTCCGCAGATTGGCGAAGGGGAAGTGCTGTTTCGAGTCGCCGCCTGCGGGATTTGTGGCACGGACATCAAGAAGATCGCGCACGGCTTTGTCGATCCGCCGCAGATTTTCGGGCATGAGCTCGCGGGCACGGTTGTGGAGGTTGGCGGCGGCGTTCGCAAATTCCGGCCCGGCGACCGGGTGGTCAGCTTTCACCACGTTCCTTGTGAAAAGTGCTTTTACTGCGAGCGGAAGCTTTTCTCGCAGTGCGCGCAATACAAGAGGGTGGGGCTTACGGCCGGCTTTGCGCCGAATGGCGGAGGTTTCGCGCAGTACGTCCGAGCAATGCCGTGGATCGTGGAGCGCGGAATGCTGGCAATTCCACCGGGCATCACCTTTGAAGAGGCTACGTTTATCGAGCCGGTGAACACGGCTGCGAAGGCGGTGTGGAAGGCACGAGTCGCGGAGAGGGAGCTTGCCGTGGTGATTGGGCAAGGCCCGATCGGGATGCTGCTGACGGGGTTGTGCAAGCTCAAAGGCGCGGAGGTGCTTACAACTGACCCATTGAGCGCGCGCCGAGCGGCCAGCCTGCAACTGGGCGCAACCGCCTCATTCGATCCAGCATCGGATGATATAGGCGCCCAAGTTCGTCAGCGGACAAGCGGTCGAGGAGCTGACGTGGTGTTGCTGGCGGCCCCCCATCCTAAATTGGTGACAGAAGCGCTGGACATGACTCGGGCGGGAGGGCGTGTATTGCTCTTCGCGCACAATGATCCGGTCCTGAAGATCGAATTCCCGGCCGCCGCAGTAGGCATTGAGGAAAAGGAAATTCTCGGTAGTTATAGCGCATCCATAACCGAGCAAGAGGAGTATGCTCAGATAGTGTTCGAGCGGCGGTTGCCCCTTGCCGAACTGGTCTCGCACCGTTTTCCGACAGAACGGATTGCCGAGGCTCTGGAGCTTGCGGCCAAGCCAAATGCGGATACACTAAAGGTTGTGAT
>JBAPRL010000086.1:0-2858 GCA_049281095.1 Candidatus Acidiferrales bacterium
GCCGCCAGGCGCTGATCAAACTCGGCGGCGTGGAACAGGCCAAGGAACAATACCGCGCGCGCCGCGGGCTGCCCGCGGTGGAGAGCCTCGCTCAGGACATTCGCTATGGCCTGCGCATGCTGCGCAAATCGCCGGGGTTTACTGCGGTCGCCGTGCTGACCCTCGCTCTCGGCATCGGCGCGAACACAGCGATCTTCAGCCTGATGGATACGGTGATGCTGCGCATGCTGCCGGTGCAGCGCCCCGGCGAGCTCGTGCAAGTGGGAATGACGACGCACGGCTTTGGACGGAGTCCGCGGACCATGTATACGAACCCGCTCTGGGAGTCGCTGCGCGCACGGCAGGACATTTTCGCCGGCATTTTCGCGTGGGGAAACACGCAATTCAATCTGGCACCGAGCGGCGTCGCTGAAGACGTGCGCGGAATTTATGTCAGCGGGAGCTATTTCCCGACGCTCGGTGTGCGCCCCGCGGAAGGGCGGCTGATCGAGCCGGACGACGACAAGCGCGGCTGCGCCGGGGTCGCCGTGTTGGGCTATGGGTTCTGGCAAGAGCATTTCGGGGGCGCGCCGGTTAGCGGAAAGACGATTTCAATCAACGGTCATCCGTTTGAAATTATCGGTGTTTCGGCGGCGGGATTTTTCGGGACTGAGGTGGGGCGTGCTTTTGACGTCGCCGCACCGATCTGTTCGGAAGCCATCGTCGAAGGGAAGAACTCGTCGCTCGGCCAGCGCTCGGCCTGGTGGTTCCACGTGATTGCCCGGCAAAAGTCGGGAATCGACAATGAGCAGATTTCAGCGCGGCTCGCCGTCCTTTCGCCGCAGATTTTTGCGGAGACGGTGCCAACGAACTGGAAGCCGAATGACCAGAAAAGATTCCTAGGTTGGACGCTGACGGCGTTGCCAGCGGGCACGGGAATTTCACACTTGCGCAGCCAGTACGATCTGTCGCTCAAGACGTTGATGGCGATTGCTGGATTTGTGCTGCTGCTGGCCTGCACGAACATCGCCAGCCTGATGCTGGCGCGGGCCGCGGCGCGGTCGAAAGAAATCGGCGTGCGTCTGGCGCTGGGAGCGTCGCGCCTGCGGCTGGTGCGGCAACTACTCACCGAGAGCGTGCTGCTCTCCTGCTCAGGCGCGCTGCTGGGGATATTGTTTGCGCAATGGGGCAGCCAGCTAGTGGTTGATTATATTTCGACCGGAAGAGACAAGATTTCGCTGGACCTGACATTAGACAGCCGAGTTTTGATCTTCACGGTTGCGGCCGCGATCCTTACGGGCTTGCTGTTCGGAGTGCTGCCGGCATTTCGCGCCACGCGCCTGTCATTGGCTGATGCGATGAAGGGTACGTCGTCGACGAAAACACAAGGAGACACGAAATTCCGCGCGGGGCGCTGGATGGTGGCGGCGCAATTGGCGATTTCGCTGGTGCTGGTGGCGACGACGGGACTTTTTGTGCGCAGCTTTGCGAACCTGGTGAATCTCGATACGGGATTTGACCGCAATAACATCTTGCTGGCCAAAGTGGATTTGCATAACGCTGCGCAGACGGGCACGCAACTCGCGACAACGCAGGAAGAGATGCTGCGGCGGGTGCGGACGCTGCCGGGCGTAATTTCAGCGAGCGAGTCGATGGTGACGCCGATCAGCGGGGGAACGTGGGACGACTTCATCGTGGTGGATGGCCCGAATGCGCCGGCGGGCGACGACCGGGACGTGTACCTGAATTACGTTACGCCCGGTTACTTTGCCACGCTGCGTACGCGGATGATCGAAGGGCGCGATTTCGGTGAGCAAGACAACGCGACCGCGCCGCAAGTCGCGATCGTAAACCAGGCTTTGGCGCGCAAGTTTTACCACGGGATGGATCCGGTGGGGAAAACGTTTCGGCGATACGAGACGGCCACCACTCTGGGCAAGCCATTCCTTATCGTGGGAGTCACGGGCGACGCGAAGTATGACACGCTGCGCGAAGATGCTCCACCGACTGCCTACTTTACGCTCGCGCAGATCGAGGGTCCCCTCGAGCTCGCCAGTATCGAGATTCGCACGTCAGCGCAACCGTTGCGACTCACAAAACCGGTTGAGGAAACTATTCTGGGCGTGAACAAATCCGCGGCGATTCAGTTCACGACGCTCGCGCAGCAGGTGGACGATTCGCTCACCCAGGAGCGGCTGCTGGCAACACTTTCGGGATTCTTCGGCGGGCTGGCGCTGCTGCTGGCGATGATCGGTTTCTATGGCGTGCTCGCCTATGTGCTTCTGCAGCGGCGAAAGGAGATCGGCATCCGCATGGCGCTGGGGGCGCAGCGCGGCGCGATTCTGCGGCTGGTGATGCGCGAGGCGGCCATGCTTCTGCTCGCGGGAGTTGCGGCGGGATTGGCGATGACCTGGGCCACGACTCGATTTGTGCAAAGTCTGTTGTTCGATCTACACGCACGAGACGCCGGGACGCTGGCGTTGAGCGTGGCGCTGCTTGCCTTGGTTGCGCTGGCGGCCACTTACATCCCGGCGCGCCGGGCGATGCGCGTCGATCCCATGGTCGCTTTGCGCTATGAGTGAGAGAGGTAAATCGATGACGGAGGCCCTGCTATGAGACAGCTTCGCGCCTGGTTTCTGCGGCTTACCGGCCTGTTCAGCAGCGGTCGGCGGGATAGCGAGCTCGCTGCGGAACTCGAAAGCCATCTGCAGATGCACGTGGCCGACAATGTGCAGCGCGGGATGACGCCTGCCGAAGCGCGCCGCCAGGCGCTGATCAAACTCGGCGGCGTGGAACAGGCCAAGGAACAATACCGCGCGCGCCGCGGGCTGCCCGCGGTGGAGAGCCTCGCTCAGGACATTCGCTATGGCCTGCGCATG
>JBAPRL010000087.1:0-30657 GCA_049281095.1 Candidatus Acidiferrales bacterium
GTACAGGAGAATGATCGGCTGAAGCAGCCCTCCGAGAAACCAGAAATACGTGTTGCCCAGCACTGCGAGCCACAGCACGTGGTCTTTCTTGATTTCGCGCATCTCTTGCCACACTTCGGTGACGAAATTTGCGTGGAACTTTCGGCCGGGATTCGCCACGGGAACGCGCGAAATTCCCAGGCTCGTGAGCGTCCCGAACACCGCAAGCGCGATAAAAATCACGCCGGACCACTGCTGGCGCCCGCGGAAGCCGTCGGACAAATAGCCGGCCGCGATCGTGCCGGTGATGATCGCCAAAAAAGTACCCAGTTCGATGATGCCGTTGCCCCAGGACAAATCCTCCTCGGGGAGAATTTCCGGCAGCAGGCCGTACTTCGACGGGCCGAAAAGAGCCGCCTGCGTGCTGAGAAGAAAAATCGCGACAAATTCGAGCGGTAGATTTTGCAGCGCCAATCCAGCGAGCACAATAAATGTCGAGCAGATTTCGAAAATCTTCGTGCCGATTGTCGCGGATCTCTTGCTGAAGCGGTCCGCCAAATATCCGCCGGCCATCGAAAAGAGAATGAAGGGCAGCGCAAAGAGAACGAGCACGATGGGAACAAGATTATTTTTTTGGGCTTGGCTGAGCCCCAGGCCCAGAATCAACAGAATGACGAGGTTCTTGAGCGCGTTCTCGCTGAAGGCTCCTTGGAACTGCGTGACGATCAGCGACCAAAAGCCGGTACGCCAGTGGGGAGGGGTGCTGTGCTCGGACAAATGGGGTGTGTCGGCGGACATGGCTGGCCTCTGAGCGCGCCACGGCGAGAGCGCGCTCAGTTTGCCAATTTCAGCGGAGAAACAGAAGTTTTATTTCGCGAGGTGTGAAGGCCAGAAAACGCTCGCCGATTGCGAGCCGCGCGCGAACCGCGAAAACTAGCGAGCGATGACCGCAGCGACGCGGCGGTCCAACGTGGCTGCCGCAAAATAAGCGCAAAGGCTGGATTGATGCTCCACCCAACTGCGCGCGACCGATCCGAGCGGCTTGGTGAGGAAGCCGGCAAGCCGAACGGCGCGATAATAAACGGAAACGACACGAAGGTCCCATTTATCATCGCCAGGATCCGGCGCCAGGCGCACCAGTCCAAGCAACCGACGAAAGTGCGCTCCGGCGATCTCCGGAGACTGGATTCCGATGATCTCGCGCGTCGCCGACGAGAGCTCAACCTGTGCATAAGTCGCGAGGATCGACCGGCAATAGGACATAAAGAACTGCACGAGCGCTGCGCACGAAAACATGAGCATGAGGGCTGGAATCATCGTGTGGTTGGGGCCGTCAAGTGGACTGCGGCGAGACGGCCTTCCTCCGGGAACTTGGTCAGTGTGAACGCCCAGGAACGGTGCCGCCAAGCGCCGATGCGCAGCGGCACGCTCCTGAGCTGCCACCAAACTGAATCTTTGTAGTCAACGGGTGTCATGGTCATTTGGGCCAGTGCGTGAATGGAATGCAAGTCACGCATCGAGTGAGAGAGTAACTGCAACCGAAGGGCCGCTATGAAGTTACGGAACCCGCGAAGCAGCGGGGCAGAGTACTAGAGATATTTTTCACGGTGCGGATGGATGTTGCATCTTTGCATCAGGCGCAAATGCCTGAAAAAATTGCGTAGTACTTTTCCGCGGAGCGCCCGGCATGGCAGATGTGCCCCGACGTGATACGCGCGTGCCGTTCTGGGGCAAACTGGAGCAAGGCTTTGTTCACCGCGAGCCTCTCTGCGGGTGGTTGCGGCCACAAAACTCCTACACTTTGAGCCTGCAAACGTATTAGGATTGCCGGCTCGCAATTACTACAGGGCTTAGTATTCATGGAGGTTTTCAAAATGAAGCAATTCTGGCGCGGTGTGCTGCTATTTGCGCTTGGCGTGGCCGTTTGCGGACTGTTTTGCGCTGGAACAGCGCGCGCGCAGACGCTGGACAAGAATTTGTGGTCCGGGATGAACTGGCGATCCATTGGTCCCTTTCGCGGTGGGAGAGCCGAAGCCGTTGTAGGAATCCCCGGGAATCCCAACATCTATTATTTCGGCGCCGTGAGCGGCGGCGTCTGGAAAAGCACCGACGCGGGTCTGAGTTGGAATCCGATCTTCGATCATCAGGACGTCGCTTCGATTGGCGCAATTGCCATCGACCCGCGCGACTCGAACGTAATTTACGTTGGCACGGGCGAGCCATGCCTGCGCGGGAATATTTCCTTCGGCGACGGAATGTACAAATCGGTCGACGCTGGCGCAACGTGGACGCACATCGGACTCGAGGATACCCGGCACATTTCGAAGGTGCTCATCGATCCCGACGACCCGAACACGATTTTCGTCGCGGCGATTGGCCACGCCTACGGGCCCAATGAGCAGCGCGGCGTGTTTCGTTCCACCGACGGCGGCAAGACCTGGGAGAAAGTCCTATATAAGGATGACAAGACCGGCGCCGTCGACCTGGTTTTCGATCCGGCCAATCCGCACATTTTGTATGCCGCGCTTTATCAGGAAATTCGCACTCCGTGGGGATTCACCAGCGGCGGCCCAGGAAGCGGAATTTACAAATCCATCGATGGCGGCACGAAGTGGACGCAACTCACGGGAAACGGCTTGCCAGATGGAATTTACGGCCGCATCGGCCTCGCCGTGGGCGCGGATTCCAGTCGCGTCTATGCGCTGATTGAAGCGAAGAAGGGCGGCCTGTATCGCTCCGATGATGGCGGCGAAAACTGGCAGTTCATCAACGGCGACCAGCGATTTCTGCAGCGCGCGTGGTACTACATGCACATTTTCGCGGACCCGAGGGCCACGGACACGCTTTACATTCTGAATACCGGAACGTATCGCTCCACCGACGGCGGCGTGCACTTTTCGGTTGTTCCGGCGCCGCACGGCGACGATCACGCGTTCTGGATTGACCCCGCCGATCCCAACCGCCTGATGGAAGGGAATGACGGCGGCGCAACCATTTCCACGGACGACGGAAAGACCTGGAGTTTCGAGGACAATCAGCCGACCGCGCAGTTTTATCACGTGAGCGTCGACAACCGGTTTTTCTACTACGTCTACGGCGCGCAGCAAGACAATTCCACCGTGGCCATTGCCAGCCGCACAAACGAAGGAGCCATCACCGATAAGGATTGGTATGACGTAGGCGGCGGCGAGAGCGGCTATATTGTCGCCGACCCGAAGGATCCAGACATCGTTTATGCCGGCGGTAACTGGGGCATCGTCACGCGCTATGACCGGCACACCGGGCAGGTGCAGGACGTCACTGTTTGGCCCGTGAATCCCAGCGGTTGGAGCGCCGGCGAACTGCCGCACCGCTTCCAGTGGACCGCGCCGATTGCCATTTCGCCGTTCGATTCCAATATGGTTTACATCGGCGGCGAAAAGCTTTTCAAAACCACCGACGGCGGAATGACGTGGACGGCGATCAGTCCCGATTTGACGCACAACGACAAGAGCAAACAAGCGCCGTCGGGCGGCCCAATCACCATCGATGAAACCAGCGTCGAATACTACGACACGATTTTTTCCGTTGCGGAATCTCCCGTCGAGCGCGGCTTGATTTGGGTGGGCAGCGACGACGGCTTGGTGCACATCACGCGCGACGGCGGAAAAACGTGGACCAACGTCACGCCAAAGGGCCTGCCAGACTGGTCCCGCATCGGCCTGATTGATCCTTCGCCGCATGCCGCAGGCACTGCGTATCTGGCCGCGGACCGCCATCGGCTCGACGATTTCCACCCTTACGTCTTCAAGACCACCGACTACGGGAAGACTTGGACGCAAATCACCGACGGATTGCCGGAAACGAATAGTTGGGTGCACGCAGTCCGCGTCGATCCGGTGCGCAAGGACCTGCTCTACTGCGGAACGGAGACGGGAATATTCGTCTCCACGGACGACGGCGCCCACTGGCAATCGCTGGAATTGAATATGCCGGTCGTGCCGGTGACGGACATGGTCGTGAAAAACAATGATCTGGTGATTGCCACAAAAGGCCGCTCGTTCTGGATTCTGGATAACATCGCCCCGCTGCGGCAAGCCAATGCGGAAATCACCAGCCATGACGTGCACCTCTACAAACCGGATGTTGCCTGGCGCACCCGCATTGGCGACACGAATCCTCGCTACTTCGTTTGGTACGGCCAGGATGCTCCCGATGGCGCGGTGATCGATTATTACTTGAAAGCTGAGCCGAAGGCTCCGCAAGCCAAAGTCACGCTGGAGATTCTCGACGCGCAAGGCAAAGTCGTCCGCAAATACACGAACGAGTCGCAAAACAAGGACCAGCAGCCCGCCGAAGGCGGTGACGAATATCAGCCGCCCGTGGCCATTCCCGCAAAGGCAGGGATGAACCGCTTCATTTGGGATTTGCGCTACGAAACGCCCATGCTGATTCCCGGCCAGGTGTGGGACAGCGCCGACACGCCGAAAGGCCCGCTGGCGCTGCCCGGAACGTATCAGGTGCGCTTGACGGCGGATGGGCAAACGCTGACCGAGCCGCTCACGGTGAAGCTTGACCCACGCGTGAAAGTCGCGCCGGAGGCATTGCAAAAAGAATTTGATCTGTCGCTCAAGATTCGCGATGAGATCACTTTGGCCGACGATACCGTGAACCAGATGACTTCCGTGCGTGATCAGATTGACGCGCTGAAGAAGCGCATCGCCTCAAATGCGTCCCAGAAACCCATCGTCGATGCCGGAGACGCCATCGAGAAGAAGATGCAGCCCATCAACGATCAGCTTTGGCAAGGCAAGATGAAGGCTAGCGAAGAGGATTTGAACTATCCGGATGAAATCAACGATCAATTGAAAGGCATCGCTGAATTCATGGAAGGTTCGGACAATGCTCCGACCGCCGCGGACTACGCCGCATATGCCGACCTAAGCGGCAAAGTGACCAAGCTGGTTGCGCAGTGGACGGACATCAAGGCCAAAGACCTGCCCGCGCTCAACGAGCAGATTCGGCGCGCGAATATTCCTCCGATCGCGCCCACGGCGCCCAGCGATTCGCAGCAAGGATCAAAATAGAAGCAGTCAGTCGCGGCGCCTCAACGCGGGGGGCTTAAGAACCCGTACCTGCCTGTGGATGGTGGTTGCCGTGGCCCGGCTTGTGCGCATGCTGCAATGTCGCGTCAGAGGGCCCGGCGGGGGAACCCGCACCTGTAGACGGCGTTTGCACGCTGCCGCTCTCCGGAGCCGGACTCAGCGGCTTTGGCGCGATGGGCGGCTGGTTTGAGCTGCCCGTCGAATAGTGCAGATACAGCCGGCGCAGTTCTGTCTCGGTCATCGCACCTTCGCGAATCCGCAAGGCGTTCACCACGCCATTCTTGCCGGTCTTGATGATGGCCCACACGGTGTCGCCGGCTCTCAGGTCCTTGGGCGTCATCTTCTGCCCCTTTTCTCCCAGGCACACAGTTTGAGGGCTGAAGTTAGCGGCGACCGTCAATTGCGTCGGGCGCATCAGCACCACTTGATGAGTCTGCTGGTCCACCGAGGAAATCATGAAAAATTCCTCGCCCTTGGAATTGGCTTGCGCCCAGAGCGGAGTGGAAAGAGCCAAGGCGAGCAAGAGCGCGCCAGCCCGCGCGGCCAGCCGCGAAAAATGCAAACGGATAAGGATTTTATTCATTTCATTCATAGCGAAGAGCCTCTATAGGATCCAGTTGCGCCGCACGCCGCGCCGGATAGTATCCAAAAAAAATGCCCACAGCCGCCGAGAACACTGCCGCGATCACAATCGATAGCGGAGACACCAGCGTCGCCCACTGAAACAAATCGGACACGGCGACCGAGCCGAAAATTCCAAGCACGATTCCCACCAGGCCGCCCAGCAGGCTCAGCACCATCGCCTCGCTCAAGAACTGCCGCTGCACATCGGATTCCGTCGCGCCAATCGCCATGCGCACGCCGATTTCGCGCGTCCGCTCTGTGACGCTCACCAGCATGATGTTCATGATTCCGATGCCGCCGACCAGCAAAGATACCGAAGCAATGCTCGCCAGCAAAACGGTCATGACGTTGCTCGCGTGCGTTTGCGCCTGCGTGAAGTCCGTTGGGCTGCGGATGATGAAATCGTCGTCCTCGTTTGGCCGCAGATGATGGCGCTGGCGAAGAATGGCGGTAACCTGGTCCTCCGCCGGCTGAATGTCATCGGCCGAATCCGCCGAGGCCATCATGAATTGAATCCAGCTAATGCCCGAAAGTTTTTTCTGCACCGTGGTGTACGGCATGATCACCGTGTCGTCTTCGTCTCCGCCGAAGGGAGAACTGCCTTTCGTAGCGAGCACGCCAATCACGCGAAACGGCAAATTCGAAATGCGAATTGTTTTTCCCACCGGGTCGTCGCTCGGCGAAAAAAGATTCTTCACCACAGTTTGACCCAGCAGGCAAACATCCGACGAAACGTCATCGTCCATCGTCGAAAACATACTGCCCGCGGCCAATGGCCAGTGGCGGATCTTGATGTAACTGGGGTTCACGCCCCTCACTTGCGTGTACCAGTTATTGGCCCCATAAACGAGCTGTCCGCTGTATCCCACGCTCGGCGACACCCACTTGATGAACGGCACTTCGGCCAGAATGGCCTTCCCGTCCTCCGCTGTCAGTGATTTTGTCGCCTGGCTCCCCAGGTGGACGCCGCTTGTCTTGATGCTGCCGGCGGAAATGAAAATGATGTTGTCTCCCAGGCTCGCAATTTGGTCCTGCACCTGCTTGGCCGCGCCCTGGCCAATAGCCACCGTGCAAATCACCGCGCCCACGCCGATCACGATGCCCAGCATCGTCAGAATCGTGCGCATTTTATTGCGCGCCAGGGCGCGCAGCGAAACGCGGATGACTTCTCCGATTTCCATCTTTACCTTATCTCCGCCCGCCAAAGGGAGAATTCGGCTTGTCCGCGCCGAGCAGCTGCTCTCCCGTCAGGAGCGCGTCGCCTTCGTGGATGTTTCCGTCAAGAACTTGCGTACTGGTGTAGTCGGTCAGGCCCGTTTTGATGGCGATGGGCATGGGCTTTTGGTTGGCATCCAGCTCCCAGACGATCTGCCATCCGCCGAGATGCGAAACCGTCGCCTGCTGCGGAATGTCGTATTTGTTGTAGAGCGCCTGGAGCTCCGGTGCTGGCATCTGCGGTGTGAAAGTCAGCGCGATATTCGGAACCATCAGCGCATTGTTCGCTTGGCCCGTGGGAATCACCACGTAAGCTGTCTCGCCCGGCAGGAGCTTCCCGTCGGGATTTTCAAAATCGATGATCGTGTCATACGTCACCACGTTCTGCACCGTGAACGCGTTCAGTCGAATCGCGCTCACGCGCCCATGGAACGTCTCCGTCGGATACGCGTCCACCTGGAAAGTTGCCGGCTGCCCGACGTGAATTTGTCCCGTGTCCGATTCGTCGGTCGCGGCATAGACCTGCATCCGCGTCAGGTCCTGGGCAATCGTGAAGACGTTCGGCGCTTGCAACGACGCGGCCACCGACTGGCCAACGGTCACGTTCCGGGCCACAACCGTGCCATCGACGGGCGAGACGATCGTGCAGTACTCCAGATTCGTTTCCGCCATTTGCAAATTGCCCTGCGCGGATTCCACCTGGGCTTTGGCCTCCGCAAGTTGCGCCTTCGTCTGGTTCACTTGCGCTTCCGCTTGGACCACGGAAGCATTCGCGGCCGCAAAATTGGATTGCGTCTGGTCGTTCTGGTCGTCGGAGATCACGCCCTGCTTCGTCAAATCGCCGATGCGTCTCGCATTGACTTTGGCATATTCCGCGGTGGCTTTGAGCTTGTCGACGTTCGCCTGATCGGCGACGATGCTGGCCGCAATGTTCTCCACGTTGGCTATGGCGTTGGCCAGGTTCCCACGCGCGGTAAGCACTTGGGCCTCGTAGATGGTAGGGTCGAGTTGCGCCAGCACATCGCCGGCATGAACCTTGGTGTTGAAGTCCGCGAAGACGTACTGCACCGTGCCGGAGACGAAAGAGCCCACCGGCACCGTTGTCAGCGGATTGATTGTACCCGTTGCTTGCACCATCGCCGTCAGATTGCCGCGCCGTACTGGCATGGTGATGTAGCGCACATCTTTCGCGCGCCCTTTCATCACCGCCCCGGCGGAAATCACTACGACGACCGCGAGTATCACAACCCAACTGAGACGCTTGTGCTTTCCGTACCACTCTCGAACGGGCATGGTTCGCTGTTTTCCTCGGTAGTTTTAGTCACACCTTACCGGCAGGTGCATCCTGGCGTGGGCGCTTCTCCGCAGCCTATCATTTGGACGCGGAATAGCCCCCAGCGGTTTCAAACTCACCAGCGGAACTTCGCTGCAGGCCTTCTCCGTGCTACATTGACGCCCGGAATTTGGCGGATTGCTGATTGCTGGGAGGCGCAGTGGCCTATCGTGATTTGCGGGATTTTGTCGCGCAGCTCGAGCGCAAAGGCGAACTGAAGCGCATCGGTGCCGAAGTTGACCCGGTGCTGGAAATCACCGAGATTACCGACCGCGTGACGAAAAGCGGCGGTCCGGCCCTGCTCTTCGAGCGTCCCAAAGGCTCGCGCATCCCCCTCGTCATCAACCTGCTCGGGAGCGAGCGCCGCATGAACCTCGCGCTGGGCGTTGACCATCTCGATGAAGTCGCGGACCGAATCCGCGCGTTCCTGGACATCCAAACTCCCCAAGGCTTCCTGGACAAATTGAAAATGCTGCCGAAGCTGGCTGAACTCGGCTCGTTTTTCCCCAAGACCGTCAAATCCGGCCCGTGCAAAGAGGTCATCCGGAAAGATAATTTCTCCCTCGCGGAATTTCCGATCCTGAAGTGCTGGCCGCAGGACGGAGGCCGCTACATCACCTGGCCCATGGTCATCACCAAGAACCCTGAAACCGGCAAGCGCAACGTGGGTTGCTATCGCATGCAGATATTCGACGAGCGCACCACCGGCATGCACTGGCAGACGCAAAAGCACGGCGCGGAGCACTTTCGAAGCGCCCGGGCGCGTGACGGTGCCGGGAAAATGGAGGTGGCCGTCGCCATTGGCTCGGACCCTGCAACCGCATTGGCGGGCATCCTGCCCATCCCGCCCGACCTGGACGAGTTCATGTTTTCCGGATTCCTCCGCAAGGATGCCGTGGAACTGGTGGCCTGTGAAACCGTGGACCTGGAGGTTCCCGCAAATGCCGAAATTGTCCTGGAAGGCTATGTAGACCTTGGCGAGCTGCGGACCGAGGGGCCGTTCGGCGACCACACCGGCTTTTACTCTCTCGAGGGCGAGTTCCCTGTCTTTCATGTAACCTGCCTCACCCACCGCAAGGAGCCGCTCTACCTCACAACTATTGTCGGCCGCCCGCCGCAGGAAGATTTCTTCATGGGTCATGCCATCGAGCGGATCTTCCTCCCCGTGATGAAAATGCAGTTCCCGGAGATTGTCGACGTAGCCATGCCAGCCGAGGGAATCTTTCAAAACCTGATGATCGTAGCCATTCGCAAATCGTATCCGGGGCACGCTCGGAAGGTTATGAACGCGATCTGGTCCCTCGGGCAGGCGATGTTTACGAAAGTCGTGATCGTCGTGGATCACGACGTCGACGTCCAGAACGCGAGCGAAGTGGTTTGGAAAGCGCTGTGCGCCATCGACCCCCAGCGCGACATCGAATTTGTCCTTGGCCCCGTTGACACGCTCGAGCACGCCTCCCGCCTGCAGGACTTCGGTTCAAAGATGGGCGTGGACGCCACGCGAAAATGGCCTTCCGAGGGCTTCACGCGCCGCTGGCCGGATGAAATTCGCATGGACGCGGCCACCAAAGCCCGCGTTGACGCCCTGTGGAAAACTCTGGGCATTGAACTTCCTCGCCCAAAGTAACAGCGCCTCCTGTCCGTGCGAACAGGTTTCCCTTTCGCACGCCTCGCGGCAATCGCTGTGGACTTAGCTTCCTGCCTATTTTCTAATCTCAGTGTGCCAAGCCATCAACGCCATTACCAACTGAACACCAGTCGAGGCAGCGGCGTTGACACTCAAACAGGTCGGGTGACATAAGGGTATAGAACTACTGGTAAGGGCAGACCTGGGGTGGGGTCGCTGGTTCGACGGGGTGGTCGTAACGAGCGACGGCGGATTTCAGTAAACAACCCAAAAGCACGGGCCGGTGGCGAATCTCGGCCCAACTCCCGTGTGACCCACGGCGGTTAGCGAGGACGGCGCGATGTTTGGCAAGAAATCGAAGGCGGTCATCGGCTTGGACATCGGATCGAGCTCCGTTAAGGCAGTCGAGCTGAAAAAGACGAAAGAAGGCTACGAGCTCGTCAGCTTTGGAGTCGAGCCGCTGGCCCAGGACACTGTGGTGGACGGCGCCATCATGGACGCTCCCGCAGTTGCCGAGCGCATCAGCTCCATCTTCGACACACAAAAAATTAAGCTCAAAGACGTCGCCACGTCGGTTTCCGGGCATTCGGTCATCGTCAAGCGCGTCCCGATGCCGGTGATGGGCGAGGACGAACTGTATGATCGTATACAGGCCGAAGCCAGCCAGCACATTCCCTTCGATATCGCCGACGTAAACTTGAGCCATCAACTCCTGGAGACCACCGACAGCCAGATGGACGTTCTGCTCGTCGCCGTCAAGAAAGACAAAATCCTGAATCACACCAACGTCCTGGCCCAGGCCGGGAAGACTCCCGTGGTTGTCGATATCGACGCCTTCGCTCTCGAAAACTGCTTTGAGGTGAATTACGACCCTGACCCCGCGCAAGTGGTGGCTCTCCTCAATATCGGCGCGAGCGTCATGAATATCAATATCGTCCGCGGCTGGACTCCTCTGTTTACCCGCGACGTTTCGGTTGGCGGCAACCAGTATACCGACGCGCTGCAGAAGGAGCTTGACCTCAACTTCGACGATGCCGAGCGCCTGAAGATGGGCGGCACTCTCCCGGGAGTCACCGAAGAGCAGCGCACCTCGATTCTCCGGTCGGTATCGGACATTCTCATCCTTGAAATTCAGAAGACCTTTGACTTCTTCCGCGCCACCGCGAGCGGCGAGAACATTCGCCGCATCGTCGTCGCCGGCGGCACCGCCCGCGTCCCGGGGCTGCTCGACTTGCTTCGCGAAGAGTTCGGCATGCCGGTGGAGGAGCTGTATCCCTTCCGCAAGATTTCCGTCAACCCTGGTAAGCACGACGAAGAGCGAATTCGCGAAATGGCGCCGCGCCTGGCGATTGCCGTGGGCTTGGCGCTGAGGAGTTTCGACACACCATGATACGGATCAACCTCCTTGGCCAGGACAGGCCGAAGACCAGCCGCGGCCCCACGATTCCGCTGGAATCATCGCTGCGCCTGATTCTTTTTTTGGCCTCTCTCCTGGTGGCGTTTGTGGTGCTGTTTGCCATGTACCACCAGAAGCAAACCGAGCTTGCAGGGATTGAAAGCCACATCACCAGCCTGCAGACGGAACTCGCGCGCCTGCAGCAAGTCAAAGCCGACGTGCAGCAGTATGAGCAGCAGAAAACCATCCTACAGCAACGCATTGACGTCATCGAAACGCTGCAAACCAACCGTGCCGGCGGGCAGCAATTGCTGGAAATGGTCGCCGCCACCGTGGAGCATTCCGACTCGCTCTGGCTCACCTCGCTGACGCGCTCCGGTGATTCACTTGACCTTGCCGGCGAAGCGGCTTCGATCAACGCCATTGCCAATTTCCTGACGCAAATGAAGCGTTCCGGGTATTTCGGCAACATCGAAATGAAACAAGCGACTGAGAACGACATCGTCAAGGGCGCGCAGACCTACGGATTCACCATGACGGCGCAAATCTCGTCCGCAAAGCCAGCGAATGTTAGTGGGACGGAAATAGCAGCCCCACCGGCACGGCCGGGAAAGAGCTAGGGAGGCGCAATGGCAACCTCGTTTCGTGAAATGTCGTGGCCCGTACAGGCACTGGCGTTTCTATTCCTAGCCATCGTGCTGGTGCTCGCGGGCCTGTACTTGCCCATGTCTCCTGTTGCGACCGAACGCGTCGCCGTGGATGAAGCCAATGGGCGCCTAAAGACGCTCGAAAATCAAGTGCAGCCGCTGCGCGTATTCCAGCAACGGCGCGTTGAGCTGCAGAGCGAAATGGAAGCCTTGCAGAAACAGCTGGCGACGCTTCAAGCCATTGTTCCGGAAGATAAGGAAGTCGACCAATTCATCACCATGGTGCAAGGCGCGGCATCCGGCTCAGGAGTCCTCATCCGGAAGCTTGAGACCGAGCCTATCGTGCCGCGTGAATATCACTCGGAAATGCCTTTCAAAATCACCGCGGACGGCCCGTACTATTCGGTCCTGGACTTCTTTACTCGCCTGGGACGCCTTTCGCGAATCATCAACGTGGGCGACATCAAGTTGACGGAAGTCAAGCCAGGGGATACCGGCTCCCAGTTTCGCTTGGCGCCGGGAACCACCGTCACCGGTGAATTCACGATAACCACTTTCTTCACCTCACCTTCCGCTCAAGCTCCCGCACCTGTAAACACGGCTGCGAGAACGGTGAGGCGTTAGCAACATGGGGCGCAGAACGATGAACGACCTGAAAATTTTCGCAAGGCTTCTAGCTCTGGCGGTGATGATGTTCTGGTGCGTGGTCTCGGTGCGAGCGGCACAACAGCAAACACCGAAGCCGCCGCGCAAACACGTCCAGGCAACTGCGGGAGCGGTTCACGCGCATCCTACAACGCACCCCGGCGGACAAATGGGCATGATGAGACCGAAACCCGCTCGGCGAGTTCCTCTGCAAGCTGTGAAAAGGCCCGTCGAGGCGCCCCGCCTCGTGCAAGCGCCGGCAGTTCCTTCCGCTGCGGCTCTTGCCGCTCAGAACCCCGTGCTCCCAGAGACGGGACATGGACGAGACCCGTTCGCGGCCCTGATTCGCGCTTCCGATCCGAGCGACAGCCATACCGCTCTGCCTCCCGGAATTGCCGGTTTGCAGGTAGCCACCATGAGGCTCGAGGGCATGGTCAGAACCTCCGACGGCCTCGTTGCCGTAGTGGCAAATCCGCAGGACAGCGTCTATTTCCTCCACGACGGCGATCATGTTTTCGACGGTGTGGTGGAAAAGATTGGTATCGACGACATTACATTCCGTCAGGAAAGCAAAGATGCGTTTGGCCGCACAGTTGACCGCGATGTGGCCAAGCGTCTCTATCCGATTGCAGGAGATGAGCAATGAGCAAGATTCGGTGGCCGTTTGGGCTTGTCTGCCTCGTGGCAGCTAGCCTGCTGATCATCACGAGCGCGGTCCAGGCTGATCCCGAACCCTCGGTTCGGGTCACCTCTGCGGTCGGACAAGGCGTGGTCCGCCTCAATGCCAAGGCAAGCGGCCCGTTCGATTATGTGATTCACCACCCGAGCGCGGATCTCTATTACATCGATCTCACCGGCGTGTCGGCTTCCTCCACAGCCGCGGCCCAAGTGCTCGGCACGGACATCGTTCGCAGCTACCGGCTGGAGCAGTACCAGTCCGGCGAGACCACGGTCTCGCGCCTGGAGCTTCTCCTCGGTGACGGTGCCACTCCGAAAATCACTCGCGAAGGGCGCGACGGTTTGCAAATCGTCGTGTCCAAGCAAGACGTCATCAATGCCGGCTCCGAATCGGCGGCCCAGCCTCAGGTTGTGAACGCCGCGCTTCGTGCGCCCGCTCCCGCCAACGCCGTCATCCACCAAATTTCCGTTGCCAAGGACGGAGAAGTTCCCGAAGTGCTGGTCCTCGGATCCGGCTCCATGAACTACCAGGAGCTCCGTTTGAGCAACCCGCCGCGCCTGGTCCTCGACTTCGATAGCGAGCGCATGTCCGCATCGAAGAAAATCGCAAGCGATGTGGAACCGATTCGCGACGTTCGCGCGGCGCAGTATTCGCCCCAAGTTACACGTGTGGTCATCGACCTTTCCAAGGATTCGCCTTACAACGTGAAGCACGTTGACGGCGGCGTCGCCGTTGCATTTTCTTCCTCGACCGCGGCAAACACCGATGCCCAACCGGCATCGTCAGCGAGCTCGCCTGCGGCCTCCGATTCAACCCCGGCGTCTCAGCCGCTGGCGGCCACTTCGCCGGCGCAAGCGCTAGTTTCATCGCCGGTTCAATCAAGCGACCAAGCGAATTCCACCCAAGCAAGCGCGGCAAATCAATCGCAGGCGGCAGCCCAGCCCCCAACTCCTCCTGCGAGTACGGAGAACCCTGCGGACTCTCAACCGCCCGCAAGCTTCCCCAAGACCACCCCGCCAGTGTCCGCGCCTCCTGCCCAGGAGTCGCTGAAACCTGCGGGATTCGATTCTACGGCTGCGGAGCAATCAACAACGCAATCTGCCAAGCCGGCAACTACGCCGGCGTCCACGCCCGATGCTCCTGCCGTGACGTCTCCGGTGCCGGCACAGGCCGCCGCCGCTGATTCGCCAGCGCAGAGCAGCCAGGCTGCGCAATCCATGTCATCTCAAGAGGCCTCTACCCAGGCGGCGACGCCCGCGCAGACTGCTGCGGTCGTGCCGGTAGCAGCTGCAAATCCGGGTCCCGTGTCGGTCATTACTCAGGACCAATCAAACGCCAGGTACTCAGGGTCGCCGATCTCGGTAAACCTCAAAAACGTGGATTTGCAGGATTTCTTCCGCCTGATTCATGAAATCAGCGGCCTGAACGTCGTGGTGGATCCCAGCGTTAAGGGCACTCTGACGCTCGTCCTTGACAATGTGCCGTGGGATCAGGCGCTGGACATCGTCCTGAAAAACAACGATCTCGACAAGGAATTGGACGGCAATGTGCTGCGCATCGCCACCAAGGAAACCATGAAGAAAGAAGCCGACGAAGCCAAGGACTTGGCCAAGGCGCAGATCGAAGCCGCCGACGTGATCACCACGACGCGCGTGCTCAACTACGCCAAGGCCGGCGACCTCGTCGCGACCATCAAGAAGTTCCTTTCGTCCCGCGGCGATGTCTTGGCCGATCCTCGCACCAACACTTTGATCATCAGTGACATTCCCACGGTCATTCCTGTGATCGATAACCTGATTCGCGAGCTCGATAAGAGAACCCAGCAAGTCGAAATCGAAGCCCGGATTGTCGAGGCCAGCCGCACCTTCTCGCGCGACCTCGGCTCGCAGTTTGCGTTTTCCGGTTCGGCTAACAATGGAAAGAACCTCTTTAGCGGCGATCAAACTGTGGGAACCAGCCCGATCAGCCGGTTCGTTCCGCCCCTGCCCGCTCCTCCGGTGATTACGGGGACCACCGCGCCAACCACAACCACTCCGACGGCCGTGACTATGCCGCTCGTGACCAATCTCGGCGCGGCCGTGCCGACCAGCGGCGTGTCCTATGCGTTCTCTTCGGCGAACTTTGCTCTCGATTACATCATTTCCGCTGCGGAATCGAAGGGCATCGGCAAGCTGCTTTCCGCTCCGAAGGAAGTGACTCAGAATAACGAGATGGCCACCATTAAGCAGGGAACGAAGCTCCCCATTCAGACCGTCATCAACAACACCATCTCGGTGCAGTTCGTGGACGCGGTGCTGGAACTCCAGGTGACTCCGCAAATCACCGATCAAGGCACCATCTTCCTGAACATTCACGTGGAGAACACTCAGATCGATCCCTCCATTCCGCGTATCGAGGGTATACCCGCTCTCGACACGGAAGCGCAGGATACGCGTATTCTCGTGAACGACGGGCAGACCGTCATGATTGGCGGCATCATCGTCTCCAATCAGCAGACCACCGTGAACGAAGTTCCGTTTGTCGGCAACCTGCCTCTCATCGGCCAGCTCTTCCGCGAGACGTCGATCAGCAATAGTTCTCAGGAACTGCTGTTCTTTATCACCCCGCGCATTCTTCCCATGTAAGATGGCCGTGTAAGATGGCCGTGTAAAATGGGAAGATGACGAAGGGCAAGACGCGAACAGCGCCAACGCAATCCAAACAGGCGGGCCACTCGGCACCAGCGGCCCGCCTTTCTCTTTTGCGCCAAGAAATGGAAGCGGCGCGCCTCGACGCTTTCGTCGTTTCCCACTTTCCGAATGTCTTCTACTTGTCCGGCTTCACCGGCAGCGCCGCGGTGCTTGTCGTCATGCCCGCTGGCACAACCCTCTTCACCGACCCACGCTATACCGTACAAGCGGGCGAGGAAGTCACCAGCGCGCGCGTCGAGATTACTCGCCGCTCTCTGATTACTGCCGCCGCCGAACATCTTGCCCGCCGCCGCGTCCGCCATATAGGTTTTGAAGCCGCGCGGCTCACCGTCGCGCAAAAGTCGCTGCTCGACAAAGCCGCCGGCGCGCGCGTCCGCTGGATCGCGTGGGACGGACAGATCGAAGCCGCCCGTGCCGTGAAGGACGCGCACGAACTAAGCGTCATGCGCGAAGCCGCCCAGATCGCCTGCTCGTCCTGGCGGGAGATTCTTTCCTTGGTCAAGCCCGGCATTCTCGAAACCGAGCTCGCCGCCGAAGTCGAATTCCGCATGCGGCGAAAAGGCGCCACCGGCCCGGCCTTCGATACCATCATCGCCTCCGGCCCGCGTGGAGCCTTGCCCCATGCGCACGCCGGCCAGCGCGCCTTGGGGAAAAACGAGTTGGTCGTGTTTGACCTCGGTGCTATACTCCGCGGATATTCAAGTGACTTGACGCGCACTGTTTTTGTGGGACGCGCCACTGCGGAGATCCGGCGCTGGTATAGCGCGGTACTTGAGGCCCAGCAGGCGGCGCGAGACGTCCTGCGGCCCGGCGTCAGCGCGCAACAAGTGGACGCCGCGGCGCGACAATCCCTCCAACGGGCTGGCTTGGGCAAGCAGTTTGTCCATAGCACGGGGCACGGACTTGGCCTGGAGGTTCACGAAATGCCCCGGCTTGCCCGCGGCGAAAAGTGGCTTCTTCGCGCCGGAGTGGTGGTAACCATCGAGCCCGGCGTATACGTCGAAGGCAAAGGCGGCATTCGCATCGAAGATGACGCCCTGGTGACGCAACACGGGGCCGAATATCTGACCGACGCTAATCGGGAGCTGATCGAACTCGGATGAAGGCCAAGGATAAAGCCAAGGACAAGAAAGCCCGCTCAGACCGCAAACACACTTCCGCGCCCGACCTGGACGCGATTTCTGAGATCCTCGCCTTCATGGAGCAGCACACCCTCGAGGAGTTTGAATATCAGAATGGCGACATGCACGTGCGTCTGCGCAAGGCGCCGGCGCTCGGCGGTTACCCCTTCCGGCAGCAGCAGTCTGCGCCAGAAATATTTGTTGCCGCGCCGCCCGCCGCGAATTCCTTGCCCTCCTCCGCCGCGCCTCCGCCTCCCGCCGCCGAATCCAGCGCCGATCTTCACGTCATCAAGTCTCCCATCGTAGGCACCTTCTATTCCGCTCCGAGTCCCGGCGCCAATTCTTTCGTGCGCGTAGGCGACCACGTCAACGCCGGCCAGGTCTTGTGCATTATTGAGGCCATGAAGCTGATGAACGAAATCGAAGCGGATGTAGTCGGCGAAGTGATGCGCATATTCGTGGAGAACGGCCAGCCTGTCGAGTATGGCGAGCCTTTATTCGCGATTCATCCTAGCCGGAAGCAGTAACCGGGGCTTGGGAAGCTCATCCTGCAAAAATGTTTCGCAAAATCCTGATCGCGAACCGCGGCGAAATCGCCTTGCGCGTCCTGTGCGCTTGTCAGGAGCTGGGCGTTCGCACCGTGGCCGTGTATTCCGAGGCGGATCGCAATTCGCTCCACGTGCGCTTCGCGGATGAGTCCGTTTGCATCGGCCCCGCGCGTTCATCGGAAAGTTATCTAAACATCCCCCACGTCATCAGCGCCGCTGAAATCACCGACGTCGACGCGATCCATCCCGGTTACGGCTTCCTTTCCGAAAACGCCAACTTTGCCGAGGTCTGCGAGGCTTCCCACATCACTTTCATCGGGCCCTCCCCCGAAGTCATTCGCATGATGGGCGAAAAGGACCGCGCGCGCCGGGAGCTCTCTGCCGCTGGCCTTCCGATCATTCCGGGCAGTCCCGGTGTCGTGCCCGACGAGGACACCGCGCTCAAGCTTGCCTCCGAAATCGGCTATCCCGTGCTCATCAAAGCCGCCGAAGGCGGCGGCGGCCGCGGCATGCGCGTCGTTCGCAAAAGAGAAGAGCTGCCCTCATCCTTTCAGACCGCCCGCCACGAGTCCCAGCAAGCCTTCGGCAGCCCCAACGTCTACCTCGAGAAACTCATCGAGCGCCCCCGCCACATTGAGTTCCAGATCATCGGCGACCGCCACGGCAATGTCATCCATCTGCGCGAGCGCGAATGCTCCATCCAGCGCCGCCACCAGAAAATCATCGAAGAGTCGCCTTCGCCCGCCCTCGACGCCAAGACCCGCGATCAAATGGGCGAACGCGTCGCCAAAGCATTGGCCAAGATTGGCTATTCCAACGCAGGCACCGTGGAATTCTTGCGCGACGAAGCCTCGCAAGACTTATATTTCATTGAAGTGAACGCGCGCATCCAAGTCGAGCACCCCGTCACGGAAATGGTCTCCGGCATCGATCTCGTCAAAGCGCAAATCCGCCTCGCCGCCGGCGAAAAGCTCGCCGATGTTGTCGGCAAGCCGCGCTTCCACGGCCACGCCATCGAATGCCGCATCAACGCCGAAGACCCTGAAACATTTGCTCCATCTGCCGGACGTATCACCGCGTTTCGCGTTCCCGGCGGCCCCGGCATTCGCGTCGACACCGCCGTTTATTCCGAAGCGGTCGTGCCCCCGTATTACGATTCCCTGGTCGCCAAGCTGATCGCCTTTGGCGACGATCGCGCCGAAGCCATCGCGCGCATGTCTCGCGCTCTCGACCAATTTGTAGTGGAAGGCATCAAGACCTCCATTCCACTACACAAGAAAATTCTCGATGATCCCGACTTCATCGCGGGCAAGCTCGACACTCATTTCCTGGACCGCTACGAAACCGTCGCGGCCAAATAGGCCCTGAACAGAGCCCGAATTGGAGAAACACGACCCTTGTTTCCGCCGCTCTATGCCGTCCTCGATCAGCAGTTGATGAAAACGCCGGTGGTGAAGTGCGCAAAGGACCTCGTGGCCGCTGGCGTCGAGCTGATCCAGTATCGTGCGAAGGATTTGTCGCCCCGCGCTTATTTTGCGGAGTGCTCCAGCTTGGCCGAAGCTCTCGCCAGCGGCAACGCGCGGCTCATCATCAATGACCGTGCTGACATCGCCGCCATGGTTGGCGCCGGCGGCGTCCACGTGGGCCAGGACGATTTAGCGCCTGGCGACGCGCGCAAGATTTGCGGCTCGGGCCGCTGGGTCGGCGTTTCCACCCACAATCTCGACCAAGTCCGCGCCGCCGCAAACGCTCCGGTCGATTACATCGCCCTCGGCCCGATTTTCCCCACCTCGACAAAGGAGAAAGCCGATCCCGTGGTCGGCACGTCTCTTATCCGCGAGGCTCGCAAGCTGACGCGAAAACCGCTCGTCGCTATCGGCGGCATCACTCTGGACCGCGCGCCCGAAGTCTATGCCGCGGGCGCGAATTCCATTGCCGTGATTCGCGATCTTCTCGACGCGCGCGACCCTGCCGCTCGTGCGCGCGAATTTCTCGCCGTCGCTGCGCGGTCCGCCGCCGCGTCTCATCCGCAAAATCCCTCTGCGCCCGAGGGGGCGCGATAATGGTTGAACGAATCGCCGTCCAGATCGCAATTTATATCGTCATGGCCGTCTTTTTAGATATACAGTTGCTGCGCTATAAGCCGCAAAACACGTGGCCGGGGCTGATCATCGTGCTCTTTGGCGTCCCGGTCTGTTTCTCGTGGCGCATTTTTTCAGCCAATCGAACGGAACGGACAAACGCGTAACACGATCAACGGAGGCAACGAATGGCCAGCCAACTCTTAGCCAAGAAGCCGCTAACCACCATTATGGCGGAAGCATCCGACACCGGCGAACACGCCCTGCGCCGCTCGCTCGGCCCGATAAATCTCATCACCCTCGGCATCGGCGCCATCATCGGCACCGGCATTTTCACGCTGACCGGAGTTGCGGCCGCCATGTACGCTGGCCCGGCGGTTGTGCTTTCCTTCGTTGTCGCCGGCGTCGGCTGCGTCTTCGCCGGCCTGTGCTACGCGGAATTCGCTTCCATGATTCCCATCGCCGGCAGCGCCTACACCTACGGCTACGCAACGCTCGGCGAACTTGTTGCCTGGATTATCGGCTGGGCCCTAGTCCTGGAATACGCCTTCGGCGCGGCCACCGTCGCCGTCGGCTGGAGCGGCTACGTCAGCAGCCTCGTCGGCTTCTTTGGCGTGAAACTTCCGTTCAACCCGACGCCCGCGCTTTCCTTCTCGCTATTTGGGCATGCGTTGTCCGCAAAGGTGGACGTCTTCGCCTTGGCCGCCATCATCATCGTCACCACCGTTCTCGTCATCGGCGTGCGCGAGTCCGCCAACTTCAATAGCGCTGCCGTCATGATCAAAGTTTCCGTCGTCCTGATCTTCATCGGCCTCGCCGCCAACTTCGCCTTCGCGAATTGGACCCACATGGTCACCAACTGGCATCCCTTCATTCCGACGAATCTCGGCCATTTTGGTCAATTCGGACTCTCCGGCATCATGCGTGGCGCCGGCCTGGTCTTTTTTGCCTATATCGGATTCGACGCTGTCTCCACCGCCGCGCAGGAATCCAGAAATCCTCAGAAAGACATGCCCTTTGGAATCCTTGGCTCCTTAATCATTTGCACCGTTCTTTACATTCTCGTCTCCGGCCTTCTTACCGGCGTGAAGAACTACACCACTCTAATGACTCCCGCCCCGGTGGCCGACGGCGCCGCCGCCATCGGCGTCCACTGGGGCATCCTTGTCATCGATATCGGCGCGATCGCCGGCCTCGCTTCCGTCATGCTCGTCATGCTCCTCGGCCAGTCCCGCGTTCTCTACACCATGTCCCACGACGGTCTCCTTCCCCCATGGGTAGGCAAAATCCACCCGCGTTTTCGCACCCCCTACCTCACTTCCATTGCCGTGGGTGTCTTCGTCGCGTTTCTCGCCGCGTTCTTCCCCATCGCTTTCTTGGGCAAACTCGTTAGCCTCGGCACGCTCCTGGCCTTCACCATCGTCTGCCTGGGCGTCTGGATCATGCGCGTCAGGCGCCCCGACGTGCCCCGCCCCTTCCGCACTCCCTTGGTTCCTCTCGTCCCGATCCTCGGCATGATCGTTTCGCTGGCGCTGATGCTTTCGCTCGATTTGCCGGCGTGGATCGGCTTCGGCTCGTGGATGATCTTTGGTCTGATCATTTATTTTTCCTACAGCCGCAGACACAGCACCGTCCAGCTCGACATCGCCCGTGCCGCCTCGCAGCGCGCCGCGTCTCGCCAACCCGCGCCCTAGGCCGTGATTGTGGCCTTGGCTGGCCGATCCTGGATCCCCTCGTGTGTCCTTGTTGGATTAGGAAGGCTGCAGGGTGGGCACAAAAGTGCCGCTAAGGTGCCTTGCTCGCAGGGAATTGAGCCTCTGAGGTTATTGCTGCTCTATGCGATGAGCGGCCCCGGCCCCTCATACCATCCTTGAGGAGCCGAAGCCGCCAATGAGCTTAATTTAGGCGCGCGCGAACTTCCGGACAAATGGCCCGAGCCCGAGCAGCCCGGTTCCCAGCAGCAGCAACGAGGAAGGCTCAGGTGTCGTCGCACCCTCGCTCCAATCTCCGCTGAAGCTTGCTCCACTCGGATCTGGCCCGCTGAAGAAAATATTGACGAAGAAACTGTCACCGGGCGTCAATGCGTCTCCCGGCGACGCAAAAAATTCAATCGTGTTGGAGCTGATCAGGTCCGCGATCCACGGCGAATTGTAAGGGCCGGCGCAGAACGTGGTCCCGCCAGTCGACCCACCTCCGCAGTTTCCTGCATTACCGATGGCGATCTGCGCCGGGTCAATCACAGTCGGTGGCACTCCCGCCGGTGACGTCGGGAAGTTGAACGTGATCTCGAAGTCCGTAGCCGTTCCATATCCGGAGGGCCAAGTAAGCAAACCGGCACCCACCCCTGGGATTCCCCAGTCGCCTTCGACGTAAGCGCCGTCAGCGTCATAACTGAAGCTGACGCCTGGAGCCACCGTTCCGCTCGTTCCGCTGCCGGAAAACGTAATGTTGCCGGCGGAAGCTCTGAGCGAAGCTAAAGCGAGGAGACAGGACAACACCAGCAGTTTACCCACCATTGACCGCAAAACGAATGCGCTGAGCTTTTCTTTCATGTGCACACACCTCTTGTTTTCGATTAACTGCAACACGGTCCCTGGGCCCTGGTACGTCTCCTCAGTTGCCGCGTACTACGCAATTTTTTTGCCAACTGTGACCTATTGAAAATAAGAGACTTCCCCTCCACTGCCACGAAGCCCGCGCAATTTTCTTGCACTTTGTTCAGCAAAAACGCGCAAAAATTGTGCACTCGTCACCGCTGACCTACCGCCGGGAACGCGATTTCCGTCACAGGGCGTTCACAAAAGGCCCACCGCCATCGGTAATCTCGCCTTGCTCACAAATCGTCTCTAGAATTTGCCTATTTTTCCGCATTCCCCTATTGTCTTTCCGTGCTCTCCCTTCACCGTTTCCGCGCCTTCTGGCGAACCACTTCGCATCTCGACCGCGCCGCCACCGCCGTGCTGCTCTTCTGCATTTTGGCGTGGACCACCCCGCTCGGCCGCGTCCTCTCGTTCATGAAGGGCTGGCTCGTCATTCTGTTTCTGGTCGCCCTTGGCGTCATTCTCGTGCGCTCCGCGCAATGGGTTCGCAGGCGCCTGCTTTGGGGCCTGCGCAACCGTCTCGTGGTCGCCTACGTTTTCATCGCCGTCGTGCCCGTCGTGCTTCTGCTCACCATGGCCGGCGTTTTCGCCTACTTGCTCTACTTCCAACTCGGCGCGCATCTCCTGAATGACGATCTGGACGCGCGCATCGCCTCCACCGCCAGCGTCGCCGACACGCTCGCCCGCACGCTGCAAAGCGAGCAGGCCAGCAGGACCGCCGCAACCTTGTCCGACGTGCTCGCGGGCCCGGGAGCCTCAGCGCTTCTTGCCAGCGCGCGCCAATCCCTGCCCGGCCTCGAAGTGCACACTCCCCCCACCGAGACCGCCATTGCTACGAACGCGCGTCCCGCAAAGAGTTTCTCCGGCTTGGTGCAATCCTCCGGAACGCTTTGGATCGAGGCCGTCGTCCCCGGCCATTTCGCCTCCGGCCCCCACGCCGGCTCCCGCTCCGAACTTCGTTCAGAACCCCAATCGGAAGAAGGCGAGCTTTTTGTCCGCGTTCCCGTCACCACCGTGCTCCTGCAAGGCCTCGCTCCGGACCTCGGCCCCGTCCAACTCACCATCTTTCGCCCCGCCACTCCATCCGACCAGCCCGCGGAAATTTTCAATTTCAACGGCCAGCGCCTGGTTCGCTCGGCCCAGATCTCGAGCGTCCGTCCGCTGCCTCCCAAGCATGGCTGGTACGATTTCGAAATTTCCGGCGGGTCAACTCTCGACGCGGTTCTCGCGGAGAAAGACCACCCCACCGCGAGCATCGTGCCGGTCATCGCCGCCTTTTCCATGCGGCTCTGGCATTTGAATCATCGCCTCTTCGCATCGCTCGGCGCGCTCGGCGATCCGCTGGTCATTGCGTTGATTCTTATCGGCATTTTTTTCCTCGCCCTTGAGGTTGCCGCGCTCGTCACCGGCATTGTCCTCACGCGCACCATCACCATTGCCGTCGACGACCTTTACGAAGCCACTCGCCACGTCCGTCAGGGCGATTTTCGCCATCGCATTTACGTACGCAACCGCGACCAGCTCGGCGTCCTCGCCGAATCCTTTAATGCCATGACCGGCTCCATCGTCGAGCTCATCGAAGAGCAGCGCATCCGCCATCGCCTCGAAAACGAGCTCTCCATCGCCCGCGAAGTGCAAACCCAGCTTTTCCCCCGCGAACTCCCTTCGCTCCCCGGCCTCGAGCTCGCCGCCGTTTGCCGCGCCGCCCGCGTTGTTTCCGGCGACTACTACGATTTCCTGAAGCTCGGCGACACCGGCCTCGGTCTGGCCATCGCCGACATCAGCGGCAAAGGCATCTCCGCCGCTCTTCTGATGGCCAGCTTGCAAGCCGCCCTGCGCGGCCAAGCCATCCTCGACGGCCACCGCACCACCTCGCAGGTCGTCGAAATTCTCAATCGCCATCTTTTTCTGAACACTTCCGATGACCGCTACGCCACTCTCTTCTACGCCGAATACGACGCCCCCTCCCGCACCCTTCGCTACACCAACGCCGGCCATTGCGCGCCCTTTTTCGTCTCCGGCACCAACGTGAAGAAACTCGACGAAGGCGGCACCGTCGTCGGCCTCTTTGATCACGCGGACTACTCGCAAGGACTGATTCACGCTGACCCTGGCGCCTTGCTCGTCGCCTTCAGCGACGGCTTGCTCGAACCTGAAAACGTCTACGGCGAGGAATTCGGCACCGCGCGTCTTGTCGCCGAAGTGCTTCGCTTGCGCGATATTCCCGCTGAACGCCTCGCCGAGGGCTTGCTCTCCTCCGTCGAGCAGTGGGCCGGCACTCCTGAGCAAGCCGACGACATGACCGTCATCGTCGCCCGCTTCCGTTGACCCCAGCTCATCCTGAGGTGGGGTTACACCGCGTGCCGCCGTAAAAACGCGCAACAAAATGGTTGCATATTCGATCCCCGCGCACTAATATGCAACCTGGAGGTTGCGCAATATGCCCAACACAAGCGACCGCATCGAGAAGCGTATCGAACTCACCGCGCCCGTTTCCCGCGTCTGGCGCGCCCTCACCGATTACCGTGAATTTGGCGAATGGTTTCGCGTCAAACTCGACGGCCCTTTCGTGGCCGGCCAGGTCTCGCGTGGCCACATCACTCATCCCGGCTACGAGCACGTCAAATGGGAAGCGCTCGTGCAGAAAATGGAGCACGAGCGGCTCTTTTCCTTCACTTGGTCTCATCCCAAGTCCCTGGACAAAGCGGATTACTCACCGGACTACTCAGGGGAACCAACCACCCTCGTCGAATTCCGCCTCGAGAAGACGGCAACCGGCACGCTGCTTGTAGTCACCGAGTCCGGCTTCGACAAAATGCCCGCCGACCGGCGCCTCGAAGCGTTCCGCAGAAATGACGGTGGCTGGACCCAGCAGATGAAGAATATCGAGGCCTATGTCGCGCAGAAACCGTAGCCCCATTTGCGTCAAACGCCGCGCTCATGCGGCCATCTTTGCCGCGCTCGGCGACGAGACCCGCCTATTGCTCGTCGCCCAGCTCTGCCGCGGTGAGCCGTGTTCGATCTCGCAGCTCACGCAGGGCTCCCGGCTCACTCGCCAGGCCATCACCAAGCACCTTCGCGTCCTGCAAACCGCCGGAGTCGTGCGCAGCTTCCGCTCCGGCCGCGAAAGCCTTTTCAAATTCCACGCGCAGCCCATCGACGAACTCAGAGACTATCTCGATCTCGTCTCCGCGCAGTGGGATCAGGCCCTGTCCAGACTGAAGTCGTTTGTCGAAGGATGACTGTCGCCGCGCGTCGGCGATTCGTGCTCGGAATCAGCGGGCCCACTCTGCTAACAGCGTCTGCGGATCGACAACGCACGGGTCGGAGCAGTCATACCGATGGCTTGTCCCGTGCATGAAATCCGCGATTTCGATTGTCTTTGCGTTGACGCGGCGGATGGAGAAGGGATGCATCTCCTCAGGACCGCCTCGGACTGTTCTGGAGATGCCGAAGGGCAGACGGCTAATGAACTGGCCGGTGTTCGCGTCGAGAAGGCTGTGCCATTCAATGGTGGTGAAAGAGTCGCGGCGAGCGATGTGCGTGTCATACTGTATGTCCAGCGTAGGCCATTCCTTTTGCGGCGGCCAATCCTGAATCGACATGGTCTTGAGCTCGCTGAGTGGCTGGCCAGGGTCGAGCAACAGCTTTTTGTACTTTGTGATGTGGAACGCCGCATCGGCGCGGAAGACGATCAGCACAGTGGGAAGAACGGGATTGTCGGTGCGCTGAAAGCTCTTGGCCTGAAAGATGAACTGCTCTTTCGCTCCATCGAACTCGATGGACGCAATGCCCACGATTCCGCGGCTCACAGCGTCACCCCGCATGTACACGGGCACTTCGACCATCCGCGGTTTCTCGCCGGGGATCTGTACCGTCAACGCGGGATCCCATTGCACCTGCGCGCCTGGGTAAAGCGTGGTCAGCACCGCCTCCATGATCGGCGCACGCACTCCGTAGGCTTTGCGTCGGTCGCCCGGCTTCATCTGCGCGAAGCCCATTCCTGCCGCCACCAGCGACGCGGCCAGCACCACGCCTGAAAACTGGAACGCCGTGGAACGCGTTGCCGCACCCCTACTACTGCTCGCGCAGGGCCGCATTCGGGTCGAGCCTTGCCGCACGCCATGCGGGTGCCCAGGACGCCCCCGCGGCAATCACGAAAAACACAATCACCATCGTAACGAAAGTGGCGGGGTCGGTCGCCTTCACGCCCACCAGCATTGTAGCCATCAGGCGCGTCAGCGCGAAAGCCGCGATCAAACCCGCGGCGATGCCCACGCCCGTCAGCCGCAGCGCATGGCCCACAATCAGTCTGAAAATCCCGGCGGGCTGCGCGCCCAGCGCCATACGCACGCCGATCTCCGCCGTGCGCTGTCGCACCACCGTGGAGAGCACGCCGTAAAGCCCCACGGCCGCCAGCACTATAGCGATCACCGCAAAAATGCCGATAAGCATCAGCGAAAATCGCGTGCCGGCCTGCGCCTTATCGACCAGCTCGTCGGCCGTCTGCATCTCCGTGACCAGAAGGTTCGAATTGAACTGCTTGATCGTCGCGCGAAGTTCATTCCCATATTTCGCCGCATTGCCGCTCGTTCGAATCGTCCATTGCTGCACGCCGCCCGATCCTCCAAAACCATCCGTGAAGTACGTCTGTTCGCGCCCGGGAATGCTGAGCGACTCATCGCGCGTGTGCGCCACCACTCCAATCACCTCAACCGGCTCCGCCTCCGGAGTCCGTGTGCGGACCAGAATCTGCTTTCCTACTGCGGATCCGTTTGGAAACGCCTTCTTCGCCAGCTCTTCGTCGATCACCGCCACATCGTGCCCTGCGCTGCCCGGATGATCGCTTTGCAGCACCGCGTCCGGAATCGGCGCATTATCCTCGTCCGTGAACGTGCGCCCCGCAAGCAGTGGTATGCGCAATGTCTCGAAATATCCCGGCAGAACGAATTCGGGATCGGTTGCCTGAAACTTGCTTGCATCCGTGCCCGCGTCCAGGTTGCCCCACCGTATTGGAGAAAAACCGCCGGCCAGCGGAAAAAGGTCCGACCCCGTCACGCTTTCAATACCAGGTATAGCCTGCAACCGCCGCTGGATTTCCCTGACGGCGGCGGCCCGCGAGGCCGACGTTTGTCCGCCGAGGTTCCCCCGAACTTGAAATGTCAGCAACCCGTGCGGATCAAATCCAGGGTTGATGTGCTCCAGATCCCGGAAGCTGCGGAACATCAATCCCGACCCGACCAGCAAAACAAAACACAATGCCACTTCGATCACCACCACCAGCTTCCGCAATAATCCTCCGCTGGTCAGCCCTTCATTTCGGCTGCTTCCTCCCAGTACGCTTACGACGTTCGGCCGCGAAGCCCTCCATGCCGACACCAATCCGAAAATCGCCGCGGCCACCAGCGCCGCAATCACAGTGAACACCAGCACCGCTCCATCGATCCGAATCGTATCCATCCGCGGCAGATTTGCCGGCGCGATCGCCAGCAATTCGCGAATTCCCGCCCACGCCAGCGCCAGTCCTCCCACTGCGCCCAGCGCAGCCAGCAGAACCCCCTCCGTCAACATCTGCCGCGCGAGATGCCAGCGCGTCGCGCCGAGCGCCGCGCGCACCGCCAGTTCGCGCTCCCGCAAAGACGCGCGCACCAGCAGCAAATTGGCCACATTCGCGCACGCAATCAGCAGCAGAAAAATCACCGCCCCCATCAGCGCCAGAATCGTCGGCTGTACGTCGGACACCAAGTGCTGCCTCATTGGCTCCAGGCGTATCGAATACCCCGCCGTTCGATCGATTAGATAATCCTTCCTCGCCTCCGCCGCCACGTTGTCCGCCGTGGCCTGTGCCTCCGCCAAAGACACGCCATCCTTCAGCCTCGCTACCGCGTGAATCGAAACCGAATTTCGATTACTGACGTCGTATCTCAACCGGTTCGCAATCCACACTTCCGGATCCGCTTCGGTCTGCGCCTCCGGCGGAAAATACAGCTTGAAGCCCGGCGCCAGCACTCCCACGATCACCGGACTGAATTGCGGCGCTTGCGTGCGCATGCTCTTCCCGATCACCGCGGGATTGCCGCCATACCTTCGTTCAAAATACTCGTAACTTAGAATGGCCGTCACCGGCAACCGCGGCGGCGGAGGCGTTCCCGCTTGCGCCGTTCCCGGCGCTGGCGGAGGAGGCTGCGGCAATCCATCCTGGCTCGTGAAATCCCGCCCGTATGCAATCTTCGCGCCCATTACGTCGAAGAAATTCGTCGTCGCGATTGCGACCCGCGCTTGCTCCGGCGTTCCATCGTCCTGCGGCAGAATGAACTTGAACGTGAACACGCCCGCCATGTCCTGGAACTGCTTCTTCGTCGCATCGCGCAAATCGATAAACTCTTCGTTGGAAAACGGGAAATCGCGAACGTGCCGCACGGTCATGTCGCTGCACGCCACCACCAATTGGCTCGGATTTTTATACGGCAGCGGTTTCAGCAGCACCGCATTCGTCACGCTGAAGATCGCCGTGCTCGCGCCCACTCCCAACGCAATCGTAACGATAGCCGTCAGCGCAAAGATCGGACTCTTCCGCAGCGTCCGGCCCGCGAATCGCAAATCTTGCAGCCACATGGTTCCACCTCGCAATCCCTCGCCGAAAATCGGCCGCTGCTCTTCTTCCGCGTCTATTCTATAGCCCCTTCCGACGATTCTTGTCTATTGACATTTCCGTCCCGTCAGCATATTACGCATCTCAGCGACGTACCGACTGCTGTTCCGAAACCTTAGAAGGGGGAGTCCTATGAAACGCTTCCTGTGGTGTCTCGCAACCGCCTTGGCTTTGTTGCTCCTGGCCTCTTCGCCGGCCGCCTTGGCGCAAGTCCATGTGATGATCCCGAAATCGAGCCTTCCGCAGCCCCGCAACGCCCAGGGCCAAATCATGGCCCGCACCCATCTCCGCATCCTTGTCCCTGCGGCCGACAAGATGAACTTTGGAACATCCGTGCGGCCAAGCGAATTGCCTCCCTTCGCGGGCTATTTCTTTGAAACTCCTGCTTCGCTCGGCTGCGTTTACTCCTTGGTGCATCACTCGATACCCGGCTGCAATCCCAACGTCACCACCGAGAATCCCTCCGGTGGCAGCCGCGCCATCGCCCTTGTCGAGGCCTTTGACGATCCCACCGCCGCGAGCGACCTGGCGATTTTTTCAGCCCAGTTCGGCCTGCCTCCCGCGAACCTGACCGTGGTTTATTCCAACGGCGCCGAGCCCGGCACCGATCCCACCGGCGGCTTTGAAATCGAGGCAGCCCTGGACACCCAGTGGGCCCACGCCATGGCGCCCGGCGCCCGCCTCTTCATCGTCGAAGCCGCCGACAACAGCCTGGTCAACCTTTTCAACGCCGTAACCGTAGCCAGCAACCTCGTTGCCGCCGCCGGAGGCGGTGAAGTCTCCATGAGCTGGGGCTCGGGCGAGTTCACCGAAGAAACACTCTTCGACTCGCTCTTCACCAAGCCCGGCATCGTGTATCTTGCCTCCGCTGGAGACAGCCCCGGCGTCGAATACCCCAGCGCCTCGCCAAACGTAGTCTCCGCGGGCGGCACCACTATCTCCCGCAACAGCACCACCGGCAATTTCATTCTGGAGAACACATGGCAGGACGTCGGCGGCGGTCCCAGCCAGGTTGAACCCCGCCCCGCATTCCAAAATGGCGTTCGAGATGTCGTCGGAAACGTTCGCGGCACACCCGACTTGTCCTTTGACTCCAACCCCAACACCGGCGTCTGGGTTTTCGATACCAATCCCGTGCTGGGCGAAGGATGGTTTATCGTCGGCGGCACCAGCGTCGCCGCTCCCTCCTTGTCCGGCATTATCAACTCGGCGGGCAGCTTCCGCCCCTCCAGCCAGGCGGAAAATCAGTTGATCTACGGCAACCTGTTCAATGGTTTCGACTTTCACGACATTTCCTACGGCGACTGTGGTCTCAACATCGGAAACTTTGCCGTCCCCGGCTACGACTTTTGTTCCGGCGTCGGCAGCCCCGTCGGCCTGCACGGCAAATAGCTTTTCGCGCAAGCCTAGCCGCGAACGCGGAAGCGGGTGCCCCATCCTTTGCGCCTTCTGCAAAGGGTGGGGTTTTCCCGAACTTGGTCAGCGGGCAGGCAACAGGTTGTAGGGGCAGATCGGTTTCATCGGCCCCCGCGCGAAGCGCGGCAAGTAGGGCTCTCAGAGAATAATTGGCCTTCGCCCATTTCATCCCTCAGTCTGTGGCCCTTCGCTGTGTTTTTGTAGCGCCGGCCTTCAGGCCGGCAGGGGTTTTCGTAGGGGCGGCTTTACGCCGCCCGCCTTCCGCTCGCGCCAAGACTTTGTAGGCAGGTAAGAAACGCGGCCAGTCTCTTGTAGCGCCG
>JBAPRL010000088.1:0-74431 GCA_049281095.1 Candidatus Acidiferrales bacterium
GAAGTGGTCCATCAGTGGTGGGGAAACATCGTGGCTCCGTCCAGCTACCGCGACGTTTGGATCGAGGAAGCCATGGCGGACTATCAGTCCATCATGTATGACCAAAAGCGAAACGCCTCAAAGCACGTGCTGCAAGAATGGCTGTTGCGGTATCGCGATGCGCTCCTCGCCAAGGAGCCGGGCACCAGCCAAACCGTCGAGCAGACCGGACCGCTCGACTTCGGTTACCGTCTGGACACCTCGAAAACTCCGGACGCCTACCGAATCATCGTCTACGAAAAAGGCGCATGGGTGATTCACATGCTTCGGATGATGCTGCGCGATCCGAGGAAGAACAATCCGGATGCGCGATTTGACGAACTGCTCAAAAACACCCTCGCCGAGCATCGCTTTCAAACACTATCGACCGCACAACTGGAAAACGAAGTGCAGCGTCTTATGACTCCGTCGATGGACCTCGAGAGCAGCCGCTCCATGGATTGGTTTTTCGATCAATGGGTGCGGCAGACGGGTATTCCTGAATACAGCCTGAGCTTCAGCCTGCGCCCCCGCGAATCCCGTTTTCTAGTCGAAGGGTCGCTTGAGCAGCGCAACGTCGCCGCCGTTTTCACGGAGCGGGTACCGATTTACGGCGCGCCGGCGCAAGGCAAGCCGGTTTTTCTCGGAGACGTGGTGACCACCGGCGTCACAACTCCGTTTCGATTCACCGCGCGCTTTCGCCCGCTCAAGCTCGAAATCGACCCGGAGCACACCATTCTCTGCCGGACAAAATAGCCTCGCATGCACAGTGAGCACGGTGCGCGGCTTAGTGCACGTCTCCGCAGGCCGCGCCCAACCACTTTTCGGTGAAGGTCGTGTTCATGTTCATGGCGTTATTGCCGCCCGAAGTGTTGCCGCCGGAAGCGTTCATGCGCATTGACCCCTTGACGTTTTCCGAGTCAACAGCTTCCACCCGCAAATTCCCCGTCATCTTCTCCCCATTTTGCGTGCATTCCATCTTCATCTCTAGCTTGCTGCTCGTTGACGATACGATCGTGTACGTGCACGACTTTGGAGCATTTCGAAATGCTTCTGACTTCTCAAGTTTGTCCTTTGTCACGCAAGTCTTCATCGTGTTCGGCTGGCCCTTCATCATCGCCTCCATCTTGGCGCGCTGGTCAGGGGGCATCTGCGCGAGCACGCTGTCAGGAATTGCGGGCATCGCGGGAAGACCGGTCATCGTCACCGACACTTCCCAAAGTCCCGGTTTCACATTGAGCGGCTGCATCGTGCTGTCCGATTGGACTGCAAAAGGAAACAGAACAACGAGCCCAAGGAGAATCCTTGCGAACATATAAGCCTCCGGTAAGTTGTGGGGGTGTTTTCAGGGCCCTTCAGCAGCAGGAGTATAACACCAGAGTCGGAAAAATCCTCTTGCGCGTGGTTTCTAGGCGTGGAAATGTCCGGCTTGGCGAATCTCCCTGCGGTAATCGGGCGCGCAAATCTCCACGGTGCGGCACATTTCGTACAGGCGCGAGCGGATGCGCGCGCCCACGCGATCCGTCAGCGTGTCTTCTGTCTGCACCGGGCGCGCCCCCGCAGCGCGCGGCAGCGCCAGCGGCGTGTCCAGAAAATTCGTGGTAAGCACTGTGACGCGGTGCTCGTTGTAGCGCGTATTGAGAATGTGGCCCACTGTCTCCAGCGCCCAAAGCGACGGTTTCGACGATCCTAGATCGTCGAGCAGCAGCACTTCCGTTTTCAGCACTGGCTCAAGTACGCCCATCTCGGTCGAATTGCTTTCCGGATTATAACTATCCTGAATTTGCTTCAGAAGTTCGCGGTAATCGTAGAAAAGGCCGCTGTGGCCGCGCAGAATGATCTCCTCGAGCGCCGCAACGGCAAGATGCGTCTTGCCAACGCCGCAAGGGCCCATGAGCATCAGTCCGTGTTCGGTTGCAATGGGGAAATCCCGCGCGAATCCCTGAACCACAAGTTTTGCCTGGGCCAGGCTCCTGTTCCATCCCGTCGCATCCGCTCCATGCGTTTCGCGCCCGTACTGGTCCGTGTCGTAACTTTCAAAATTGCAGTGCTGATACCTTTTCGGCAGTCGCGCCCGCTCCAGCATCCTCGAACGCTTGTCGGCAAACGTGCATTCGCACGGCACGGCCATTCGCGGCAGGCCTGCGCTCGCGCTATGTTTTGACCCGTTGGGCGGGCTCACCGCGAACGCCTTCACGCCGTCCGCTTCCGCCTGCTTAGCCACCGCAGACGGAACGTGTTGCTCGGCTGGCTGAACTTCGCGTTCGCCTTCGACGATCTTCCATCCCGTACCATTGCACTTCGGACATTCCGCTTGCGCCATATGCCCAAGCATATTCGCGCCAAACGTCCGGCGCAAGCCGCCCGTCTGTGCACGCCTGTGGAATCTGTGGATTGCGCTGTGTCGCTGTCTGTGGTGTTAGGTTTCTTCCCGGCGCGGTTTATTTCTCGATGCGGATTGCCTTGGGCGGCATGGCGCGCACGATCGCGTTTCGCATCGTGCGACGGTCTTCGGCGCTGAAGCTTTTAGCCAGTTCACCGCGAACAAACCCGATAAATGCTTCCATCTGCTGCTGCATTTCGGACATTTTGTCGCGCATATTGAGGATAATTTCGATTCCCGCCAGGTTGACGCCCATGTCGCGCGTCAGCGTCAGAATCACTTCCAGCCTTTCCAGGTCCTGATCCGTGTAAAGCCGCGTATTGCCTTGCGAACGCGACGGTTTGAGCAAGCCAGCGCGTTCGTACAGGCGAAGCGTCTGCGGATGAAGTTTGTAAAGCTCTGCGACGGCGCTGATCATGTATCCGGCGCGGGCCTTTTTTCGCGGGCGAGCCATCCCAAGCTCCTCTTACCACCGACTCATAACGTCGCGCGGGAGAAAATTTCCTGCCGCGGGTCTTCCGGAGAATATTTCGTCAAATCGCGCAGCAGTTGCCGCACGCGCTCATCTTCGGGACGCGGCACAACCACGCGAATCTCGACAAGCTGGTCTCCGCGCTTCCCGTGACGCCGCACCGACGGGGCGCCTTTGTCGCGCAAGCGCAGCACCTTGCCGCTGTCCGTGCCGGGAGGAATGCGTACCTGCGCGCGCCCATCAATCGTCGGGACTTCAATCTTGGCGCCAAGCGCAGCTTCCGACACCGTGACCGGCACCACCGTATACAGGTCGTCGCCGCGCCGCTCGAAGAATGGGTGGGGCTCCACGCGCGTGATGACGTAAAGATCTCCAGGTGGGCCGCCGCGCGTTCCGGCATTGCCGCGCCCCGGAACGCGAAAACGCGAACCGGTCTGCGCGCCCGGCGGAATGCGGAAGTCGATCGTGTCGGTTCGGCGCACGCGGCCCTCGCCTCCACATGTGCGGCAAACCGTCTGCAGGCGCCCTGTCCCTCCGCAGCGCGAGCAGGCAATCTGGAAACGCATGCGCCCGCTCGTTTGCGTCACTTGGCCCGACCCGCCGCACGCGGGGCAAACTTGCGGGCTCGTTCCCGGCGTCGCCCCCGTGCCGTGGCATTCCGAGCAAACGTCCAGGCGCGTGATCGTAATTTTCTTCACCGCGCCGCGCATCGCTTCCGCGAAGGGAATATCAATCTGGTATTCCAGATCGCTCCCGGGCTCCTCTTCGTACGCCTGCGCCGCGTTCTGGCCGCGAAAAACCTGGCTGAACAAGTCACGGAAACTTGTTCCGCCCGCGCCTCCGAAGTCGAATCCGCCAAAATCGAAGTGCACGTCCTGCGGCGCGCCGCCCGCGCCTCCCGGCCCTCCGGCTGCTCCTTGAAAGTTCGGCGTATTGAAGCCGAATTGGTCGTACATCTGGCGCTTCTTCGGGTCGGAAAGGTTTTCGTAGGCTTCCTGAATCTGTTTGAACTTTTCCTCCGCGGATTTGTCTCCGGGATTCAGATCAGGATGATACTTGCGTGCAGCTTTGCGGTAGGCTTGGCGAATTTCCTTGAGCGTCGCCTTACGCCCGACGCCCAGAAGTTCGTAATAATCCTGTTTGGTTGCAGTGGGCATTTTGGATTCTCTGTTTTCGCGTGCCTAGAAGCAGCCTCGCTTCGCGAAAACCCTGTCATCAAGAACGGCCTGTTTGTTACAACTTCGCCCAGCGCGCATTCCATTCGCCGAGCTCCGCCGACTCCTTGGCCAATTCTTCCTGCTTGCGGCGTTGATCTTCGTTGCGCCCGCTCATCCCCGCTTCTTTCTCGTTGGCATGATCGACCCAGCGATCGATCAGCGTGATGCGCGGCTCCACCGCGGCGGGCTCCGAACGGAATCGCATCAACGCGCCCGAAATTTCCACCGAGCGCGGCTGGAAATCGGGCGACGCCCCCAGCCTCGTTTCGTAAAACAGCCGGCGCCAGTCGGCCGAGGGCGATCCGTTCAGCAATACCTGCACAAGATAGTAGTTGTCGCGAACCTTTTGAACCGCCTGAGGCGGGCCCGAACGCTTGACGCCCGTCGTGGTCGTCAATACTTTCTCCTCGTCGCCGTAAGTAGACTATGCCTGCGAACGAAAGGCCCGTTAATCTTGCCGGCGCCTCGAACCTTCCCTGCCCTTCGAGCTCGCCGATTAATTCGGCTTCTTCGATTCGTCCACGTCCACGTATTCCGCGTCGACCACTTCGCCTTGACCCGGCTTCGCGCTGCCGTCCGTTGAGGCTCCCGCCCCCGGACCACCTCCCGGTTGACCCGCGCCGCCTGCTGCGGCTCCGGAAGCGGCTTGTGCGCGGTAGAGCGCCTCGGCTAGTTTGTGCGAAGCCTTGGTCAGCTCCTCAACCGCGGCATTCATTTTCTCCACGCCGCCCTCGGAAAGCGCACGCTTCGCGGCTTCCACCGCCTCTTCCGCAGTCTTGACGTCCGGCTCAGAGAGCTTTTCGCGGTTCTCGCGAATCAGCTTCTCCGTCTGGTAGACCAGATTGTCGCAGCGGTTGCGCGCTTCGGCCTCGGCGATTTTCGCCTTGTCCTCATCGGAGTGCGATTCCGCTTCCTTGCGCATTTTCTCGGCCTCTTCCTTGCTGAGCCCGGTGGAAGCGGTGATGGTGATCTTCTGTTCCTTGTTCGTCGCCATGTCCTTGGCGGAAACATTGAGGATGCCGTTGGCGTCGATGTCGAAGGTCACCTCAACCTGCGGAACGCCGCGCGGCGCCGAAGGAATTCCGATCAGATGGAACTTCCCAAGAGTGCGGTTCCCGCTCGCCACAGGCCGTTCACCCTGAAGGACGTGAATCTCTACCGACGTCTGATTGTCCGCCGCCGTAGAGAACATCTCCGTCTTCCGCGTCGGAATGGTCGTGTTGCGCGGGATCAGCACCGTCATCACCCCGCCCATGGTCTCCACACCAAGCGAAAGCGGAGTCACGTCCAGCAGCAGGATGTCCTTCACTTCCCCGCCCAGCACTCCGCCCTGAATCGCCGCGCCAACCGCCACCACTTCATCCGGATTGACGCCCTTGTGTGGCTCTTTGCCGTTGAACAGATTCTTCACGATGTCGACCACGCGCGGTATGCGCGTCGAGCCGCCCACCAGCACCACCTCGTCGATTTTGTCCGGCGTGATGCCCGCGTCGGAAAGCGCCTGCTTCACCGGGCCCACAGTCCGCTGCAGCAAATCTTCCATCAGCTGCTCGAGCTTCGAGCGCGTGAGCTTCATCTGCATGTGCTTCGGCCCGGACTCGTTCGCCGTGACGAAAGGCAGATTGATCTCCGTCTCCATCAACTGCGAAAGCTCGATCTTGGCCTTTTCCGCCGCTTCCTTTAAACGCTGGATGGCCATGCGGTCCTTGCTCAGGTCGATGCCTTGCTCTTTTTTGAATTCGGCGATGAGGTAGTCCACAATTCGCTGGTCGATGTCGTCGCCGCCGAGGTGCGTGTCGCCGTTGGTCGACTTCACTTCCACCACGCCTTCGCCCACTTCCAGAATCGAAATATCGAACGTGCCGCCACCCAAGTCGTAAACCGCAATGGTCTCGTCTTTTTTCTTGTCCAGACCGTAGGCCAGCGCCGCCGCTGTCGGCTCGTTGATGATGCGAAGCACTTCCAGGCCGGCAATTTCGCCCGCCTGCTTCGTGGCTTGCCGCTGCGCGTCATTGAAGTAAGCAGGCACTGTGATTACCGCCTTGCTTACTTTCTCGCCAAGAAAATCCTCCGCGGCGCTCTTCAGCTTCTGCAGAATCATGGCTGAAATCTCCGGCGGGCTATACGATTTGCCGGCGATTTCCACGCGAGCGTCGTCGTGCGGCCCTCGAACCACCTTATACGGAAGCCGCTTGGCCTCGTCCCCAATCTCGTCGAAGCGCCGGCCCATGAAGCGCTTGATGGAATACACCGTGTTCTCCGGATTCGTCACGGCCTGGCGCTTCGCCACTTGGCCCACCAGACGTTCGCCGGACTTTGTAATGCCGACAACAGAAGGCGTGGTGCGCGCCCCTTCCTGATTTGGAATCACCGTTGGCTCGCCGCCCTGCATGACGGCCACCACAGAATTGGTCGTTCCTAGGTCGATACCGATGATCTTGCTCATTGCTTACGTCCTCCTAAATCGTGAGCGATAACGCGGCTCGAATGATTGCTATGTGCTTCACACAGAGCATTCTACACATTGAGCCTATTGTTGTCAAGTTTGTTGAATGTGGCCGTATGATTCACATTCCCCGCCACTTACAACCTCTCTTGGCCCTATCCAACCTCATATTGCCTCCTCGCCCGTCCCCGCGCCAATCCAACTTCCGTCGAACCCCTCACGCCAACTCGGCATCCTAAGTTGACGGCAGGCCGTACGCCTTTCGCGGCAGCGCCTCGCAATTTTGCGCAACGCGCCCCACGAATCGCGTAAAATGCTCGGAGTTTCTGCTACAGAGGGAGGATTCATTGCCCATGAATTTGCGCCGACTGCTGCCCGCTCTCGCTGGAGTCGCACTGATCGCTGCCAGCTCGGCTCGTCCGCAGCGCGCTGCGGCTCAGACCGCTACGGCGGCGGAAGAAGCTCGCCTTTCTGCCGAAAAGTCGCTCGGCTCGCCGTCCGCGCCCATCAGACTCGAGGTATTCGACGACTATGAATGTCCAGCGTGCGGCAATTTTTACGAGCAGACGCTGCGCACGCTGATCGACACCTATGTCGCGGAAGGCAAAGTCTATCTGGTTCATCGCGATTTTCCTCTTCCCATGCACCAATACTCCCGCCAGGCGGCTCGCTGGGTGAATGCCGCGGCGCGCATCGGGAAGTTCGAAGCCGTGGAGCGCGCGCTATTTGACAATCAAATGGCGTGGTCCGAGTACGGATCGGAGAATCCCAAGGGGATCATCAAGCCCATCGTGCAGTCAGCGCTGACGCCGGCTGAATTCAAGCGCGTCGAGCGCGTGATGCAAGGATGCGAATCCGACTCCCACGAAGAATTGAAGGGATGTGCCGTGGACGTGGAGATCCAGCGCGACATGGCCGCGGGAGCGTTGCTCCCTATAACCCAGACACCGACCTGGGTTGTTTACTATAAGGGCCAAGCTTACCCTCCAGCAGCTGGCGGCGTTTCTTGGCCGCTGCTCAAACAATTTCTCGACCAGCTTCTGAGCCAGAAATAATCTATGAGCGAACCCTCGCGCTGGACTGTCGGCCGCATTTTGTTGCTTCTTGGACGACTGGCTCTCGCAGTCACTTTTCTCTTAGCGGCCTACGGCAAACTGCGTCCGCAAAATGCCGTTCCCTGGACCCTCAGCTCATTGAAAATGACTCCTGCTTCGCTGGGACTATCGATGACTTTCTTTGCGATGCAGCTCGATTCCTATCAAATGCTGCCTGCCTGGGCCATAAACCCCTTCGCCCGCACCTTGCCGTGGGTTGAGCTGGCTCTGGGAATCTTGCTTCTCACGGGCATTGGCTTGCGCTATGTGACAGTAGTAGCAACGCTCCTTCTGGCATTGTTCTGGGCGGTGGTCATTCGATCCTATGCTTTGCATCTGGCTATCAATTGTGGATGTTTCGGCCCAAATGAAAAGCTCAATGGGTGGACGCTCGCGCGTGACGGAAGCTTCTTCGTCGTCGGTGTCGCCGTAACCATAGGAGCATTCATAATTCACCACCGCAGTCGCCTCGGCTCTTCGGCTCTCCCACAAACAGAATTGCCCGCTCGCTAGTTTCGCTGTTCTGAATTGTCCTCACGTCGTATCATCCCGACGCGATTCCAAGGAGGACCCAATGCCCGCGCGTACGAAATTCCTGTCGCTCCTGCTTCCGGCCCTCGCGTTCATTTCCGCCGCGTCCATCGCCGCTGACGCCCCTGCGCCTTTCACCCTTCACGAAGTCGGTCCGGGCGTTTGGGCGGCCATCGACAATCCTGACGCCAAAACCGCGCGCGCCGGAGCCAACGCCGGATTCGTTATTGGCAGTGACAGTGTGCTGGTCGTCGACACCTTCGAAAATCCCGCTGCCGCGCAGGAACTGCTCAACCAGATTCGCCAGAAGACGAATCTCCCCATTCGCTTCGTCGTGAATACCCACTATCACTTGGACCACGTCGCCGGAAACAATATTTTCGCCGCCGCCGGCGCCACCATTTTGGCGCAGCAGAACGTCCGCGCCTGGGAGCGCACCGAAAACAAGAAATTCTTCGGAGCCAAAATCACCCCTGAGCAAACGGCGATGGTCGAATCACTTGGCCTGCCCTCGATCACCTATGAACACGGCGTCGAACTTTACCTGGGCACGCGGCAAATCATCGTGCGCTCTTTCCCCGGGCACACCGGCGGCGACAGCGTCGTTTACGTGCCGGATGCAAATGTTGTTTTCTGCGGAGACCTTTTCTGGGACCACACTTTGCCGAATCTGATCGACGCTTCCACCAAACCCTGGATCGCCACTCTTGATACGTTCATCCAGGACCACCCTGCGGCGACGTTCGTCCCGGGTCACGGTGAAGTCGGCCACATGCAAGACGTCCGGGATTTCCGCGGTTACTTATCCGATTTGCGCGCTGACGTCGCCCAAGCGCAAGCCGCGGGTAAATCCGGCGACGCGCTCAGCGATGTTGTCTTGCCCGAGCTTCAGCAGAAATACGGTTCGTGGAGTTTTTTTGCCTTTGCGAAACCAGACATTCAGTACACCGACCAGGAGTTGCAGGGGAAGAAACGCATCCCCGAACCGCCCGCGCAATAGAGAATGTGTATTGGGCTCTGCGGAAATTCTTGCCGGATCAACTGTCGGAGCTGCGATGCGTGTCGTGCCGAGGTCCTTCTTTACCCGTACGAATCACCATGCTGACCAGCGGGACTTCCAGGATTTCGCTGCTCTTCGGCGGCACTTGCGGCTTCCAAGGGCTTATCCAGAAGTCTATGGCTAGCCACAAGCTATACGACGGTCGCGAAAAGCCAAGACAAAGTCCCGTGCCGAAAACGATCCACAGAATATTTTTCTGCATGTACGAAAGGTGCGTCAATTCAGGAAGGAAAAGCGACGGGATAAAAACCGCGAGAAAAACTGCGGCGGACAGCGCATAATCCAGATACATCGCACCGGCGTAGTAACCCGACTCCGGATAGAACGAGAGTCCGCACACCGAACATTCATCGCGCATCTTGAAAAAACTGGAAAACACGCGGCCGTCTCCGCAGTTTGGACAGCGAAAACGAAGCCCACGTTTCAGCGCCTGCGAAAAGGGCGGCTTCATGGTGTTTCTCCTTGCGGCGGCTGGAGGGCCGCCCAAGTTTCGTGACTCATTATAACGCTCTGGCCGTCCGATCGGTTCATACCAATTTTGATTCTGGGAGCGCTCGTTCAGTTTCGGAGCTTTTTCGCGTGGTCCTGTGGAAAACTCGCGCCGCGCGCACAGCCTACTGAAGTTTGGCGTACTCGGCTTTGGCTTGCTGCAGAACAGGAACGCTCGGGTCCGCGTCCTTCCAAAAGGCGAAAAAGTCTTGATACGCCGTCCGCGCCCCAGCCGTGTCGCCCTGCATGGCGCGCGCTCGCGCCAGACCCAACATAGCGAGCGGGTATGTCCCATCGAGTCCGTTCAGGCCCCGATGATCGAGCACTGTCTGAAAATCCGCTGCCGCGTCTTTGCCGTCTTTTGCCTCTAAGTTAGCCAAACCGTGAAAATAGGAATACGCGCTCACCGACGACGATAAAGCATACTGCGCAAGCGGCTGAAGATCCGCCAGGGCTTGCTGCGCGTCATGGCGGTCCAGCGCCAGAAGCGCTCGCGTACCCGGCGCGATCAGGCCATTCAAGACAAAACTCTCGGGATCCCTCTTCACGGCGGCTTCCAAAACCTTTTCGCTCGCTGCAACGTCGCCGCACGCGGCCAGGCCCTGGACGGCGTTCGTATTCGTCTGGTCGGGCTCGAGCGCCAATGCCTTTTCGGCATCTGCACGCCCCTCTCGCACGTAGCCGTATGGACATTCCACAGACGCGCGTAGCGCCAGCACATTTGCCATCTGGTCTTTCGACAGGGACTGATTCCCTCCGCTCCCTACCGCCTCCGCAACAAGCTTCTCCGCATCCGCTACCTTCCCGACGGCCGCGTCCAGTTGCAGTTGCATCAGACCTGCTCCCTGCGAATCTTTCGTCCGCAACCAATCCATCCGTTCTTTCTGCGCCGTCGCATCGTTCTGCAGGTACGCGATCTTCCATAACAACTGGCGGTAAGACTCGGCGTCGGGAAATTTCGCCAGCCCTTTTTCCGCGACTACCTTGGCCTCGTCGAATCGATCGCGATAGATGTACGCGTTTATCAACTGGCTCGTCGCGATGACGTTGTCCGGAGAAACCTGCAGGGCCGTCGACTCCTGTTGTGTCCCGTCGTCGAGCCTCCCCTCCTGCAAATAAACGTTCCCCAGATTGATCCATGGTACTTGGTCGCGCGGATATGTTTGTTCCCAAAGCAGGTATGTTTGTTCCGTCTTCGCGAAGTCACCATCTACGAATTCATAATAATGAGAATCGATGTACAGTTTTTCGCGCTCGCTCGCGCGGTTTCGCAGCGCGAACGCCTTTTGCACGTTTTCCTTGGAATTTTCAGTTTGGCCCATATTCGAGTAGACCGTGCCCAGCGTCGCATAGGCCATCGCGAAATTCGGATCCAGCGCAACCGCCTGTTGTAGCAGCGGGATCTCCGGTGTCGCTTCGCCCAGTTCCAGGTCTTTTCGCGCCAGCGAATAGTCCTTCAAAGCCTCGAGCGAGCTCGTCGTCACCGTCTCCACCGGCGTGTCGAATTTCTGAATCGTGGCGAGCGATTCGCCCAGCTTCGAACGCATGCTGGACGCCAGCTTGCCGAGCGCGGGAAGCACATTGTTTTTGCCGTTGGCGTCGGCCTCCACGCGCGCCAGTGACGCGCCGGAATCGCAATTCACCGCGTCCAATGTCAGCGCATATTGATCGCCAATTCCCGAGATAGTCCCATCCAGCACCGCGCGGCTGGCGTCGCGCTCGCAAACCTGGCGCGCCAGCTCGGGCGTGAGCCGCGCGTTCGGCGGCTGCTCCATGAAGTGCAGCGTTTGCTGCACCGCGGAATCCGAAACCACATTCAGGTAAGGTGATTCCGCGAGCTCCGCCGCGAGCGCCTCGTGTAGCGAGTCGTCGAAGACGGCATCGCCCGTGGTATTCACGAAATCCGCCAGGACGATCGAGTCCTTGCTCGTCAGCATCGGTTTGCGATGGGTGTAGAAATATGCGCCGGCGGCAATCGCGATAACCACGATGGCGGCAAGCGCCGTCAAAAGCAGCCAGCGCTTCTTTAGGGGCGTCGCGGCGGAGCTGGAGGAAATCGACGGCGCCGCACCTCCCGTTGCCGGCGTAAATCCCGAGCTGATGCGCGACGCCCCTGAGCCTGGCGAAACCGCCGGCGTTGCGGAATCGCTGGCTTCTGCCCGCGCCGCCATTCGCGTCGATGTGCGCCCCGAGTCCGAGTCGCGCTTGAGGCGCGCGATGTCCGCGCGCATCTCGGACGCATGCTGATAGCGCAGGTTGCGGTCTTTTTCGAGCGCCTTGTCGATGATCTCTTCAAGTTTCTCGGGTATTTCCGGATTCACTCGGCTCGCCGCAATCGGCTCACGATTCAAAATCGCTTCCTGAATCACTCCCGTTGTGTTGCCGGAAAACGCCTGGCGCCCGGCGGCCATTTCGTAGAGCACCAGCCCAAACGAGAAAAGGTCTGTCCGCGCATCGAGCGGTTCACCGCGCACTTGCTCCGGCGACATATACGCCACCGTGCCGAGCGCGGTTCCCGGACTCGTGAGCAGCGCTTCCGCGGTATCGCCCGTCGGCGAGCCGGAGGTGTCCTCGTGCGATGCACTCGCCGTCACCGTCAGTTTTGCCAATCCAAAATCCAGAATCTTCGCGTGCCCGCGATCCGTGATGAAAATGTTCGCCGGTTTGATGTCGCGATGCACGATGTTCTTCGCGTGCGCCGCGTCCAGCGCGTCCGCGATCTCCGTGCCGAGGTCCAGCGTAATGTCGAGGGGCAAAGGCCGGCCGCCGATGCGATTGCGCAGCGTCTGCCCTTCCAGGTACTGCATCGCGATGAACAGCTTGCCTTCGTGCTCCCCGATTTCGTAAATCGTGCAAATATTCGGGTGGTCGAGCGCCGAGGCAGTCCGGGCTTCACGCTGAAAACGTTCGAGGGCCTGACGGTCGCCCGCGAGGTCTTCGGGCAGAAACTTCAGCGCGACGAACCGGCCGAGCTTCGTGTCTTCAGCCTTGTAGACCACGCCCATCCCGCCGCCGCCGAGTTTCTCGACCACGCGATAGTGGCTGATCGTCCTGCCGACAAACGATTGCGCATCAGGCATTTGCGCATCTTAAGGGTGTGCCGTGGAGCAAGTCAACGCAGGCCAAGGAGCGCTAAGTGACTCGGAATCGACGAAGATGCTCAGGAACTGCTGCGATGTTTGGCGCTAAGCGAGGGTTAGCGGACAGTTTCGTGCAAAATGGGGACGCGCGCGCGCACCCGCGTTCCCGGCGATGCCGGCTCGATCTCCAGATGCCCGCCCAATTCGCAAACGCGCTCGCGAATACCCGCCAGGCCCAGCCCGGAACCGGTCCCGTTCGACTGGAAGCGTTCCAGCACTTCGGCTGCGATTCCCTGGCCGTAGTCCCTCACTTCGACAACCGCGTCAGTCGGTGTCAATGCGAGCCGAATGTCGACTGTCGCGCTCTTCGCATGCCGGTGAACGTTTGTCAGGCTCTCCTGCAATATCCGGAATAGCGCCGTCTCCAGAGGGAGTCCAAGTCTTTCAGGCTGCGGAGGAACTTCAAGGTTAACGCGCATCCCGCTGCGGTCGGCGAACCCGTCGATATACCACTTCGCGGCCGAGAAAAATCCGACTTCGTCAAGAATCGGCGGATGCAGCAGGTAGGAAAGTGTTCGCGTCTCTTGCAGGCATGTCTCCAGCATCTCGTCCAATTGCGCGAATGCTTCTGTGGTTCTCGCGGTGCTCCGGCGCGTCAACTCAGCCACGCTCATCTTCGCCGCCGCTATACTCTGACCAATGCTGTCATGCAGCTCCCGTGAGATTCGCCGCCGCTCCTCGTCCTGCGCATGGAGAAGCCGCATGGACAGCTCACGCAGCGCCGCGGTGCGTTGCTGAACCAGAGCTTCCAATTCCGCGTGGCTCCGCTCGAGAGCCGCCTGAGCCGCTTTTCGCAGCGCGATTTCTGCCTCCAGCACCTGAGCTTTCTGCTGCAATTGACTGATTGTCCGCAGACGTTCTCCCTCGTTGGTCAAATCGGTATAAGCCTCTGTCGGGATCACTCCTTCATGCTCCGCGCAGATTTGCAGGAACGGTTCCGAGTGTTCTCCGCGGTCAAAGCGTGGCATGGGATAGGCGCAGCGCAGCGAAAAAGAACGTGTTTCGGCCAGGCGGTTCCACAGCTTTTCGAGCTGGAGGGCAGCTCTGTGGTTGCCTTCGGCCCACAAAATCGCCACCATCTCTCCGAACGCACTAACTCGCGCGTCTTCGGGGCGCGATGTGGCCGCCCGTGCTTGATCAATTGCCGGCCCTATAACCTGCTCGAAGAGCTTTGCACCGGGCGACCCTTTCACCATGAACTTCGCCAGCGTTTCTTCCGCGTCGAGCGCCACATACCGGCTCTGGCGGCTTGCTTGAACCGTATCGATGCCGGCAGCCTTCAAACGCTCCGCGATTCCATCGCGATGTGTGCGCGTAGCGATAATCACGGCTGCGTCGCCCGCCCCGAGCGCCGCTCCGAGAAAGCGCGCCGACCCGTCCATAAGAACCACATCATCGGTATAGAATTGAACGACGTGAGCGGAATCCTTCTGTTCAAACCATTCGGTAACCGGAGCCTCACTCATCTCGGAAGTTCCCATCCGCGTTGTCGCCACGGTTCCCCCTGGGCCGCAAAACATTTCGGCCAACCAATCATTCTTTACTGGGTCATGTCAGCCAGGCAATACAGCAAAAACCCGAGTGCGTAACGCTCCTGCCTCCGCCGCCCCGCGCGCCACTCGAAACGCTCTCGCGCTATGCGCCGTCTAAAACTTTGACTTTCCAGTCACGCTGAAACTATCATGCTCGCGACGTTCCTGAGGGAGCCGCAAGTGATTCGTAAGGCTCGTCGAGATCGGCCCGCATCGCACTACCTTCCTTACGCTTGTGATCCTGATTCCGTAGTCCGCAGGGGGTGCATTCATGTCGTCGAATGAGGATAAGCCGCGTCCAACCGGCGAGGAAAAGCCGGACCGTTCGCACGCCAAAGACGCGCAAAATAAGAACTTGCCGGATCCCTCGCGGCGCCGCTTCATCAAGGGCGCCGGAATCGCCAGCGTCGCCGCATCCGCTGGCGCGCTTCTTGCTGATCGCGTGCTCCAGGCCGCCCCGCGGCCGCAAACCGGCGGAATGGGCGGCAGCGGTGGTGTGGTTGGCCCGGGCGAGGTACCCATCACCCTCAAGATCAATGGCCAGACGCGCACTCTGAACCTTGAACCTCGCGTCACCCTCCTCGACGCCTTGCGTAATCATCTGGACCTTACCGGCGCAAAAAAAGTTTGCGACCGCGCCACCTGCGGCGCTTGCACCGTGCACATCGACGGTCGCGCCGTCTATTCCTGCACCACGCTTGCCATCGACGCCGAAGGGCGCGACATCACCACCGTCGAAGGCCTTGAACCCGCCGAGGGTCTCCATCCCATGTCGCAAGCCTTCTGGAACAACGACGCGCAGCAATGCGGCTTCTGCACTCCCGGTTTCGTCATGGCTTGCACCGCATATCTTGAACACGAGCCGCATCCCACGCGCGAAGGCCTCGAGAAATCGCTCGGCGGCAACCTTTGCCGTTGCGGCACCTATATGGGAATTAAGGACGCTGTCCTCGAAGCAGCTACCACAATCAAAGCGAAAGGAGCGCGAGCCTAATGGCTGACTATCACTGGCCTCCCGCGGATCACCGCGCGCTCATCGGCAAGCGCATCAAGCGAATTGACGGCCCGCAAAAATCCGCCGGCCGCGCCAAATATTCATTCGACATCAATCGCCCTGGAATGCTTTGGGGCAAAATGGCCACCTGCCCTTACGCTCACGCCAAAGTCACCAAGATCGACACCTCCGCCGCCGAAAAAATGCCCGGCGTGAAGGGCGTCGTCACAATCGTTCCCGAAGGGCAGGAGATTTTCTGGGCAGGACAGGAAATTGTCGCCGTCGCCGCCGATTCGGAAGAGCGCGCGGAAGCCGCCGCTGACGCCATCAAGATCGATTACCAGCAGCTTCCTTACCTGGTCTCCGACACCAATCCGGATCGGGCCGGCGCCCAATACAGCAAGCAACTCGCAAACCGCGTCATCGGCAATCCCGATCAGGCTTTTCAGCAAGCGGATGTCGTCAGCGAAGGCGAGTATGGCGTACCTGTCATCACCCACTGCTGCCTCGAATCCCACGGCCACGTCACCGAATGGCAAGGTGATGATTTGACCGTCTGGTCCTCGACGCAAGCCGTTAGCGGCATGGCCAGCGAATTTGTCGACGGGTTGGGCCAGCAGGGTATCAAGATTCCCGCAAACAATATTCATGTCATCACCCAATACATGGGCGGCGGATTCGGCAGCAAATTTGCCGCGGACACTTGGGGCATCGCCTGCGCGCAGCTGTCCAAGAAAACCGGCCGTCCCGTCAAGATGATGCTCGAACGTGACCACGAATTGATGGTCGCCGGCTGCCGTCCCTCGATGCACGCCCGCGTCAAAGTCGGCGCAAAGCGTGATGGCACCCTCGTCGCTTGGGACTCCGACGCTTGGGGCACGCAAGGCCCACAAGCGGAGGGCTCGCCGGACTTGCCTTACGTCTTGCAGGTTCCCAATTTGCGCGCGAAATATACCGGCGTTCTCACCAACATTGGCCCCGCCCGCGCCTGGCGCGCTCCCAATCACCCCCAAATGGCGCTCATTTCCAATAGCGCCATGGAAGACCTCGCCGCCAAACTCAACATGGATCCGATGGATTTCATGCTCAAAAACATCGACCTGGCCGGGCCGCACGCCAAAATCTACCGCGACGAATTTCCCATCGCCGCGAGGCTCATGGACTGGAAAGCCAAATGGCATCCGCGTGGTCAGGGCGGTTCCGGCGTGATCAAGCGTGGCCTCGGCCTCTCCATCCACACTTGGGGCGGTCGCGGAAACATGAACAACGCCCAGGTCGTAATTCATCCCGACGGTTCCGTGGAAACGAACATGGGCAGCCAGGACCTCGGCACCGGCACGCGCACGGTCATCAACATCGTTACCGCGGAAACACTCGGCCTTCCGCTCGACGGCGTGAAAGTGAACATCGGCGACAATCGATATCCCCCCGCTGCCGCGTCCGGCGGTTCCGTCACCGTCAGCAGCGTCAGCACCTCCACGCGCATGGCGGCGACAAACGCGCTGAACGAACTCCTCGCCAAAGTCGCTCCATCGCTCGGAACGACTCCAGACAAGCTGGAAGCATGGAACGGAAAAATTCAACTCCTTGGTGATCCATCCAAGTCGATCCCCTGGAAGCAAGCCTGCGCCAAGCTCGGCACCGCTTCTATCACCGGTACGGGTCGCACGAATAATGCCCTTATGTCCAGCGGCGTCGGCGGCGTCCAGATGAGCGAAGTCGAAGTCGACACCGAAACCGGCATCGTTCGCATGATCAAGCATGTCGCCGTTCAAGACTGCGGCCTGGTCATCGACGTCCAAACCGCTGAAAGCCAGCTCTACGGCGCTTCCATCATGGGAATCTGCTACGCGCTCTTTGAAGAAAAAATCATGGACCAGCCCACCGGCCGCTGCTTGAATCCCAATATGGAGTTTTACAAACTTGCCAGCATTGCCGATATCGGTGAAATCGTCGTCCACATGATGACCGGCCCCGGCTACGACGAGCGCGGCACCATCGGCCTCGGCGAGCCGCCGGTAATTTCACCCGGCGCGGCCATTTCCAACGCCGTTGCCAACGCCATCGGCGTGCGCGTGCCGGAGCTGCCGTTGACGCCTGACCGCGTCCTCACAGCGCTCGGAAAAGGAGGCGTGGCCTAATGGACGCATTCGAGTACGCAAGCCCCGCAACCGTGAAGGAAGCAATCGCTCTCCTTGGCTCTAATTGGGAAGATGCTTCGCTCTTCGGCGGTGGCACCGATTTGCTTTCTTTGCTGAAGGACGACATCGAGGACACCAAGCGCCTCGTCAACATCAAGAAAGTCGGCCAGCTTCATGCCATCCAGAACGTGGATGGTGGGCTGCGCATCGGCGCCGCCGTGACCGTCGAGCAGTTGATCTCCGCCTCGGACGTCCGCAAGAATTTTCCCGCCATCGTCGATGCCGCCGATGGCATTCGCAGCCCCCAGCTTCACAATATGAGCACCGTTGGCGGCTGGCTGTGCCAGCGTCCGCGCTGCTGGTATTACCGCAACGGTTTCGGCCTTCTCGCGCTCGATAAAAACGGAAAATCATTGGTCGAGCAAGGTGACAATCGCTATCACGCCATCTTCGGCAATTCTGGACCCGCCAAATTCATCAGCCCTTCCAGTCTCGGTCCCGTCCTGATCGCCTTGGACGGCAAGATCCACATCGAGGGCCCAAATGGCCCGCGCGATACCGCCGCGGCCGATTTTTTCGTGATTCCGCAAAAGGAAGGTGAGCGCGAGTATACCCTCGCTCCCAACGAAATCGTCACCGAGATCACCATTCCGCCATCATCGCGAAGCATGCGCAACGCGCTCTACGAAGTGCGCCAGAAGGAAGGCTTGGACTGGCCTCTGGTGAGCGCCTCCGTCGCCCTCAAAATGAACGGCGACACCGTCGAAAGCGCACGCATTGTCATGGGTCACGTCGCGCCCAAGCCTTGGCCCGCCGATGACGCGGCCAAATTGCTCGAGGGCAAGACGATTACCGAAGAAACTGCTGCCAAGGCCGGCGACGCCGCCGTCCAGGGCGCCACGCCGCTCAGCCGCAACGGTTACAAGGTTCAGCTTGCGCGCGTTTCCGTTAAGCGCGCCCTGCTCGCCGCCGTCCGCGAACGCTCCGCCGCGGCCTCGGCCTAGTTTTTGTCGTTTTGGTTTGTAGCGGCGGGTTTACCCCGCCAGCCTTTGCACTGTGTAGCGCAGACTTTCGCCCTTCAAAAGTCTCCGGCATTCCGTAGCAACGGCTAGCTCGGAATGTAGCAAAGGCGCTGTTAGGACAAGGAATGGTCATTCCGAGTGGCCCGGCCTTGCGTCGGGCCCCGAGGAATCTGCTGTTGATTTTGATAGTGGTGGCACAGGCCTTAGCCTGTGAAGGCCTTTAGGAGGTGGGGGCTTCAGCCCCCACGCAGCTCGTTTGGCTTCAACGGGGCTTTAGCCCCTGAAGCTTTTCGATTTCGAGTGAAGGAGTCGATCGCCATGCTGAAATCTTCTACCGGACCAAGCCTCAACGTCCTCATCTCCACCGGCGAAATCTGCCGCTCCGTGCGCTCGAAAAAACTCTTCTATCAGCTCGACGGCGAAGACGCTTCCGACGCCCGCAATGCAGGCCCTTTCTGGTGCTCCCGCACGCAGCGCCCCGTCGGCCCCGATGGCAACTTTGTCGCCCTCGACTCCTGTCGCCCCGGCCGCTCCTGCTGCCAAACCGCCTAGTCGTTGTCTTCGTGTGCGCTATGCCTCGCCTGTTCGCGCGGTTCTCAATCGAGTTCTAGAAAAGTGAGGGCTGTTCCATGAAAGCGGCTTGGTACGAAAAACAAGGGCCGGCTCGCGAAGTGCTGACGGTCGGCGAAATGCCCGACCCGATTCCGGCTGCGGGCGAAGTTCGCATTCGTATTGCCGCCTCTGGCATCAATCCGGGCGATATTAAAAAACGCCAGGATGCTTTTGGATATGGCATCGCTTATCCTCGCGTCATTCCTCATAGTGACGGCGCTGGACGCGTGGATCAAATTGGTGCAAGCGTGCCTTCCAACTGGCTGGGACAGTCTGTGTGGTGTTATGGAGCACAATCGTATCGCCCGTTTGGTACAGCCGCAGAGTTTACTGTTGTTCCCGTCGATCATGTCGTTCCGCTCCCCGAGAATGTATCGAGCGAGCAGGGTGCCTGTCTCGGCATCCCTGGAATCACCGCTCATCGAGCGGTGCATGTGGCCGGTGACGTAAACGGCCGCACCGTGTTGGTGCAAGGAGCGGCTGGTTCCGTAGGCCTCTGCGCAGTCCAGCTAGCGCGTCGTGCCGGGGCCCGCGTAATTGGAACGATCCGCTCATCTGCAGAGGAAGAAACCGCAAGGAACGCTGGAGCCCACGAAGTGCTTCGCAATGACCAGGAATTCGTAACGCGCATCGCGGCACTCGCGCCTGACGGAATCGACCACATTGTCGAAGTGGCCTTTGCAGCGAACATCGCGGCCGACGTCGAATTGTTGAAAATGGGCGGGTCGATCGCCGCTTACGCAGCGGATCTCGCCACGCCGGGGATTCCGTTCTGGCAGATGGTCTTCAAGAATATCCGGCTATTCTTCCTCGGAAGTGACGATTTCCCGAAGGAGGCAAAGATCGCCGCAACGCAAGACTTGAACGCTGCGCTTGAAGCCGGATGGTCCGGTTTTGAAATCGCGGAACGCGTCCCGCTCGCAGAGATTGCTCGCGCTCATGAATTCGTCGAGCATCCTGTCCGACGCGGACGAGTTGTGGTCACGATTTGAATCGCCCCTTACGTCGCCGTCGCATTCTTACTTGTCGCTGTCGCCTCACGCAAATCGTGCGCCGCACTTGCTTCTCCAATTCCCTGGTGAGAAACTATAGGAAGTTGGGAGGTCCCAATGAAACCGAAGCTCGCTCTTTTAGCCGCCGCATTCCTGATGGCCATTCCCGCAATGGCGCAGACGCCGAATCACATTTCCGGAAATTACATGGAATTTCGCAACGCCGACGTTTACACCGGCCCGTGCTTCGCGAATTCCGAAGTCGGCCTCACCGGCCAAAATGCCGTCCTTGCCTGGCAAGTCAGCGACGGCCAATGGAACGGCGTCCCGCTCTCCGGCCTTGGCGTAGTCGCCGTCGTTCGCGCCAGCGCCACTCTCGGCGATCCCTATGCGGATCCGCTACCGGCCAGCGCTGTTTTCTTTGTGGACGCCCGCGCCAATAGCGCGCAGCAAGCGGCGCTCATCTCTTTCGCGCAAGCGCAATCCGCTGGCCTTCTCAATCATGTGGTCGCCACGAATCTCGCTCCCATTTCCTTTGCCGCTGACCCCGCCCGCATGGGCTGGGAAACGCTCGCCGTCGGCAACGTCGTGAAACTCTCCACCCGCGCCATCAACATGGGCGACATGATTTGCCACAATGAGGAGACCTACTATCCGCCGCTGTCCGCTCATTTGACGCACTCCATGCCGGTCGTGGCGCTCGACAGCAGCTACCAGGGAAATTCCCTCGGCGTGACCTGGGATGACGCCAACCGCCGTAGCTCCTTCGTCGGCCATTTCGCGCAATAGCAATAATTGTTAGCCGTCCGTGTTTCTTAGGGCCGGCTTCACGCCGCCTGCGCCTTTCGCACGGAGAATCGCATGAACCAAAAGCCCGCCATCCTCGGCGGGCTTTTTCTTTCTGCGGCCACTCCCACTGCGCTTTCTGATTGCCTCGAAACCGCGCCCACGCAATAATCATCCCATAATATGCACGCTGATTTTTCATACAGGAGAATTGCAATGATCCGTCGGTCTGCGCACTATTTCGTGGCCGTCGCATTCGTGCTCGCGCTTTTCTTCGCGAGCGATGCATCGGCCCAGGATTACAAAGCCGCGGTAAGCGCCGTGCCCGTGCCCGCGGAAATCTCCGCGCCCGTGCGCGGCATCCTCGGCGCCGTGTCCCTTTCCGTCACCGGACCCAGCGGCCCTTTCTGCGAAATTTGGTTGCGCGCGGGCATTCCCGCCGCGGCGCAGGCAAGCACCGCTCTCGGCGTCTCCTATGGCCAGCTCATCGACGGAGAAATCGTCGGCGCAATTCACTTCGACGGCGCCGTCAAGGATTTCCGCAATCAGCCCGTCAAGCCCGGCACCTATATCCTGCGTTATGGCCTGCAGCCCGTCGACGGCAACCATCAAGGCGTTTCCGATTATCGCGATTTCCTCCTGCTCACGCCGCCGGATCAGGACACCTCCGCCGCGAATCTCGCCGACAAAGACATGTACGTGCTGAGCCGCAAAGCAACCACGTCCGGCCATCCATCCGTCTGGAGCCTTGTGCCGACCGACGGCGCCCCAACGTTGCTTCCCGGCGCCAAGCAAGACACCAGCGAAGACCTATGGACCCTTTACTTCACGGCGGCGATCGGCACTTCCCCGATGACCGTTGGTCTGGTGATTTCCGGCCACGCCGCCACGCCCTAAGCCATCGGCATGTATCTCTGTCCCCATTGCCAGCGTCCGATTAATTCTGCCAGCGCGATTTGCCCCTATTGCGGGGCCAACCAAGACGAGCCCGATTCCGATTTGCCGCAGGCGCAGCAAAAAAAACGCAGTTCGCTGAAACTCGTGATTGCCGTTCTGTGCGCCGTCGCCGGCATCTGGGCCATCATCTGGTTTGCCCTTCCGCTACGTTTCGAAAATCCGCGTCCGGCCGCGGAGCGTTCCGCCCTCGAATCCGTCCGCGCCCTCCAGCATCAGTTGGCGACGTATGAAAATGGCGCCGCCTCCTTCCCCACATCTCTCGAAGCGCTTGGCGAGCCCGCGCGCGAAGCCGCGCAGACCGCCATGGCCGGCGGCTATTCCATTCGATACACGCCAACCCAACCCGACGCCACCGGCAACCCTCATGCCTTCACGCTCGTCGCCGTCCCTCGCAACTACGGCTATCAAAGCTTTTATACGGATCAATCCGGAGTGATTCACGCCACGCGCGACAACCGTCCCGCCACCGCCCAGGACCCACCCTTGAGGTAATTCGCCTAAAAACAAGAACGCCGCGAGCGGCCAACCATCGGCGCAATCTCGCGGCGCTTTCAGAACTTATAAATAAATGGCGGTGGCTACCTGCGGCGCCCTTTCTTCGAGCGCCCCTTGGCTTTCGCCTTTGGCTTCGACTTCGCTTTTGCTTTCTTTCGCGGCGCAGGCTTCTTGCGCTTCTTAGCCTTCGCCTTCGGCCGCTTTTTCGCCTTGCTCTTCGCCGCTGATTTCCGCCCAGTACTTCCCCGTGCCGGCTTCGGAGGCATGCCACGCGCAGGCGAACGTACCGGCTCAACCTCTTCTTCGTCCTCGCCGGACTCGATCTCGACTACTTCTTCTTCGACGACTTCCTCATGCTCATCGCCGCCGGGCTCGGCCTGTTCTTCTTCCTCGTCAAAGCCGGGGAGCTCGTTGTCTTCTTCGTTCTCGTGAAACTTCGCTTCGAACATGGTGTCTTTCCTCCGTGGGCTCTCGGCTCAGCGGCAAAATCCCACTTTGTTCTTTTAATCGCACTCCTGGAAGTTTGTCAAGGCGCAAAGTCAGGACACCCAGAATGGAAAATCCTGCCGCTCCTATACCAACGCATATCCTTCGTACGTAGCTGATTATAAGCTAGTTAATTCTTTCGAGGAGTGACGTTGAGCCGGTCGCCCACTTCCAACTCCCGGCTCGCAAGGAAGGGATTCGCTTGCTTGAGCGCTTCAACGGTCGTTCCGTACTCCCGCGCAATGGACCAGAGCGTCTCCCCGGAACGCACCTCGTGTTTCACCGTCTGATGCGGGGCCGCCGTCTCCGTAGCCGCCTGCGCGTGTTCCGTCGAGGGCCGCGCCGCTGCGGTCACCGTGCGCGACGCCGTTACCGTTTCGCCCGGATAGCTATTCTCATAAATGCGCAGCGTCCGTCCCGCCGGCGCTTTCGAAGTGCGCAGACGATTCCACCGCTGCAATTCACTCACGCTGACGCTGTACTGCGAAGCGATGCTCTCCAGCGTATCCGCTCGATGCACGCGATAATAAATCAGCCGCACCCGAGGCGGCGCCGCCGGAACCATCAGCACGGTCCCGTCGGCTGGCGGTTCGTGCGCGTCGATCACGTTCACGTTTTCCAACGACGCGAGCGTCACATGATACTGCCGCGCCACTTCACCCAGCGTTTCGCCCGTCGAGAACGTCGCCAGTCTCCACGACGTCAGCTTGTCCGCGGGAATGCCCGCGATCTCCGTCTTCAACTTATCGCCCGTGCCCTTTGGCACCCGCAGCACGAACTCGGGAGGCGTCACTCCCCGCACCAGCTCCGGATTGAGAGCCTGCAAGTCGTCCAGGCTTGCCCCCGTCGCATCTGCCACCAATCGCAAACTGATCGAATGCTCCAGGCTCACGGAATCGGATTCCGGCCCTGGATCGGCCTCCACGTGGATGCCGTAGAGCCCCGGGTCCTTGGCCACCAGCGCAAGCGCCAAAATGATCGGCACGTAGTTTTTCGTCTGTTCCGGCAGCGCGTTACGCTGCTGCAATTCCCAGAAATCCGCGTAGCCCGTGCGCTCCACCGCGCGCGTCACGTTCATCGGCCCGGAATTGTACGCCGCCATCGCCAAATACCAATCGCCAAAGGTCTGGTACAAATCGCGCAGCGTTTCTGCGGCGGCTTCCGTTGCGGCTTCCGGATCGTCCCGCTGATCCACCCAATACGTCCGGTGCAAGCCATATTCCTCGCCGCTGTACGGCATGAACTGCCAAATTCCCCGCGCGCCCTTGCTCGACACCGCCCGCGGTTTGAACGCTGATTCCGCCTGCGCCAGGTAAATCAAATCCAGCGGCAGCCCTTCCCTTTTCAGCGTCGCTTCAATCATCGGGCGATAACGTCCCGCACGCTCCAGCCCCGTCTCCACGATCTCCCGTCCGCGCGGCGATGCAAAGAAGCTCAGATACTGCAGCACCGACGCATTGAGCGTCAGCGGCAGGTCATGCGGAACCGTAATCAGCTCCTTTTCCGCCGTCGCCGCCAGCCGTGGATCGCTCGCTGGCAGGTTCTCCATGTCGGCGATTTCTTCGATCGGCGCGGTGGACTCGGCCGGAGCTTGGGCGCTGGCGTCGTCGGAGTTGTCTGCGGTCGCGCTCGCGCTGGTGTTGCCTGCGGCATCCGCTGCGTCGGCCGCGTCTGCGGCATCTTCGTTGGCCTCGGCGGTCGCCTCGTCCTTCTCCTCCGTCACCATTTCATCGGTCTGCATCGTGTCCACGATGCGGTTGAAGAGGTCTTGCAGCCTCGTGTCGCCCGTCTCCTCCAGATTGCTCTTCATCAGCCGGTTGAGCGCCGCATGGAAGTCCTTGCGCGCCACGTCGAGCTGCCCAGCCTGATAAGCTTGCTGTGCGGCATCGAAGCTCGCCTGCACTTCGTCGATCAGCGTATCGACCCAGGGGCGTGGACTCGGCGCGAGAACGCTCCAGTCAGGTCGATTTTGCGGAAATGGCAGCGCGCCCACGCTGGCGGTAACCGTTGGCTTAGCCGTCTGCTGAGGCGTAGCAGCCGGCGGGTGCACTTGGACGCTGTTCTTGGCCGTCTCTTCGCAGCCCGAGAATCCCGTCAGAGACACCGCCAGCGCCGCCGCTACCAGCGCAATCCCTTTTCGTCTACTCAATTCGCCTCCAAGGCGCCTTTATGTATGACGACTGGGCTCGGCAAACGTTTGCCCGCTTACGCGGCACAAATTTGCCCGCATCCTACCAAAAATTGTAGGGGGCGGGAAAGGCCGGGTCAACCGGCCATCCGTCCAGGCGTGCCAGAACCGAGAAACCAAGTACTCCCGTCTCTTGCACTCGCCGAAAACGCTGACTGCTCCTCGCGAAAACACTTGAATGAACCAAGCAATTATTGTATATACATTAAGTCTTTTCCTGGGACGCCGCCAAGGCAACACGTAATCTCGCGAAGCACGGCGTCACCTTCGAGGAAGCTGCCACCGTATTTGCACTGACTTGGACGGCCTAGACTGGGAAGACGCCGGCCATTCCCACGCGGAGCATCGTTCGAAGCGATTGGGCATCTCAGCGAGCGGCCGCATACTTCTGGCGGTCTACACGATTAGGAGGTCTGCCGATGGCAAGGAAACGATCCGCATCATCAGCGCCGGCCAAGCTTGCCCGCCATGGCGGGCAAGCCGCAAAGAGCGCCAAGCATATTCCCGACAGCCGGATTGATTTCTCGGACATTCCGGAATCAACCACCGAAGAACTAAGCCGCGCGCGGCGCGTTGGCCGCCCCAAAACCGGCGAAGCCAAACAACTCATCGCCATTCGCGTTCACCCGCGATTGCTTGCGCAACTTCGGCGCCTCGCCGCACAGCAGGACAAGCCTTACCAAACCCTAATCCACGAACTCCTCGAATCCGCCGCCAAATCCGCCGCCTAACCCCGGCCTCGTCGCGGTCGTCACGCTTACCCCAACGCCTGCCTTAGATCCTCAATCAAATCGGCCGCATCCTCCAGCCCAATCGACACGCGCACCGTCCCCGGCCCCACTCCCGCGCGCTCCAGCTCTTCCCGCGACATGCGGTAGTGCGACGTGTAAATCGGCAGCACCACCAGCGACTCCACTCCACCCAAGCTCGCCGCCAGCGAGAAAATCTGCACGCGGTCGCAAAACCGCCGCGCCGCCGCAATGCCGCCCTTCACGTCGAATGACAGCATCGCGCCAAAATCCTTCATCTGCCGCCGCGCCAATCGATGATCCGGATGCGACGCCAGCCCGGGATAATGCACTCGCTCCACTTTGCGATGCCCCTCCAAAAATCTCGCCACGGCCATCGCTGTCTGGCACTGCCGTTCAACGCGCACTCCCAGCGTCTTCATCCCGCGAATCAGCAGGAACGCTCCCTCCGGGTCCATGCACCCGCCCAAATAAATAATGTTCTCGCGCACGCGCCCAATCCACTCCCGCGAACCCGCCACCGCCCCGCCAATCAAATCCGAATGCCCGCCCAAATACTTCGTCGCGCTATGCGCCACCATGTCGAACCCCAGCGCAATCGGCTTCTGCAGCACCGGGCTGCCAAACGTATTGTCCACAATGCTCACCAGCTTGAACTCCCGCGCCAGCTCGATGGCCCGCCGCAAATCCACCAGCCGCAGCGACGGATTCGTCGGCGTCTCCACGTACAAGCAGCGCGTCTGCGTCGTCACCAACTCCTCGACGCCCGCCAGATCCGCCTCCACGTGCCGCACGCGAATCCCCATCCGCGGAAACAAGTCGCGCATCAGCCGGTACGTCCCGCCGTAAAGCTGCGCCGTCGAAATCACTTCGTCGCCCGCGCTCAACACCGCCAGCAACGCGCTCGAAATCGCCGCCATCCCTGACGCGGCCACAATCGCCGCCTCCGCTCCCTCCAGCGCCGCGATTTTCTCCTCCGCAATCGCGAGCGTCGGATTGCCGTACCGCGTGTAGATGTACGCCGAGCTTTTCCCCTCCGCCCAGCGCTTCATCTCCGCCGTCGACGAAAACGTGAACGTCGAGCTGCGCACAATCTCCGGCGCCACCGGCCCGCCGCGACCGTGGTGCGGTTCGCCGCGATGTATCGCCGTCGTTGCATCCCCCCAACGCGCCGCGACTTTCTTCGTCGTTCTATTTTTTCCTGATTTCATACCGCGTCTCCCCAATTCGCCGCGCCTTTGCGTGAAGCCTTACGCGCCGTCCGTGCAATCTTCTTTTTTGCCATTCGTTTCACCCCGTACTGTTTATCATTCTGAGCCTGCCTACCGAAGGCAGGCACAGCGAAGAATCTTGCCTCGAAGGCCTTCCGTCGCTTCGTCCGCACCCGCCTGGAACCCTCACTGCAAGTTTCGATTCATAGCTGTGTAGCGCAGAGTTTCGCTTCTCAGAAATTCTGCGGCTTTCTACGCCAATTTCGTCGCCATCATCTCAAATCGCCCCGCTCCGCGCGACACCTTCGCGCACACCGCCCACTCCGCAAACGGCCATTTTGGCCTGCGCTAACCACAAGTCCGCGCTATCAGCGCTCACGCTTTGCAGCTCAATTGCCCCTCATGCTTGCACTTACTTGCACTTTCTCGCCGGAAAAGCGACAACTCTTTGCACACACCCCAGATAAGCCCTTTCCTTTCGGCGCAGGAAGATGGCGCTCAGATTGCTCGTTTCTGCAAGGCTCAAACCGAATTCATTACAGTTATCACTCAAGACGGGGCCCCTCCACGGTCTAGGCCAGCAGCAGATTTGGTGCGTATAAGCTAAGCTCAAGGAGCTACGATGAAGAAATCGGTGTATGTGCTGGCTGCGGCCCTGTGTCTCGCTTTTGCCGCGGCTTCAACCCATGCCTCAACCATCAATCTTTCTACAGGCCAGAACCCCCTCGGAACACTTTCGACCACAGACGGAGCCTGCGATGCCCAGTGGACCGTGGTAAACCAAAACCCCATCGGCACCGCCGGAGCCAACACTCCCTATGGCTGCAGCGGCTCTCCCAATCCCGCTCAAATGGTCTTTTCCGGGGACGCTGATTGGTACGGCGGCTGGGTGCCAGATGGCACCAGCAACGGCTGCACTTTCACCGGCTGTTCCAGCACCGGTTCGAACTGGGTGGGCCTCAATTCGGCCTACACCGCCAACGGCTATGGAGCGTATTCGGTCTCGTTCAGCCTGACCGGATTGAATCTTTCCACGGTCGACATCGCCGGCGGCTGGACCCTGGACGACTCCGGAACTCTGTATCTGAATGGCTGCACGATTGAAACGTCGGGTGACGGGGGCTGGGGCTCGCTGCAAGCCTTCTCGATCACCACCAAGTCAAATCCAGGTTGCATCAACGCAGGTTCGAACACTCTCATGGCCGTGATCCAGGATACCGATGACTATCTGGAGGGCGTGGACGTCGATGCTACTGTCACCGGGTCGGCTGGCTCCTCAAGCACTCCCGAGCCGGGCTCCTTGCTCCTCTTGGCCAGCGGTTTCCTCGGCGTAGCTGGCTTCCTTCGCCGCAAGCTAGCCTAGTCGCCTGTAACTCTGTTTCGGCCTTTTGGGCCAGCCCGCCCCGCCCTTCCACGCGAAGGGCGGGGCTTTTCATTTCCGCGCAACCGGCTCTTCTTCTGCCGTAGACCATCTCCGGGTGCCTGTGGCCCAAATCCAAATCCCCATGTAAAATGTCAGCGGCAGGGAAAAACCGCAGAGGACCATCAAAAGCCATGTCAAACCTCCAAAGTCGCCTCGATCAATTCAAGAAGACATTTGAGTCCGGCGCTCCTCCTTACAACGCCCCGCGTGAGGCCATCGAAACCATGCATCGCGCCACAGCCGAGCTCAAGGCTACTGGCATCGAAGATCGCGCCCTGAAGATCGGCGACCGCGCCCCGGCCTTCACCTTGTTTAATCAGGATCACGTGGAGATATCCTCCGCCAACCTCCTCCGCGAAGGCCCCCTGGTAATCAGCTTCTTCCGTGGACATTGGTGACCCTACTGCAATATGGAGCTGGAGGCTCTACAGGAAATTGATTCCGAAGTTAGACAGTTGGGAGCGCGCATTGTGGCGCTCACTCCCGAACTCGAAAGATACACGCGCGCTCTGCATAAGAAATTGAACTTGACCTTCGACATCCTCACCGATCTTCATCTGAAAGTCGCAGAGCAATTCCGCCTCGTGTTCACCCTGCCAGATTATTTGCGCGACCTGTACAAATCGTTTGGGAGCACCCTGGACAGGTTTCACGACGAACCCGAATACCGGTTACCAATCCCCGCGCGATACCTTATCGACAAAACGGGCGTCATTCGTGCCGCCGATGTCAACGCCGACTACACCATCCGCCCTGAGCCCTCCGAGACCGTCAAGGCCCTGCAATCCTTACGCCCTTGACGCGCATGCGATCCGGCAGCCACTACGAGACGCGCTCGCGATCATGGAACACACTTCGTTTTTCCTTGACTTTTAGTTAACTATATGGTACATAATACCTTCGGCTGAATATTCCAGCCGGACCGGAAAAACGGAGAAGAGAAAGCGGGCCGCGGAGACGCGGCCTTTTGCTTTTTATGCGCTTTTCATGATTCTAATCGCTTAGGATATGAAGAATTAGAACTCGATGCAACTTACACAAAACAAACGACCGAGACCCTTTCTAATCGCTTATTTTGTCGATCTTCGAGCCCGAATTTGCGATTTCGGACACTCGCGTCGACATTGCTCGTCACTGGCCACTTGTCACTCGTCACTGCCTTCATCAGTGGCCGTTTCCGGCCGAAGCCGCTTCTTCGTCTTCGGCGGCGGCGTGGGGCTTGTGCGCGGCGATGATCTTCTCCGCCTGCTCCGCCGGCACAAAGTCGTAGTGCGAAAACTCCATCGAATAGCCCGCGCGTCCCTGGGTCATCGACGTCAAATCGTTGGCGTAGCTGAGCATCTCCGCCAACGGCACTTGCGCGCGCACGATTACGTTATGCCCGCGCGCTTCGCTTCCGCTGATGCGCCCGCGCCGCGAGCTGATGTTGCCCATGATGTCGCCCGAATACTGGTCCGGCGCGTACACTTCCACTTTCATGATCGGCTCGAGCAGCGCGGGCTTGGCCTGCTTCATCCCTTCCTTGAACGCCAGCGCGCCGGCGATCTTGAAGGCGATGTCCGACGAATCCACGTCGTGATATTTGCCGTCGTAGAGGCTGGCGCGGAAATCCACCACGGGAAAACCGGCGAGGTATCCGCGCTCCGCGGCGTCATGAATTCCCCTCTCCACCGACGGAATCCAGTTCTTGGGAATCGCGCCGCCGAAAACATCATCCACAAACTCGAATCCGCTTCCGCGCGGCAGCGGCTCCATCTTGATGCGGCACAATCCGAACTGCCCGTGCCCGCCGGTCTGTTTTTTGTGTTTTCCTTCCGCGTCGGCCTTGCCGCGAATCGTTTCGCGGTACGGGACCTTCGGCGGATGCAGCGTCAGCTCCACGTGATAGCGCTTGCGCAATTTCGCCACCACCACTTCCACGTGCTGCTGCCCCGCTCCGGAAAGCAAGAATTCCTTCGTCTGCGGATCGCGGCTGAAACGCAGCGCGGGATCTTCCTCCAGAATTTTGTGAATCGCGACGCCGATGCGATCTTCATCGGCGCGCGTCTTGGGCTCGATCGCAAACGTGATGGACGGTTCCGGAAGGCGCGCGGCGGGATAATAAATCGTGCCGGCTTTGTCGCCCAGCGTGTCGCCGGTGGTGGTGTCTTTCAGTTTTGCGATGGTGCCGATGTCGCCGGCGTGAAGCTCGGGAATGGCGCTCGCGGTTTTGCCCTGCCGGACTTCCAAATGCTGGAAGCGTTCCACGGCGCCGCGATTGAAATTCGCAATGTTGGCGTCGTTTCGCACCACTCCGCTCATCACTTTGAAGAAGCTGATGCGCCCGGCAAAGGAATCGGCGATGGTCTTGAAAACGAAAATCGACAGCGGCTCTTTGTCGTCGATTTTCCGCTCCACGCTGTCGCCCTTGCGCAGAGGCTCTTTGTACGCGGCCGCTTTACCGCGCGCCGCAGGCGATGGAAATTCCTCGACGATGAAATCCAGAAGCGCGTCGCTGCCGATATTGCGCAGCGCCGAGCTGAGCAGCACCGGGAAAATCCGCTTTTCGAGAACGGCGCCATGCAAACCTTTTTTCAAGTCTTCGACGGGCAAAGTCCCTTTGTCGAAAAACTCCTGCATCAGCTCGTCGTCGCCTTCGGCAACCATCTCGACCAGCGCCTCATGCGCGGCTTTGGCAGCCTCCGCCAAATCCGCGGGAATCTCTTCGATTTTTGCTTTGCCGTCCCCATCGGGCGCGTACATCAACGCTTTCATGGCCACCAAGTCCACCACGCCTTTGAAATTTTTTTCCGAGCCGATGGGCAACTGCACCGGAACGGCGCCGCGCCCAAAAACCTGCTGGATGGAGTCCAGCGCGCGTTCGAAACTGGCCAGCTCGCGGTCCATCCAATTGATGACAAAGGCGCGCGGCAACTCGTATTCCGTGGCGAAGTCCCACACTTTTTCGGTGACCACCTGGCAGCCCGCGAAAGCGTCCACCAGAATCAGCGCCGCGTCGGCGGCGATCAGCGATGCTTTGGTGTCGTTGATGAATGTGGAGTAGCCCGGCGTGTCCAGAAAATTGATTTTGGTTTTATCCGCGGCGCCCGCGGCTTGCCATTCAGCATACGCGATGCCGGTCTGGATCGATATTTTGCGCGCGATCTCTTCTTCGTCCCAATCGGTGACCGTCGAGCCATCGGTCACTTTGCCGAGGCGCTGGGTCATCCCCGCAGTGAACAACAACGACGACACGAGCTGCGTCTTCCCCGTGTCGCCGTGGCCTACAATGCCCACATTTCGAATTTGCTCCGTGTTATACGTTTTCATTTTTCACCTCGTGAGTATCTTTGCATGGCGAACCGCCGAAAAAGCGGCTCTGGAAGGAGAGAAAAACGGGACTAGCTGCCGTGATGATTGCAGTTTTGTAGCATCGACCGCGAGGCCGGGAGAAAAAAGACGGCGCAAACGTGTTGAGGCGCATCGGCAAATCGCCTCGCTCCCTGCGGAAACTCTGCATCCTAGCACACGGACGATGCGCCATCAACCAGGAGGCAAGCGTCTAGCGTGTCCAGGGTCGTGCCGCAGCCAGGGACGAAAATGAAGACGGCGCTCGCAATCGCCCTCCCGCGCCGAGGCGGGCCAGAGCGGCCATGGAGACAGGAGATAATGGTTAGTTGGTTGTCCGATGCAGGATTCGCGGGTGGGCTCACGCGGCCGGTTGTATCACAACGCCGCCTGAGGCCGGAAAGTACGATAGTAGTTATGGTAAGCCTCTTGCAAATTGTCGAGCTGGGAGTGAAATAGTTTGCACACTGGACGACCAAACTGGCCCTAAAGTGCTGCAAATTGCTTGCTTGCTGCGTGGAGAATTGGCAGTGAAAGTGCTGCTATACTCTTTCGCGGCTGAAGGTATGGACCATTGGGGGATAAATGAAGAGCAGAATTGCAATACTGGTACTGGGCTTATCGGCTTTCGCGGCAAGTTCGGCATTTGCCGGAAGCGTGAATTTCGATTTCGTATTCAGCGGTCCGGATATGACGCTGGGTACGTCGCAGAACTACACGTCAAACGGAGCAACAATTACGGCGTTCGGTTACCAATGCTCGGCGCCGAGCCCTTCGAGCACGAGCACGCTTTCCAATTGCGTTGCCTCTGACCTCTACCAGAGCCCCCAAGGCTTGGGTCTAGCAGGCGAGATGTACCACGACATCGGATGGGACAGCGCGACCGCCGATTACGTTGTGGGTCTTGACCTGAGTAGTTTGCTTCCGCTGGGTGCGCATGGGGTCACGATGACTTACAACACCATCCTGCCTTGGCAAGCATGGGTAGCTATTGGCTACTCATCCGATCCGTTCACCGCCGGGACCCCTTTTGTGCTCGGCGCGAATACCAAGGCATGGTCGGAAGTTGACACATCCACATTTGCCCTGAACGCGCAGGACCAATACCTCGTGTTGATAGCGTCCTGCGGTGCGAGTCTTACACCTCCGCCGTGTGGAAGCGACGTCACGCCGATCTCCCTCGTCGCAAGTGCGAGCACGCCCGAACCAGGTACACTTGCTCTTTTTGTGACGGGGTTGCTGGCGCTTGGATTTGTGGCACGCCGGCGGTGGGCGGGAGCATTCGCGTCCGTTCGAAATTAGAAAAAATTGTAAAGGGCTTGTAGTTTGCGCCGGGCCGATCCCTCTCCTTCGGTCCGGCGTTTTTTTTTCGGCCATTTAGTCCGGGGAAATGTGGAAGGAGCCGCTAGGCTCGATGTAGCCATAGGCCATGCGAGGAGTGTTGAACGAAGCGGCGGGACGGCCTTCGGGGTCCAGAAGAATCAAGCCGCCCGTGCTCTGCGTGCGGCGGGCGAGCAAGCGGACACATTCGCCGGCGACAGCGGTGGAAGCCGCGCCAGCGCGGAGCGAGTCCGCGGCGGCTTTCGCCATAACGATTTTCATGATGGCTTCACCGTGGCCGGTGCAGGAAACGCCGCCCGCTTCGGCGTCCGCGTAACATCCGCAACCGATCAAGGGCGAGTCGCCGATGCGGCCAGGAAATTTGCAGCAGGTGCCTCCGGTAGAGGTGGCTGCGGCAATTTGACCGTGGGAATCGCGCGCGACGGCGCCGACGGTACCGTGCTTATGCCCAAAGTGAAATGCGGACTCGTGATTTCCTTCGCGGCAGCGGCGCCAAGCGGTGCGTTCGCGTTCGATGATTAGCTCGGAGGGATCGCAGAGAGGAATGCCGCTTTCCTGCGCGAACAATTCGGCGCCAGCGCCGGCGAGCATCATGTGCTCGCTGGATTCGAGAAGCTTGCGGGCAAGGCGAATCGGATTTTTGACTCGCTCGACGGCAGCGACAGCGCCGGCGTTGAGTGTGGCGGCGTCCATGATGATGGCGTCGAGTTGCACGTGACCATCGCGATTGAGGTGGGAGCCGATTCCCGCGTCGAAGGTGATGTCGTCCTCAAGAACAACAACGGCGGCTTCCACAGCGTCGAGCGCCGCGCCGCCTTTCGCAAGGACTTCGCGGCCAGCTTCGAGCGCGCGCCGAATGCCGGAACGGCAATCGGGGACGGCTGCGTCAGGAATGTCCCACGCGCCGCCATGGACGATGAGCGAAAAGTTCTGGGAATTCACGTCAGAATCGCGGACCCGCAAGGGAAACGCGCAGCAAACTCAGGCACCCCGCTTGGCGGCGCGAGCGAGGAGATCGCGCACGGGCGAGTCCGGAGTCTGATCGGAGAGCGGCTCGCCGCGAAATTCCGAACGCGCCGCGACAGGAGATTGCGTTTCGCCGAACGGCGGACCAGCGACAACCGCCTGCTCGGCTGCGCGACGGTTCCCTTCGGTTTCTTTCCAAGTGTGGTAAATGCGATGGATGACAGTGAAGTTGGTACCGATGGCGAGAATCATGAGCGCGATGGGCAGGCGGTTCAGGACAGCTCCCAAAATCATCAGGCCCAAACGCTCGGGACGTTCCCAAAAACCCACGCGGCAGCGCTCAATGAGGGACTCCGCGCGCGCCTGAGAGTAGCTGACCATGACGGCGCCGGCCATGACGAAGCCGGTGAGGAGCGCGTATAGAAAGCGATTGACGGTCGAATAATAAACAAGCAGGCCCATGAAGATCGCCAAGTCCGCATAGCGATGGAGAACGGATTTAAGAAAGGCGCCAAAGAAATCCACGCGCGGCTGACGACGGGCGAGCGGCCGCGCGAGCAGATCGCACGCGGCGGCGGGAATCATAACCAGGCCCGCGGAGAAAAAGCGCCCGGTACCGAAAAGAACGCCCGCGAGAATGCAAACAGCAAAACTGATGAGGGTCAAACAGCTCGCGGGAACACGGGCACGAGCGAGACCGTCGACAGATCGGTCCAGGACCCAGCGAAACGGCCGAGCAAGAACTTCAATACGCATAGGAAAGCACCGAGACGCCGCTAAAGCTCATCGTAAATGGTCACCAGCCGAGTGACTTCAAATTCCTTGGTGCCCGCCGGGGTCTGGACCTTCACTTCATCGCCTACTTTTTTCCCCAGAAGAGCACGGCCGATGGGCGAAGAAGTGGAAATCATACCTTTGGATACGTCGGCCTCTTCGGCCGTTACAAGTTTGTATTCGGTCTCCTGCGATTTGTTAACGTCGAGGAGGCGCACGGTCGAGCCATAGGCGGCGCGGTCGCGAGGAAGGTTGTTCATATTGACCATGGAGATTTCGGCCATGCGCTGGTGCAATTGGCTGAGCCGCGCCGAGACGAAGGATTGACGCTCCTTGGCGTATTTGTACTCGGCGTTTTCGGACAAATCGCCGTGGGCGCGAGCCTTCATCAGCTCTTTCGGCAACTCGTCGTGAAATTCGTGTTCGAGCTGAGCGATTTCTTCCTGCAGCTTCTTTTTGAGTTTTTCGCTGACGTCGGTCATTTTTCGCTTGCTAGAACGGTATCCGCGAGAGCGGCGTTTCTTCCGGCCTAGTGTGGTCTTTATTCGCGAACCCCCAAGGGCGTACGTTTACCGCTAGATTATAAGAGATTTGGGCGCAAGCTCGCAATCGAGAGAATTGCATATGTAGTTTGAACCGAAAGCGCGGGCTTGTTGCGTTCCCCGGGCGCGGCCCGGCGAAGGACGCGTGCGCCGGCGAGGACCGCATCCGTAGGGTTTCCTGCACGAAACAGTTCGTTCCGTCCTTATTTATGGCGCGGGTGTCGCGCCGAGCGCTGCGCTGCTTGCCTCAAGCGGATAATTGTTATTAGATACGTGACCGCTAGTAAAATGAGCCCGCAAAAGACGAGGACACTTCGGCCAATGGACAAAAATAAAAAAGCAAAAGAGGGCTCAGGGTTTCCTGGGCTGGTTCGCGCACTTTCCGCAAAGCGACAGGAAGTGATACGGCCATTGCTGGAGCATCCTCGCCAGTACGTGCTTCACAGCCTGCGAGATCTGGCGAAGGAATTGGATAGCGCGCCGGCCACGCTGTTACGAATTTCGCGGGAGATGGGATTTCCCACGTTTCATGCTTTCCGGCGTTATCTTCACGAATTATCGGTCGCACAGGCGACACCCTTCGGCGTGCTGGAAAGCAGCAGCGGCAATTCAGGCCTCAAGGGGCGCATCGAGGAATCGCTGAATCAGGACATGGCCAATATCCGCGGATTGAGCCATAGCATCGATATGAAACGTTTGTTGGCGCTGGTGAAGCGGCTCTATGCGGCGGATCACGTGTTGATTTTGGGCGGAGACATGGCGGAGAGCCTGGCGCGCTTCCTGGAGTACAACCTGACAGTCATCGGCCTGAAAGCGATCGCGGTTTCGAGCGCCGGAGAAATTTCGCACCGGCTGCGGCAGATGACGCGGAAGGACGTGGTGATCGGGATCAGCTTCCGCAGAGGCCTGCGGCAGACGGTGGACGGGCTGCGTCAAGCGCGCAGCCGAGGGGCATACACCGTGGGCATCACCGACAGTTCGATCTCTCCGGTAGCACGTTATGCCAGCGAATATTTCGTGACGCCGACGGAGGGGCCTCTTTTTGCAGGTTCTTATGTTGCGGCGATGGCGCTGCTGAACGCGCTGCTGGTGGCATGCTCGAATTACCGGCGCAACCGAACGCTGGCTATTTTGCGGGAAGCGGAAAAGGAGCAGCGAACGGGCTTCCGCTGGTTCGCTGACAATTAGAATTGCGGAGGCCATCGGTGGCGGGAGCGATTTCGAAATGGGCGATTGCGCTGGTTAGTTCGGTTCTGTGCGCCGTCGCTTTCGGCCAGGAACACAAAGGCTTGCGAGTGTTCATTTCGGCGGACATGGAAGGAGTGGCCGGCGCCGTTGACGCGGAGCAACTCCTGCCCTCCGGCATGGATTATCCGCTGTTCCGAAAACTGCTGACCGCTGAAGTGAACGCGGCGATCGAGGGAGCGCTGGCCGAGGGCGCGGACAAAATCACAGTGGCGGACTCGCACGGCGAAGAACTGTCGATTCTGCCGGACGAGCTGAATCCCAAGGCGCGTCTGGTGCGCTCCGGGCCACGCCCGCTGGGCATGATGGAAGGCGTCGATCAAGGGTTTGACGCCGCCATACTGATTGGATTCCACGCGTCGATCAACACGCCTCAAGCGGTGCGGGCTCACACGCTTTCTTCCGCGCGGTATTTCGATGTACGGCTGAATGGAAAACATGCCAGCGAGTCGATGTTGTGCGCGGCCATCGCGGGGAAATTTGGCGTGCCGGTGGTGCTGGTGTCCGGAGACGACACGGCGATCGATGAAGTTCACAAGACGATTGATCCGAACATCGAGGGCGTGGTGGTCAAGCGCGCACTCGGTTACGAATCGGCGGAGAGCGTTTCACCGCAGGTGGCACAAAGCATGATCAAAGATGGCACGGAAAAGGCGCTGGCGCGGTTAGGTTCATTCCATCCGTATGTGGTGAGCAATCCGGTGACGATTGAAGTCACTTTCAAGAACATGATCAACGCGGAAATACTGGCGTTTCTGCCTTACGTGACGCGCGAAGATGGCGCGACCATTCGCTTCACGGGCAAGGACATTTTGGAAGTAGAACGGTTCATGCAGGTGGTCGGCTCGTACGATTCCAACAAATAAGAAATGCTCCTGCTGCTCCGCACGAAGCAGGACTTCATCAAGCGCCGCTTATTCGCTATTGGCTCGCGGGAGGAACAATCCCGTTCATACGCAGATATTCGACCATTTGCCCGTAATGATCGAAAGCATGTCCCACAGGATAAGTGACGAGGAACAAGCGAGTTGCTTTTCCGTTGCCGAAGGGCAATTGATCGAGCATGTTGGCGGTGGTGAGTGATTTAGCGGCGAGATGGCCGAGGGCGTAGGAATTCTTCAGGAATTCTATGATTTGCGCCTTCGTTTTGATGGAGTCGGGGCCATTGGAGGCGGAGAGATCGATAGACGGCTTTTCCTGCAGAGCGGCTGACCAGATTCTGTAATTCGCGGCGGCGGCGTGCTTTACTTCTTCGGCGAAAGTGCGCACGCCTTTGAAGTTGCCGTTGGTGGGAGCGAAGTCATATTTGTCCTCCGGCATGGCCTCGGCGGCAGAGACAAAATCCTGCTCGACGATGCTGATTTCCATCTCCGCGACGGAAGCAACGGTCGGAGCTTTTTGCGATTGGGCTTGCGGCAAAGGCTTCTTCGCAACGGAAGAGGCTGTGGAGTTCCCGAAAGTTGCCACGGGAAGACAAATGGCGACGAATACTAGTAGCAGCAAACGTTTCATTATGGCCCTCTCTGACTGGCGATGATTGCCGAATCGCCGTACAAGATACCACAACGCACCCAAGAAGGCGCGCCCGAACTGAACTGGTCGAACTGGCTGGGTAGCCCGTAGCGTTGCCGGATGCGCCGGCGAGGGCATGATGCGGAGCATCGTGAATCATTTGTTTCAGTTTGCATAGACAGCGAAACACAAGCCGCTGCTCAGAAAACCTACCGTCACCGCGGCTTTCTCTGGAACTGGAGAAGGAGGTAAAGCGCGTCGCACAAAAATCGAGAAGCGAAGGTTGATTTGGGTTACAGTCGCTCCAGGTGAGCGCGATGCTCGTAGTCATGGCCTCGTGAATGAGAATATGCGATGTGGTGCAGGACTGAGCTTCGATGAAAGCGTGGCAAGGTCAATATGATGCGGTAGTCGTTGGCTCCGGGCCGAATGGACTCGCGGCCGCAGTTACGGTCGCGCAATCAGGACGCTCTGTTCTGGTTGTGGAAGGGCGGGACACGATCGGCGGCGGGACGCGAACCGAAGAGCTGACGCTGCCGGGATTTTTCCACGATGTGTGTTCCGCCGTGCATCCCATGGCGGTGATGTCTCCGTTCTTTCGCACGCTGCCGCTGGCGGAGCACGGACTGGAGTGGATTCAGCCGCCGATTCCGCTGGCGCACCCGCTCGATGATGGCACCGCAGTCATCACGGACCGTTCGGTGGAAGTAACTGCTTCGGACCTGGGCGAAGACGGGGAGCGTTACCGAAAGCTTATGGAGCCGATCGTCGATGGCTGGCCAGAGCTCGAACCGCTTTTGTTCGGCTACTCCATGATTCCCAAACGGCCCTTTTCTGCGGCTCGCTTTGGCTTGCAGGCGCTGCGCTCGGCATCGAGGTTCGCGCGGTCAAAGTTTCACGGGGAGAGCGCGCGCGCGGTGTTTGCGGGAAACGCGGCGCATTCCATTTTGCCACTCGAGGACGTGCCGAGCGCGGCGTTCGGACTGGTTTTTGCAGCTACAGCGCATCGGGTGGGCTGGCCATTTCCGCGAGGCGGCTCGCGAAAAATCAGCGATGCGCTTGCTTCGTACCTTCGCTCGCTGGGCGGAGAAATTGTGACCGGACAAATGGTCGAGTCGCTGGACGAGCTTCCAACGGCTCGCATGATTCTTTGCGACGTGACGCCGCGGCAGCTTCTGCGCATGGCGGGGGCGCGATTGCCTTCGGCATTCCGCGGCAAGCTGGAACGTTTTCGCTACGGCCCCGGCGTATGCAAAATGGACTGGGCGCTCGACGGGCCGATTCCGTGGACGGCGGAGGCATGCAAGCGCGCTGGGACGGTGCACGTGGGAGGGACGCTCGAGGAAATCGAGGCGTCAGAGCGCGCGCCATGGAAGCGCGAGATCTGCGAAAAGCCGTTTGTGCTGCTGGCGCAGCCGACGCTGTTTGACGAAACGCGGGCGCCAGCGGGAAAGCATATCGCGTGGGCATACTGCCACGTGCCGAACGGCTCCAACGTGGATATGTCCGAAAGGATCGAGACGCAAATCGAGAGATTTGCGCCGGGATTCCGCAAAAGAATCCTGAAAAGAAGCGTTATGGCGACGTCGCAGCTCGAAACGCGGAATCCAAACCTGATTGGCGGCGATATTACCGGCGGGTCTTCCGATTTGCGCCAGTTCTACTTCCGGCCGACGTGGCGAGGATATCGCACGCCTGCCAAGGGCCTGTACTTTTGCTCGGCTTCCACTTTTCCGGGGGGCGGAGTGCATGGAATCTGCGGTCATCTGGCCGCGCGCGCCGCACTGCGTGACATCTCTTAGCATCAACTCTCATGTTCATCGATGAGGCAGGATCTGGCGATGAAGCCATACCTCGCCGACGAAGGAGCAAGGGGAAGTCCGAGGGATTTGGACGCTAGGGTCTAAGTGGAGTTTCTAACTTTCCATCTGCAACTTCGGGAGATTCTGAGAGATTCCACTTATCGGACGAGCGTGGGATACAGCCTGGCAGCAATGGACGCCAGGATCAGGAAAATCATGGCCATGACTCCGAGATCCACGAGCAACGGATGCACGCTCTGGCCACCCTGGATCATGATTCCGCGCAGCGCATCGACGAGATAGGTCAGCGGGTTCAGAACAGCGACAACGTGCAACCAGTTGGGCATCATCGCCAGAGGATAGATGGCGTTGCTGGCGAAGAAGAGCGGCATGGTGAGCACTTGGCCGATGCCCATGAAGCGCTCACGCGACTTCACAATGCAGGCGATGATGAGCGAGAACGTGGAAAAAGTGGCTGCGCCCAGCATCACGGCGAACAAAACCCCCACGATGGCGAACGGGTTCCAATTGATTTGGATGCGCATGGCCAGAGCGATGAGATAAATGATGAGTGTTTGCACCGCGCCGCGAAATCCGGCGGAGACCGCTTTTCCGACCACGAGCGAGGCACGGTGCGCGGGACTGACGAGCAATTTGTGGACGATGCCCAGGTCGCGTTCCCAGATTACGGCGATGCCGTAAAAGATGGCCGTGAAAAGGACGCTCTGCGCCAGGATTCCCGGCGTCATGAACGCGAGATAACTCACGTTGCCGGTGGGAATGCCGCGAACCTTGCTGAAAACCTTACCGAAAATCACCAGCCATAGAACCGGCTGGACGGCGCGCGAGAAGAGCTCGGTGGGATCACGGAAAAGCTTTTTCAGTTCGACCTGAGCGATGGCGATTATTTCCCGGAAGAAATCCAGGAAGTGCGATGTGTCAGCCAAGGCGGCTGGCTGTTCTGCGGGTCTGGCGGATGTCATGAAAATTGCCTCCTTCCTCGATGCTAGCTCCGCTGTAGTGCACGAAGACGTCGTCGAGCGTCGCGGCGGCGCCGAGCGCGGACTTGAGGTCCGCGGGCTTGCCGGTGACAGCGACTTTTCCCAGGTGCATAAGCGCGAGAACATCGCAGAGTGCATCGGCCTCATCCATATCGTGCGTGGTGATCAGGATGGTCATGTTGGAATCGCGGCGCAAGTCGCGCAGGCGGTCCCACACGGTGTGGCGAGCGACGGGATCGAGGCCGATGGTAGGCTCGTCGAGAAAAAGAACGGTGGGGCGATGGAGCATGGCCTGAGCGACCTCGAGGCGGCGAATCATTCCGCCGGAATAGGTCTTCACGAGTTTGCCGGCGGCTTCCGTCAATCCCATAAACTGAAGCGCTTCGGCGACGCGGTTGTTGCGGTCGGCGCGAGCCATTCCGTAGAGCTTCGCGCTGAGGATCAAATTCTCGCGGCCGGTGAGAGCGCCGTCGGCGCTCAACATTTGGGGGACGTAACCGATTCTCCGGCGGACTTCGGCGGGCGTTTTGGCGACGTCGAAGCCGGCGACGAGGGCGGTGCCGGAAGTGGGGTCGAGCAACGTGGTAAGCATCTTGATGGTGGTGCTCTTTCCGGCGCCGTTTGGGCCGAGCAGGCCGAAGATTTGGCCGTAGGGCACGCGCAGGTCGATGTGGTCGACGGCGGTCACGTCGCCGAAACGCCGGGTAAGGGCCGTGGTTTTTATGGCGTCAGGTTGCGCAGATTGCTGTGTAGATTGTCCGGAATCCATCGTGTGGTGGGGAGCCCCCAAGAAGTAATGATGCCATGAAGTTGGCCGTTAGTTTGGTTGGGAAAATGAAATCTGGCGGAGAGGGGGGGATTCGAACCCCCGGTAAGGCTTTTGGCCCTACAACGGTTTAGCAAACCGCCGCCTTCAGCCTCTCGGCCACCTCTCCGTGGTTAGGATTCGTGAAGCATTGTAGCCTATGGCTTCATTTTGTGACAGAGTGGTGTTTAGCTGGTCTCAACGGAATTTGGGGGCGCGCACAGGCTACTGACATGCGACTTTCATGTTAGCGGGGCATCAATCGAGACACTTCAGATCAGGTTACGACAAAGGCCACCACGGCGGGTTCGGTGTGGAAAAGCGTACGGCCAGACAAGCTGTTTCTATCGGAATTTGTTTCCCTTGGTAAAGGTCGCTGGCGACCGGTCGACCCGTCCAGAGGCCGCCGGCGGAGAGGCGAACCTGCGCACTGCCAATTGCGCACGCCCATGCTCAAGCGCCGCAATCAGCCACTCTTCGAACGCCCTTTCCGGCTCAACGCGCTTGTCAGCTTTAGGCATAGCAAGTTGCATTCTAAGGGTCTCCCCATCAAGGTTTGGAAAGTGGTGCGAATGGCGGGCATTCTCCTGCCGACCTGCCGGCGAGTCAATGAACGGCGGCTGATTCTTATCTAATTTTTTTCTAAACGGCCAAACGCGCAGCAGGTGGAAGGTTAGTGAACCATCTAACCAAATCTCCGAGCATTTTCCGGCGAATATGCTAAGATCACGGACACAAAATATCCTGGGTACTCAAAATGAGCGAGGCTAGTTCCTCTCGGCGGGTCTTTTCCTTCGGCGTCTACCAATGCGACCTGTCCGCCGGAGAACTGCGCAAGAACGGCGCAAGAGTAAAAATCTCCGACCAACCCTTCCGGCTGCTTACGATTCTGCTGGAGCGACCGGGAGAGATGGTTACGCGCCAGGAGTTGGGAGAGCGGCTGTGGGCGGAGGGTACGTTCGTCGGTTTTGAAGACAGCCTGAATACCGCCGTCAACAAGCTGCGTACAGCCTTGGACGATGAATCCGAAAACCCGCGATTCATCGAAACCATTCCGCGGCGGGGCTACCGGTTCATTGGCCCTGTCGAGGAAATCAATGGAAGCAACGCGCAGCATGCTTCCGAAGCACTTGTATCCCCGAGCGGCGCCCCTTTCGACATGGCCACGGCCGAGGCGCGCCGGCGCAAGCGGAGGCGCGCGTTCGCAACAACTCTGCTCCTTACGTGCATTTCGCTGGCGATTCTGGGCGTCCTCGGAGATTGGTTCCTTCGCGGGCGCTCGGCGCTTTCGTTCAATGCGCGCGATGCGGTGCTGGTTACCGACTTCGAGAATCAAACGGGCGACCCACGCTTCGACTACGCCCTGGGGACGGCCTTCAGCGTCAGCTTACAGCAGTCGCATCGTGTGAACATCTTTCCGCACGATCAACTCGCGCCAGTCCTGCAGATGATGGGCCAGAACGCAGACCAGAAAATCACCCGAGGCGTGGGGCGGGAAATCTGCCAGCGCGAGAACATCCGCGGTCTCATTGCGACGAGCGTCACGCGAACGGGTGAGGAATACGAACTCGTTGCTCAACTCATCGATCCACAGACGGATGAAACCGTGCGCTCGTATGCGGAGCGTTCGCACGGCGAAGATCATCTGCTGGAGGCCCTCGATAAGATCTCCGCGGAGGTTCGCCGAGACTTGGGCGAGTCTCTCTATCAGATTCATAGGGCGGAGATGCCCTTGGCGCAGGTCACGACGCCGTCGCTGCAGGCTTTGAAAGACTACTCCAACGGCAAACTGCTTTGGCACGCTGCCAAGTACAAAGAAGGGCTTGCCAGCTTCCGGGCGGCGGTGGCGGCTGATCCTGACTTCGCCATGGCGAATGCGGCGCTGGGTGGCGCCTATTATAGCTTCGTCAACAACGAGTACAGCGAAGGGCAGAAGTACTACGAGAAAGCTCTGGCCAACGCGTCGCGAGTGACGCCCCGTGAACGCGAGATCATAGCGGCACAATATGCAGAAGACCGGGGACACGTGCCGGACGCGATACAGCTCTACGGACGCTATCTCCAGGAGTATCCCGACGATTTGGAGATGCGTTTCGACTATGCGCGTCTGTTACGCATGAACGGCCATGCCGCTGAAGGAATCGAGCAGGACCGGCAAGTTCTCCGGATAGCCCCAAGCGACGCTCATACCTACATTGATATGGCTACCGCGTACCGTTCGTTGGGTCAATTGACGCAGAGCCTGGAGGCCTACAACAAGGCTTTTCAGATTGATCCGCAAATTCGAGTCGCCGGGAACATCAGTCGCGAGTACGGGTTCACGTTGGTGCAAAGCGGTCAGGTCGGGCAAGCAGAGCAGTTCTTTTCTGGGCTATTGAACGATGGACATCTCCAAGAGCCAGGACTCCGCTCGCTCGCCCTTCTCGACCTGTATCGTGGCGATTACGAAAGCGGGCAGAAATACCTTGAAAGAGCCTTGAAGATCGACACCGCAGCCAGGCAGGTGTTTTCCGTCGCGAGAGTTCGTTACCTGTTGGCTGTGGTCGCCTCGGGCGAAGGCCGCAAACAAGACCAGATTGCTCAATTGGATTTGATTATGACGAATTTTTCTGCGATTGAAGCTAAGGTCATCTACGGATCACTGGTGGGTCAAGCATACGCCCGGGCCGGTGACGTAGCCAAAGCGGAAAAGATCCTCGCCCAAATCGCGCCGCTGGCAGACAGCCGCTCGCAGGAGCAGTCATCCTACTTACGCATCCTGAGGGCAGAGATTGCCGATGCCAAGGGCGAAAGCGGCCAAGCCTTGCAGTTGTTGGAATCACCGCCGGCCGATGACCCCGTCAGTACTGTGCCCATAACCCTCGATGCGCTGGGACACACATACCAGCTGGCCGGCGACGTCGATCAGGCCATTGCTTCCTATCAGAAGCTCGTCGAGTTACCCACGGGGTGGGCGGGATGGGAGCCTCAGCAGCAATGCCTTGAGGACCGTTACGTATTGGCTGAGGATTACGCTCGCGAGGGCCAAAGAACCAAAGCCGTCAGCACAATCGAAGATCTTCTCTCACTCTGGAAGGACGCCGACCCAAATCTGCCACTCAAGGAAAAGGCCATCCAATTGCGTTCCAGCCTCCTCGCGAAACAGTGAAACGGCGGGCCGCATCCGATTCATCGTAGTGCGTATGAACTCTCTGCCGCACGTTTGAAAAGTTGCTACCCGATGTAGACTGGTGCCGTTTGGTTGAAACCCACGGTCGAGGCACGTTGCCTGCGCAGGAGCAAGAGAACGAATTGAATGCGCCATCGATAGAATATGCCGCACGACGGAGCGCTCGAATGCAGACGCGCGCCGAGCGGGAACGCGTTCACATCCGCATTGGCAATTGCAAATTGCTGGTGATTGTGGCGGGACTGGCGCTGGCGTGGTACGCGCTCTTGCGTCATCGAGTGTCACCCTACTGGCTTCTGGTTCCGGTCGCCACATACATTGTGCTCGCGGTGTGGCACGAGGTCACGATTCGCGCCCGTACCCGCGCGGAACACGCGGCGGCGTTTTACGAACGCGGCTTGGCAAGGATCGAGGATCGCTGGAGCGGAAGCGGGGCATTCGGAGAGCGGTTCCGCGACGCAGGTCACATCTACGCGGATGACTTGGACATTTTTGGACGCGGCGGACTGTTCGAGCTTTTATCCTCGGCGCGAACGCCGATGGGCGAGGAATGCCTGGCGAATTGGCTGCTGTCGGCCGCGTCTGTGGCGGAGATTCGCGAGCGGCAGAGCATCGTGAGCGAGCTGAGCGAGAAGCTGGATCTCCGTGAAAATACGTCTCTCCTTGGCGCGGGTCTGGCGGGAACGGTGGACGCTCGGGCGCTGGTGTCTTGGGCCGAGACGCCGCCCAAACTCGCAAGTCGTCCATTAAGAGCTACTGCTGCGGCACTCGCTCTCCTGCAGATTGCCGCCACGGTCGTGTGGGCGGCAAGCGGGTGGACAGAGTACTGGCCGTTTTTCGCCGTGCTGATCATCAACACCGGCGTCTATGCCTGGTTGCGCAAGCGTGCGGAAGCGGCCATTGCCGGGATTGGCTGCAACGAAGATGGGCTGCTGATTTTTTCGAAAATACTGAAGCAGATCGAAACGGAGGAATTTGCCTCGGAGAAGCTGCGCCGTTTCCAGCGCGAGCTGCAAGCCGGGCGGCAGCCGGCGTCGCGCTCCATGGAAAAGCTGGCGCACCTGGTGAACTGGATCGACGCGCGGGACAGCATGCTGATGAAGCTCATCGATTGGCCTTTACTGTACACGGTGCAGCTCGGACTCGCCACCGATTCCTGGAGGAAGCAGGAGGGCCCCAAAGCGCGATTTTGCATCGACGCGGTGGCGGAGTTCGAAGCGCTGCTTTCGCTTTCGGCATACGCTTACGAGCATCCGGAGGATTGTTTTCCCACATTCACGGCACCGGGGGAAGGGCGCGCCTTTTTTGCGGGCGAGGAGCTCGGACATCCCTTGATTCCCGCCGCGAAGTGCGTGCGAAATTCCGTGCACCTGGGCGACGGAACACGAGTGCTGTTGGTGAGCGGCTCGAACATGTCCGGGAAGAGCACCATATTGCGGACAGTGGGGGTCAACACGGTGTTGGCGATGGCCGGGGCTCCGGTGCGCGCGAAGTCGTTGCGGCTGTGCCGAATGGCGCTGGGCACGCGGATCCGCAGCACGGATTCGCTGCAGGAGGGCCGCTCGAATTTCTATACAGAGATTCTGCGCATCCGCCAGGTGGCGGCGCTTTCGGAAAAGGATGGCCCGCTTCTTTTTCTATTTGATGAATTGCTGGAGGGAACGAATTCGCACGACCGGCAGATCGGCTCAGAAGCCCTGCTGCACGCGCTGCTTGCACGAGACGCCGCGGGCATGGTAACGACTCACGACCTAGCGCTTACGCGGATCCAGGCAACGCTCGACGGAAACGTTCGCAACGTTCACTTCGAGGATCAGATTGTGAACGGGGAGATGAGTTTCGATTACAAACTGCGCGACGGAATCGTGCCAAAGAGCAATGCTCTGGAGCTGATGCGTTGGATCGGACTGAAAGTGTGAATGCGCGAAAGGCGCTTCGGCATATGTGCCATCTTGAAACAACTCGGCTCTTCGAAATGTTAGAGTCTTATCGACTCAGTACTCTTTCCCAAATTGAAAATGTTTTTCTTGCCGCGCGCCGCAACGCTGGCTAGCATAACGGCGCGATGCCGCTGGCTATCGAACACATCCGACGAATGCGCGGCGGTGCGCAGTCCCATTTGATGCGCTGCGAAGACGAAAACTTCTATATCGTCAAATTCAAGAACAATCCCCAGGGGACGCGAATTCTGGCGAACGAATTGCTGGGCACACGATTGGCGGCACGAATCGGAATGTCGGTGGCGGGCGCGGCGGTCGTAGAAGTACGGCCCGAGATGGTGGAGCTGACCGAGGATTTGGTGGTGCAGCTTGGCCGCGGCAGGGTGCCGTGCGCGGCGGGCCTGGAGTTCGGCTCGCAATACCCCGGCCATCCGGCAACAACCGCGGTATACGACTTTTTGCCGGACGAGCAATTGCGCCAGGTGGAGAATCTGGCGGACTTTTGCGGCATCTTCGTCTTTGACAAGTGGACCTGCAACACCAACGGCCGGCAGGCGATCTTTCTGCGCGCGCGGGATGCGGAGGGTTATCGCGCCGTGATGATCGATCACGGCTTTTGCTTCAATGCCTCGGAATGGAATTTTCCGGACGCGCCGCTGCGCGGAATTTACGCCCGCTCACGGGTCTACGAAACGGTGCGTGGCTGGGAGGCGTTTGAGCCCTGGATCGAGCGCGTGGAAAAACGGATGGATGAAGGCGTGCTGGATGAGGTTGCGCGGGAGATTCCTCCCGAGTGGTACAATTTCGACCAGGACGCCCTCTATCGCTTGCTGGAGCAGCTGCTTCGCAGGCGCAAGCTTGTGCGGGAGCTGGTTCTGAGCGCGAAGAACTCTTCGCGTATGCCCTTCCTCAACTGGACGTGAAACATGAGCGAATCGAATCGCAGCACGCTGACCTATCGGGTGTTGCGCTACACGCCGAATCTGATCCGCGACGAATGGGTAAACGTCGGGATTCTGCTGGAGGATCCGTGGAAACAAGTGGCTCGCGCGCGGCTCATCGAGGACGAGGCGGAAATCCTGCGCGTGCGCAGGCTGCATCCGAACGCCGATGATGCGCTGCTGCGCGCTCTTCCGGCTTCCTTCCGGGCGGAGCTGGCCTCCACGGGCGCGAGCGCCGCGTGGATCGAAAAAATGGAACAGACACTCTCCAATACTCTGCAACTCAGCCCGCGCAAGGCGGTGATGAGCGAAGACTTTGACGCGGAGCTGGAGCGGCTCTATCAGGACCATGTGGCCGTGCCGCCGAGGATGGGACGCGGCGCGGTGATTCTGGAAAACACCCGCGCATGGATTCGCATGAAACTGAGTGATGTTTTCCGCAGGCATCGCATCCTGGCCAAAATGGAGAAAAGCGTGCGGGCGGAACAATTCACGCAGCCCGGCGACCCCCTGCGCATCGACTACGGCTACCGCTACAACGGCACGCGCGGATACGTGCAAGCGCTGTCGCTGGCGCGAGACCCGGCGCAGGCCAAAGTGCTGGCCTACACCGCGGAATGCATTCGCGCGCGCCACGCCAATGCGGAGTTTGCGGCCATCACCGAAGTCGCGCCTGCGCGGGAGAATCCCCGGCACCAGTTCGTGGTGCGCCTGTTCGAGGAGCAGAAGATCAGCGTGGTTCCGCTGCCTCAAGTGGAAATGTTCGCCGAGCGGTTGCGCGCGCGCCTGCAATAGGACTTCCCGCCGGCGCCAACCGCCTGAAAATAGGAACGGGGCGGGAGAGCGATCCCGCCCCGTTGGAGAGACTGGCTGGGGAACTCTAGAGAATGCTTTCGGTCCAGTTCTCGAGGAAGTGTTTGACCTTGCCCATGAACTGGTGCGCGATGGCACCATCGACCACGCGATGGTCGTAGCTCAGCGTGAGATAGACCATGGAACGGATGGCGATGGCGTCATCCACGACCACGGGCCTTTTCTCAATGGTGCCAAGGCCCAGAATCGCGACGTTGGGCTGGCTGATCACCGGCAATCCCATCAAACCGCCGAATACGCCGGGATTGGTGATGGAGAAAGTGCCCTCCTGAACTTCTTCGGGCTTGAGACGCTTCGAACGAGCGCGCTCCGCCAGATCGTTGATGGCGCGCTGCAGGCCAAGGAAATTCTTCTCTTCGGCGTTTTTCACCACCGGGACAATCAGGCCCCAGTCGAGCGCGACGGCGATGCCGATATTGCATTCGCGATGAAACACGATGTTGGTGCCGTCGACGGAGGAATTCACGGTGGGAAAAGCGCGCAGGCCTTCTACCGCGGCGCGAATGAAGAACGGCATGAAGGTGAGCTTCGAGCCGGTGGTGCGCTCGAACTCTTCCTTCTTCTGATTGCGCAGCTTGACCAGATTGGTTACGTCGGCCTCGTCGATGGAATAGACGTGCGGGGACACGCGCTTGGACATGACCATGTGCTCGGCAATCTTCTGCCGCATGACGCTCATGGGCTCGACGCTGTAATTTCCGAAATACATGCGCTCGCGGGGAACCGCTGTCTCAAGCAGCGCGCGCGCCTGGCCACCGGAAGGCGGCGGAGGCGGAGCCACCGCGGGACGTTGAGCCGGAGGCGCGTAGGAGGGCGCCGACGCTTGCTGGGTGGCTGCGCCGCCGCCTTCCATCGCGGACAAAATGTCCTTCTTGCTTACCCTGCCACCGGCTCCGGTGCCGGGCACTTGCGTCAAATCGATTTTGTTTTCCTTTGCCAGGCGCCGCACCAGCGGAGAGCTGCGCACTTTTTCCGCACCCGGACGCTGCGGAGGAGCAGCGGCGCCAGTTGCGGCAACGGGTCTTGGCATAGCTTGGGGCGCGGGCTGCTGAGCAGCAGCGGCCTTTGGGGCGTCGGCCTTAGCGGCCTCCGCTTTGGTCGGGGCAGAAGCGGGCGCGGGTTTTTCGTCCGCGCGCTCGCGTGCCTCCAGTTTTGCGGGCTCTTGCTTGGCCGGCACCGGCGCTGGCGCCGAAACGGCGGCGCTTCCCGCGCCGTCAATCACGCCAACGACGGTTTGAATGGGAACGGTCTGGCCCTCGGAGACTTTGATTTCCTTCAGCACGCCCGCCGCTGGAGAAGGAATCTCCGCGTCGACTTTGTCGGTCGAAATCTCGAAGAGCGGCTCGTCGCGCTCGACTTTCTCGCCGGGTTTCTTGAGCCATTTGGTGATGGTGCCTTCGAAAATGCTTTCGCCCATCTGGGGCATGATGATGTCAGTGGCCATAGCTCTCTCCTTAGGAGTTCAATACGCTGCCAGTTCGCGCGCCGTTGCGAGAATGTCGTTCTTGTTCGGCAAAAAACGCTCCTCAAGCGGCGGTGAAAACGGCACCGGCGAATCTTTTGCCGTGACGCGCAGAATCGGGCCGTCCAAGTCTTCGAACGCGTTTTCGCAGGCAACGGCGGCAATTTCTCCGGCGATGCCGCCGGTGCGCGTATCCTCGTGAACGATCAGAAGTTTGTTGGTTTTTTTCACCGACTGCAAAATGGTCTCTTTGTCCAGAGGAAGCAGGGTGCGCAGGTCGACGACTTCGGCCTCGATGCCCTCTTTCGCCAATTCTTCGGCGGCTTCCAGTGAGGTGTGCATCATGGCCGCGTAAGTCACAATGGTCAGGTCGCGCCCTTCGCGGCGAACGATGGCTTTTCCGATGGGTACGGTGTAATCGTCCGTGGGCAGCTCTTCCTTGATGCGGCGATAGAGAAATTTGTGCTCCAAAAAGAGCACTGGATTGTTGTCGCGAATCGCGGACTTTAAAAGGCCCTTGGCGTCGTATGCTGTCGAGGGATAAATCACCTTCAATCCGGGCGTGTGCACGAAATACATTTCCGGATTCGCGGAGTGGAACGGCCCGCCGTGCACTCCTCCGCCGGAGGGCCCACGCATCACCATCGGCACAGGCGCGCCCCAACGATAGTGGGATTTCGCGACGAAATTCGTAATCTGATTGAAGCAGCAGGCGATGAAATCGATGAACTGCAGCTCCGCGATGGGCCGCAAACCCTGATAGCTCATGCCCACGGCGGCGCCGATGATGGCCGTCTCGCTGATGGGCGTGTCGATCACGCGCTCCCAGCCGAAGCGCTCGAGCAGCCCGGCGGTGACTTTGAAGGCCCCGCCGTAAACACCGATGTCTTCGCCGATGGCTACCACCGAAGGATCGCGATCCATCTCTTCGAATATCGCCTGGCGGATCGCCTCGAGCATCGTGACCGGCGCCATTACTTCCTCCCTGCCTTGCCCTTGGGGCCACGGCCGAAGGGAACTCTCTCCGTCTCCACGGTTCTTGACCTTTCGGGACGTCCATTTGGTTTTTGTCCGGCTGCTTTCTGCCCATTGGATTTGGGCTCCGGCGAATTACGCATCGATTTTCCCGCGGGCGCCGCGGAGACTGCGGATTTACCGCCGTTGCCGGCAGCCGCAGCGGCTTTCTTCGAAATCGTTGATGCTAAATCGAAGCCGCCGAAATCGGTGACTTCCCACTCCGGTTTTACGCTCGATTGCGGGGGGGTCACTTCCTTCTTCGAGCGTTTCCACTCGGCTTCGACGGTGTGACAGCCGTCGCAGTAGACTCCCTGCTCGGCGAGCTCCGGCGGAGGCAGAGGAGATTTCTCCGCAAATTCCAACTCTTCTTTCAATTCCTTGTCGATGCGCGTGTCGAGAGCGGCTTTGGCCTTCGAATCCCAAATATTGTTTTCCGTAAGATATTTTTCATAACGCACGATGGGGTCGCGCGCTTCCCAATACTTGAACATTTCCTTGGGCACGTATTCGGCAGGATCGTGCTGCGCATGGCCCTTCATGCGCATCGTTTTGGCCTCGATCAGCACGGGACCATTGCCGGCGCGGCAGCGGTCGACGGCTTCTTTGGCGGTCTGGTAGACGGCCACGACATCGTTGCCGTCCACAATGGAACTGGCGATGCCGTACGCTTTGGCGCGATCCGCCAGATCGTGAATCGGCACTTGTTTCGCCACCGGGGTCGAATACGCCCACTGATTGTTTTCGACCACCAGCACCAGCGGCGCGCGCTGGGTCGCAGCGAAATTCAGGCCCTCGTGAAAAGCGCCTGTTGAGGTGGCTCCGTCGCCCACCCAGGTCATCGCGACAATGTTCTGGCCCAGATAGCGGCCTGCAATCGCCACGCCAGCCATCACCGGGACAAGATCGCCAAGCATGGAAATCGGCGAAACCACGTGGCGGACCTTCAAATCGCCGAAGTGGCTGGTGCCATCCTTGCCCATGGTCGGGGAGTCCTTGCGCGCCATGTATTGCATGAGAATGTCGCGAGGCTTGAAGCCTTTGACGAGCAAACCGCCGACGTTACGGATCATCGGCGCGATCCAGTCACGCTTTTCGAGGGCGTACGCAGTGCCGACCGAGGTGGCCTCCTGCCCGAGGTTCGAATACAGACCGCCGACCACCACATTCTGGCGGAACAACCGCACGAGCTGCTCATCGAGCGCGCGGTTTAATTTCATGTAGTAATAAAGTTCGAGGTGCTGATCCCTCGTGAGCGGATAGCTCATGTGTTGCCCCTTGCGCGAGACGCCACCATTCTACGGCAAATCGATGCGCGAAGCTGCGGCCTTCTCGAACTTCCCCACTGCTGATCAAACCACTGCATGAACGGGAGCCTCCTGTGCTTGTTCCTGTTCACGCAAAGTTTCTTCGAGCGCCTCCAGCGAAACGCTCTGCAGTTCGCGGCCGAAAACCTCGGCGAAATGCCGCACGATACGTGGAAGCACTTCCGCGCGATGAACGGCTCGCCCCAGCAGAAGTTCCAGCGACGTGGCGCGTTTGCCTTGAATCCCGCACGGAACAATCAAATCGAAGTAGCGCAAATCGGTCGAGACGTTGTACGCGAACCCGTGCGAAGTTACCCAACGGCTGAGGTGCACGCCGATGGCGGCGAGCTTTTCCACGGTTGCGGGCCCGGTCCCATCAGCCGGCCGCTCTACCCACACTCCGGTCATGCCCGCGTTGCGGCCCGCTTTGATTCCGAACTCCGCCGTGGCGCGAATCATTACTTCTTCCAGTTGCCGCATGTACCAGGCGACGTCACGGCGAATGGCCGCGAGATTCAAGACCGGATAGCCGATAATCTGTCCGGGCCCGTGATAGGTGATGTCGCCGCCGCGATCCGTCGAATGGAATTCGACGTTCATCTGACGAAGCAAATGTTGCGATGCCAGCAGGTGCTCTGGATGGCCGTTGCGCCCCAGGGTGATCACGTGCGGGTGCTCGCAAAGAAGCAGAACGTCCGGCACGGCGCCGGCCTTGCGCGCGGCCACCAAGCGGCGTTGCAATTCGAAAGCCGGCTCGTAAGCCATAAAACCGGCATCGACAACCCAGCAAGTGCTATCGGTGATTGGCAAGGGTTCCATCGCGCTACGCGTTGATCGTCAGGCCCATCACGGAGTTGAACGCATCGCCCATGGCTTCCCAAACGGTCGGATGCGCATGAATCATCGCCATCATGTCGTCGACTGCGCCTTCCAACTGAAGGGCGGTAGTCGCTTCGGCGATAATCTCCGTCGAAAGCGAGCCTATCGAGTGCACTCCCAGTATTTCATTGTACTTCTCATCGGCCACGACTTTGATGAATCCTTCGTGACGCCCGAGGATGGACGACTTGCTGTTGGCGGCGAATGGAAACTTACCGGTTTTCACTTTGTGACCGGCGTCGCGCGCCTGCTTCTCGGTTAATCCCACCGAGCCAATTTGCGGCTCGCAGAAGGTGCAATTGGGGCAGCGATTGCGGTCAAATGGCTGCACCGGCTTTCCGGCGATGCGTCCCACGGCGATGATTCCCTCCATGGACGCGGCATGCGCAAGCTGTGGTTGGCCGGCCACAATGTCGCCGATGGCGTACAGATGCGGCTCGGCTGTTTCCATATACGGCGAGGTGAGCACAAATCCGCGGTCCAGTTTGGCCGCGGTCTTCTCGAGTCCGACATTCTCGGTCTTCGGCTTGCGCCCGACGGCAATCAGAACTCCCTCCGCCGCGATCGTTTGCGGGTTGCCCTCTTTATCCTTGAACGTAACGCTGACACCCTTGGCGTCTTTCTTCACCGATTCCACTCCGGCCTCGAGCTCGAAGCGAATGGCGCGTTTCCGAAAAGCCTTCGCAAGTTCGGCGGAGATTTCTTCGTCCTCGAGCGGCACCATGCGCGGCAGCTTTTCGAGAATGGTGACGTCGGTGCCAAATGTCTTGTAAATCGAGGCGAATTCGACGCCGACCGCACCAGCCCCGACGATGACCAGCGACTTCGGTATTGCCGGCAGCGCCAGCACGCCGCAGTTATCGAAAATGCTTTTGTTGTCGATTTCCACTCCGGGCAGCGACCGCGCGCTGGAGCCCGATGCGAGAATGATGTTGGCGGCTTCGATCTCGGTCTTCTTGCCGTTCTGTTCGACGGAAACTTTGCCCGGGCCGGTGATGCGGCCCCAGCCTTGCATGGACTCAACCTTATTTTTCTTGAAAAGAAATTCGATCCCTTTCGCGTGTTTGTTTACGATTTTCGTCTTGCGCTCGATCATGGCGGGCCAGTTCACTTTGACATCTTTGACTTCGAAGCCGAACTCCGCGGCCCGCTTGAAGTCCTCGTAAAGGTCGGCGTGATGGAGCAGCACCTTGGTGGGAATGCAGCCCACGTGCAGGCAGGTCCCTCCCAGGAAGGGATCCTTCTCGATGACGACGGTCTTCAGGCCCCATTGTCCGGCGCGGATGGCCGCCACATACCCGCCCGGCCCGCTTCCAATAATTGCAAGATCGTATTTGGCCAAACTCGCTCTCCTCGCCGGGCGTCCAGCCCGGTCTTCCCCAGGGAATGCGGAAGGTTCGCGCACAGCGGCTCTCGTTCCGCGTCGCGCAAATTAGCGATTCTATCAGCCACGGCAGGGCGTCGCAACCTCGCAAACAAACTGCGAAAAGTCTTTGGTGGCGCGGTAATTCGCGTATGATGCGCAGTTGCAGGTGCTTAACCTGCGCCAGGCCTTCAAAACGAACAGCTCCGAAATGAAAAAAAGGTTGTGACCAATGAGTCTGTCGCTAAACGAAAATCCGGCCCCCACTGAACAACCGCCGCCCGCGAAAATCGAGAATATCGAGGACCGCATTGCGCGGGTCTTCGCGAGTCCGCAGGGAATCCGCGCCGGTTGGCGGTGGTTGATTTTCCTCGCGATTCTGATCGGATGCGCAACTTTGCTGGTGCTTGCCAGCGTTGCCGTAGGCCTGCTGAACTTGCGTTCCGGGGCTTCGACTTTTACCGCGTCGAGTGTCCTTACGCAAGAAGCCATCTTCGTCATCTCGATGTTTATCGCTGCGGCCATCATGTCGAAGATCGAGAAGCGGCCGATGGGGCAATACGGCCTCCCCGTGCGCCAGGCGTTCGGGCGCCTTTTCTGGCAGGGGATCGTTTGGGGATTCGTGGCAATCACGGTCACGTTGATGCTGATCGCGGCGCTGCACGGATTCAGCTTCGGCAAATTGGCGCTGTCTGGCCGCGCGCTGGCTCACTATGCGGTGATGTGGGGAATCGCGTTTCTGTTGACCGGCTTCTTCGAAGAATTTGTCTTTCGCGGCTACAGCCAGTTCACTCTTGCCACGGGCATGGGATTCTGGCCCGCCGCGATTCTGCTGTCGATTCTCTTCGGCGCCGGGCACCTGAACAATGTCGGCGAGGCCTTGCCCGGCGCGCTGTGCGCGGCGCTGATCGCGTTGTTTTTCTGCTTCACGCTGCGCCGAACGGGCACCATATGGTTCGCGGTCGGCCTGCACGCCGCTTGGGATTATGGCGAGACTTTCATTTACGGCGTCCCCGACAGCGGCCTACCCGCGCCGGGGCATTTGCTGAATTCCTCGTTGCATGGGCCACGGTGGCTGACCGGCGGGTCGGTTGGACCGGAAGCAAGCGTGGCGTGCTTTGTCGTCATCGGATTGCTGTTTCTGATCTTCCACTTCTCTTACCCCGCTCGCTCTTTGCATGAAAGCACCGGGTAACTTTTCAGAGTCGACCTACATCTAATGGACGCTTACGAGGAACGCGGCGTCCCGTGAATTGACAACCGCAAAACGCACCGCTAGAATCGTTCGATTTTGTGGAGGGCGAAAAGCCTTCCGAGGACCAAGACTGTGGACAAGAAGAGGTTAGAGTACTACAAGAAGAAGCTGCAGACCCGCCGCGAAGAATTGGTGAAGGCCATCGTGCGCACTGGTCAGGAGGGCCGCGAGGCGGACGAGGATCCTACGGTAGACCTCGCGGACAAAGCCGCGAACTCCTACACCAAGGAATTTCTCTTCGGGCAGACGCATAACGACCGCGCTTTGCTGCAACTGGTGGACGAAGCCCTGGAGCGCATTCGCGAAGGGACCTTCGGGCTGTGCATCCAGTGCCAGGAGGAATTACAACAGAAGCGCCTCGAAGCTGTGCCGTGGACCCGCTACTGCATCAAATGCCAGGAAAAGCAAGAGCAAGGGCTTCTGTAGTAGCCGTCTCCACTCCTCGAAACCTTCCGCGATAGTTTTGCCGGCACCTCGGCTCTGATGTCCGGATTTGGCTACATGCAGGCTTCCGCCCGGACACAAAATAGTATAGGTTATTGGCCGTCCCTGTTCGGTAAATGACTCTCTCTATCGTTCGCGGAGCCGCCGACGCACTGGCCTCAGTGCTGTTCCCAGCACCGTGCCAGATCTGCGGTGCCGTGCTCACGAATGCCAGCTTGCTGCCCATTTGCGAGGCATGCTTCGCATGCCTCCAACCGCTGCGGGGGCCTTTATGCGTATGCTGCGGACGGCCATTCGTTTCCGAGGTAACTCTCGACGCCAAAGTCCCCAAGTGCTTTGCCTGCCGACGCGAAGTGTACGCGTTCGAGTGCACCCGGAGCTTCGGCGCTTACACCGACCAGATGGTGCGCGCCATCGGCTTGCTCAAGTACGAAAAACTGACGCGGTTGGGCCAGTGGTTCGCGGAGCGATTGCACCAGGTAGTTCAGGAGGATCCGGCGCTGGGCCCCCTCGACGTGGTGGTGCCGGTTCCTCTTCACCCCGCGCGCCTGCGCGAGCGCGGCTACAACCAAGCCGAGCTGATCGCCAAGCCGCTCGCCCGGCGGCTGCGTCTCCCCCTTGGACCGTACCTCCTGGTGCGCACCAAGCCTCGGCCCGCGCGCCTTCTCCTGTCGCGCCGCGAGCGCTGGCTGACCGTACATGGCGCTTACGAAATTCGAAAAGGGGCGCAGGTTGACAACCTCCGCGTGTTGCTGATAGATGATGTATTTACGACTGGCGCGACTCTCGACGCGTGCGCCCGTGCCTTGAAGAAAGCCGGCGCTAAGAGCGTGATAGGTCTGACGGTTGCACGGGCCATCTCGCAGGCCGGTCCGGACGCTGGCAGCCTTACCCAAAAGGCTAAGACTCTCCGGGTACCTTCCGCATCTAAAGGAGAGAACGGCTAGGGTTCACGGCAAGCATCGGCAACTGGATTCGATCTCGACATGGATAGCCGTCACAAATCGAATGTTCTGCGGCCCCGGCCGAAGATTTCCATCGCTGGGAGTCATCCTCTAGGAGAAACGGGGGCCGCGCTGGAGCCGCGGCGTCCGTCGTTGATGCAGGCGCCCGTCCTGGTACTCAATGCTACGTTCGAACCGATCAATGTCACCGCGGTTCGGCGGGCTCTGGTACTCATGCTCAAGGGCGTTGCTCAGGCGGAAGAGACCCAAACCTCACAGGTCCACTCGACCAGCAAAGCCGTCCCGGTGCCCTCGGTGATCCGCCTGCTGAGCTATCGCCACATTCCCCAACAGAGTCGCGCGCTGTCGCGGAAGAACATCCTCCTGCGGGACCGCAATATCTGCCAGTTCTGCGGGCGCACATTTTCCACTTCGGAGCTTACGCTCGATCATGTCCTGCCCCGTTCGCGCGGTGGCCGGTCGTCTTGGGAGAACCTGGTGGCTTGCTGCTATGAATGCAACAACCGCAAGGGGGATCGTACGCCGGAAGAAGCAGGGCTCCAGTTGGCGCGAAGACCCCGGCCTTTTACTCTTCACACTTCACGGCAGCTTATGCGCCTGATTGGCCACAAGGACGAGAAGTGGCGAAAGTACCTTTTTTACTGAGAAGGCAGTCGGGCCTTTTCTCCCCCCGCCTACGTGATTTCTTTCATTGCAACCTTTACCCAGATATGGCATCTATTTATGTAATCACATCTAGGACACACCCCGGGAAGTGGCATAGGGAAACCTAAGCTGCTTCCCTTCTTTCTTTTTTGCCGTCGCGTGCTCGTTTATTGCCTGAAAACCACCCGCAGACCGCGACGCCAGTTCTCGTTCAATCCGATCCTGCTAAATTTCAGGTCTGCTGAGAGAAAGCGCAACTGCACTTCGTTTGCCGCGTGGAAACGCAGACTCGGCGCCACCAGCCAGACCAGCGGCGGATCAGGCTTGATCTCGACACCTTGGAAATAGCCGTAGCGCTGGAAATCGCCTTCCACTAAGTGGCGGCGAACCCGCAGCCAGTAATCGACAGCCTGCAACGGCAACTGCAAGTCTTCCGAAGCCTTCAGCTCGATGACCACCAGCCGGCCGTCGCGCGTCACACCGAGCAGATCGATGATGCCGCGCTCGCCAGCCGCCAGCGCAGGGACCTGCGAGTAAAGATGTTCCGGGTCTAGGCGAGCGTCCAATCTCGTTGGATCGGAGCGCACCATCGTCTCGAGCCAACGTTCTGGCGCGGCGCGGTAAAGCGGGTCGTTCGTTTCGGAACTGAAGCAACTTCGTTTCTGCGCGAGTCTGGCGAGCAGGTGCGCGAGCTCCGGGGACTCTGGGCCACGAACAGGTCTGCGCTCATCCCCCAGGCCACAATATATTTGGCCTTCGCTCCGCCGCGCGAACTCGAGGCCCCGGAAGCGGAAGCAAACCTCGCGCGTCCCGGACGGCACGGAAACTTCGATAGCGTCGGCATCCTGCGGCAGCAATGCACGAACACGACTGATGGCGTCACTCGCAGCGGCGAGAGCTAGTTCGGTGTCGCGACGGGGCGCGAGCGAGCTTTCCACGTTCCCGCGACCGGAGGCTTCCACGCGCCGAACCCGCAAGTCACGTTCGCCAAACTCGTAGACTTCCAGACCCACCGCGGAGCTCAACACACGTGCGCGCTCCATCGTCACACGCGTTTGGCCTTCTGGAAGAAACAGACGCAGGCCCTCCACCGGGCGACGATCCGCATGTTGGCGCGCCCAATCGAGCCACAACAGTCCGAAGCTCAGGATCCCATCGAATGCGACGGAGTTTTCCGATGGCGCCGCAGCCATCACCGCCCACGAGGAACGGCCTTCGCTCATCACTCCCCGCGTGTACAGCGCGGAAAAAGAACGCTTCAAATCCGCGGCCGTGGTCAGAGATTCGACTTGTCCATCCGGAAACTGCTCGGCGAGCATGCGCCCAAATCGCGCCTTGAACTGTTCCCGCCCAATGCGTGCCGCTGTTCGGGGACGCGCGGCGCCCAGAAACTCCAGGCGCGCCGATTTTGCTAGACCGAACTTCTGCACTTCGAGCTGAATGCGATTGGACTCGCAAGCGGAGATTCGCAAAATCCGGCGGACAAAACTGGTTTCCGGAGACCACAGGTGAATGAGAGTTTGCTTTCCCTGGGTTCGAATTTCGCTGCGGAAACCGGCAAGGGAAGCTAGCCACTCACCGTCTTCGTGGACCTCGACAGCCCCGGTTGAGACGAGCTGCCCAAGAGCCTGCTCCAGATTTTTCCATTGATCCATGGAGGCCGGAGAAATCCAAACTGCCGGCAAATCTATTCGAGATCGAGACCTGTTATGCGAATCGCCGGGAACTTGTGGTTCCACCGGTCCGGTATCGCCTCGAACCCGATCTGGAAATCGCGCGTCTCGCCGCTTTGGAGCGGCTGGGTGTTGTTTCCAATAATCCGGCGCGTATCTCGCAACGCCACTTTGTTGTCTTGGTCGAAGAATTCCACGGTGACCTCGGCGGCGCGAATCGTGCGTGCGCCCTTATTGGAAATATCCCCATTCAAGTAGGTCACCTTTTGATGCAGCATGTTCTCGAAAGCTGACAGGCCCAAATTGTCAAAGCTGATTTCCGCCACGTAGGCCTGCTCGGCAGCTCCAAAGGGAAGCGGCTTTTGAACAGAAGACGTCGAGCCTCCCGAAAATCGCATCGCCAGATAGAAGGCGCCGAAAACGAGAACTACGACAACAGCGCCCACCAGGAAAGGACCGCCCATCCGGCTTCGATCATCTCGCTCCAAATTGCTCTCCCGATGCTAAACGAATGACGCCAAACAAATGGAACCGTACGTCGCCGCTAACGCCCGAACGAAAGCCGCAGAATCAACGACTCCGGCAGGCCGGCTTTTTCCATGCGCTCTTGTACCGATTCTACTTCGTAGGCGACGCGCCAGAACTGCACTTCGCCGTGAGCGACATCCGCAATGGCAAATGCGGCCCGCGGATCGCCGTCGCGCGGCTGGCCGACCGACCCTGGATTCAGCAGATAATTCGTACCCTTCTTGATTTCCAGCTTGATGAATTTCTCGCCATTGGCAGGGCGCAAACGCAGCGCCGATATGGCGTTATCGGGTCCGAGAGAGAAGCCGCCCTGCAGGTGCGTGTGTCCAAAAAACGTCACTTGCGATGGCGCTTCCAGCAGCGACTCGAGCGCTTGCGCAGGCGCGACCACATATTCGTCCTCATCGCGAAGCGCGCCGTGAACCAGCGAAAATCCGTCCACCGAAAGTGGACCAAGCGGCAAGGTTTCAAGATACTCGCGGTTTTCCGGGCGAAGCTGCTCGCGCGTCCACATGGCTGCCGCGCGAGCCACGGGATTGAAATCCTCCGCGCTCTCAAGCCCGCTACCGACCTTATCGTGGTTTCCTCGAATCGTCACCGCGCCCAGGGCTCGCACGCGGTCGATCACTTCATTCGGATCCGGTCCGTAGCCGACCACGTCCCCGAGGCAAACAACCTTGTCCCACTTCCCTTCTGATTCCGCGAGCGACGTCTGTAGCGCCGTCAAGTTCGCGTGAATGTCGCTGAGAATCAGAAACCGCACGAAGCGCGCTCCTCAGTAATGGCCCAGATTATAGACGATGGCCTGCCGCCTTGCACGGTCTGGAACGTTAGACACTTGTGCCACGAAGTTCGCGTCAGCGAATCCACATGCAATCGCCGTAGCTGTAGAAGCGGTAGTTCGTTTCGACGGCGTGCCGGTACGCTCGAAGGACATTGTCCCGTCCCGCAAATGCAGCCACCAGTGCGAGCAGGCTCGAGCGAGGCAGATGAAAGTTTGTCAGCAGCTGAGTCACAACGCGAAAGGGCTTGCCGGGAAAAAGGAAAATTCCTGCTTCAAATCGCCCCGGTGCAAGAGGCCCATCTTGTCTGCCGCTGCCTCCGGAAGCCGCGAACTTCTCGGCCGCGTCCTCAAGTGCTCGGACAACGGTCGTACCAACCGCGAGAATCGGCCGCTGTTCCTTGCGAGCGCGGGCGACCGCAGCAGCCGTGGCCTCGGGAATCTCGTATGACTCCCGATGGATACGGTGGTCCTCAAGCTGCTCCGTGCGAATCGGCTCAAACGTGCCCAGGCCGACGTCGAGCGTGATTTCGCGAACCTCTACGCCCCTTTCAGCCAAACGCGAAAGGATCGCCGGCGTGAAATGCAATCCCGCAGTCGGAGCGGCAACGGCGGTTCCCTGTCGCGCAAAAACCGTTTGATAACGCTCCCGGTCCAGGGGTTCATCGTCGCGCTTGATGTAGGGAGGCAGCGGAATGTGGCCAAGCCGCTCGATGGACTTGATCAGGTCACCGTTCCCTGAAAACTTGAGCCTTCGCTGGCCGTAGCTGTCGCGGCCAATTACCTTGGCTTCCAGCTCTCCGCTTCCGAAAACGATCGTCTCATTCACGGAAATCTTGCGCCCTGGGCGAACCAACGCATCCCATTCATCCGCGCCCACCGCCCGCAGGAGCAGCACTTCGATTGGCGACGTGAGATTCTCGTGGCGAACGGGACTATTCTTGCCAATGGGCTGAGCGTTTAGCCCTTTGCGGCGGCCCCAGAGACGCGCAGGAAGCACGCGCACATTGTTCACGACGATCAGCTCGTCGCCCCGCAGAAGCTCCTCAAATCCCCTAAACATCCGATCTTCCAGCGAGCCTGTCGTCCGCGCCATTACGAGCATGCGGGAAGCGTCGCGGTCCTCGAGAGGCCGCTGCGCGATGCGCTCGGCTGGCAATTCGTAATCGAATTCGCTGACGTTCAAATTCCAGGCTTTCCGCCGCGTGCGGGTCCCGGCAAGATGGCGCTTCGGCGAAAACTATGTTATGACAACATCCAAAATTCAACGGGCCGCGTGCCTTATCGCCACACGGTCGCATTGCGCAGCCGTGACGGCCCTATTGTAGCGAAGCTTCCGGCCTGATGCTTCTCTTGAGGACTAACTATGGCTGAAGGGAAGGTCAGAATCAGCCAGCGAGGGGCGGATCGAATTCGCTCCGGTCATTTGTGGGTATATCGCAGCGATATTCGCAGCGCGGAAGCCCAGAGCGGCGACGCCGTTCGCGTCACCGATGAGCACAATAACTTCGTGGGACGCGCATTCTTCAGCAGCCGCTCACAGATTACTCTTCGCCTTCTCACGCGCGAAGACGTGCCCATCGACACCGATTTTTTGCGGTCCCGCATTTGCGCCGCGGCCGAATACCGCAAACGCATCGTTACCGACACAGAGGCCTACCGGCTCATCTACGGCGAATCCGACCTGCTTCCGTCGCTCATCGTGGACCGTTATGCCGACTGGCTGGTCCTGCAAACGCTCAGCCAAGGCACAGATGCCCGCAAACAGGAGATCGTCTCCCTTCTGGTCGAAATTTTCTCACCACGCGGCATTCTCGAGCGAAACGATCCTCGCGTGCGTGAGCTCGAAGGCCTAGAGCGCCGCAATTCCGTTCTTTATGGAGAAGTCCCTGACAAGGTAATCGCGGCGCAAAATGATGTCCGGTTCATCCACGATTTGCATACCGGCCAGAAAACTGGCGGCTTTCTGGACCAGCGCGAAAATCACCGTGCCGCCGCTGAATACGCGTCCGGAGAAATCCTCGACTGTTTCACCTATCACGGCGGGTTCGCACTCACCATCGCCGCAAAGGCCGCGCACGTCGAAGCGACCGATCTCTCCGGCGCCGCAATCACCATTGCGCGGGAAAATCAGCAGTTGAACAACATCTCCAACGTAACCCTCACCGAAGCAAACTCTTTCGACGCGCTCAAAGCCCATGACAGTTCCGGACGTCACTTCGACATGGTGATTCTGGACCCGCCGGCGTTTGCCAAAAACCGCGAAAGCGTGCCGGCTGCGGTCCGGGGCTACAAAGAAATCAATTTGCGTGCCCTCAAGATCCTAAAGCCGGGAGGCATGTTGATCACCTGTTCCTGTTCTTACCACATACCGGAGCCGCTGTTCCTGGGCGTTATCGCCGAGGCCGCAAACGATGCCCGTCGGTCCGTCCAGGTTGTTGAGCGACGCACCCAAGCGCGGGACCACCCAATCCTTTTGACGATGCCCGAGACACACTACCTTAAGTGCTTCATTATAAGGGCAATATAGATAAGATGACCCAATTGGCCCCAATTGGGAGACGCGCACGAAAATACTTGACACATATACACTCATATTATATAAGCGTACTGAAGTATATAGCTAATTCTAGGAGGCTCAACAATGAACGGCATTACCCGTTGGGACCCGTTTCACAACGTTTCTACCTTGCAGGAGCAGGTAAAGAGGCTTTTTGAGGGCAATTTCTCCCCGAGCGGAGACCATTCGACTTTGACCGCCTGGGCGCCATCTGTGGACGTCTATGAGACCGAGAATGAGCTCGTGATCAAGGCCGATCTGCCAGCAGTCTCGGAGAAAGACATTGACCTCCGAGTCGAGAACAACATGCTGACGATTCGCGGGGAGCGGAAATTCGAGCAAAACGTAAAGGAAGAGAATTACCTTCGCGTGGAGCGCTCCTATGGATCGTTCAGCCGCAGCTTTTCGCTGCCCAACACCGTGGACACCCAGGCCATCAAGGCCGAGTACACGGATGGAGTGCTGAACGTCACCCTGCCGAAGCGCGCCGAATCGAAGCCAAAGCAGGTGAAGATCAGCGTCACAAACGGAAAGAACTAACTTAGACTCTGGCAGAGGGGCCGCGGAATTTCGGCCCCTTCTCCGCCTCTGCTAGGCCTACAATGGAATTTGAGGCAAATGGCATGCTGCGCTACGACAAACTAACCGTGAAGGCTCAGGAGGCGCTGCAGGCAGCCCAGGAAGTGGCTGCGCGGGCAAGCCAGCAGCAGGTTGAGCCGGTGCACCTATTGGCCGCCCTTCTGGCCCAGGGCGATGGCTTGGTGGCACCCTTGCTTTCCAAACTGGGTGTTTCTCCCGAGAAGGTTGACGCTGAGGTTCACCGCGAGATTGACCGTTTGCCGAAGGTTTCTGGAGCGGCGCAGCAATTCCTCAGTCCCGCCTCGAATGAGGTTTTGTCCAACGCCTTCGACGAAGCAACGCATTTCAAGGACGAATATGTCTCTACTGAACATATCCTCCTGGCCATTGCGAACCTGCAACGCGATCCTGCTGGCGCACTGCTGGCAAGAAACGGGGCCAGCCGCGACGCAATCCTTCAGGCGCTCGTCAGCGTACGCGGAAGCCATCGCGTAACCAGCCAAAATCCCGAGACAACTTACCGTGCCCTTGAGCAGTACGCTCGTGACCTGACGGAACTGGCGCGCAGGGGAAAGCTCGACCCGGTGATCGGCCGCGATGAGGAAATCCGGCGCGTCATGCAGATTCTCGCGCGCCGCACCAAGAACAATCCGGTGCTCATCGGCGAACCGGGCGTCGGCAAGACGGCGATTGTCGAAGGGCTAGCGCAGCGCATCGTTGCCGGCGACGTGCCGGAAGTCCTGAAGCCGAAAAGAGTGGTCGCCCTGGACCTGGCCTCGCTGGTCGCCGGCGCGAAATACCGCGGCGAGTTTGAGGATCGCTTGAAAGCCGTGCTGAAAGAAGTCACCGAATCCGAAGGCCAAATTATCCTGTTTATCGATGAACTCCACACCGTCGTTGGCGCCGGCGCCGCCGAAGGCTCGATGGACGCCTCCAACATGCTCAAGCCAGCGCTCGCCCGCGGAGAACTTCGCACCATCGGCGCTACCACGCTTAATGAATATCGCAAGTACATCGAAAAAGATCCGGCGCTCGAACGCCGCTTCCAACCCGTGATGATTCCCGAGCCATCGGTGGAAGACGCCATCGCCATTCTGCGCGGCCTGAAAGAGCGCTACGAAGTCCATCACGGAGTACGCATCCAGGATGCCGCCATCGTTGCCGCCGTCATGCTTTCTCATCGCTATATCTCCGACCGTTTCTTGCCGGATAAAGCCATCGACCTTATCGACGAAGCCGCAGCAGGCCTGCGCATGGAGCTCGATTCCATGCCCGCGGAAATCGACGAAGTCGAGCGCCGCGTGTTGCAGCTCGAAATCGAGCGCCAGGCGCTCTCCAAGGAATCCGATGCGCATTCGCGCGAACGTTTGCGCGAGATTGAAAAAGAACTTTCCTCCTTGCGCGAGAAATCAAGCGCCTTGAAGGCGCAATGGCAGGTCGAGAAGGACGCCATCGCGCGCATTCGCAAGATTAAAGGGGAAATCGACCAGCTCAAGACTGAAGAGCAGCGCATGGAGCGCGCCGGCGAGCTGGCGAAAGTAGCCGAGATTCGCTATGGAAAACTCTCCGCTGCCGAACGCGATTTGCAGAAAGCGCAGGAAGCGCTGGCGCAGCTTCAAAAGGGTCGCGCCATGCTCAAGGAAGAAGTCGGCGAGGAAGATATCGCGCGCATTGTCAGCAAATGGACGGGCATTCCTGTGGGCCGGCTGCTCGAAGGCGAAGTGCAAAAGCTGGTGCACATGGAGGAGCGCCTCCGGCAACGCGTCGTGGGACAGGATGATGCGCTCAGCCGCGTGGCCAATGCCGTTCGACGCAGCCGCTCCGGCTTGTCCGATCCGCGGAGGCCTATTGGATCTTTCCTTTTCATGGGTCCCACGGGCGTCGGCAAGACGGAGCTCGCTCGTGCGCTCGCGGAATTTTTATTCGACGATGAGCGCGCCATGATTCGCCTCGACATGTCCGAGTACATGGAGAAGCATTCTGTGGCGCGCATGATCGGCGCTCCTCCGGGATACGTCGGCTACGAAGAGGGCGGCCAGCTCACCGAGCAAGTGCGGCGGCATCCCTATTCTGTCGTGCTCTTGGATGAGATTGAAAAGGCCAACCCGGATGTCTTCAACGTCTTGCTACAAATTCTGGAAGACGGGAGGCTCACCGACGGCAAAGGCCGCACCGTCGATTTTCGCAATACCGTCATCGTGATGACCTCGAATGCGGGCTCATCGGCTATCTTCGAACTGGCCGCCAAGGATCCCAAGCGTGCGCGCGCCGAGGCCATGGATGCTCTGCGCCACATTTTCCGGCCGGAGTTCCTCAATCGCATCGACGACATTGTTATCTTTCTGCCGTTGGGCAAGGAGCAGCTCGACCACATCGTCGATTTGCAGCTCGCCCAAGTGTCCAAGCTGCTCGAGAGCAAGCACGTCTCCTTGCGGCTATCGCCGGCAGCGCGCGAATTGCTGCTTCGCGAAGGGTACGACGCCGCCTATGGCGCTCGCCCTCTGCGCCGCGCGATTCAGCGCCTCGTGCAGGATCCCCTGGCAATCGATATTCTGGACGGCAAGATTCTGCCGGGCGATGACGTATTTGTTGACGCCGATCCGAAAACGGGCGAGATGCGCTTCGAGCGGCAGAAGTCAAAAGCGAACGTCGCGCAGCGAGGCTGATTTGACGCACGAAAGCCATCACTCTAAACTGTTTGTATCCGGGCTTGCGGGGAAACCATGAAAACACTCAAGACGACATTCTTGCTCACGGCTCTCACGTTGCTGCTGGTTCTGGGCGGCCGGGCCATCGCCGGGCCCAGAGGCATGACCTTTGGCCTCATCGTTGCCGTGGTCATGAATGCGGTCTCGTACTTTTTCTCCGACAAAATTGCTTTGCGCTCTGCTGGCGCCCAGCCGGTGACGCGCGAACAAGCGCCGCGCCTGTACGCCGTTATGGAACGCCTCTGCGGAAAAGCCGGTCTGCCCATGCCGAGGCTTTACGTCAGCCCGCAACCTGCTCCTAACGCTTTTGCCACCGGCCGAAATCCGCATCACGCCGCCGTGTGCGTCACCGCCGGCCTGATGCAAATCATGAACGACGACGAACTCGAAGGCGTGATTGCTCACGAGCTCTCCCACGTTCGCAATTACGACATCCTGACGTCCTCCATTGCCGCCACTTTGGCCGGCGCTATCACTTGGATTGCGCAAATGGGCCGCTGGGGAATGATGTTTGGTGGCTACGGTGGGTCGCGCGATGGAGAAGGCGAAGGTAATGCCATCACCGCGATCTTGATGCTGATCCTGGCTCCCATCGCGGCCCTACTCTTGCAACTCGGCATTTCCCGCCAGCGCGAATATCAAGCCGACGCTTCCGGCGTGAAGATGGTCGGGCATCCCTTCGGCCTGATCAGCGCCCTCCAAAAACTTGAGGGTTACAACAAGAAAATCCCCATGCAAATCTCGCCTTCCACAGCGGCGTTGTGCATCGTTGCGCCGCTGCAAGCGCGCCAAATGCTGGCCAGTTTGTTCAGTACCCATCCGCCACTTGACGACCGCATTGAGGTCCTAAAGAACATGCAAATCACCCGCTAAGAGCTTCCCAAAAAAGTCCGGGTGAGCGCTCTTAGAGCAGAAACAACAGTGTACAGGTAAAGATTTCAGGGTAGGTCCGGCAAGACAAAGCCTGTACGGGAGAACAGGGTGCTGTAACCGATTGACTAATCATCCACTTAGCGTGACAATTCCCAAAGCTAGGGATTGGCATTGGCCGTGCTTCCTAGGGTACTTCGCAGGGGGAATTCAGGTTCAAGGAGAGACACGAAAATGACTTTCGAAGAGCGAAATCAAGCGCCGCCCGACGCGGCCACTCCCCGTTGGGTTGGAATTGTTGTGGTTTTGATTGCGGTAGTTTCTTTGGTAGCCCTGGGCATTGGCTGGAGCGCCGAGCGCACGTCCAAGAACAACGAAACGGCTCTGGCCTCCCAGGTTCAGACGGCCAAGCAGGCGCAGAGCGTGCTTGAGCAAAGGTTGCAGCAGAGCGAAGAAACCAATGCGCAAGTGCAGGGCGAGCTGAACGTGATAACGGATCGCCTTAAACTGACCCAAGGCGAATTGGTGCGCGCCCGGAATCAGGCTAAGACCATCAAGGCGGACGACGAAAAGCAATTCGCCGCCGTGCAACAGACCGAAAGCCAGATGAACACGCAACTGGCGACCAAGGCCAGCGCAGATGACCTCAACAAGGTGAGCGGCGACGTCAACGGCGTCAAGACCGACCTCGACTCGACCAAGCAGAATCTGCAAATGGCCCGCGACCAGTTCGGCAACTTGATCGCCCGCAATCACGACGAAATCGAGACGCTGCGCCGCATGGGCGAGCGCAACATTTATGAGTTCACCGTGGATAAGAAGGGCGAGCGCAAGCGCGTGGGCGACCTGACCGTCGAGCTGCGTGGAACGAATCCGAAAAAGCAGCAGTTCACTGTCTATCTGCTTATCGACGACAAGCGTTTTGAGAAGAACAACCGTTCCGTCGACGAGCCGATTTACTTCTACACTCACGAGTACCAGGTTCCTCTCGAAATGGTGGTCAACCAGGTCGGGAAAAACAAGGTCAGCGGTTACCTGAGCGTGCCAAAGGAAGCGGCCCCGGCGCAGACGGCGACCGGCTCTGGCTCAGGCCAGTAACCGCGCGAGCAGCACGCTAAAGTCCCAAACGGGACGAGGCGGCAAGAGGGAGGCGTTCTGAGGGCGCCTCCCTTTTTTTTGCGTCTTGAGGATTTATTCTGCTTTCGAAAGAGAACGCATCTTGCGTCGCAGGAATACCTTGGCCAGCGCGGGCAGTTTGTCGTGCGGCAACTTCCCTTGCTCGTAGAGCTTCATCTTGGCCTTCGCTGACTTCCGTTTGCGGTGGTGGCGCTTCCACGCCATGAAGCGCTTCTCATTTGCCATTTCCGGCCTCCGGTCCCTTAAGAGTCCATCAATTGTAACTGAGCGTGCCATTCTTGCAACCACGTATCATGATTTTCGGCGCGGCCGCATGGCCTTCAAGTAGGATTGTCCGCGATGAGCTCTATCATCATCCACGCCGCGCGCGCGCTCACGCCGCTCCAGGAAGTTACCGACGCCGCCATCGTCTTCGAAGACGGCCGCATTTCCGCGATCGGACCGCGAGCGGGAATTGTTGCGCCGGCCGGTGCCAAGGAAATTTCTGCGCGTGATGCCACCATTGTGCCGGGATTCGTCGACGTGCACGTGCACGGTGCGGGCGGCCACGATGTGATGTCCTCCACCGAAGAGGCTCTCACGACGATTGCCAGCACCGTGGCGCGCCGCGGCACCACTTCGATTGTGGCCACCACGGTGACCGCGCCGCCCGACGAAACGCGCCGTTCCCTCGAAGGCATCTCGCGCTACATCCTCAGTCCCGCCAATCGCTCTGCGGATGTCACCGCGGAGATTATCGGTATTCATCTCGAAGGCCCTTTTATCAGTCCCACGCGGCGCGGAGTCCATCCAGCCGGAGCGATCGCCAATCCCTCCATCACTCTTCTCGATCGCTATCTGGAAGCCGCCGCTGGCACCGTGAAGATTCTCACTCTCGCGCCGGAAATTCCCGGAGCATTGGAACTTGTCGAGCGCGGCTATGCGAAAGGCCTGGTCGTCGCGCTTGGCCACACGGACGCCACCTACGAGCAGGCCCGCGCGGCGATTTTCCGCGGCGCGCGGCACGCCGTGCACATCTTCAACGCCATGCGGCCCTTCTCGCATCGTGAAACCGGCGTCCTCGGCGCCGTCCTGACCGATCCGAACGTCACGGCAGAAGTGATCGCCGACGGCGTCCACGTTGACGACCCGGCGATTCGGCTCCTGCTGGCGGCAAAAGGCACGGATTTGGTCTTGCTGGTCAGCGACGGCACCGCGGCGACGGGCATGCGCGACGGCTCCTATCGCCTTGGCACTTTCGACGTGACCGTCTCGGACGGCGTATGCCGCAATCGCGAAGGAAAACTCGCGGGCAGCACGCTGACTCTCGATCGCGCGGTGCAACACATGGTTCGCCTTGGCGTGTCGCTCATCGAAGCGATACGCATGGCCACTTACAATCCCGCTCGCCGCGTCGGAATGGAGGCGCGCAAAGGCGTCTTGGCCCCTGGCGCCGACGCCGACCTTATCCTCTTGACCCCTGAATTGAAAATCGCGAACGTCTTCGCGCGCGGCACGCCGCTCTCGTAGCAGGTATGCGAGCAGGTTTTCGTCACTCTGACGCCGGTTGACGGCGCAAAAAAGGGATGCGATAATTGCTGGCTTTCTGGTGCGTGAAGAAGTGCCTTGTGGCGGCGACGAGCCGCCAAGCAACAAGAAAATCCATGGAGGACATTCGGCAGTCGCGATAAGTGTGCGATGCAGATTCTGCAACAGCTCGGCTGGCTGTTCCTCAAATCCGTTCCCACGATTATTCTTTTTCTCTTGTTTTATTGGTTCTTGCGCGCCAATTTCTTCAAGCCTTTGGAACGCACTTTAGCCGAGCGCAACGCTCGCATTACCAAGGCGCGCGCTGAAGCGGAAGCCGTCCAAGCCGCTGCAAAAGACAAAGTCCATTCCTACGAAGATGCGCTGCGTAAGGCCCGCGTCGGCGTTTTCGCCGAACAGGAAACCGCTCGTCAGGCGGCCCTCGATGAACGCGCGAAAGTCCTTCGCGACGCGCGCAGCGCGACACAGGACGTCGTGCGCGTTCAGAAAGAACGCATCAGCCGCGAATTCGCCGCTGCCCGCGCGCAACTCGAAAACGAAACGGCCGCGCTCGCGGGCCGTATTGCACAGCGAATTTTGGAGCGCCCCGCCGCACCGCTCGGAGGCTCACGGTGATTCCTCGCATTTCCCGCTGGCTCCGCGGCGCCTGCACGATTGCTTTTGCGCTCGCCATTTTCGCCGCGCCTGTTCTCGCCGCCGCAAATCCTCGGGAAGCGGCCGACACGACCACCGGGTGGATTTATCGCTGGATTAACTTCCTGATTTTTGTCGGCGCCCTGGTGTGGGTTTTCGCCAAGAAGACTCCCGCCTATTTTCGCGGCCGCCGGAAAGCCATCGCCGACGCCATCGCCGAAAGCGCGCGCGCGCGCGAAGAAGCCGAACGCCAGGAGCGCGCCGCGGAACAAAAAATGGCCTCGCTCGACAGCGAAGTCGCCGACCTACGCGCTCACGCTAAGCAGGAAAGCGGCGCGGAAGCGCAACGCATTCGCGCCCTCGCGCAAGAAGAAGCAAAGCGCATCGACCAAGCTGGACAAATGGAGATTCGCGCCGCCGAACGCGCCGCGCAAGCCGAACTCAAAACCATCGCCGCGCGCCTGGCAATTGACCGCGCCGAGGCTCTCCTTGTCGACCAAGTCAACTCCCAGGCCGAATCGAATCTGTTCCGCGGCTTCGTCGCGGCGCTCCAAGGAGCCTCCAATTGAGCGCTGTCGCGCAACGCTACGCCGCCGCGCTCGCCGACGTGGCCTTCGAGCGCAAAGACGCGGAGAAAATCCGCAAGGACTTGGCTGCCTTCGCCCAGGCCTTCGCCGCCTCCGCCGATTTGCGCAATCTCCTGTCCAATCCGGTCGTCGGAGTCGCCGTGAAGAAATCCGTCGCCGGCAAAATCGCCGACAAAATGGAGACGCACACCGAAGTGCGCAATTTCGTGTTCCTCTTGATCGATAACGGCCGTACCAGCATCATTGACGAAATTCAGCAGGCCTTTGAATCAGAGATGAACCGCCGCGCGGGAATTGTCGACGCCCTGATCGTCTCCGCGCACGAGCTTTCCGCGCCGGAAAAATCCCAGTTGACCCAGGCGCTCGAACGCACTACCGGCAAAAAAGTGCAAGCGCAGTATCAATTGAATCCCCAGCTGATCGGCGGAGCGACCGTCCGGATCGGCTCTACCATTTACGACGGATCTGTGCGCGAGCAGCTCAACCGGCTACGCGCTGAGTTGGAATCGCAATAGGAGCGGGAATGGCCACAATCAAGGCTGACGAGATTACAAAAATCATTCGCGAGCAGATCGAAAACTACCAGCAGGTGATGGCCGTCGAGGAAGTCGGCTCGGTCATTTCCGTCGGCGACGGCATCGCGCGCATTCATGGCCTCGACAAAGTCATGGCCGGCGAGATGATCTCCTTTCCCCATGACGTTGTCGGCATCGCCCTCAACCTCGAAGAAGACCAGGTCGGCGCCGTCCTGCTCGGCGACTACACGAAAATCGAAGAAGGCGATACCGTCCAGCGCACCAAGAAAATCATGTCCGTGCCCGTAGGCGATGCGCTCATTGGCCGCGTCGTGAATCCTTTGGGACAGCCGCTGGACGACAAGGGACCCATAGCCGGCGACCAGCGCAGCCCCATCGAACGCCTCGCGCCAGGCGTGATCGACCGCCAGCCCGTCCGCGAGCCGGTGCAAACCGGCATCAAGGCCATCGACGCCATGATTCCCATCGGCCGCGGCCAGCGCGAGCTCATCATCGGAGATCGCCAGACCGGCAAGACCGCCATCATCCTCGACACGATCATCAATCAGCGCCGGGGCGACCTCATCTGCATCTATTGCGCCATCGGCCAGAAGCGCTCCACGGTCGCGCAGGTCATCAAGACGCTCACGGACAGCGGCGCGATGGAGCACAGCATCGTCGTCGCCGCTTCCGCCTCTGAGCCTGCCACGATGCAATACATCGCGCCCTTCGCGGCGTGCGCCATGGGCGAATTTTTCCGCGACAACGGCAAGCACGCCATCTGCTTCTACGATGACCTTTCCAAGCACGCCCAGGCGTATCGCGAAATCTCGCTGCTTCTCCGCCGCCCACCCGGCCGCGAAGCGTATCCCGGCGACGTTTTCTTCCTGCATTCACGTTTGCTCGAGCGTGCCGCGAAAATGAGCAAGGAGCTCGGCGGCGGCTCACTTTCCGCGCTCCCTGTCATCGAGACACAAGCCGGCGACGTCTCTGCCTACATTCCCACGAACGTCATCTCCATCACCGACGGCCAGATCTATCTCGAGTCCGATCTTTTCAATATCGGCGTTCGCCCCGCCATCAACGCTGGCATTTCCGTCAGCCGCGTCGGTGGAAACGCGCAAATCAAGGCTATGCGCCAAGTGGCAGGCTCCCTCCGATTGGACATGGCGCAATTCCGCGAACTCGCCGCTTTCGCACAGTTCGGCTCCGAATTGGATAAAGCCACTCAGGCACAACTGGGCCGCGGCCAGCGTCTCACCGAGCTGCTGAAGCAGGACCAGTTCCAGCCGCTTCCCGTCGAAAAACAAGTCCTCGGTATTTTCGCCGGCACCAATGGCTATGTGGATGATATTCCCGTGGAGGACGTGCGCCGCTTCGAGAAGGAACTGTATAGCTTCGTCGAGACGAATTACAGCGGCGTGCTGAAGACACTTGCTGACAAGAAGGCCATCGACGACGGGCTCCGCGCCGAAATGAAGAAGGCTATCGACGACTTCAAGAAACGGTTTGTTGCAGACCGCAAGACCGCGGAGGCCGCTGCAAGCTGAGGCTGATTTGATCTTCCTATGCCGACTCTGCTCGATTATCGCCGCCGCATCCGATCTGTGAAGAATACCCAGCAGATTACGCGCGCCATGAAGTTCGTCTCCGCCGCGAAGCTGCGCCGCGCGCAGGAGGGCGTTTTCCGCGCCCGTCCTTACGCCAAGGAAATTCGCCGCGTACTGCAATCGGCAATGCAGCGCATCTCCGAGCCGCAAAATCCTCTTCTCGAGCAGCGGCCCGAGCAGCGCATTCTCGTTCTGGTCGTCAGTGCGGACAAAGGCCTGAGCGGTCCGTTCAGCACAAACATCGTGCGGCGGGCCATCGAGTACCGCCGCAGCCTGCAAGGAAAAGAGGTGCAGGCCATTGGTGTTGGCCGCAAGGGCGTTGAAGCCCTGAAGCGGCGCAAGTGGAAACTCGCCGCCGAGTACCTGAACGTCTCCATGCACGTTGAATTTCACCACGCAGAGGAAATCTCCAAGCGCATCTCCGAATTGTATATTTCAAAGGAAGTGGATGCGGTTTACGCGATTTACAACGAATTCAAGAGCGTCATGGTCCAGCGGCTCCGGCTGGAAAAACTGCTGCCCCTCAACCCCGAATCGTTTGGTGCTGAAGATCCTGAGAAACGGCAAGCACATGGCGAAAAATCGGACTCGGATAAGCTCGCCGAAACGGTCGATTACATCTATGAAGAACCGCCTGAGGAAATCTTCGCGAAGCTGGTGCCACGCTATTTGGAAACGGAAATATTTCGCATCCTGCTTGAATCCGCCGCTGC
>JBAPRL010000089.1:0-10964 GCA_049281095.1 Candidatus Acidiferrales bacterium
GTGCACACCAACTCATTGCTATACCCATCGCGACGGATTCACACTCATGCTGCCAGATTTTCATGCCTTCAGTCCGAACAAGCCTCGCGCTCATCGCTCCCCGCCGGAGCCATATTGGCCGGGTGAATCTCACACGCCAAATTTTTCTTGTCACCGCATGTTTCGTCAGGGCACGGCTTTGGTCGTGCCGTAAGAGGCGCAAGATATGCGGCTTCAGCCTCGACAAAAACAACGGGCCGCCATCGTGGTTGGTTCTTAGGAGGTGGCGGCTTTGGCCGCCACAAAACGAACGTCGCCTTTTCCTTCCTATCGCGCGCTTCATCCGCGCGATGTGTCCACACTTTTCTAGTCACTCGTCACTAGCCACTAGCCACTTGTATCGCTCGACCGCAGCGCCGCGGTATGGCAACATCAGTGTAGCCGCATCAGCGTAGAAGGAGTCCGCAATGGCCAAAGCCACTTTTGCCGCAGGATGTTTTTGGGGCGTTGAAGAGGCCTTCCGCAACATCAAAGGCGTCACTTCGACCACCGTCGGCTACACCGGCGGCTCCACCAAAAATCCGTCCTACAAGGACGTTTGCACCGGCGCCACCGGCCACGCCGAAGCCGCCGAGGTCGAATTCGATCCCGCGCAAGTTTCCTATCGCGAGCTTCTCGCCGCCTTCTTCCAGAACCACAATCCCACCACGCTCAATAGCCAAGGCCCCGACTTCGGCACGCAGTACCGCTCCGCAATTTTCGTTCACGATGCCGAACAGGAAGCCGCCGCGCGCGAATCCATCGCCGCGCTCGAAAAATCCGGCGTCTTCAAGCGACCCATCGTCACCCAAATTAAGCCCGCCTCTGACTTCTACCGCGCCGAGGAATACCACCAGCAATATCTCGCCAAGCGCGGCGCCGCTTCTTGTCATTTCTAAGAGTTAATGTCCGACTATGACGTGCGAGCGTTGCAGGAAACTTGCTATCGAGCATTCAGGAAGCGGTCTACGCTAATTCCAGCTTCGCGCAAAATCGCTCGAAGCGTTCCTTTGCCATGTCGCCGGAATGATGTGGGATAGTGACTTTTCGGCCGGTCTCCGCATGCCGCCACACCTCGTGGCTGCTTGCCCCGGACGGTCAAAGCGAAATCCAAAGACGCGAAGTCGCTGGGCAACTTCGCGATAGCGGAATCCCGCCAAGCGCCCCATCAGGGCATCGTGACAGGCACTAGAAATTCGCGGGTCTTTTGGCGGGCATTCGAGAACACTGCGGGGAGAGAGTCACCGTGCTCACGGCACGATTCGACAATCCTCGGGGCAAGCCGCTGGGCAATTTCGATTGTCTCGGCAACGCTGCGTCCTTCGGCCACTAGCCCCGGAACGTCGGGACTCGTTCCAAGGTAGCGCCCTTCTTTGAGCGCCTCATGCGGATGGCAACTTCTTCGACTTCCGCAACGTGCTCTTGTCGCTTCATTCTCGCCTCTTCTGCCCTCATGGCACCACAACCGCCCGAATGTCGTTGAATTGCAACGCGCGGTTCACTATCATGCCGCTCTCGCCTCACGCGAAAATGCCCACCGCGAACGGCACTTCGAAAAGGCCGCCGGCAATCACGAGCGGCGCCATTCGCCAAATCGGTTTCCTTCCTCTGCTCGCCGTTTTTTTCGGCTATACCTGTGGCGGCCCATTCGGCTACGAAGAAATTTTCAAAGACGCCGGCCCCGGCATGGCCATCTTGTTTCTCGCCATCGTTCCGTTTTTCTGGAGCATTCCCATCTCTCTCGCGTCCGCCGAACTCAACAGCATCATGCCCGTGCAAGGCGGCTTCTACCGCTGGACGCGCGCCGCATTCGGAGATTTTTGGGGATTCCAGTGCGGCTGGTGGAATTGGACCGGCACATTTCTCCTGAACAGCGCCTACGGCGTGCAGCTCATGGATTATGTGCAGAATTACGTTCCCGGACTCACCGGCAACAAAAAATGGCTCGGCGCGTGCGCCATTCTGATTTTGCTCGCGCTCTTGAATGCGCGCGGAATCAAAGTCGCCGGCTGGTTCGCCGTCGTATTGCAAACCGCCGCTTTCATTCCGGTGATTTGGCTGTGCGTGGTTGCGGCCTTTCACTGGCACCACAATCCCATGCTTCCCTTTGTTCCGCCGGGCAAACCGTTCGGCGGAGTTTTTGGTTCCGGCCTGGCGCTGGCGATGTGGAATTACGCCGGGTACGAACAGCTTTCCAGCGTCTCCGGCGAAATGAAAGATCCGCAGCGCACCTTCACGCGCCTGATCGTGTGGAACACGCCGCTGAACGTCGTCACGTACATTCTGCCCGCGATGCTTGCACTGGCCGTGCTCGGCAATTGGCACGACTGGGTCACCGGCTACATCGTCACCGCGTCGCGACTGGTCGGCGGAGAAACGCTCGGCGCGGCGATGCTCGCCGCATCGATCATCGGCACGCTCGCGCTATCCAACAGCACGATCCTCTACACCACGCGAATTCCGGCGACGATGGCGGAGGATGGATTTTTTCCGCAGGGCCTCGGAAAAATTCATCCGCGCTACGGAACGCCGGCGCGGGCGATTCTGATTTCCGTAGTGATTTACTGCATCCTCGCGAAGTGGGACGTGGTCGCGCTGGTGGACATTTATATTTGGACGCGCATCGCGACTTCGCTGCTCACTTTGCTTTCCGCATGGCGTATGCGCCAAAAAGCGCCCGATGCTCCGCGGCGTTTTCGCGTTCCTGGCGGCGCGTTGGGCATGGCCGCCATAATTATTTTGCCGGCGATTCTGTGCGCCATAAAAATAATGTACAGTGAGCCATTCGTGATGCGCTACTCGCCGCTCCTGCTTGCCACCGGTCCCGTCGCGTACTTGATTCTGCGTTTCGTCTTCCGCATGACTCCGCGCACGACGATCGAGTCTGCCGAAAGCGCCGCGCCAAGATAATTCTGGCGCTTCCACTTTATTTCGCGGCGAGGTTTTCGGCGACGACTTTGGCTTGCAGGAAGAGAAGCAAATAATCCTGGCCGCCGGCCTTGGAATCCGTCCCGGACATGTTGAAGCCGCCGAAGGGATGCACGCCGACCTTCGCGCCGGTGCATTTGCGGTTCAGATACAAATTGCCGACGTGGAATTCCTCGGAAGCGCGCGCGAGCTTCTTTTTGTTTTTCGTGTACACAGCGCCGGTAAGGCCGTACTCGGTGCCGTTGGCGATGCGCAGGGCGTCGTCAAAATCCCTCGCGGGAATGATCGCCAGCACGGGCCCGAAAATTTCTTCCTGCGCGATTTTCGCGTTGGGCTTTACGTCGGCGATGACGGTCGGTTCGATGAAGTAGCCATCGCCCGCGGCCTTTGCGCCGCCGGCGAGCAAGCGGCCTTCTTTTTTTCCGGCTTCGATGTAATCGAGGATGGTATTCATCGCGGATTTGTTGATGACCGGGCCCATGTAGTTGTCGAAATTCTCGGACGGGCCGACTTTCAGCTTCTTCACCTGCGGAAGCAATTTCTCAATGAATTTATCGTAGACTTTTTCCGCCACGATGGCGCGCGAGCACGCCGAACATTTCTGTCCCTGATAGCCGAAGGCCGACTGCGCGACGCCTTCCGCGGCGGAATCGAGATCCGCTTCGTCGTCGACGATGATGGCGTCCTTGCCGCCCATTTCCAGAACGGTGCGCTTAATCCAGATTTGCCCCGGCTGCTTTTTCGCGGCGAGTTCGCCGATGCGCAGGCCCGCTTCCTTGGAGCCGGTGAACGCGATGAAGCGCGTCTTGGGATGCGCGACCATCGCTTCGCCCGCCGTGGCGCCCGGGCCGGTGAAAAAATTCACCACGCCATTGGGCACGCCCGCCTCGCGCAAAATTTCCATGAAGAATGCGGCGACCGTCGGCGAATCGCTCGACGGCTTCACGACAACGGTATTTCCGGTGACGATTGCCGCCATGGTCATGCCGCCCATGATGGCCGCGGCGAAATTCCACGGCGGAATCACGATGCCGACACCGAGGGGAATGTACGTCAGATAATTTTTTTCGCCTGAGTTGGGCACAAGTTTTTGCGGCCCGGCGAGGCGCAGCATTTCGCGGCCATAGTATTCGGCGAAGTCGATCAACTCAGCGGTGTCGGCGTCCGCTTCAGTCCAGGTTTTTCCAGTTTCGTAGCAGAGCCAGGCGTCCATTTCGAAGCGGCGTTGCTTGCGGAGAATTTCCGCGACGCGGAAGCAGCATTCGGCGCGCTCGTCGGCGGGAACTTTTTTCCAGGAAGCAAATTCCTGATCCGCGGCTTCCACGGCCTGATTGGCCATTTCGACGGTGCCCTTCTGAAAAATTCCAATGACCTGATCGGGATGCGAAGGATTGGTAGATTTGGTTTTCTCCGTGGCAAAAACGGGCTTGCCCCCGATGAGCAGGGGATATTCGCGGCCGAGTTCGCCCGCGACTTTTTTTAGCGCCTCTTCCATGGACTTGCGGTTTTCCGACTTGGAAAAATCCTTGATGGGCTCGTTCTTGAATTCGCCGCGACCGAGAGATCGTGCCGGGGATGTCATGCCATTGCCTCCTTAGGATTGCGCTGTGCCAATTTGAGCCAATCATTATAGCGCAGGAAGGCAGTGACACGTGACCCTTCGACTCCGCTCAGGGCAAGCGAGTGGCAAGTGACGAGCAAACGGCGGTCCTGGGACCATGCAGGGGTGCGATTTGAGAGTGAGTGAAAAAAGCGCATTTTCAGTCCCGATTAGAAATTGCCATGTGGCCTGTTTTCAGCGAGTTAGCGATTTGCGACTGTTGTTTTGTGTACCGATTAACCTTTTGTTCGCCTTGGGCGCGGGAAGGGCTGAATTTTGTGATGGTTGCGGACGCTGCGAGCGATTTTGTTGGCACGTGGGGTTTGAGAGCAGTTTGGCCTGTCTACCGTCCTTTCGCGAGCAGTTCTTCAAAAGGCAAAAGCCACCGAACGCGGTGGCATGGCGGCGAATTGCCTGCACAGGATATGTGTACCACTTTATAACTAAATTGTCAAGATAAACCTTACTAAAATGGAGTTCTAAAGCGAGCTGGCCGGGGCCGCGTCACTTTTGCAAGGACTTTTTGTAAGCGCAGCGTTTGGCCTGGGGGCAAACTTCCTCTTATAGTACGCCGTAGTGGCAATGATCGCGGGGAAGCCGATTGACACTGGCACTAACCAGAGCCAGAGTTGCGCTTTCCCGCGCACCAGGGGACCAATTGTGACCAAGCAGAACGCGGTCCAAGCGGCTATATAGCTGCCGATCATTCCTTGCAGGTGGGCGTACCACCAAAACATCTTCTCCGTCGGCGGATGTGTGAAGCGCCACATGGCTTTGCCGGAAACGCGCATGCCGAGAGCTCCGAAAACGAGTGCCGGAATGCGTAAGTTCTGCACAAAATCCGGCCGGATTGCTCCAAACAGCGCCAGTGCTGCGCTCGCTGCGAAACACAAGATGACGGCAACCCAGTCCAAGCCATGGACGACCGATTTGCCTTCCCAGGCCGCTTTCTGTCCGAGCACTCGATATGCTGTGAAAGCCGCGTAAAAGCTAAAGATGGCCACCAGCGCAAGAAAGAGGATAGGCCGATAGGCGGCCATGACCAGCGCGGTGAGCCCAACGAGAGCCATGCACCAGAAGTAGATTTTGCCGCACAGGCGATGTGCCTTGCCGCCCTTTGCGGTCACAAGCGCCAGCGGAGCCAGCATAAAGGCTCCACTCCCGGCGGTGATGTGAGCTGCCAAGAAAAAGTGCATCCACCACGGATCGCGCATCTGTCACCCCGCCACCACTCGACGTTTTCGAAGGCCGTATAAAAAAAATCAGTCTTCCGCGAAGCACTTTAGAAAGAAGTTCCTCGCCTCGATCAACGTCTGCTCACGCCTTTCAGGGTCCGAAGCAACTCGGGCCATCATCAACACCCCCGCCATACTTGGGAACAACAACCTCAACTTCACCAGTTTTTCTTCGCGCGTCTGGCCAGGAACAAATGGCAGTAGCCGCTCACGATACGCTTCCTGCAACGCCTCAATCCGTTTCCGCACGGACAGCGGTTTACGTGCGAACTCCGGCCCCAGGGCGGAGAGCGCGCAACCGGTTCCCAGCGAATTTGCGTGGCGTGCGCTTAGATAGCGTTCGATGATGGCCCGCAAAGCCTGACCTTGAGGTGCGGACTCTGCAACCTCCACCATGCCTCTTCCCGCCTCGTCGAATGCCCGTGCCACCGCTTCGACGAACAGGTCATCCTTACTCTTAAAATGCCGGTAGAAGCCCCCTTTCGTCAGGCCTACCTTCTTCATCACCGTCCCGATGCCGCTGCTGTCCCCGCCGCGTTCGCGGAAGGAGCGAGCGGCCACGGAAAGAATGTTCTCGTGGTTCTGCGCTTTGTGTTCCAGCGAGTATCGCATGACCTTAGAGTACGTGCGTACTCTAATACCTGTCAAGCCTAAATTGATCTTGCTAAACCGGCGCGCGCCATCTTCTCCACAATTCGGGGCTGGATGGAGTTAGCGCAGCGATTTGAGGATTTGGCGGGAGGCGTTGAAGCCGGAGGCGCCGGCGAGGGCGACTCCGGGATGCGATCCACTGCCGCAGAGGAAAAGTCCGCGAATGGGCGCGCGATAGCGAGCGCAGCCCAGCAGCGGACGCATGGTGAAAAGCTGGTCGAGGGCGAGTTCGCCGTGAGCGATGTGGCCGCCGGTGAGGCCGTATTCTTGTTCGAGGTCGAGGGGAGTGATGACGCGGCGGGCGAGGATTTTCGAAGGGAGATCCGGCGCGTATTCGGCGAGAGTTTTGATGACGACGTCGGCGAGCGCGTCGCGCTGTGAAGGCCAGTCACCGTTCTTTAATTTGTAGGGCGCGTATTGCATGTGGATGGTCATGACGTGCTTGCCAGCGGGCGCGAGCGACGGATCGAGCAGCGAAGGAATGGCGACTTCGAGATAAGGCGCGCGGGAAAAATCGCCGTACTTGGAATCGTCGAAGGCGCGTTCGAGATAATCAATTTCCGGGCCGATGTGAATGCGCGCGGCGAGTGCTGCGCCGGCGTCGGCTGAATTTTTGAGTGCGGTGAAATTTGGCAGGCCGTCGAGCGCGAGCAAGACGCGGGCGACGACTCCCTTCGAGCGATAGTTGCGCATCTTCTGAAGAAAACTGGGCGCGAGATGCACGGGCTCGAGCAGATTGAGGAATGTGCGCTTGGGGTCGGCGCCGGAGACGACGGCTTTGGCGGGGATTTCCTCGCCACTCGTGAGAGCGACGCCGCAGGCTGCACCGTCTTTGACAAGGATGCGCGCGACTTCGGCGTTGGTGCGAATCTCGGCGCCGGCTTGTTTGGCGGCTGCGGCGAGGGCGTTTGAGAGAGCGCCTGCGCCGCCCGCGCCGGCAGGCAGGCCCGTACCATCGGGTAAACCGGCGGCGCCGCAGCGCAGCAGAAGAAGCGCGGTGGTGCCCGCGGACCACGGGCCGGCGGCTGCACCGAAAATTCCTCGCGCGGCGAGCGCGGCGCGCAGCAATTCCGTTTCGAAAAACTCCGCAACGAAATCCGCAACAGCCATAGGACCCCAGCGAATCAGGCGCAGCATGTTTTTCTTGCGCAGGCTGCGAAACGTTCTGCCGGCGCGGAGCAAATTCCAAATATCCGCCGACGAGGGATGGTCGATTTCCGGCGGAGTCATCAGCAGCAAATTGCGGATCAGGCTGCGCGCGGAGTCGAGCGTTTCGCTCAGCTCAATGTATTTGGCGGCGTCGGATTTGGAAAATGGCGCGATTGCGGCGGCGGATTTGCGCGCGTCGGCGTACAGGAGCAGCGCGCGGCCGTCGGGATGCGGCGCGAAGACACGGCAGGAGGGCTCGAGCCATTGAACGCCGTGGCGCACGAGCTGCATGTCTTTGGCGATCGCGGGAGCGAGCGGGCCGTGAACGGCGTCGAGAACGGAGGCGCGGAAGCCGGGATGAAATTCCTCGGTGACGGCGGCGCCACCGACGACGGAGCGGCGTTCGAGGACGAGCGGCTTGTGGCCGGCGCGCGCGAGATAAAACGCGGCGACGAGGCTGTTTTGGCCAGCGCCGATGATGATGATGTCGCGCGCGGGCACGAGCTAGTTGGCTCCCATGTCTTTGAGAATTTCGAGGGCGGCGAGGCGTCCGGGCGCGCCCATGATGCCGCCGCCGGGATGCGTGGCGGAGCCGCACATATAAAGGTTATCGATGGGAGTGCGGTAGCGGGCCCATCCGGCGACAGGGCGCAGGAAGAAAAGCTGTTCGAGCGAAAGTTCTCCCTGAAAAATATTGCCTTCGGTGAGGCCGATCTGCTGCTCGATATCGAGGGGCGTGAGGACTTGCTTGCCGATGATGATGTTCTTCAGATTGGGCGCGTATTCGGCGATGGTGTCGATGACGGCGTTGCCGAATTCCTCGCGGCGATTTTCCCAGGAGCCGGTTTTCAGTTTGTAGGGCGCGTATTGCACGAAGCAGGAAAGCACGTGCTTGCCGGGCGGCGCGAGGGAGGTGTCGGTGAGGCTGGGAATGACCATATCAATGTACGGGCGATGGGAAAATTCGCCGTATTTGGCCTGGTCGTAGGCGCGCTCCATGTATTCGACGGAGGGCGAAATGGAAATCGCGCCGCGCAGATGATGGTTTGAGCCGTTCACCGCGGCGGGCAGGCAGGTGAATTCGGGAAGCGCGTCGAGGGCGAGATTCACTTTGCCGGAAGAGCCGCGATATTTGTAGCGGTGAACTTCTTCGAGGAATTCGGCGGGCAGATCCTTGGCGTCGAGCATTTTGACGAAAGTTAAATTGGGATCGACGCTGGAGGAGACGATTTTTGCTTCGATTTCCTCGCCGGATTGGAGCACGACGCCGGTGGCACGGCCGTTGCGCGTGAGGATTTTCGCGACGGGCGCTTCCATGCGAATTTCGGCGCCGGCTTCGCGTGCGGCGTCGCCGATGGCGTTGGAAATTGCGCCGGTGCCGCCGCGGCTGAATCCCCAGGCGCGAAATGCGCCGTCGATTTCGCCCATGTAATGGTGCAGGAGAACGTAGGCGGTGCCCGGCGAGCGCACGCCAAGAAAAGTGCCGATGATTCCGGAGGCGGACATGGTGGCTTTGAGCACGTCGGTTTCGAACCACTGGTCGAGAAAATCGGCGGCGCTCATGGTCATGAGCTGGACGAGATTGTATTTTTCCTCGGCGGGGAGGGCTTGGAAGCGGCGCGCGAGGAAAGCGAATTTTCGCAGGCCGGAGGGACGCAGCGAAGTGGGATCGGGCGGCGTCATCGCGAGCAGCGGCTTGACGAAGCGGCACATCTGGACCATTTCCTTGCCAAATTCGTCATAAGCCTCGGCGTCGCGGCGGGAATGGCGGACGAGTTCGCGGCGCGTTTTGGCGTGGTCGTTGACGCGCCAGAGGTGATCGCCCGAGGGCATGGGCGTGAAGGTGCCGTCGAGCGGCAGGATTTCGAGGCCGTGGCGCGGAAGATCGAGGTCGCGAATGATTTCCGGGCGCAGAAGCGAAACGACGTAAGAGCAAACGGAGAATTTGAATCCGGGAATGATTTCTTCAGTGACGGCTGCGCCGCCGAGGACGTAGCGGCGTTCGAGGACCAGGACTTTTTTGCCGGCGCGGGCGAGGTAGGCCGCGTTCACGAGGCCGTTGTGGCCGCCTCCGATGATGATTGCATCGTAGCGCTTGGACATGAGTGTGTATGCGCTTATGGGCGCGTGAAAGGAACGGACATTTTACAGGGGGGAGAGGTGCGCCGACAAGTGAACGCACTTACCCAATCACCAACCCCGAAATCACTCTGAAAAAGAATCCAAAAAATGCGGCGCATGTTGCGCTTACCATCAGATGGACGCGAACTTTTTCTGGACTCAGAGCGCCGAAAATGAAGGACAATCCTGCAACGCAAATTGACGCATCCAGGACAGAAGCGCTGTCGATTATCTCACTCGCATCAACAGGACGGCCTCTGTTAAAGAGCACATACATGTAAACGAACAAGGCCCACGGAATTGCGCACGCTAAGAAGCTGGTCCCAAGCCCAAGGTAGGCGAACGGTCGCCGCCAACGGGGCATAGCGGGGCCGCCGAAGGCGTGTCTAAGGCGATACCACACATATACGTTCAGGCCGACGGGCAAAACCACGCCGATTAAGTAGATGAGAATGCCCATCCCAGGATTATTTCACCACCCGCGACTCGCGCACACAGCGCGCGACTCTTGTGCCTAAGGCTACAACTCTCGATGTTCGGCTGACCTAGCCTGGTTGCGAGGTACGCCGCGTTCACCAGGCCGTTGTGGCCGCCTCCGATGATGATTGCGTCGTAGCGCTTGGACATGGCTTTAAGAAATGCGCGAGCATTTTACAGGCGCGAAGTTTTTGTAACAAGGACAGTTGTCATCGCGGCTCAAACCTTAGTAGTTCGCCTTGCAGCTGGTACTCGGCTGCTATATGCTTCTGATTATAATTCCGATGCTCGACGATAAGAATGAGCTTTCAATCCGCGGCCGACTGTCTCTCTTGGTGGCAAATTTGGCGACTCTAGTCGGCCTGACCTGGCTTCTCCGCGCACCATTTAAGAATTTGCCGATTTATGATCGGATGGGGTACCTCTGCGCCGTACTCTGCCTTTCTGGTTTGTTTGTATTCCTGATTACGGCCTATTGGTTAGGCTTCGTAAAAAAGTACGGCTGGTCGCCATTCTATTGCCAGAAGCAAGGCTTTTATATGACCCTTTATCTCGTTATGCTTTTCCTTGGTTTCGACCACACATCACTGTGGCTGGCAGTCTCGCTGGGCCTCTCGATCGGTGTTTTGTCCGGCCTAGTTTTGCGACGACTCGCCTACCCGACTCTCGCTGACGAGCAACTTTATTCATCGAAACAGTTGCCGAGAGTCTTCCCTTCGTAATTTCCTGCCTCCTCTAAAGAACAGGCGGCATATCTTGCCACAAAGAAAAAGCACAATATAATC
>JBAPRL010000090.1:0-31718 GCA_049281095.1 Candidatus Acidiferrales bacterium
GTGCCGTCCGCCCGTGCATCCAAACGCAATCGTCAAATAGCTTTTCCCCTCGCTGATGTAATGCGGAATCAAATATTTCAGCAGTCCTTCGATGCGCCGCAGAAATTGCCCGGTCTGCTTGAACGACCGGATATATTTCGCCACGCGCGCGTTTTTCCCGCTGTACGGCCGCAGTTTCGGCACAAAGTGCGGATTCGGCAGAAAGCGCACGTCGAAAACCAGATCGGCATCCGCGGGCAATCCGAATCGATAACCGAAGCTCACCAGCGAAATAAGCAGCGGCTTTCGGCCCGCTTTCTGAAATCGCTCGATAATGAATTGCCGCAATTCATGCACGGTGAACTTCGTCGTGTCGATCACCAGGTCCGAAATCTGGCGAATCGGCGCCATCTGGCTGCGCTCCAGCCGTATTCCCTCGGACACCGAAAATTCCGCGCCCATCGGATGCGGCCTTCGCGTTTCGCTGAACCGCCGCGCCAGCGCCTCGTCGCTGGCTTCGATGAACACCAGCGTGGTGGGATATTCCCGCCTCAGTCTTCGGTAGACTTCCGGCAATTTCTTGAGCTGCTCGCCTTCGCGCGCGTCCACCAGCAGCGCGGCGCGCTCGAATTCTGCAGCGCTGTCCATCGACTGCTCAGCAAAAGAAGGAATGAAGGAGACCGGCAGATTGTCCACGCAGTAAAAACCCAGGTCTTCGAACGTGCGCAGAACGGAACCCTTCCCGGACCCCGACAGGCCGGTAAGAATCACGAGCTGCCGATTTTGCTGTGTATGCCGCGGCGCCACGAGAGGCTGCTCGTCAGTCCTTTTGCCGGCGCTGATGCGTACTGGGAATGCGCAGGTCTTCCCGATACTTCGCCACGGTTCGGCGCGTGACGTGGATTCCCTCTTCATCCAGCCGCTTGGCGATCTGCTCGTCGGTCAACGGATGCGTGGCGTCTTCTTCCTCGATCATCTTTTTCACACGCCGCTTCAGGGACAACAGCGACATGTCCCCGCCTTGCGGGCCGTTCACCGACTCCGAGAAAAAGTAGCGCAGCTCGAAAACTCCCTGCGGCGTGTGCGTATATTTGTTGGCCACCGCGCGGCTCACCGTCGACGGATGCACGCCCACTTCCTCGGCCACTTCCTTGATCATCATCGGCTTCAGGTGATCCACGCCGTATTCCAGAAAATCTTTTTGCCGCCGCAGAATCGATTGGCAGACGCGCACAATCGTGTGCTTGCGCTGCTCGATGTTCTTCATCAGTTGCACCGCCGCGGTGAAGCGCTCCTTCACGTAATTCCGCACGTCACGGTCGGCCACATCCCTCTGCAGCAATCGGCGATACACCGGACTCAGCCGCAATTGCGGCAAGTCGTCGTCATTCAAGAACGCCTGCCATTCTCCATCCACTTTGCGAAATTGCACGTCGGGCTCGACCAGCCGCGGCTCCGTTTTGTTGTAGCGCAGCCCAGGCTTGGGATCGAGCCGCTTGACCACGTCCACCGCCCGCTTCACCGCTTCGATCGGCCGGTTCAGCGCCCGCGCGATTTCCTTCAGTTGATTGTTTTGCAGCATTTTCAAATGCTCGGAAATCACTTGCTGCGCCAGCGTGTTTTGCGGGTCCAGCAGCTTCAGTTGCAGCAGTAGGCATTCGCGCAGGTCGCGCGCCGCCACTCCTGGCGGATCGAATTCCTGCACCACCGCCAGCGCCTCTTCCACGTCGTCCGGAATGTAGTTGTTGCTCTGCGAAATTTCTTCCAGCGTGGTCATCAGATAACCGTTTTCATCCAGGTTTCCGATAATCAGCTCGGCCGCTTTGCGCACCTGTTCGCTGCAGATGCTCACGCTCAATTGCCACAGCAGGTGATCCGAAAGGTTTTGCGAGGAAGAAAGGAACTTGTCGAATCCCGGCCTTTCGATTTCTTCGCGTTCGCTGCCCGCGCCGCTGGCCGCTCCGGTGTCCAGGTACTTCGTGAAAAAAGAGCTGATGTCGAATTCGTCGAAGGGATTCGCCCCTTCGGTCTCCGGAACTTTTTCGGTCTCTTCCTTCACGAACGCGTCGTCCGTGTAGTCCTCGCTGACCACGCCATCGTCCCCGAGCACTTCCAGCATCGGGTTTTCCGTGATCTCCTGATTGATCATTTCGCACAGTTCCAGCCGGTTGAGCGCCAGCACGCTCACCATCTGCACGAGCCCCGGCGTCAAAATCTGCTTTTGCGCCAGTCGGAGATTCAGTTTTGGCTGTAGCCAGTTCATCTTGTCAATTCAATCGAAAGCTCTCACCCAGATACAATCGCCGCACTTCCGCGTCGTTGCTCAACTCTTCCGGCGTGCCGGCGCTCAAAATCTTCCCTCCATGTATGATGTACGCGCGGTCCGTCACGGCCAGCGTCTCGCGAACATTGTGATCCGTCACCAGCGCTCCGATTCCCGCCGCGCTCAGCTCGGCGATGATTTTCTGCAAATCCATCACCGTCAGCGGATCGATTCCCGAAAAAGGCTCGTCCAGCAAAATAAACGACGGCTGCAGCGCCAGCGACCGCGCAATTTCCAGCCGCCGACGCTCGCCTCCCGACAGCACGTAGCCCTTGCTGTTGCGTATTCCTTCCAATCCCAACTGCGCCAGCAATTCTTCCACGCGGTCGCGCCGCTGCTCCGCCGTGATCGGCAGCGTTTCCAGCACCGCCAGCAAATTTTCTTCGACAGTCAGCTTGCGGAAAACGGAAGGTTCCTGGGGAAGATAGCTGATGCCGCTACGCGCCCGAAGATACATCGGGAGGTCGCTGATGTCTTCGCCATCCAGCAGGACGCGCCCAAAATCCGCCCGCGCCAGCCCTACCAGAATGTAAAACGTCGTGGTCTTGCCTGCGCCGTTCGGGCCCAGCAGCCCAACCACTTCACCCTGTTGAATCTCCAGACTGACATTATCGACGACCGTGCGGCCTCGATACGCTTTCTTCAACTCCGCGGCTTGGAGCTTCGACATGCCCGTTCATTTCTCTGCTCGGTGCTTGGTGATGGTTCGCGACTCGCTCCGCGAATCAACAAGAATCGTATCACTCGCTAAAAAGAAGGTCAATTCACGCCCTGTTGTGGTGTTTCCAGAACTGTCCGCGAGCGTCGGCTGCCCTCCGGACAGAATGAATTTTCCTGTCGCGCGCAACATATTCCCCGCTTCCCCGCGCCAAGCCCAGAATATTGACTTCCCTTTCCCTGCCCCCTACCATCTCTTCCCAAGGATGGAACCCTCCAGTTGATCGGTCAAACCGTTTCCCATTATCGCATTGTCGAAAAGCTCGGCGGCGGAGCCATGGGTGTGGTCTACAAGGCCGAAGACACCGACCTCGCCCGCTTCGTCGCCCTCAAATTCCTTCCCGACGACCTGGTTCGCGATCCTCGCTCCCTCGAACGCTTCCGCCGCGAAGCCCGCGCCGCCTCCGCATTGAATCATCCCAATATCTGCACCATCTACGAAGTCGGCCGCGACGCCGAGCGTTTTTTCATCGCCATGGAATTCCTCGACGGCCAAACCCTCAGGCACTGCATCGGCGACCGTCCGCTTCCGCTCGAGGAAACTCTGGAAATCGCCGTCGAAATCGCCGACGCACTCGGCGCTGCCCACGCCAAAGGCATCATCCATCGCGACATCAAGCCGCCTAACATCTTCGTAACCGCGCGCGGACACGCCAAGGTGCTCGATTTCGGCTTGGCCAAAGTGCTTCTCGGCGAACCCGACGATACTGCTACGGGGAGCGCTGCAAAACTCGACGACGACACCAACCTCACCGGCCCGGGCGTAACCGTGGGAACGGTCGCGTACATGTCGCCCGAACAGGCCCGCGGCGAACCGCTCGACGCCCGCACGGATTTGTTTTCGTTCGGCGCCGTACTTTATCAAATGGCTACCGGGCGGATGCCGTTCAGCGGCACCACCACCGCGATTCTCCACGACGTCATCCTGAATCGCCCGCCCATGCCGCCGTCGCGGCTCAATCCGGAAATTCCAGTGGAGCTCGAACGCATCATCCACAAGGCCCTCGAGAAAGACCGCCGCCTGCGTTATCAGTCCGCCGCCGAACTCCGCGCCGACCTCAAGCGACTCCAGCGCGATTCGAGCTCATCGTCGGCGGTGCCCGTCACTGCAATCCCGCGGCACACTTCACGCATTTGGGCTTGGAGCAGTGCGCTCGTCATCAGTATCGCGGCACTCATCATCGCAGCGTTCTTCCATTTTCACCGTGCGTACGCTCTCACGGAGAAAGACACCGTTGTCCTCGCTGATTTTGCCAATACGACTGGGGATCCAACCTTCGACGAAACTCTCCGGCAGGCGCTTGCCGTGCAACTTGGGCAGTCGCCATTCCTGAATATCCTATCCGACGCCCGCGTGCAGGACACCCTGCGTCTGATGCGTCGCCCTGCGAATGCCCGATTGGATTTGGACACGGCGCGTGAGATCTGCGAGCGCACCGGCAGCGCAGCTGTATTGTCCGGCGCTATCGCGCCATTGGGCAGCCAGTACGTCTTGGGTTTGAATGCCGTGAATTGCCAAAACGGTGACGCGCTGGTGCGCGAGCAAGTGCAAGCGGCCGCAAAGGAAAAAGTCCTCGCGGCCATGGATGACGCCGCGAGAAAATTGCGCGTCCAACTCGGCGAGTCCCTCAGCTCCATTCAAAAATTCGATACACCTGTCGAGCAAGCGACCACGTCTTCTTTTGAAGCGTTGAAAGCCTACACGCTTGCCCAACAGATCCACCAGCATGCTGACGCTTCGCAAGTGATTCCGCTCTTGCAGCAAGCCGTCGAGGCGGATCCGAAGTTCGCAATGGCGTATGGCTCTCTCGGAGTCCGCTACCTCGATATAGGAAAGGGCGATTTGGGCATCCAGAGCATCCGCAAAGCCTATGAGCTCCGCGACCGCGCCAGCGAAAGAGAAAAGTTCCGCATCTCCGCCTACTACTTCAGCTTTGTGACCGGCGATCTTGAGAAGGTGAGGGAAAACTGCGAACAGTGGGTCCTTGAGTATCCCCGGGACTGGGTCGCCCGCGATTTCCTCGGAGACGTCTTGATGGATATTGGTCGTCCCGAGGGCGCTCTCGAACAGCATAAAGAGTCGGTACGCCTGAATCCAGATTCGCCCATCGGTCTCGGCAATCTCATTTTCAATTATCTGTTCCTCGACCGTCTGGACGATGCCGATGCGGCCCTTCGCGATGCCGAAACCCGGAATAATGACTACGAGCCGTTTCACATGCAGCTCCATCATCTGGCGTTTCTGCGCGGCGACGGCGCCGGGATGCAACGGCAGTTGGCCTGGGCAGCGGACAAACCCGAAGTGCAGAACCGTATGCTGGCCAGCGAGGCCGTTATGGCCGCCTATTCCGGACACTTGAGAACAGCGCGGCAGCTTTCCGATCGCGTCACACTTTTTGCCGAGCGCACCGGAGAAAAAGACGACGCAGCGGGCTATCAAGCCGAAGCCGCCCTGCGCGAAGCGATGTTCGGCTTTTTCCCGGAGGCAGCGCGCCACGCCGATGCGGCTTCCATATCTCAAGACTGGGAGATTCAAACGGCCGTGGCGCTCGTGTCCGCAATGATCGGCAATACCAATCGTGCGGAAGCCATAGTGCGCAGTCTGAACCAGCGATTTCCCCAGGAAACGCTCGTTCAGTCCGTTTGCCTGCCAACCGTGCGTACGCAGGTTGCCTTGGCGCGCCACGACTCCGCTAAGGCCATCGACGCTCTAACGACCGCCGCTCCTTACGAACTGAGCGCGATGGACTACCTGACCCTCGCGCCCATTTACCTCCGCGGCGAAGCATATCTTGTGGCTCGTCGCGGCCAGGATGCCGCAACGGAATTTCAGAAGATCCTCGGCCGCCCCGGTGCCGCATTCGACGGGCCAATTGGCGTGCTCGCCCGCGTGCAAATCGCGCGCGCCTACGCAATGTCGGGCGATGCCGCCAAAGCCCGCGCCGCGTATCAGGATTTCCTCACGCTCTGGGAATCCGCCGACCCGGACATTCCCACCCTGAAACAAGCGAAAGCGGAATACGCGAAGCTTCGCTGAACGAAATCTCTGCGCGATGTATTCAGCTTTTGCTCGCCACTGCTTCTATCGGTGCTTGGAGGTCGTGCGCGAATCGCTTTGCGAATCCACGAGGATCGAATCGTTCGCCAGAAAAAAAGTCAGCTCGTGCCCGGTTGTGGTGTTTCCAGAACTGTCCGCAAGCGTAGGCTGGCCTCCGGAGAGAATGAATTTTCCCTCGCGCGCAACGTATTCGCCGCGCTCGGCTGTGCCGGTGCGTCCGTTCTGCTGGATGCGCACCTTCCCGGCGGCGATTGCTCGCTCCATCTTTTGCTGATTATCTCCATCTTTCGAAAACAACATTTCCAGAGTTTGGCTGGTCATCGTGCCCTCTGACGATTGCGCCTCCACGCCTCCGCTCCAGTCCATCTTCCCGGAATCGCTCCAGTAATCCACCTTCGGCGCATGTACCTGCCAAAGAACCGGCGCAGTTTTCTTCGTGGCCGCCTTCGCGTTGGCCGCGCCGCTTGGCGACCCGTTTAGCGCAGTGTCGTGCGGCGCCTCCACAAACGCTCCCAGCGCGTCGCCGCGCGCCTCCGTGCGATTCTCGTCCTGCCAGAACTCGATCGTCTGCGCCTGCAGCACATCGGCGCCCTCCCACAATCGCGCGTGTCCGGAGAAAACCGCGTGGCCCCTGTTTAGTAAATCGTTCGGTGAATTCATGTTCGCAGATTTTGCAGGCGACGTTCCGTTCATCTCATCGGCGGAAATCTGCGCGCTGCCCGCCGCCGGATCCGCGGCGGGATTTCCCTTCTGACCCGCGAAGCTCGCCACCACGTTGCCGCTCGCGCTCATTTCGTTTGTCGTCTGATTCATCCGGATCTTCGCCGCTTGCAAATGCGACGCCGAGTCCTCGACGGACGCCGAGCCCGCGAGGGTCATCTCGTTTGTGGCGCGTGAAAGCTGCGCCGTGTTCGCCGCGCCACTGCGATCGCCCTGGCGGAATTTCACGTTGCCGCTTTCATCGATCGTTTCCCAATTTCCGTCGGAGCCGAATTTCGCCAGCAAATTTTGCGCCGTGCTCGTTTGCGGCGGATCGGAACCCAGCTTGCGCTCGACGCGCACTCCAGAACCGCCGTGCAGTTCGCTCAGTTGGCTTTGCGCGCCGAAGATTGCCGTCAGCTTTCCTCCCTCGAGTTGGTCCGATTCAGTGGGCTTGGTCATCACGACTTCTCCGGGCGCTAATGTCTCCGCACTCGCAACTCGTTCACCGCTGCCGCTCTCGTTTGGCGACAACTCCACGCGCAGGCTCTCCGTGGCAAGATTTCCTTGCACCTTGCCATGATTCGTTTCTGCCTTCACATTTCCCTGCGCGAGGATTTCTCGCGGCTCGCTTCCCGCGGCGGTCAAGTTCATGAATATTGCCGCGTGTTGTGCGGACAAATGATTCTCGCCGTCGCGGCCACTGGAGTCGCCGCGCACATTCTCATCGGCGGTGATTTTCTGGATCGCTCCGCTGGCCGAAAGATCCGTCGTCATCTGGTCGGCGGTGAACAACACTTTTCCGCGCGCGCCGCTGGCCACGATTTCCGGATTCCCTGAAGCTACAGCACGCTCCGGCTGCATCGCGGCATCCAGTTGCAAATCCAGAGCGCCCGCCGTCAGCGTGTGCGTATCCTGCTGCAGGCGAACCGGCCCGGCCAGCAGCAATAGATTTTCGCTGCGGCGAAATTCCAGCGCGCTGCTGGCGACGTGCACCGGAACAGCGCCGGATTTTTGCGGCGGAACAATTTCGAGCTGCACATTTTTTTCCAGCTTCACGTTTTCGCTTTGCGGCGCATACTCCAGGCCCGTGCCTGTTCCTTGTCCCCCGGAGAATTTCAACGCGACCGGTTTGTCCGTGCTCACTTTGCCGCTGTCGTGATCGAACAAAATGTCGCTGGTCTCCACATGCAATTCACTTTCTTGCGCGCTGCTTTTTGCATTGCGCAAATCGATTTGCACCGCGCCCTGGCAACGAATGCTTCCGGTGTTCGGCTCGTAGCTGCATTCGCCCGCGCGCACGGAATCGTTGCGATCGCCTTGCGGCCCGTAAATTGTGATCTCAACATTTTCAAGCAAGCTGCGATTCTCGTCTTTGAATTGCGTCGCCTGCGATGCATGCACGGTAAAAAGTGTTCGCGTGCCGATCACTCGCGAAATGGCGAAGTCCGCGGATTGCTGCGCGACGGTTGCGGGTACCGGCGCGAAAGTTTTGCCGCGCGCTCTGTCGCGCGCACGGAGATGCAAGTAAACGCCGAGGACCACCAAACAAATGGCAACAGCAATGCCGGCGGACCAGAGTGCGTAGCGGGCCGCTTCGCGGTTGCGCATTCCTTTATGCTGGCGTGAAGGCATAAGGAGTTAGAAGCCGAGTATAGGAAAGGAGATGGAGGGTCACAACTTGATTGGGTGGAACGGTGGGAGGCGAGTGTAGTACCAGTACGGGGTGCGGCGGACAAATTGGCTCTTTTCCACAGGCAAAACGGGCCGAAATTGGCCTGGTGAAGCAGGCCATTGAAAAATGCGGTTTTTCGTGTTTTTTCGAGGCATAGAATTCTGAAATATGCGAATTCCTTAGGAAAAACGGAAATTTGTGGACCACGGTTGCCGCCGGACTATGGTGCTGGCGCAAGGAGTCGAGCAGGCCAATTTTCAAAAAATGAGGAAAATTCGAGTTATAGAACCAGGCCATTCCTATAGACATTCTGTAGGGGCCAAGAGTGGCCCTTATGCGCGGGTGAAAGGGGCGATGGGAGGGCGGCGTGAGAGTGGAAGAGCAGTTCGCCGGGGGGAGTTTTCGGACAACGAAACGAAGACGACATTGCGCAAACTACGCGCGAAGAGGAAGCTAAACGTAAAGACGAGTTTTGTCACGAAACGGGGGCGCATCGTCATGCGCAACGGGCTTGCGCCCAGCATGCGGAAGAAACGATTACATCGCGCAAACTTCGCGCGAAAAGGAAGTTAACGGGAAGAGGACGACCTTTAACGGGGGCTGGGGTAGTGGTGCGGTATGTCGTGGAACGGTCTGGTGGTTTTTGGGATGAGGGGGATGGCGAGGTCTGTTAGTATCTCGGCGAATCGAGATGGGAGGCGCGCGGTGGAAAAATTCTGGCGTGATTTGCGTTTCGCGTGGCGCTCGGCGGCCCAGAATCCCAGCTACTCATTACTGATTGTTGCAGTACTGGCCATCGGCATCGGAGCGAACACCGCGATCTTCGGACTCGCGAACGCCGCATTTTTTCGCGCGCTTCCCTACCCGCATGCCGAGCGCCTTGCCTTCCTCTGGCAGAACAATCAGCGCACCGGCGAATCTGAAGGCGCGGTGTCGTATCCCAATTACGCCGACTGGCGCGCACAATCGCACAGCTTCGAGGACATGGCGTTCATCATGTTCGCTAAGGAGATTCTTGGTGGCAGCGGCACAAAAGAATTGCTGAATGGCGCGAATGGACCGGAACGCGTCGGCGGAGCGGTGGTCTCGACGAATTTCTTTTCCGTGCTGGGCGTGAATCCGGTTCTTGGCCGCACCTTCGCGGCCGACGACTCCTTGCGCGGCAAAACGAGTATCGTGATCATCAGCTACGCGCTGTGGAAGTCGCGCTTCGCCGGCGATCCGCATGCGCTCGGGCGGCGGCTGGGGTTTAGCGACAATGAAGGCGACACAATCATCGGCGTGATGCCACGCGGCTTCGCATTTCCGCCCGGCACGCAATTGTGGAAGCCCCGCGAAGTCCAGTCTGCTTTTTCCCTCGGAAAATTCGATATGCGCCAGTATCCCAACATGGGTGTGATCGGTAGACTGAATGCGGGCGTGACTTGGATGCAGGCGCAGAGCGAGATGGACACGATTGCCAATCGCCTCGCCGCGGAATATGCGAAGGACGATAACGGCATCGGCATTCGCATCGTGCCGCTGCGCGAGCAGCTTTCGCAGAAAGTCAACCAGGGGCTGCTCGTCCTGTGGGGCGCAATCTTTGGCGTACTGCTGATTGCCTGCCTGAACGCGGCCAACTTGATGATGGCGCGCGCGGCAGGAAGGCAAAAGGAAATCGCGGTGCGATTTTCGCTGGGCGCGACACGCGGGCGCATCGTTGGTCAATTCCTGGCGGAGAGCCTGCTGCTGGCCAGCGCGGGGGCAGTGGCGGGATTGTTTATCGCGTATTGGAGCGTGGCGCTGGTCGCGAAATTCAATCCGGATATCGCGCGGCTGGGCGGCAGCGTGCTCGACGCTCGGGTGCTGCTCTATACAATCGGTGTCGCCGCATTCACCGCGCTGGTCTGCGGCACTCTGCCGGCATTTTCCGCTTCGCGGCTCGATTTGAATCGGGCGCTCAAAGAAACATCGTCCGGCGGGGCTTCGCGCGGTGCGCAGGTTATTCGCAAACTACTCATCGTCGCAGAAGTTTCGCTGGCGTTCGTGCTGCTGGCCGGGTCGGGCCTGCTGATTCGCAGCCTGTGGCAAATCTTCTCCGTGAATCCCGGCTTCGACGCGGACAAAGTGTATAGCCTGCGCATCTATTGGCCGCCAACGAAGGGCACGACCGATGACGCGAACGCACGCTTCGTCGAAATCATGAATCGCATTCGTGCCTTGCCAGGAGTGAGTGCCGTCGGCTCCACTTCCAACGTCTTATTTCCTGGGGAAATGTATCAGGTTCCTTTCGTGATTCCGGGGCGCCCCAGCTCTGCTGGTCAGACGGAATTAGTCACCAACGGCGAAGCCACGCCGGATTTGTTCCGCGCCATGGGCGTTCCACTTCTGCGCGGTCGCGAGTTTACGGACGCGGACGCGCCGCGAAATGCGCCGCCGGTGATACTGATCAACGAAACCATGGAGCGTCGCTATTGGCCGAGTGAGGATCCGATTGGTAAGCAGTTCAAATTCGACGATCCCAATTTCCCGAGCCCCTTATTCACCATCGTCGGCGTTGTGGGGGACATTCGACAAGACGGCCTCGAAAAACCCGCTAGCGCGATGACTTACGTCCCCGATTCGGGTTACTTCGCGGATGACCTCGTCGTCCGCGCAAACGGCGACCAGAAAACCTTGCTCGCGGCCATCAGAGGTCAAGTCAAGGCCGTGGACAAGAATCTGGCCGTCGACAATTTCCAGGCCGTCAGTGAAATTCTCTCCGCGCGCGAATCACAGCGCAAATTCAACGCGTGGCTGCTGGGCGCATTCGCGTTCATCGCGCTGCTGCTGGCGGCGGTGGGGATTTACGGCAGCATTTCTTACTGGGTCAAGCAGCGTACCCAGGAAATTGGCATTCGCATGGCGCTGGGCGCGCAGTCGGGAAATATTTTCAAGCTGGTGATCGGCCGCGGCATGGTCATCATTTTTTTCGGCCTCGCCCTCGGCATCGGCGTGGCGCTGGCGCTGATGCGCTTGATCTCATCGATGTTATTCGGCGTACGTGCGGAAGATCCGCTCACCTATACGGCGGTGGCGCTTCTGCTGGCGGGCGTAGCGCTGGCCGCGTGTTATTTTCCGGCGCGGCGGGCGACGGAGGTGGACCCGCTGGTGGCGTTGCGCTACGAGTAGATTTCCTGGCGGAACGGTCTATCGACGAAAACATCCGAGGGAATTCCGCGACGGGGGCTCGGCGACGGGCGCGCCTACATGTCGCGCATGCGGCGTGCGGGTAAGTGCTAATGATCAGGTGGCGGGTAGATGGTCCCGGCAAGACTGACGAGATCCCACGCTTCGCGAATGGGACTCCCTTCACCTGGAGGAGGGCTACGGATCGGGTGGACGGGTGCCGAGGGCCACTCCGTCGCGGTAGAGTCCCAGTTCTAGGATGGCGGGAGCGCCCTCCTCCTCAAACTGCAGACCCAATTCATCAGAGCTTGCTAATTCCGCGATATGCCGGCGGAGGGCAACCGCCGCAACCACAAGCAGCACGAGCACAGCGACGATGAGGAACGGCTTGTGAAGGGCTTGCTGCTCGAAGATGACGCTCTGCGCGATAAGCGACATCAGGACAACCACGGCCACGACGATCAGATGCACTTGGGATTTGCCGGGGAGATAGGAGCAGGTAAAAGGAATTTTGCGGAAGCCGATGAGGGCGACGTCGGCGAGAAGGATTCCCAACAGGCCGAGCACGACCACGTGGGCGGCGGCCTGGCGCCATGGCCAGAGCCAAAAACATACGACCGCGGAAACGAGCCACACGGGCGCGACGGAGAGCAGAAGCAGCACGCGGCGGGTGGCCGCGAGGATTTTTGGCGCGTCGTGCACGCCGACGGAGCGGAAGATCCAGTTGGCGCGCAGCTCCAAGGGAAAAGCGAAGACGACGCGCGCGCCCATGATCGCCAGCACCAGCATCGTGATGCTGGCGGCGAGCAGAGGGGTGGTCGGCTGATGCCAAAGGTTGATGGCCGGCGCACCGGGGAGCGGCTGCGGCGCGACGAGCGGCAGCAGCAGGATGGTGAACGCCAAGCCGATTCCCAAATAAAAAGCAAAAATCAGACGATGCTGGCGGCTGCGCGCGAGCGTGCGCACACAGAATTGGCCGATGGCGGTTTGCGGCGCGTCGCCGAAGCGCGGCAGCCAATGGAAGCCGCGCGAGCCGGAGGTGATGTCGGGCTCCTCGACGATTTGGCGGATGGTGCGCATATAGGAAAGCGCGTACGCCACGGCCGCGGCAAGCGCGGTAACCGCCAAACCGATCCACGCTCGCCGAGCCAGCGGAGCCAGAGCCGGATGCATCGAGCCATTCAGTTGACGGAAGAGACCTAAAAACCAATACGTGGGCACGCAGAGGAGCAGGCGGTGGTTTTCGGGCGCGGCGAGCATCTGGAAGCCGTCGACGGGAGGCTCGAGAAAGTACGCGCACACGAACAAACAAAACGCGGCCATTTGCAAAAATGCCGAAGCGCGCAGGAACACGCGGCGCGGGAGGATTTGCGCGGCGAAGCCTTGGAGGGCGAGCAGGCCGCAGTAGATAAACGCGCCAGCGGCCAGCATGGTGACCCAGTACGCCGCAAAGGAGCGGGCATCACCGATGAGGCCAGTGCCCCTTACAGAAAAAACGAATGGCCAAGTGAGGCCCGCGCCGCAATGCAGCAAGACGACGACGAGGCCGAGCGCCGTGGCGGTCGCCGACACTTTGGCCAGGAACATGGTGCGCGCGCGGACGGGCAAAGGAACGAGGACCAGAACGTCACGGCGATCCGGAAAAATAGAATCCCAACTGAGGACCGCGAATATGCCGACCACCAACATGGTGGTGGAAATGAGGATGTGCTCCATGAGCAGGGTAAGGCTGAGAAGCGCGGCGGGAGGGAGATTTCTGTCGGTCAGAAGGGCGCCCAAACCAAGGGCCATACTGATGACGATGAGCAGCGCGGCGAATTGTCCGAGGAGCTTATTGGCGTCACCCAAGGCGGAAGAGGAGAGGACTTCGAGATCGACCATGCGGAAAAGAAACTGGCGATAGAGCACGCGAAACTGCGATTTGGTCTCGGCAGCGGGGTTCATGCGCGGATGAGGTCCGCAATCTGGCGGGAAATGGCGGCGGTGTCCTGTTGCACAGCAAGCTGCGAAAAGATGCCTTCCAGGGTGGGCACGGCCATGAGGGTGCGGAGATGCGCGATGGAATCGTCGGCGACGATTTTGCCGCGATTTAGAATTACGACGTGCGAGCAGACGCGCTCGACGGTTTCGAGTTCATGAGAGCTGAACAGCACGATCTTTCCGCGCGATGCCAATTCCTGAAGCAAACTGCGCAGCACCAGCACGGTGCCCACGTCGAGGCTGGCAAAAGGTTCGTCAAGCACCAGCAGATCGGGATTGTGCAGGAGCGCCGCGGAAAGCAAGACTTTCTGGCGCATTCCTTTCGAGTAAGCGGCAATCGCGGTGTGGCGATCGCCGTGGAGCGAGAAAAGGCGCAGCAGCCCGTCGATGCAATCGGCGGCGGGTTTCGCGGGAAGATTACGCAACTGCCCGACCATGGTCAGATACTCGAGCGCGCTCAGATGCGAATAAAGATGCGGCTCTTCGGGGACGTAGCCGATGCGCTGTTTGTAGGCAATCAAGTCGCGGCCGATGGATTCGCCTTGGAATAGAATTTGGCCCGAGGTGGTTTCCACCAGGCCGGTGATCATTTTCATGGTGGTGGATTTGCCGGAGCCGTTCGGTCCGAGGTAGCCGGTGATCTCGGCTGGGCGGGCCGAAAAGCTGACGTCGTCCACGGCGGGACTCCGTTTGAATCGCTTGCAAACGTGGCGCAGTTCGAGCATAGCGCTCCTATCGACACCCCCTATGTAGCGCTCTATGTAGGGGGCTTGTCAAGTAGCATGCTACATAGGTACAATTCCGGCCGTGGCGTCCGAGGCAAAACTTTCACACACCGCCGCGATCATCTTGCAGTCCATCGACGCGGGACACGTGTATGGCTTCAGTGTGATGGAAATGACCGGCCTTCCCAGCGGCACCGTCTATCCAGCGCTGCGGCGGCTGGAGCGTGACGGGCTGATTCGCTCGCAGTGGGAATCCGAGAAAATTGCTGAAACTGATCAGCGGCCGCCGAGGAAATACTACCGAATCACGCGCGCCGGCAAAACCACATTGGACGCTTCGCAAAAACGCTATCCGCTTCTCGCGAGATTATTTCCGGCGCACGCCGGGGAGAAGGCGTAATGCCTCGCGCACTCCATATGGCCATGCTGCGCAACGCCGCGCTGCTTGTGCCGGAGCCGGAGCGAGGCGAATGGCTGGCCGAGTGGAAAGCGGAGCTTTGCTACGTGAATCACGATGCGACGGCTTTTTGTCTTGGATCTTTTCGCGATGCGCTTTGGCTGAGGCGCAAGAGCTTTAGTGTGCGGCGCATGTTCAGCTTGGATTCGCCGTTGCGATGCGTGGTATTTCTGGCGAGCCTGGCAGCGCTTACGCTCTTGGCGGTCATGCCATTTCGCAGAGCGTGGCTGCCCGCATGGTCGCCGCCAGGGGCAGCGCAGTTTGCGGTCGGCTGCCTTTGGATGTACCTCATATCCTTGCTGGTTTTCGTGACGCTTAGCCCGCTGGGGCTTGGCGAGTACCCCGCAAATCGCTACGCGCCCTCGCTCGTAATCCGGGTGCGCCGATGGGTCTTTCTCGCCACTAAAATCGCACTGGTCACGCCGATTCCCGTCTTCGTGAGCGTTGCCCTGGTGCCAATATTTCCTGGTGCGCCGTCGGTAATGGTTTTTGCATGGGTCTTCGGATTTCGCTGGGTCCTGACGGATCAGAAACAGCGCTGTCCGGTCTGCCTTCGTTTACTTTCCAACCCCACGCGAATCGGCAGCCCTGCGCAGACGTTTCTCGGTTGGTACGGCACGGAGCTCATCTGCACTCGCGGCCACGGATTGCTCTACGTTCCGGGGGCCCCCACAAGTTGGTGCAGCAAGCAACGCTGGCAATATCTGGATCCCACCTGGAGCAGTCTGCTTCGTTAGACCGTCACGAAAGCAGAAGCCGTCCTAGGAAAAACGCTCAGAACCGGTTGGAGGGAAGACTGGAAATGAGAGGAGGTTTGGTACACTCCTGCGGAGAAAATCCAGGAGAAAGAGATGAGCGCAGGATGGGCCGCGCTTACGGCGGCGGCTGCGAAGAGGCAGGATGCGGCGGAGCTGTATCTTCGCGATAACGGGAGAAGCAGATGACGGCCGCCTCGACAACGGGATCGGCGACAGGAGCGGCGGGGGCAGCGCCGAATCCGGCACCGGCGAAGCGGCATCTACTGCGCACCCGGCACTTCCGCAACGTATGGCTCGGCGCAACGATTTCGCTGCTGGGAGACCAATTCTATCTGGTGGCGCTGCCGTGGCTGGTGCTGCAACTGACCGGCTCGAGCCTGGTGCTGGGCACGATTCTGATGGTGGCGGGGATTCCGCGCGCGGCGCTGATGCTTGTGGGAGGCGCGGTGACGGACCGGCTGTCGGCGCGATACGTGCTGATCTGCACGGCGATGGTGCGCACGGTGCTGGTGGGCGCGGTGACCGCGCTGGTGTGGCTGCATGTGATTCGGCTGTGGCATCTGTACCTGCTGACATTCGCGTTCGGAGTGGCGGACGCGTTCACGCTGCCGGCAGGGCCGGCGCTGATTCCGAGTCTGGTGGAAACGGAGCAGCTGCAGCCGGCGAATGCGCTGATGCAGGGGTCGGCGGTGATGACGCAAATGGTGGGGCCGGCGCCGGCGGGCTTGATCATCAAGTTTTTCGGCATCGCTTCGGCTTTTTTTTTCGACGCGCTGAGCTTTTTGGCGGTGATCGCGGCGCTGATCAAGGTGCCGGAGCCGCCGAAAATTTCCCATGCGAGCGGCGCGCGGCCGAGCATGCTGCACTCGATTGCGGAAGGCTTGCGCGCGGTGAAGAACGATTCCGCGCTGCTGTTCCTGATGGTGATTTTCGCCACATTGAATTTCTGCATCGCCGGGCCGGTGGGCATTGGACTCGCGGCGGTGGCGAAATTCCGGTTCGCTTCGGCGGCGGCGTTCGGGACGTTTCTTTCGTGTTTTAGCGGCGGGATGCTTGCGGGAATGGGTTTGGGGGGGACGGTGAAAAAGCCGCGGAAGCGGGGGTTGCAATTCATCGCGATGGGGGCGCTGTGCGGGGTGGAGCTGATCGGCGTCGGGCTATACCCGAGATTTTGGGCGATTGCGAGCTTGCTGGCGATGATGGGGCTCGGAGTGGGATTCGTCAACATACAATTCAGCACGTGGATTCAACTGCGCGTGGAACGGGCGATGCTGGGGCGGGTGATGAGCGTGCTGATGTTCTCGGCGGTGGGGCTGATACCGATTTCCTACGCGATCGCCGGCGTGGTGGCGCAGTGGAGTCTGCCGGTGCTGTTCGTGGGGGCGGGAGCGATTTTGGCGGCGACGGCGGCGGCAGCGACGAGCGCGAAGGCAGCGAGGGAGTTGGATTAGGATTCGGGGAGGACGCCGGTGGAGGCGGCGGCGACGCGGTCGCGAGTGGTGTTCTTGACAAGATACATGGCCTCGTCGGCGAGATGGAGAAGGCCGGCTTTGTCGGCGGAGTCGACGGGAAAAGAAGCGACGCCGACGCTGGCGGTGAGGTGGACGTCGAGGCCGTCATCCTTGAGCCATGGGGTTTTTTTGATCAGGGAATGCAAGCGGCGCGCGACACGGCAGGCGTTTTCCTTGGACGTTTGCGGGAGCAGCAGGACGAATTCGTCGCCGCCGTAGCGAAAAGCGAAGTCGATGAGGCGGCAATTGTTTTTGATCATGGTGCCGATTTCGCCGAGGAGCTTCGAGCCACACAGGTGGCCGTGGGTGTCGTTGACGGCCTTGAAATGATCGAGGTCGATGAAGATGATGGAAAATTCGTAGCTGTAGCGATGGGAGCGGTAAATCTCCGTGTCCAGCATGAAATTCAAGTGGCGGGCGTTGTAGAGAGTGGTGCAATCGTCGGTGATAGTCAGCTCGTGAATGCGCTGGACGTGGCGGGCGTTTTCGATGGCGATGGCGGCGTAGTCGGCAAGGGCCTCGAGAAGAGCGAGCTCGCGCGGGCTGAAGCCTTCTTCGCCAACACAGTTGATGAGCTCGATGACGCCGAGGCACTGATCGCGGAAGCGGACCGGGACGGCAACGATAGAGCGGGTTTGCATTTTGGTCTTGTCGTCGACTTGCGCGAAGAAGCGCGAGTCGGTGCGCGTGTCCGGAACGACAACGACTTCCCCGGTCTGCGCGACCCAGCCGGCGATTCCCTGGCCGAGCTTGATGCGGACGTCTTTGAGGGCTTCGGCGCCTTCACCGGTGGCGATCTCGAAGTAGAGCTCCTGCTTTTCGGTGTCCATCAAGAGCAGCGACCAAGTGTCGGGATGCAACACTTCGTTGATTTTCTCCATGATGGTGCGGAGGACCTGATCGAGCTGCAAAGAAGAGGTTAGCGCCTTGCCGAGTTCGTGGAAGACGGAGACTTCGCCCGCGTCGGGCTCGACGCGCACGGTGGCGGGGTTATGGCGGCGTTCGATTCCGTGGAAAGGCTTCGGTTCAGACACTTTAAGTTTAGGGGCGCCGAAGGCCGAGCCGGTGTCCTGCAGTTTACCCTCGGGCATCGCTGGCATTATAGGTTGACAAGGCGGTAACTGCAACGGGTTGCGACAGAAACCGTGCGCAAAAGGCAATCTTCCTGGCATAGTACTGCGCCCGCGAGCTTCGATTGACAGTGCCTGGATGGCCGCCTATATTTTTTAGTGAGCCTTTTCAGCGTTTTCAGCAAAAGCCCGCAATGAGCACGACGACCCTGTTTGGCGAACACTTGAAGCGCGAGCGCGAGATGCGCGGGGTGTCGCTGGAGGAGATTTCCGCGGCGACGCGAATCAGCGTCAAGTTCTTAGAGGCGCTGGAAAATGAGAGATGGGAACAACTGCCGGGGGGGATTTTCAACCGCGGATTCATTCGCTCCGTGGCGCGATTTTTGGGGATGGATGAGGACAATTTGGTGGCGGAATACGCGCTGGAGACCCGCGAGCGGCCGGAAATTGCGGTGTGGACAAGGGAGCCGGTGCGCAAGCGGCCGAATTGGTTCGCGATCGGAGGAACGATTGCGGCGCTGGCGCTGATTATTGCGGGCGGGTGGTACGTCCATCGCGCGTACGGGCCATCGATCAGCGCGTGGCATCAGAGCCATCCTATTTTGAGGACGGTGCTGGCGAAGTTGCACCACAAAAAAGCAGCGACGACGACGGATTCGCTGGGGAGCGCGGCGCCCGCGGCACCGTTGAATGCGCAACAGCCGATGCCCGCGCCGGGACAAACGACGGCTGCGGGAAATTTGCCGAATCGGGCGAGCGCAGCAGCGGCGAATTCGACGGCGACAAATGGACAGGCTGGGGGCACATCGGGCACGAGCGGTCAAACGGGAGCGGCGACGGGCAAACCGCAGACGGCGAGCGGCGCGGCGGGTACGTCGAACAGTTCCGGCACGATGGAGCTGAAGGTGGAAGCAGGCGAAACTTCGACGGTGACGGTGAGCGCGGATGGAAAAGTGGTGTTCTCCGGCAAGCTGGAAGCGCTGAAGACGCTGACACTGCACGCGGCGAATAGTTTTACGGTGGCGGCGAGCAAGTCGAATGCGGTGCTGCTGGAGCTGAACGGGCGGACGGTGCCTCCGCTGGGCCCGCCGAACGAGCCCGGGAAAATAACGCTTACGCGAGAGAATCTGAAATCCAATCCAGGAGATGAATATTAGCGACGAGGCGCGCAGCGCGGCTCGCGCGGAATTTGTGTTCGGGAAGGCGAAACCCGAGCGGAAGCTGGCGGTGTGCACGGGCGGAGTAGCGCTGAGCGGGCCGGAGCGCGCGGAAATTCTGGCGGTGCTGGCGATGGACGACGTGGAAGGAGTGGCGCAGCGCGCGGCGCAAGCGCTGACGAAGGTACCGATGGAAAATTTTTTTGAGGCGCTCACGCGCGAGGATGCGGCGCCGGCGCTGATGTATTATTGCGCGGCGAATCTGACGGACGAGATGGGAATTGCGGATGCGCTGGCGAAAAACGCTTCGTGCCCGGTAGGAGTGCTGGAAAGAGTCGCGAAAAAGCTGTCGGCGGCGAGCATACAGTTGTTGCTCGATAATTTGGAGCGTCTGAGTTCGTCGCCGGCGCTGATCGACGCGCTGGCGGCTTCGCCGAATGCGAGCCCAGAGCAGCGCGGTTTGCTGGCGGAGCTGCGGAAGGGCGCGCCGGACGCCGGAGAACTCAAAGAGGTGTTGGAAGCCGCGGAGCCGACCGGAGAACTCAACAAGGCGCTGGAAGCCGCGGAACCCGATCCCATAAAACGCAAGACGCTGCTGGAGCGGCTGGCAAAGATGAACGTGCTGGAACGCGTGAAGCTGGCGCTCACGGGCGGACGGGAAGAGCGGATCATTTTGATCCGCGATCCGAATAAGGTGGTGCAGCGGTCAGTGCTGCAGTCGCCGCGATTGACGGACGCAGAAGTGGAAAGCTTCGCGTCGATGACGACGCTGACGATGGAGATTCTGCGCATCATCGCGCACAACCGGCTGTGGATGAAAAGCTATTCGATTGTGAAGAACCTGATCTTCAATTCCAAGACGCCACTGGACATCACCATGCACCAACTGGCGCGGTTGACGCCGAGAGATTTGAAAATTCTGAGCACCAGCAAAAGCGTCCCGGAGACGCTGCGGTCGACCGCGGCGAAGATGATCGTCAAGAGGAGTGCAAAACCGGAGTGAGAGCAGCGCAGAGGCGCGCCGCACCCACTTCCGTGCCGGCAGGATGACAGCGCGCTAATTTTGTTTGGGCGTTTCCGCGAGGGAGGCGGAGACTTGCTTGGCGTAGGCGCGGGCGTGGGCGAGAATGGCAGGCTCGTCGAGAGTGAGCATGCGGCGATGGTCCATGAGTAAGCGGCCGGCGATGATGACAGAGTCGACGTCGCTGGATTTGAGGGCGTAGACGAGCTGCGAATAAGCGTTGTACATGGGCGTGGCATGTGGCGCGTCAGTGCGAATTACGATTACATCCGCTTTTTTCCCCGTTTCGAGAGAGCCGATTTCCTTTTCCATGTGAAGGGCGCGGGCGCCGCTGATTGTAGCCATGGCGACGACCTGCTCGGCGGGCAGAGCGGTCGGGTCCATGTGAGCGAGCTTCTGCAGCTTCGCGGCGAGATCCATTTCCCGGAATAGGTCGAGGTCGTTGTTGCTGGCGGCGCCGTCGGTGCCAAGGCCGACGGGAACGCCTGCGGCGATGAGACTCACGACGGGACTGGTGCCGTCGGCAAGCTTCATGTTGCTGGAAGGATTGTTCACGCAGCCGACGTCGTGAGTTGTTAGGAGTTGCATGTCGCCAGCGTCGACCCAAACGCAATGCGCGGCGATAACGTCGCGACCGAGAAAGCCGATATTCTCGAGATAGGCGGTGGGCGAGAGACCGTATTTTGCGCGGCTCTGATCGCTTTCGAAAGGAGCTTCGGCGAGGTGAATCAGAATGGGCACGTGATATTTGCGGGCGAGCGCGGCAGCGGCCTGAAGCGTTTCGGTGGAGCAGGTGTAAATCGAATGCGGCGCGACGGCGGGGGTGATGAGCGGGTCGCCTTGCCAATGTTTAATGTAATTTTCCGTGTAGGCAAGCATTTGCGGGACGGATTTGTTGTCGGGCGCGGGAAAATCGATGAAGGTTTCGCCGAGGACGCCGCGCATGCCGGCGTCTTTGGTGACGCGGGCGACGTCGTCTTCAAAATAGTACATGTCGGCATAGGTGGTGATGCCGCCGCGAAGCATTTCCAGAATGCCGAGGCGCGTGCCCCATTCGACGAAATCGGGTGTGACGTTGCGGGCCTCGGCGGGGAAAATGTATTTCTGGAGCCAATCGTTGAGGGGGAGATCGTCGGAGAGGCCGCGGAAGAGGGTCATGGCCGCGTGGCTGTGGCCATCGATGAGGCCGGGCATGACGAGTTCACCGCGGGCGTCGATGGTACGCGAGGCGTCGAAGCGCGACGCGATTTCGTTTGCGGGACCGACGGCGACGATGGAATCGCCGCGGATGACTACCGCACCGTCGTCGTAGACGTGGCGGGCGGAGTCCATGGTGATGACGGTGCCGTGGGTGATGAGGAGATCGACCCGTGAATCTGTTTGGGCTCGAGCCGTAACGGCGACGAATAACAGGGCGAAGAAAAGCGAGGATGAGACGTAGCGCTTCATGTTTTCGGCCTCGATGAAGAGGAATTATCGCAGAAAACGGCGGCCCTGTACCCGAATGAAATGGTGAAGCAGGCGAAATCACAAATTGGATGAGTCGAAGGGGCGCGGGAGCAGCTTGAGGGAGCGTTCGCGTTCGATTTTGCCGTGAAGATTAGCGAGTATGACCGGAATGTCGCCGCAAAATTCCCAGATGATTTGGCGGCAAGCGCCGCAGGGACGCGTGAGGGAGTCCGCGTCGGTAACGACGGCGATGGCGTCGAAGTCGTCTTCGCCTTCGGAGACGGCCTTGAAAATGGCGACGCGCTCGGCGCAGAGCGTGAGGCCGTAGCTGGCGTTTTCGATGTTGCATCCGCCGAAGATGCGGCCGGATTTGGTGCGCACGGCGGCACCAACGCGAAATTCCGAGAAGGGCGCGTGGGCGTGCTCGCGTGCGGCGCGGGCCGCGGCAATGAGTTGGTCGTCGGGGGTCACGGAAGGATTATGTACTCAAATCGGCGGAGAGGCGAGGGAGGACGGCGCGGAGGAGGGCGATGAATTGGCGGCTGACGCGTTTGCCGGTGTCGAGCACTTCTTTGTGGTTGAGCGGCTTGTCCAAAATGCCGGCGGCCATGTTGGTAACGCAGGAAATTCCGAGGATGCGAACGCCCATGTGGCACGCGGCGATGGCTTCCGGGACGGTGGACATGCCGACAAGATCGGCGCCAATGGCGCGGAGATAGCGAATCTCGGCGGGCGTTTCGTAACTTGGGCCGGGAACGGCGGCGTAGACGCCTTCGTGAACTTCGAGCGAGAGGCGCTGAGCTTCTTCGAGGGCAGCGCGACGGTAGGACTTGGAATAGGCATCGGTCATGTCGGGAAAGCGCGGGCCGAAGCGGTCGTCATTGGGGCCGGTGAGCGGATTCACGCCGAGCAAGCTGATGTGATCGCGCAAGATGACCAGCGCGCCCGGCCGAAAGCTGAGATTGATGCCGCCCGCCGCGTTGGTCAGGATGACGGCGCGAATTCCGAGGCGCGCCAGCACGCGCATGGGGAAAACGACTTCGGCGGGCGAATAGCCTTCGTAAAGATGAACGCGGCCTTGCATGGCGACGACGGCGATGCCGGAGCTTTTGCCGATGACCAACTGGCCGGCGTGGCCGACGGCGGTAGAACGCGGGAAGCCGGGAATACGCGCGTAGGGGATGCGCGCGGCGGTTTCGAGTTCATCGGCGAAAGCGCCGAGCCCGGAGCCAAGGACGACGGCGATTTGCGGGCGAAGCTTTGTCTTAACGGTGTTCGCGCGAATGAATTTCGCGGCGGCTTCGGCGCTGGCAAATTCGTCGCGGGCCGAAGGTAACGGGCTGGGCCGGGATTTCATTTCAACATGATACCAACGATTGACGCGGACATGAGGTTCGCGGCGGTTCCAGCGAGCATAGCGCGAATGCCGAGGCGGGCGAGTTCGTCTTTCTTGTTAGGAGCGAGCGCGCCGATTCCGCCGATTTGAATGCCGATGGAACTGAAATTGGCGAAGCCGCACAGAGCGTAAGTCGCGATGGTGAAGGAGCGCGGATCGAGCACGGCTTTCATGGGACCTAGGCGGCCGTAGGCGATCAGTTCGTTCAAGACCATGCGCGTGCCGAGCAGGCTGCCGATTTTGCCGGAATCATGCCAGGGAACGCCGATGAGCCAAGCGATGGGCGAAAGGAGCCAGCCGAAAACCTGCTCGAGGCTCGACGGGAATACGGTGAAGCCGAAGCGGGCGAGCCAGTTGTGCAGGCCGCCGAGGATGCCGTCGCAAAGATAAATCACGGCGATAAAGGAAATGAGCATGGCGGCAACATTCAAAGCGAGATGAAGACCGTCGATGGTGCCGCGGGAGAGAGCGCCGAGGGCATTGGGGTCTTTTTCCAAATTGGCCATCTCGACGCGGCCGGCGGTGACCGGCGTTTCGGTCTCGGGGACGAGCATCTTCGAGAGGAGCAGCGTGCCGGGAGCGGTCATGATGACGGCGGTGATGAGATGTTTGGCGTCGACGCCGAAGGCGATGTAAGCGGCCATGATGCCGCCGGAAACGTGCGCCATGCCGCTGGTCATGATGCACATCAGCTCAGAGCGCGTGACTTCGGGAAGAAACGGGCGAATGGTGAGCGGCGCTTCGGTCTGGCCCATGAAAATGCTGGCGGCGAGGTTGAGCGATTCGGCGCCGCTGGCGGCCATGAGGCGGGTCATGAATTTGGCGGCTTGCTTCACGATGAAGGGCATGATGCCGTAGTAATAAAGAAGGGCGAACAGCGCGGCGACGAAGATAATTGCGGGCAGAACTTGAAAGGCAAAAAGCAAGCCGAGCTTGGAATTTTTGGCGCCGAGGTCGCCGAAGACGAACATCGAGCCGTAATAGGAGTAGTCGAGGAGCTTGGTGACGGCGGCGCCGATGACGGAGAAAATTTCGCGGCCGATGTTGGTGTCGAGGACGATGAAAGCAAACACAACCTGGAGGCCGAGGCCCCACGCGACGGTTTTCACGCGAATGGCGCGGCGGTTGGTGGAGAAAAGATAGGCGAGGCCGAGAATGGTGGCCATACCTAACAGGCCGGTCCAATGGCGATGCATTCCCCTCCCCTGAAAATGCAAACGATTGCGATGCTTTACGCGCCGACGATTTCGCGAGCCGATAATCCTACGAACCGATGGTTCTAAGAATTAAGGGCCGCTGCGGCAGCGGCTCGTCCGCAATGACAAAACTCTTCTCGAGCAAATCGAGCGCTTCGCGGAGGCGCGAGTCCGCATTGTAATGCACAGTGCAAAGCGCTTCGCCCGCGCGGACGGTGTCGCCGACTTTCTTGCCGAGGACGATGCCCACGGCGGAGTCGATGCGGTCATCCTGTTTCTCGCGGCCGCCGCCAAGAATCACGCAGGCCGTGCCGACTTGCTCGCAGGCGATGCGTGAAATGAATCCAGCGCGAGCGCTGCGCAGCGCCTCGGTTTTTCTGGCCTGCGGCAGGCGCGTTGGATCGTCGACCACGCCTGCATCACCGCTCTGCTGCGCGACGACCTCACGGAATTTATCACGAGCGCGGCCGGTGGCAATCATTTCTTCGGCGAGCTGCTTGCCGGAAGCAACATCGGTGGCACCACCGGCGAGGAAAAGCATCCTCGCGGAAAGCTCGATGGAGAGACTGCGCAAGTCGGCGGGGCCCTGGCCGTTTAGGACTTGCAGGCATTCTTCGACTTCGAGGGCGTTGCCGATATTGTGGCCGAGGGGCTGGTCCATGTCGGTGATGAGCGCGACGACGCGCTTGCCGATGCGGGTTCCGGTTTCGACGAGCAGCTCGGCGAGCGCGACCGCGTCCTTTTCGTTTTTCATGAAGGCGCCATCGCCGGTCTTGACGTCGAAGACCAGCGCGTCGATGCCTTCGGCGAGTTTTTTGCACATGATGGACGCGCAGATGAGGCCGGGACTTTCGACGGTGGCGGTGACGTCGCGAAGGGCGTAAAGGCGCTTGTCGGCGGGCGCGATTTCCGGAGTTGCGCCGCTGAGCGCGCAGCCGCAGGCAGCGAGGGCGTCGCGAAATTCCTGCTTCGAGAGGTCGACGCGGAAGCCGGGGATGGATTCGAGCTTGTCGAGGGTGCCGCCGGTATGACCGAGGCCGCGGCCGCTCAACATTGGTACGTAAACAGGCACGTCGGCAGGCGCGCGCGAGCCGGCCGCGGCGACGATGGGGGCAACGATGAGGGAAGTTTTGTCGCCGACGCCGCCGGTGGAATGCTTGTCGACCTTGGGGCCGCGAAGATCGGAGAAATCCATGACTTCTCCGGAGTGGAGCATGGCATCGGTAAGGAAGGCAGTTTCGGCGCGCGTGACCCCACGGCAGACCACGGCCATGAGCCAAGCGGCAAGCTGGTAATCCGGGATGGTATTACGAGCAGCGCCGGCAACAAGGTAAGCGATTTCTTCGCGGCTGAGTTCCCCGCCGTCGCGTTTTTTGCGGATCAGATCAACGACACGCATGAGGCCGGGAGGACCAGCCATCGGCGAAAGAAGAGCGGGCGCCCGTAGAGAGCTCGCGATGCGGTTCGAGAACAAAGTGCGGGATTTCCGAAGGGCAGCCGTAGCGCACCGGCAAAACGACGGTGCCGAGGCCGCGGCTGACGTAAATTTGCGTTCCACCGAGCGAGTCGCGCCCCTTCTTGAAGCGCATTTTCTCGTCGGAGCGGCCGTAGACGCAGCCGATCAAAGGCAGGCGGACCTGGCCGCCGTGGGTATGGCCGGAAAGAACGAGATTGATGCCCATGTGGGCTGCGTGTTCGATGATGCCGGGATTGTGCGAGAGCAGGACCGTCGGCGTGCCGGCCTGGATCCCGCGGACGGCGCGCGGAAGGTCGGCACGGTAAAGAAAATCATCAATGCCCGCGAGGCAGAGTTTCTGGCCGCGGCGGCGAAGGGTGACATGGCGGTTGCGGAGAACCTCGACACCGTGGCGATCGAGCGCGGCGGCGATTTCGTCGGCATCAACGCGAAAGTCATGGTTTCCGAGGACGGCGAAGACGCCTTCGCGGGCGCGCAGAGCGCCAAGCATCTCCGCGGCAGGCTCGATGTAATTGCGGGAGCGGGTGACGAAGTCGCCGGTGAGAGCAATGATGTCCGGTTCGAGTTTATTGGTCAGTTCGACGGCCAGGCTCAGCGCGGCAGCGGGAAAATACAGGCCGTGATGAATGTCGGTGAGCTGAACGACGCGAAGACCGCGAAACGATTCGGGCAGGTTGGTCAGGCCGATGCGATGCTCGGTGACCTCGATACGCGAGTGCAAGCCGAGGCGCTTTAGCTGGCTGATGCCGCTGGACTGGCCGAGCGAATAGGTCTCCACGCCGCCGTTGCGCCAGCGGCCCTGCAGGCGGTGCCACGGCTCTGCCAAAGTGCGCCGTTTAGGTTGTGGGAAAACGTAAGTGTAAGACATCAGTGGTAATCGATAATGGCGAAGCTGCAGGCTAACATCCGGCGTGGCTTGGAGTAAAGCGAGAACGGCTGTGGGGTGTGCGCGGGCAATTACCTGTACTTTGGTATGAGTGCCCGGCCAGGCCCTTCCGAGGGCTGACTTCCTGCTCCTCTTGATTGGTTGCGTGAAATGGGCTAGTGCTTGCCCGGGACTTGAGCCGACGAGCCTGTCTGGACGGAGTTGGCGACGCGCTGCATCTCCGCGTGGATGAGACCGTTGGAGGCCAAGCACTCGAAATCGCCGGGACGAAAAGGCTCGCCGGAAAAGCTGGTGACTTTGCCGCCGGCCTCGCGCACGAGCAAGATTCCCGCAGCGGTGTCCCAGGACTTCAGGCCAAATTCCCAGAAGCCCTCGAACTGGCCGCAGGCGACGGAGCACAGATCGAGCGCGGCGGCGCCGGCGCGGCGCACGCCATGCGAGCGTAGGGTGAACTCCCAGTAGTAATGAATATTGGGATTCTGCACGCGTTTGTGGCTGGGAAAGCCGGTGGCGAGCAAGCTGCGCGAGAGCGTGTCGACGGCGGAAACGTGAATCGGGGCGCCGTTGCGATGGGCTCCCTGACCGCGGATAGCGGTGAAAACGTCACGCGTCACGGGATTGTAAATGGCGGCGATCAGCGGCTCGCCCTGCTGGAGCAGGCCCAAAGAAACGGCGAAAACGGGATAGCCGTGTGCGAAATTCGTGGTGCCGTCGAGCGGGTCGACGTGCCATTGGTATTCCGATGGAGCGCTGGGGCCGGAGGCGCCGCCCTCTTCGGCAACGATGGCGTGATGGGGAAATTCCCGGCGAAGGTGGGCGAGAATTGCGGCTTCGGACTTATTGTCCGTTTCGGTGACGAGGTCGACTTCGCCTTTATAGGAAATATTCTTCGGGCGGTCTATAGCCGCGGAGATGATTTCGCCAGCTTCGCGGGCGGCGGCGACGGCGACGTCGAGAAAATCGGCTGGATTTGTCTCGGCGCTGGTCATTGATTGGAATTGGGAGTTGCATCCATTTGAGACGGCCCAGCCTCGAAGAAGCCCTTGCGATAATGCAGCGTGTAGGAGCCGCTGGGAATCTCGAGGCCGATATGACAATAGGTTCCGGCCTTCTCTTTGGGCTCTGGGTAGTAGCTCAGCAGGTATTGGGTACGCAATTCGCGGCTGATTTGCTGGAACATGGCGTCCAATTGCGCCATCACGTCGGGATAATAGACCGCTCCGCCGGTGGAATCGATGATGGTTTCAATGGCATGCTCTCCGCCGGTGTTGCGGCCGCTCTCGTTAGCCACCGGGCGGATGAGAATGGTGTAGAGCAAGGCTTCGGATTCGATAGCGGTGCGGCGCGCGGTCTCAAAGTTGGACTTGCTGGTGGTTTCGCCGGCGTCGGTGACCAAGACGATGACGCGGCGGCGGTCCTCGGGCAGTTTTTCCAGCTGCCGAGAACCGAGGAAAATCGCATCATAAAGAGAAGTTCCCGCGCCGGGTGCGATTTTTTCCGCGGCGGCTTCGAGCTTGGGGACATTTGCCGAGAAGTCCGCGAGCTCGGTCACAGATTCGGAAAATTCGAAGACGCCGAGGAGGTCGCCCGGGCGCACGACCAGGCGGATGAAACGGGCAGTGGCTTCGTTTTCGAATTTGGTGTCCTTCAGCGTGCTCAGACTGGAATCCACCATGAGGGCCAGCTCGAGGGGACGGTCGGTCTGCGTTTCGAATTTTGCGATCCTCTGCTCGACGCCGTCTTGATAGAGCTTGAACGCGGATTCGGGCAAATCGGAAACCGGTTTGCCGGTGGCGTCGAGCACGCTTGCGGGAACGGTCACGAGATCGGTCTGGACGCGAAGGTGCGGCTCTTTGCGGGAGCCAGTTTGCGCGCCAGCATTCACCGGCAGAAACAGAATCGCGCAAAAGCACAAGACCGCCGCTGGAGCCGTGCCGCAAATCGAAATGTGATTCTTGTGGCGATTCATTCTAGGGAGTAGATGTACGCGGCGGCGAAAAGGCTTCCGCAGGGATTCTTTCGCCTTCCGACCAGACGGCACCGTCGGAGAAGTACTCCTTCTTCCAGATGGGAACCAGGCGCTTGAGGGTGTCGATGCCGTAACGGCAGGCGTCAAACGCCGCCGCGCGATGCGCGGAGCTGACGGCGATGAGAACGCTGGTCTCGCCGATTTCGATGCGGCCAAGGCGGTGGGCCATGGCGAGCCTGTCAATGGCGAAGGCTTTGCGCATGTGGGCGCCGATTTCGCGCATCTTGGCGAGGGCCATGGACTCGTAGGCTTCGTATTCGAGGTACAGGGTGCTCTTGCCGCGCGAATGATTGCGGACGATGCCTTCGAACACGGCAACGGCGCCGTCTGCGGGGGCTTTCAGTGAAGCGACGATTTGCTCGGTACGGATAGTGGCGCGGACGATTTCGATAATGTCCTCGAAAGATTGCGACGCGCCGCCGCTCACGGGAGGAAGAAAAGCTACTTCGTCGCCGGATCTAAGTTGGCGATTCCACGGACAGTACTCCTGATTGATGGCGGCCGCGACGGATTCGCGGAATTGCGCGAGGCGGGGAAATTTCTGGGTGTAGCTCGAATACAGGTCTTCGAGGCGCGCGCCGTCGGCAGCGTCGAAACTCTGCTCGGCGGCGCCTACGATGTCCCTTAATTGACCAAAGAAGAGGACACGCAAAACCATGCCCCATTCTAACGCGGCGGCGTCCGCCGTGGCCATGTTCGATGCGTGGTGTTCGCGCTGGCCACGAGATTACGGCTGACGCGCTTGACGCGGATGAGGAGTCCACGTACCTTAAGGCACAGATTCACTGGCGCGACGCAGCGCGCCGGTTCCTTGAGGAGTGCGCGTGAAGATCATCGTCTCCGGATCTTCCGGTTTGGTTGGAACAGCGCTCGTTGACTCTCTGCGCCCGGAAGGGCACATCATAGCTCGGCTGGTACGTTCAGGTTCCGCGGCGACGGCCGACGCGACTACGAAGATGATTCGCTGGGAACCGCCGACTGGTTCGATCGATTTGGCGGCAATGGAAGGCGCGGATGCCGTAGTGAATCTGGCGGGCGCTTCTGTGGCCGGAGGAAGATGGACGGCGGCGCGCAAGGACCTGCTGCGGCGAAGCCGGGTGGACGCGACGCGGCATCTGGTCACGGGGCTGGCGCAAATTAAAGAGAAGCCGCGAGTGCTGGTCTCGGCGTCGGCGATCGGCTACTACGGCGACCGCGGCAACGAAATTCTGACCGAAACGAGCGCGCCAAGGAACGATTTTCTGGCGCAGCTTTGCCGCGACTGGGAGGCCGAAGCAGCAAAAGCGGAACACGAAGGCATTCGCACGGTCATGCTGCGTTTCGGGATAATCCTGGCACCGCACGGAGGAGCGCTGCAGAAGATGCTCGGTCCGTTCCGCTTGGGCGTGGGAGGAAGGATGGGAAATGGCCGGCAGTGGATGAGTTGGATCACGCTGGAGGATGTGGTGGCGCTCATCCGGTATGCGCTCGAAAAGGATTCGGTGCGCGGACCCGTGAACACGGTGACGGCGAATGCCGTGACGAATGCCGAGTTTACGAGCATCCTGGCGGGAGTGCTGCACAGGCCGGCTCTTTTCCCCGTGCCGCGGTTCGCGCTGAGGCTGGCGCTGGGCGAAATGGCGGACGCGCTGCTGGCAAGCCAGCGCGTGGTTCCGGAAAAACTGAATCGGATCGGGTATGCGTTCCGGCATCCGCAATTGAAAGAAGCCCTTGAATCCGTTCTCGCTTGAAAAAGCCCTCGTTCAAGAGAATCCCCTACAGTGCTTTTTTGAAGGGTTTACCACCTTGACTTTGTCTTGCAGTTTGTTAGCCTTGCAACAGGTTTGCGGAATGGCCCGCTCCGCGAAACCGGACGAGGCGGCAAATGAGCTTTCGTGAATTGGGTCGTCAGTTGATCGCAGTTACAGTGGCAGCTCTCCTCGCGGTTCCCCTATGGGCTGCTCCAGGCAGTCCCAGTATTGTCGGCACAGTTGCGAACAGCGAATTCGCCACGGTTGCGGGCGCCACACTGGCCGACGGAACGAATATCTATGACGGCGACGTTATTTCTACGGCGGACAGAGGCGGCGCGTGGGTGATGCTTCCCGGCGGCGGAGGGATTTTGCTGGGGCAAAACACCGAGCTTCAAATCCGCAAAGACTCGCCGACGGGCCCGATCGATTTCGACGTTGCGCAAGGCGACGTACGGTTCCGCAGCACGGACAAAATGTTGGTGCAGGGGTTTCTGTACGACGCGACGATCGCTCCGGCCGGTTCTCCGACAGCTTCGGGCTACGTAGAATTCACCAGCGCGACATCGGCGATTATCGGCGCGGAGAACGGTACGCTTCTGGTCACTACGTCGCACGATGGCGCGAGCCGCGTGATTCCGGCTGGCTCAATGATGGAAGTGAGCATGGTTCCGTCACAAGATCAGCAGCAAAACCAAAACCGCACGGCAAAGCGCCGCACGGGACTGATCGTGCTTCTGGGAATCGTGATGATTGGGACCATTACGGTGCTGGCGATCGTGCTGAATCACCATGAAAGAAAGCACGTGAGCCCGTCGAGTTTTCCGCAGTAAGAATATTTCAGGATTGAGAAATGGAAAAGGCGCTCCAAAGTGAGAGCGCCTTTTTTGTTTTTGCGAGGGTTTTGCGAGCTATTTTAGGACGTGCAGAGTGATGCTGATTTTCAACACGTGGCCATTAAACGGATCCGTTGCGGAAGGCCCTTGCTCTGTCTGGCCGTCGCGCAAGCCGAGATCGAAACTTGAACGGAAAGATCTCACAATCGGCGAGCCGCCCACTTGGGGAATCCTTCCAGTTTCATCCGTACCTTGATTGGCCGAATAGACTGACGACCTATCCACGTCCATGTCTAGATCGTACAAGCCGTCACCAATCGTCGTGGCCCGAGCATCGATGTCGGTCCCTATATCCTGATATTCGACCTGCTGGTTTGTGCTCGAGGTGTTTGCGACAATCGGAATCTTTAACCCCATGCGTACCGACCGAGGCCGCGCGCCG